>NZ_JBNCKW010000002.1:81512-120637 GCF_049841735.1 Micromonospora sp. DT46 | reverse complement strand
AACGGCGAGGTTTGGTCCGTTGGCTCCTCTTTTCTGGGGAGGCCGGGTGGGGGGGGTGGCCGGGCGCAGCCGCGGCGGGGCCGCCGGCCCGCTGCGGGGGGCCCCGCGACGGTCGACGGATCAGTTCAGATCGAACTGTCCGTTCTTCGCGCCGGCGATGAAGCCCAGCCAGCCGGCCCGGTTGAACAGCAGCACCGGACCGCCCTGGTCCTTGCTGTCGCGCAGGGCCACCGCGACCGGCCCGGTCCTCAGTGGTGCGACCTCGACGCAGTTCGAGGTCTGGCTGCGCGTGCTCTTACGCCACGGGGCGTCGGCGAGCTGGGCGAGTACGGACGGCGTGTTGCGGATCTCGTTCATCGTGCCACTCCTGAGGTGAACTGCTCCGATGGAACGAGTGGCGCCGCACGACCCGACGGTGGGCCCCCGTGCTCACCGGTCCGTCAGGCGCCCGGAATGCCGGCGGCGTTGGGTCGGCGCCGTTGCCGGCCCGTACGCCACCGTGGACGCGGTCGCCGTGCCGGGCAGCCGCCCCGTCGCCTCGATCAGCCAGGAGAGGGTGTCCGATTCGGAGAGCGCCGCCGTGCATAGCCACTCGAACACCACTTTATAGCGATTTAGGGCGTTTACCTCGGTCGACATGACGTCGGTGAACCCCCCTTCGATGGCCAGCGTCTCCGGATCGAGCGGATCCGCGAACCGGTAGACCGAGAACGCGGTCGGCGGGAGATACCAGTCGCCGATCTGGGTGTCGCGTGGCAGCACGTGCAGTGTGACGTTCGGCAGCATCGCCAGTTCGCAGAGCTGCACCAGCTGCGCGCGCAGCACCTCCGGCGGCCCGGTCCGGCCGCCGAGCGCCGCCTCCTCCAGCACCGCCGTGTAGCGGGGCGCGTCGGTCGAGCGGGTGAGCAGCGACTGCCGGGCCAGCCGGGCCCGCACCTCGGTGTCGATGTCCTCACCGGCCTCCGGGTCGCCGGCCTCCTCGTCGACCTGCCGGGCCGAGGCGATCCGCACCGACGCGTAGTCCGGCGTCTGGAGCAGGCCCGGCACCAGGACCGGGTTGTATTCCGAGATCTCCGCGCAGCCCGCCTCCAGCTCGGCGAAGCTGCGCTGCTGCTGGGTCATCACCGGGTAGTTGCGCAGCCAGCCGCGGATGTCGCCGGCCTCCTCGGTGATGCCGAGGAGTTCCCGGCGCAGCGCCTCGTCGGCGCCGTAGAGATCCAGCAGCACGCGGACGTCGTCCGGGTCCGGGCGGCTGCGGCCGTTCTCCAGCCGGGACAACTTGGACGCGGACGCCCAGCCGATCCGCTCGATGACCTGGTCTCCCGTGAGACCCGCGGCCTCGCGCAGCCGGCGCAGCTCGGTGCCCAACCTGCGGCGGCGCAGGATCGGGCTGGGTGAGGCAGGAGGCACGACGTCCTCTTTTCCCGTGGACCGCCGCAGACGCGACGGTAACTGTATGAAATTCGCCCCCCACGGCCAGTATGGACGGCGCGCCTCCCGCCGGAGGTCCCGGTGGGGGCGTGTCTCGCAGAAAAGAGGACCGTGGAAGGGCACGGCGTCCGGTACGACGCCGTCGGCCCGACCGTGCCACCCCAGACCGCGCCACGCCGCGCACCACCCCCGCCGGAGGGACCCCATGCGCACCGTCCTGCGCCGCCCGGATTTCCGCCTGCTCTTCGGCGGCCTGCTCGCCAGCATGGCCGCCGAGTCGATCCTGTTGCTGGCCCTCGCCATCTGGGTGAAGGACCTGACCGGGTCGGACGGGCTGGCCGGCGCCACCATCTTCGCGGTCATCGCCCCGATGACCCTGGCCCCACTGGTGGGGTGGATCGTCGACCGCTACCCCCGGCGCCCGTTCTTCGTGGCGGCGAACCTGGTGACGGCCGTGCTGCTCACCCCGCTCCTCGTGGTGCGGGACCGGACCGACGTGTGGATCATCTACGTGGTGGCGGCCCTCTACGGCCTGTCGTACATCACCCTCAGCGCGGTGCTCAGCGGCCTGATCCGCCAGCTCGTGCCGGTGGAACTGCTGGCCGAGGCCAACGGCGTGCTCCAGACCGTACGCCAGGGGCTGCGGCTGGTCGGCCCGCTGGCCGGCGCCGGGCTCTACGCCGCCGTCGGCGGCTGGATGCTGGCCGTGATCGGGATGGCCGGCTTCCTGTCGGCGGCCGTCGTGGTGGGCCTGCTCCGCACGACGGAGACGCCGCCCACCGGGCCCGGGCTGCGCTGGCCGGCCGAGGTGAGCGCCGGGCTGCGTCACCTGGCCGGGGAGCCGGCGCTGCGCCGGGCGCTGCTCGGCTACGGGCTGGGATCGCTGGCGATGGGCTTCAGCGAGTCGTTGATCTTCGCGTACGTCGACCAGGGGCTGCGCCGGGACGCCGCGTTCGTCGGCGTGCTGGTCACCGTGCAGGGCATCGGCGGACTGGTCGGCGGGCTGCTCTCCCCGGCCGTGGTGCGCCGCGCCGGCGAGGTGGGCACGCTCGCCGCCGGGGTGGCGTTCTTCGGGCCGGCCTCGCTGGCGCTGGTGTACCCGAACCTCTGGCTCGGCTTCGTCGCGGTACTGCTGGCCGGGGTGTCGCTGCCGCTGACGATGGTCGGGCTGCACACGCTGATCCAGCGGCGTACCCCGCAAGCGCTGCTCGGCCGGGTCGCCGCGGCCTCGGAGGCCGTGGTCAGCGGCCCGCAGGCGCTCTCGATCGGCGCGGGGGCGCTGCTCGTAGGGGTGCTGGACTACCGCGTCCTGTTCGCCCTGATCGGGGTGGCCACCCTGCTCGCCGGCGGCTACCTCTGGCACGGCCGCACGCTCAGCCCACCGCCACCCGTCCGGATCCCCGCCCCCCGCCGGCCTGCCGAGGGGTCCACCGCCGTCGGCCCGGCCGCCGCGAGCCAGGAGGTGGTCGGCACGACCCCACCGGGCCCGGCGCGCTGAGCCGCCGCGTCGTCAGGACCCCCCGTGGTACGCGACGAGCGGCCGCCCGGGTGGGCGGCCGCTCGTCGGCGGTGCTACGTCCGGTCAGGCGTCGATCGTGGCCAGGTGCTGCTTGACCTGGATGATCGAGGGGTTGGTCAGGGCGCTGCCGTCGGCGAAACGCAGCGTCGGGACGGTCTGGTTGCCGCCGTTGACGCTCATCACGAACTCCGCGGCCTTCGCGTCCTGCTCGATGTCGACCACCTCGTAGCCGATGCCCTCCCGGTCGAGCTGCGACTTCAGCCGGTGGCAGTAGCCGCACCAGGGGGTCGAGTACATCGTCAGCATGGTCAGATCCTCCAACGGTCCGCGTGGCGGCTTGCCGATCAAGCCCAGGCTAACCGCTGCAACGTCTGGCGGAGCTGAGACAATTCCTCGCTGTGGTGGTTCACTCAGCATCCGAACGCGTGCTCGCCGGGCTCGACCCCGAGCAGCGCTCGGCGGTGACCGCCCCCGCCGGCCCCGTCTGCATCCTGGCCGGCGCCGGCACCGGCAAGACCCGCGCGGTCACCTCCCGGATCGCCCACCGGGCGCTCTCCGGGGAGATCTCCGCCCGGCACGTGCTCGCGGTGACCTTCACGGCCCGCGCCGCCGCCGAGATGCGCGCCCGGCTCACCGCGCTCGGGGTGGGTGGCGTCCAGGCGCGCACCTTCCACGCGGCGGCGCTGCGCCAGGTGCGCTACTTCGCGCCCCGGCTGCTCCAGGGGCGGGCCATGCCCGAGCTGCTGGACAGCAAGGTCCGGCTGGTCACCCTCGCCGCGGCCAAGGCCGGCCTGCGTACTGACCGGGCGGCCGCCCGGGACCTCGCCGGCGAGATCGAGTGGGCGAAGTCGTCGCTGGTGGAACCGGGGGAATACGTCGTCGCGGCGGCGAAGGCGATGCGGGACACCCCGCACGAGCCGGCCCGCGTCGCCGAGGTCTTCGCGGCGTACGAGCGGCTCAAGCGGTCCAACGGGGTGATCGACTTCGAGGACATGCTGCGCGCCGCGGTCTGGGGCATCGAGGAGCACCGGGACGTCGCCGAGCAGGTCCGCGCCCAGTACCGGCACTTCGTCGTCGACGAGTACCAGGACGTCAACCCCCTCCAGCAGCGGCTGCTCCAGGCGTGGCTGGGCGGGCGGGACGACCTGACCGTGGTCGGCGACGCCAGCCAGACGATCTACTCGTTCACCGGGGCCACCTCGTCGTACCTGGTCGACTTCCCGCGCCGGTACCGGGGCGCGACGGTGGTCCGGCTGGTCCGCGACTACCGCTCCACCCCGCAGGTCGTCGGGCTGGCCAACGCGGTCATCTCCCAGGCGCGGGGCACCGAGGCCCGGCTGCGCCTGGAGCTGGTCGGCCAGCGCCCGCCCGGCCCCGAACCGGAGCTGCGGATCTTCACCGACGAGCCGGCCGAGGCCAACGCGGTGGCCGCCCGCTGCCGCGCCCTGGTCGACGCCGGCACCCCGGCGAAGGAGATCGCCGTGCTGTTCCGGACCAACGCGCAGTCCGAGGCGTACGAGAAGGCGCTGACCGAGGCGCAGGTGCCGTACGTGGTGCAGGGGGCGGAGCGGTTCTTCGAGCGGGCCGAGGTGCGGCAGGCGATGGTCGCCCTGCGGGCCGCCACCCGGTCGATCCCCGGGGAGACCCCGCTGCCCGCCGCCGTCGTGGAGGCGCTCACCGCGGTCGGCTGGGCCCCCGACGCCGCCCCGGCCGGTGGCGCCGCCCGCGAGCGGTGGGAGGCGCTCGCCGCGCTGGTGCAACTCGCCGAGGAGTACGCCGCCACCCCGGAGGTGGTGCCGATCGGGCCCGCCGCCTCGGTCGAGCGCCCCGTCACCCTGGCCGACTTCAACGACGAGCTGGCCCGTCGCGCCGCCGCACAGCACGTGCCGACGGTCGACGGGGTGACCCTGGCCTCGCTGCACTCCGCCAAGGGCCTGGAGTGGGACGCGGTCTTCCTGGTCGGCCTCTCCGAGGGCACCCTGCCCACCACGTACGCCAAGACCGTCGAACAGGTCGAGGAGGAACGCCGGTTGCTCTACGTCGGCGTCACCCGGGCGCGCGAGTGGCTCTGGCTGTCGTACGCCTCGGCCCGCTCGCCGGGCGGGCGGGCCCGGCGGCCCTCGCGGTTCCTGCCGCAGCTCGACCGCTCGGGCGGGACGGAGCGGGCCGGGGCCGCTCCGGCGGCGCGTCGGCCCGAGCGCCGCCGGACCCAGATCGTCTCCTGCCGGATCTGCGGCGCCACCCTGCTCGCGGGGCCGGACCGCAAGCTCGGCCGCTGCCCCACCTGCCCCTCGGACATCGACGAGGAGCTGCACGAACGGCTGCACGAGTGGCGCCAGCGGGTGGCCGGCGGGCAGCGGGTACCGGCCTATGTGGTCTTCACCGACGCCACTCTGGTCGCGCTCGCGGAGCGGCGCCCCGGCCGGGCGGAGGAACTGATCGCCATCGCCGGCATCGGGCCCCGGAAACTCGGCCTCTACGGGGAGGCGGTCCTGGCGCTGGTGGCGGGCGCGGCGGTCGACGACGTCTGCCCGGAGAAAACTTTCGAAATCTCGCCGTAAATTCGTTTGCCCTCGCCCCGTGGCGAGGAATAGCCTCATGACACACCTCGCGAGCGGCGCCATTCGGGCTGCTCACGAGGGGTAGAGACCGTATCGGCACGAGTGAACGTCAGAGGAGGTGGTCCCGATGGAGATCGTCTACATCAACGAGCGTCCGGCGGCGCTGCCCGCTGTCGTCGCTCCGTTGTCGGCTGTCCGGGTGGCCCTCGCCACTGCGCGACCGTCGGTTTCCCAGGTGCACCGTGTCGAGGCTCAGGCCGAGCTGATTCTCGCCACCGCGCCAAACGGAAACCAGGGGACCAGTGGCTTCACGGGCAAGGGCGTCGATGCTGTCAAGCGTTACATGGGCGCCCGCGGAGTTCCACCTCGAGGTAGACCGGTCTGATTCTCAGACACCGGCTCACCTCGAGGCCGCGGAACCCGCTACCGGGATCCGCGGCCTCAGTTTTTTGCCCGCCAAGTACGTCGGAAATGCGATCCACGAGATCGAAGTGAGAGAGAGGTGACCGGGCGATGAGTCTGGCGTTGGCCCCACTCGACGTGAGCGTCGAGGTGGAGGCGAACCTGCCCTGCCGGAAGTTCGACCCCGACCTGTGGTTCTCCGACTCGCCCGCCGAGCTCGAGCTGGCCAAGTCGCTCTGCGGGGACTGCCCGCTGCGCGTCGAGTGCCTGGCCGGGGCGGTGGAGCGGGCCGAGCCCTGGGGCGTCTGGGGCGGCGAGATCTTCGAGCGTGGCGCGGTCGTCCCGCGCAAGCGGCCCCGTGGCCGTCCGCGCAAGGAGGACCTCGCCCGCGACGCGGCGCTCCGGGTCGAGGCCGAGGCACGACTGGCGGCCAGTGGGCTGTCCGAGTCGCGCACCACGGTCCGGCTGGCGGCCTGACATGCACCCGATCCAACCCACCCACGCCGGTGTCACGCCGGCGACGAGAGAGCTGACCACCATGCTGAACGTTCTTGACGGAGTCGCCGAGATGCAACTACTTCACGAAGCGTTGTCCCGGGCTCGAATGCGCCGGCCTCAGGCCGGTCGTACCACCACGAGCACTGAGGCAACCCTTTCCGCCCGTACCGTCGCCATGAACAGCCGCAACCGAGCGGCGCGCGACCTGGGCGTTCTCTAGTACCCCACCGATAGGCGAGGGGCGGTGGCCGGAATCCGGCCCCCGCCCCTCGTCGCGTTCCCCCGCCCCGTGTCGTCTTCCGCGCGCTGCGCCGTCTTCTTCGCGCCGCGCGCCGCGTCCGGTTGCGCGGCCGTCGTTCAGCCGCCCGCCGAGGGCTGGCCGGCCGACGGGGCGAAGCCGGGCAGCCAGCGCTCCAGGATGCCCCGGTAGGGCGCCTTCGCCTCCAGTTGGCAGAGCACGCCGATCGAGCCGAGCGTCACCCGGTGGATGAGCAGGTACGACGGCGGCAGGTTGAGCTGCCGGCTCAACTGGTACGCGGGGGAGCGGGGGCTGGCCAACCGGGTCGCCTCCGTGCGCAGCCAGGCCCGGGTGAACCGGAACTCCTCGGCGGCGATGGGCTCCAGCATCGGACGGAGGAAGTCGAGTACCGCCTCGGCGTCGATCTCCTCGGTGGAACCGATGAAGCCCTCCGAGCGCAGGCCCGCGACCACCTCGTCGGCGTCGCCCCGCAGCGCCAGCGCGGCGATGCGGCCGATCGGCTCGGGCGTGCCCTCCGGCATCCGGGCCACCGCGCCGAAGTCGATCACGCCGAGCCGACCGTCCGCCAACAGCCGGAAGTTGCCCGGGTGCGGATCGGCGTGCAACAGCCCGGCCCGCTGCGGCGCGGACAGGTGCAGGATGGCCATCAGCCGGCCGGCCTCGTCGCGCTGCTCCTCCGTGCCCTCGCGGATGATCTCCGCCAGTGGGGTGCCCTCGACCCACTCGGTGACCAGGACCCGGGGCGACGCCGAGACCACCGCCGGGATGTGGATCTCCGGATCGTCCGCGTACGCGGCGGCGAAGGCGCGCTGCGACTCGGCCTCCAGCTCGTAGTCGAGTTCCTCGGTGATCCGTTCCCGCAGCTCCGCCAGGAGCGGCTTGACGTCGAGCCCGGGCTGGATCGCCCGGAACATCCCACCGAGGCGGGAGAGCTGCTTGAGGTCGGCGAGCAGGGCGTCGCCGGCGCCCGGATACTGGATCTTGACAGCCACGTCGCGGGTCTGCGGCGCGCCGGACGGCCCGTAGCCCGGTTCCCGCCACACCGCCCGGTGCACCTGGCCGATGCTGGCCGCGGCGGCGGGGGTGTCGTCGAACTCCACGAACCGGTCCCGCCAGTCCGGGCCGAGCTGCTCGGCGAGCACCTTGTGCACGCTGGCCGCCGGCAGCGGCGGCGCCGCCTCCTGGAGCTTGGTCAGCGCCTGCCGGTAGGGGGCGGCGATCTCCTCGGGCAGGGCGGCCTCGAAGACCGACAGCGCCTGCCCGAACTTCATCGCACCGCCCTTGAGCTGCCCCAACACGCTGAAGAGCTGCTCGGCGGTGCGTTGCTGGATCTCCGCGGAGATCACGTCGGAGGCGAGCCCCGTGACGCGCTTACCCATGCCGAGGACGGTCCGACCGGCGAAGCCGAGCGGCAGAGCGGCGAGCTTGGCGGTCCGGGACACGGCCCGGCGCGGGATGTCGGTCACCCGGCCATTGTTACCGACTCCGGGGGCCCGCGGCTGCTCTGCCGCCGGGCTGGGTGCCCGTCCCCGCCTTCGGGGGCGTCACCGGCGCCGTCGCGAACATCCGCAGGAGGGGTGCGGCGGCCACATCCGGCGGCGGAACCGCCCCGCCCCGGTGATCTCCACCGCGCAGCCCAGGGTCTCCGGGGTGCCCCCGTCGAGCTGCGCCAGCGCCTCGGCCGCCGCGTACGCCCCGGCCGCCAGGAGGGTCGCGGTGGCACACGCCTGCTCGCCCGCGCCCGTGGCGAGCTGGGCGGCCAGCGCCGGCCAGTCCGGGTCCCGGTCCGCCCGGTGCAGGTCGAGGCAGTTCAGGCAGGGGCCGGCGGGCGGGCGGACGAGCGGGCCGACCACGGGCACGCCCTCCCGGAGGCCGAGCAGCAGGTGCGGCTGGCGGCGCTGGGCGTGACCGGCGGCGAGCAGGGCGGCCGGTCGGTCCGTACCGAGCTGGACGACCAGGTCGACCCGGCCCCGCCGGAGCGGGCCCGTGCCCGTGCCGGGGGCGGCCCGCTCGACGGCGTCGCGTACCGCCCGGGCGAGCGGACGGCCGAGCGCGGCGGCCGGGATGCCCGTGCCGACCAGGTCCGCCGGCCGCACCGGCCCGGCCAGGTCCGGGTGCACGTGCCCCACCCCGGCCTGGGCCAGCGCCAGGGCGACCGGGGCGCCGAGGCGGCCGGTGCCGCTGACCACCACCCGGGCGGCCAGCCGCCGGCGCAGCACCTGGGCGGGCGTTCCGGGCAGCCGCGCCGAGGCCAGGGCGAGCGCCTCCGCCTCGGCGGTGAGCCGGGCCCGGGGCGGGCCGGCCAGGTCCTTCGGCAGCAGGGTGTGCGCGGGTACGACCAGGCCCGCGGCCCGCAGCGCGTCGAGCAGGGCGCGGGCCTCGTCGGGGGCCACCTCGGCGGCGACGGCGTGCGCCAGGACCAGCCGTTCGCTACGGGTGCCGTCGAGCAGGTCGAGCAGGCGGGCGGCCCGGGGGTCGGCGATCTCCAGCAGCACGGCGCGGCCCGGCTCGACGCCGAGTTGGAGGGTGTGACGGTCCCGCCAGAGTCTGGTGAGGCCCGGCAGCAGGACGGGACGGGGCAGCGTGGCTCGGCGCATGACACCGATCGTGACCGTGTCCGTGCTCACCGTCGATCGTTGTCCACAGGTGCGCGGTGCCCTGTCCAGGGCTGTCCACAGGAAATGCCGGGATATCCACAACCCGCCGGTAACCATGTCGGCGAGCCGACAGTGCGCGACCGGGTGCGCCGGCGGATGAGGCGCGGTCATGCCGGAGGGGGCGGCCGACGGCCGCCCCCTCCGACGCATCCGTACGGGTCAGACCTTCGCCTTGCCCAGGATGCGGTTCACTGTTGTGCCGCATACCGGACACTTGCCCTTGGCCATGTTCATCCCGGTCTTCGAGACCTCGACGCGGCCCTCGAAGTCCCGCTTCTCCTTGCACTTGACGCAGTAACCGTTGTAGGTCTGGGCCTGGTCGGCCACGGTGCCCTCCTCGTCTCGTCCGCCGGCCGATGCCGTCCCGGCGGGGGTTCCCGGCGGCGGGCCACTCGGGCACCGGCGCTGGGTCGTTCTCCCACGGCCACGCTCGTGACCGCTGGTCCGCGGACCCTACCCAGGTGTGGGCGGTTCCATGTCAGCTGTGCTTCGTCACTGTGAGCAAGTCGACGTCGAGAGTGTGCATGGCGAATTACGTCGGATAAGTCAGTTTGGCGGGGACACGCCGACCGAACCCGGCCAGATGCCCCGTGCGGGGACCCCGAGCTGCGCCTGCCACGGAGATCACCTAACGTGGGGGGTGTGCCCGCCGCACCCCGGCGGAGGCCAGCGGTGCGACACCTCCGCACCCGCGGACGGCCGCCACGAAGGGTGACGGCGACGATTCACCGTGGCCCGGCAAAAGATTTTTTGGGACTCCTGCCGACCAATCACCATTTTCCGGGCGGGTGTCGGGGTGTTGACCCTTGCGGACCCCTGGTCAGTACGCATTAGCTTTCCTTCGTGACAGGAATCCGAGGCTGCGCGGCCCGCTGATGGCAGGGGCGCGGAAGCCGGTCGTCGAAGTGCGGCGCAGCCAGCGTCGGCGACGCACGGTGTCCGCGTATCGCGACGGTGAACGGGTCGTCGTCCTCATCCCGGACCAGTTCTCCCGCGCCGAGGAGAGCGAGTGGGTCGACCGGATGCTCGCCCGGCTCGCCGCCCGGGAGGGGCGCCTCGCCCGGTCCGACGCCGAGCTGCTCGCCCGGGCCACCCGGCTTATCAAGCTCTACCTCGCCGAACACGGCGCGCAGGCCGTACCGACGAGCGTCCGCTGGGTCACCAACCAGAACGGCCGGTGGGGATCCTGCACCCCGGACGACGGCACGATCCGCATCTCGCACCGCGTCCAGGGGCTGCCGGACTGGGTGATCGACTATGTGCTCCTGCACGAGCTCGCGCACCTCATCGTGCCCAGTCACAACGCGCGGTTCTGGGCGCTCGTCGCGCGCTACCCGAAGTCCGAGCGGGCGCGCGGCTACCTGGAGGGCGTCGCGGCGGCCTCGGGCACCCCGCTGACCGACTGACCCCGTCAGCGCCGCCGCCGGCCACCCGCCGTCCCGACCTCCGCCAACGCCTGCTGCCCGCGCCGGTTTAATCCGCGCTGTCCGCGCTGCCGCGCCGGCTTCGTCCGCGCTGCCGCGCCCGCTTCGGGGCGGACGGAGCCGGCGAGATCTTGGTACGCGACGGCCCCTCCAGGGGCACGTTCCTGCCAAGATCTCGACGCGACTCGGGCAGCCGGCTGCTCATGTCGGACGTCGCCGAGCGGGTGGACGCCGCCTTCCCGCGCCCGTGGGTCGTGGCTCGTGACGTGCCCGGCTAGGGTCGTGGGGTGGCCCGACGTGTGGTGGTGGCGTTGCTCGGACCGGTGACCTGGGCGCCGCCCGGCACCGACCCGGTGGACTGGCGGGCCGCGCTCGCCGAGGACGTGGTCGACCTGCTCGCCACGCTCAACGAGGTGGAGACGGCCGTTGCCGTCACCCCGGCGGACCGGGAGTTGGCCGACGCGGTGGTCTGGCCGGGCACGACCGTGTACGAGGTCCCCGAGGCGACCCCGAACGCCGTCTTCGCCGCTCTCGCCGACACCGGCTACGCCCAGGTGGCCGTGATCGCCGGCGACGCGCCCGACGTGCCGGGCCTGACTATCGGCAAGCTGCTGCGCCCACTCACCACCCGGCCGGTCGCGGTCGCCCCGGTCGAGGGCGGTGGACCGGGGCTGCTCGGCGTGGCCACCCGGCTGCCCGTACCGGCGTGGCTGCCGGCGCTGGACCTGGACACCGCGCGACCCGCGGCCGTGCGCGCGGCGGCGCCGCGACCCGGCGACCTGGCGGTGACCCCGGCCTGGCGGCGCCTGCGTGGGCCGGGCGACCTGGCGTTCCTCGACCCGGCCGTGGAGGGGTGGGAGACCACCCGCGCCCTGCTCTCCGGCACCGCGCAGCCCCGCTGAGCCGACCGCGGGCCGGAAGCGACCCGCACTGGCCCCCTCCGGACCACGGCCGGGCCCCCGACCCCGCGACGCAGCCTGACCTCGCGACGGCAGCCCGACCCCGCGACGAGCGCCGCGCGCGAAGACGGGCGGCCGCCCGACCTTGCGGCGCGACCCGACCGTGCGACGTGAGCCGCCCGACCCCGCGACGCGGGCTGCCCAACTTCGCGATGTGGCCCGACCTCGCGATGTGGCCCGACCTCGCGACGTGGCCCGACCGTGCGACGTGGGCCGACTCCGCGACGTGGCCCGACCGTGCGACGTGGGCCGACTCCGCGATGTGGCCCGACCGCGCAACGTGGGCTGCTTGACCGCGGCGAGGGCCGCCCGACCGTGCGATGAGGGCCGCCCGACCCCTGGTGGGTCGGGCGGCCCTCATCGTCGCCGCGGTCAGGGGCGGCTGGCGTCGCCGCCCTCGGGGTCGTCGTCCGGGCGCCGCTGCTCCGGCTCGCCCGGGGCCTTCTCCTCCGGGCCGCCCGGCGCGCTGAAGTCGAAGCTCTCCAACTCACCGAGGTCCCACTCGGACATCGCGAAGGCCACGGGGTCGGCGAAGTCGTCGTCGGAGGGGAGCAGGTCGGGGTGGCCCCACAGGGCGTCCCGGCCGGCGATGCCCCGGTGCTCGGTCAGTGCCGCCCAGAGCGCCGCCGCCTCGCGCAGCCGGCGCGGACGCAGCTCCAGGCCGACCAGCGCCGCGAAGGTCTGCTCGGCTGGGCCACCGGCGGCCCGGCGGCGGCGGAACGCCTCGCCGAGGCTCACCACGTTGGGCAGCCGGCCGCTCGCCGCGCTGTCGACCACGTGGCACACCCAGCCCTCGACCAGGGCCAGGGCGGTCTCGAGCCGGGCCAGCGACGCCTTCTGCGCCGGGCTGTCCTCCGGCGTGAAGATGCCCTCCAGCGCGATCGCCTGCATCGACTCCGGGTCGGTCGGGTCGACCCGGCCCATCGCCTCCTCGATCGCCTCCCGGTTGACCCGGATGCCGGCCGCGTACATCTCGACGGCGTTGAGCACGTGCCCGCGCAGCCACGGCACGTGCTGGAAGAGCCGCTGGTGGGCGGCCTCGCGCAGGGCGACGTAGAGGCGCACCTCGTCCTCGGGCAGCTCCAGGCCCTCGCCGTACGCCCGGATGTTGGCCGGGATCAGCGCGGCCGTGCCGGCCGGGCCGAGCGGCAGCCCGATGTCGCCGGCGGAGAGCACCTCCGCGGCGAGCGAGCCGAGTGCCTGGCCGAGCTGGCCGCCGAAGAGCGCGCCACCGAGGGTGGCGACCATCGACTGCATCGGGCCGAGCTGGGCGCGCGCCTCCGGCGGCACCAGGTCGCCCATCGCGCCGACCATCCGGCTGGCGACCGGGTCGCAGAGCTTGCGCCAGACGTCGAGCGTCTTGTAGATCCACTCGTTGCGGTTCCAGGCCAGCGAGGTCTGGATGCCCGAGGGCAGGGCGGAGGCCGGCTCCAGCCACAGGTCCGCGAGCCGCAACGCCTCCTCCACCGCGTTGCGCTCGAAGGGCGACACCGCCGGGTCGCCCGCGGCGGCGAGTTGGCTGGCGGCCACCTGCCGGGCCAGGTCCCAGTTGACCGGCCCGCTGCCCGACGCGGAGAGCAGGTGCTGCAACTGCGACATGAACTGCTGCATCTGCGCGGGATCGTTGGGGTCTGGTGGTTGCCCACCCGGGAGCGCGAAACCGAACGGAATATCAGGCACGACGTCTACGGTACGCGCGCCGCGCCCCAGGTAGCTGCCGCTGGCGTTGCGCTGAGGGCGAAGTCGCGATTCACCCGCCGGAGGCCCCGATCCTGGTCGGTACGCTCTGCCGCATGAGACGTCGCGGCGTGACCGTCCTGCTCGGTGCTCTGCTCACCGCTCTGCTCAGCATCGGCGTGCTCGGCGCGCCCATCCCGTACGTGGTGCTCGGCCCGGGGCCGACGGTCAACACGCTCGGCAAGGAGAACGGCAAGGAGGTCATCCAGGTCACCGGCCGGGAGACGTCCACCTCCGCCGGCCAGCTCCGGCTGACCACGGTCGGGGTGCAGCCCTCGGTCAAGCTGCGCTCGGCGATCCAGGGCTGGTTCTCCGACGACGAGGCGGTGGTACCCCGCGAGCTGGTGTACCCGCCGGGGGAGAGCCGCAAGCAGGTCGAGGAGCGCAACGCGGAGGACTTCCGGGTCTCGCAGACCAGCGCGGAGACCGCGGCGCTGCGGGAGCTGGGCTTCCCGGTGCAGGTGGTGGTCAAGACCGTCGCCGCCGACGGTCCGGCGGCCGGCGTACTCAAGCCCGGTGACGTGCTGACCTCGGTGGACGGGGAACCGGTCCCGTTGGCCACGCGCCTCACGGACCTGATCAGGGCGAAGCCGGCCGGGACCGCGCTGAGGATCGGCTACACCCGCGAGGGCGCCGCCGCGACGGCGGCGGTCACCAGCCGGGAGCAGGACGGGCGACCCCGCATCGGGGTGGAGATCGAGCAGCAGCAGCCGCACCCGTTCACCCTGAGCATCGACCTGGAGGACATCGGCGGGCCGAGTGCCGGCCTGATGTTCGCCCTCGGCATCGTGGACAAGCTGACCCCGGAGGACCTGACCGGCGGGAAGGTCATCGCTGGCACCGGCACGATCGACGACGCCGGCCGGGTCGGGCCGATCGGTGGCATCGCCCAGAAGTTGGTGGGCGCGAAGGAGGCCGGCGCGGTGGCGTTCCTGGTGCCGGCGGCGAACTGCGCCGAGGCCGTACGCAACCCGCAGCCCGGGTTGCCGCTGCTGAAGGTCGGCTCGCTGGACGAGGCACTGACCGCGCTGGAGACGCTGCGCGCCGGGGGTCAGCCGACCCGTTGCTGACGACGGGCGCGGGCGTTCCCGGCGTACGTGACGGGCCCGCACCGGCCGCCCGTCCGTCGACGCCTCCGCCGCGCGGCGCGACGCCGTGTGACCTTGGACCGACGCGTTCAGGAACACCCCGTACTCTGGGTGCCTGGTCGGAGCCGATCACATCGAGCGTGCGGAGCCAACAGTGGTCATGAAGAGCAGCAGCCCCCTGCCGAGGATGAGCCGACGCGGACGCGTCACGATCGGTGTCCTGGTCGGGGTGTTCGTGCTCTTCACCCTGCTCGGCTGGGGTGTCCGGGCGTGGACGGACTGGCTGTGGTTCGACGAGGTCCGCTACACCGGGGTCTTCACGGGGGTGCTGACGACCCGGCTGCTGCTCTTCTTCGCCGTCGGCCTCGGCATGGCGCTGATAGTCGGCGGCAACCTCTGGCTGGCCCAGCGGCTGCGCCCCCGGATGCGCCCGCACTCGCCGGAGCAGGCCACCCTGGAGCGTTACCGGATGCTGCTGGGCCCCCGGCTAGGCCTGTGGATCACGCTGGTCGCCACCGTGGTCGGCCTCTTCGCCGGGCTGTCGGCGCAGAGCCGGTGGAACCAGTGGCTGCTCTTCCGCAACGGCGGGGACTTCGGCGTGAAGGACCCGGAGTTCGGCATCGACGTCGGCTTCTACGTCTTCCAGTTGCCGTTCCTGCGCTACCTGCTCGGCGTGGGCTTCACCGCCGTGGTGCTCTCCGTGATCGGCGCGCTCGCCGTGCACTACGTCTTCGGCGGCGTCCGCCTCCAGGGCGTCGGCGACCGGATGACCAACGCCGCCCGGGCCCACCTGAGCACGCTCGTCGCGGTCTTCGTCCTGCTCAAGGCGCTCGCGTACGTGCTGGACCGGCGCGCGATGCTGCTGGAGTACGGCAACGGCCCCGTCTACGGCGCCGGTTACGCCGACGTCAACGCGCTGCTGCCCGCCAAGGAGATCCTCGCCTACATCTCCATCGTCGTGGCGATCGCGATCATCGTCTTCTCCAACGCCTGGATGCGGAACCTGGTCTGGCCGGGCATCTCGCTCGCCCTGCTGGGCGTCTCCGCCGTCGCCATCGGCGGTGTCTACCCCTGGGCGGTGCAGACCTTCGAGGTCAAGCCCAGCGCGAAGGAGAAGGAGGCGCCGTACATCGAGCGGAGCATCAAGGCCACCCGCTCGGCGTTCGGCCTGGAGGCGGCCACCACCACGCCGTACGCGGCGAGCAACCTGACCCCGCCGGCGAGCCTCGCCACGGACACCTCCGTGGTGCCGAACATCCGGCTGCTCGACCCGCAACTGGTCTCCGAGACGTACACCCAGCGCCAGCAGGTCCGGCAGTTCTACGACTTCGGCGAGAAGCTGGACGTCGACCGGTACGGCGTCAACGGCAAGGTGCAGGACTACGTGGTGGGCCTGCGCGAGGTCAACTACCGGCAGTTGACCCCCCAGCAGAACACCTGGATCAACCGGCACACCGTCTACACCCACGGCTACGGGCTCGTGGCGGCGCCCGGCAACCGGGTGGTCTGCGGCGGTCAGCCCTTCTTCGTCTCCGGCTTCCTCGGCGACCCGCAGGAGCAGCAGAAGGAGCAGGGCCAGCAGACGAGCGAGCAGTGTGCCTCGCAGACCGAGCAGATCGCGGCGAAGCAGCCCCGCGTCTACTACGGCGAGCGGATGGACGCCAGCGACTACGCGATCGTCGGCCAGAGCGACCCGGCGCGGAAGGCGGAGTTCGACCGTCCGGTCGGCGAGGGCGGCGAGTCCTACACCTACACCGGTGAGGGCGGCGTCGAGATCGGCTCGTTCACCCGGCGGCTGCTTTACGCGATCAAGGAGCAGGAGTCGAACTTCCTGCTCTCCGACGCGGTCAACGACAACTCGAAGCTGCTCTACGTGCGCAACCCCCGCGACCGGGTGGAGAAGGTCGCCCCGTTCCTCACCCTCGACGGCGACCCGTACCCGGCGGTGGTCGACGGCCGGATCCAGTGGATCATCGACGGTTACACCACGGCGGCGACCTACCCGTACGCCGAGCGCGTCAACCTCCAGGAGCAGACGGCCGACGAGCTGACCGGGCGGGGCACCTTCCAGCTCGCCCGGGAGAACGTCAACTACATCCGCAACTCCGTGAAGGCCACCGTCGACGCGTACGACGGCACGGTCCGGCTCTACGAGTTCGACGAGACCGACCCAGTGCTCAAGGCGTGGAACAAGGCGTTCGGCGGTGACCTGGTGCTGCCAAAGTCGGAGATCCCGGCCGAGCTGGCCGAGCACTTCCGCTACCCGGCCGACCTGTTCAAGGTGCAGCGCAACCTGCTGACCCGGTTCCACGTGACCGACCCCGGCGCCTTCTACTCCGAGACGGACTTCTGGCAGGTGCCGAACGTGCCGGACGCCCCCGACACCGGCCAGAAGCAGCCGCCCTACTACCTCTACACGCAGTTCCCCGGCCAGGAGTCGGCGCGCTTCCAGCTCACCTCGGCGGTCACCCCGAACGGCCGGGAGAACCTCGCCGCGCTGATCTCCGGGTCGTACGTGGACGGGCAGCCGCGGCTGGAGGTGCTCGACCTGCCCGACCAGACCCGGGTCTCCGGCCCGGTGCAGGTGCACCAGTCGATGACCAACAACGCGAACATCCGGCAGCAGCTCAACCTGCTCCAGTCCCAGCAGGCCCAGGTGCAGTACGGCAACCTGCTCTCCCTGCCGTTCGGCGACGGCATGCTCTACATCGAGCCGGTCTACGTGAAGACCGCCGCGCAGAACGCGCCGCCGCTGTTGCAGCGGGTGCTGATGTCGTACGGCGACGGCGGCTCCTACGTGGTGCTGGCCAACAACGTGACCGACGGCATCAAGCAGCTCGTCGAGCAGGGCAAGCAGGCCGCCGCCCCGGGCACCCCGCCGCCCGCCGGCGGCACTCCGCCCCCGGCCGGGGGCACGCCGCCGGGTGGGACCGCACCTCCGCTGACCGGCGAGCTGGCCGAGGCGGCGAACCGCGTACAGACCGCCATCGCGGAGGTCCGGGCCGCGCAGACCTCGGGCGACTTCGAGCGGTACGGGCGCGCGTTGAAGGCGCTCGACGAGGCGCTCACCGCCTTCCAGCGGGCCCAGCAGGCCGCCAGCACCCCGGCGTCCCCGGCACCCGGCGCCAGCGCTCCCGCGTCCCCGACGCCCAGCGCCCCGGCGTCCCCGGCACCGGGTGGCAGCGCCTCACCCACCCCGGGCGGCTGACCCGCACCGCCCTCACAGCGCCCCCGGCCGACGGACCGTTCCGGTCCCGACACCGGGGGCGCTGTCGCGTTCGCGACCACCGGCCGGGCACCGCAACCCGCCGTCCCACGTCGCCGTGGAGGAGGCGTACGCCCGGACCTGGCGGCACCGGCCGACTACCCGGCGCCGGAGGCGCGGCTGCGGCTGGTGGTCGCCCGGCTGCCCAAGACCGGTGGCGCGATTGCAGCGTTGGCGCGTGGCGCGTGGCGCGTGGCGCGTGGCGCGTGGCGCGTGGCGCGTGGCGCGTGGCGCGTGGCGCGTGGGGCGGGCGCGCGCCACACGTGGCGTTGAGCCGCACCCACCGGGCCGCCTGAACCGGTGCCGCCGCCGAACGAGGACGGCGTGCTGCTGGCGGGCGCGCTGCGCCGGTTGCCGGACGCCCAGTGGCAGGCGCTCGCCCTGTACTACCGCCTCGACATGTCGGTGCGGTCAGTACCAGTGCGGGGGGCGCTCCGCGAGCAGCCAGTCGTCGTTGCCGCCCCATCGCCCGGGAGACGTAGGTGCCCGCAGACACCGTCAAGTCGTGGTTGTCGTGGAGTGGCCCCGGGGTCGTTTTGCGGCGACGGGGGTCGGTGGGATACGGTATACGAACCGACGCGGGGTGGAGCAGCTCGGTAGCTCGCTGGGCTCATAACCCAGAGGTCGCAGGTTCAAATCCTGTCCCCGCTACCACGTCGGAACGGCCCCGGACTTCAATCCGGGGCCGTTCCGCATTTCCGGGCCACCGCTGCCCGACGATCACGCAGCTCTGGCTCTGGCTCCTTGCCGCCTGCCGCTGCATGCCTGCCTGCCGCCTGCTGCACGCCTACCGCCGCTTGCCGCTGCCCACCTGCCGTCGCCTGCCGCTGCCCACCTGCCGCTGAAACGCCTGCCGTCGCCTGCCGCTGCCGCCGCCCGTTGGCTGGACCGGCGGTCGTGCATTGCGTCAGCGCGGAGGCGGAGTGACTGACGTCACGCGATCCGTCGGCGGGCATCGGCGGGGGCGACAACACGGCGGCGAGAACCGCGACCGGTCGCGCAGGAACGCGAACGGCCACCACTGGCGACGGACGCACGGCCGAACGACCGGACAGGCGGGCGTGCAGCGGCGTGATCAGGACTCCATGGACCTTAAAAAGCCCGGATAACGTCCATGGCGTCCTGATCACCGGATTCTCGCGCGCGCGAGAAGGCAGCGTGCGCGCCAAAGGAGGCAGCCCGGAAGCGGGCCGGTGCCCGGAGGTGGCCGGGAGCCCGGAAGCGGACCGAGATGTGCCATTACCGCCACTGCGGCCGGGCGCGGCGTGAGTCGGGCTGGGGCGTCGGGTGCCTCGTGCCGACCTCCGGCGCCGGTTTGCGCTGGTCAGGGCAGGGTCTACCGCAGGATCGGGGGTCCGCTGATCATCGCCCGTCGGGTGCGCTAGAGTTAACGAGCCGACGCGGGGTGGAGCAGCTCGGTAGCTCGCTGGGCTCATAACCCAGAGGTCGCAGGTTCAAATCCTGTCCCCGCTACCACGTCGAAGAGGCCCCGGAGATTCTCTCCGGGGCCTCTTCGGATCTTGCCTCCGGCGTCGACGTGTCGCATCGGTCGACGACGGGCTTCATCACCCCCGGACTACGACGCACCCGCCGACATGCGGGCCGGCCGGCGGGAGTGGCGAGCCTGGGACATCCACGACTCCGTGCTCCGGGTGCTCGCGGTGCGGGGCGCGGGCCGACCAACGGAACGGTGCCAGGCGTGCCCGGGCGCGGCGCGCGTTCCTCGTTGACCGACGTGCCGAGGTTGCGGTTGTCGGCGAAGATGTGGGCATGTCTTCTTTCGGTAAGTGGTGGGGCCGGTTGACCGCCGTTTTCGGTGCGGTCGTGTTGTCGGTGTTCGTGCCCGTCGCGGCCTGGGCGTCCACCGGCACGGGTGAGCTCGTGGTGGAGGCCGCGCGGCGGCGGCGCGGTGGTGGCGGCTTCGGCTTCATCGGCCTGCTCTGCTGCCTGGTCGTGGTGGCCGGCGTCGTCTTCCTCCTGATGCGCATGATGCGCAACCGCCGAGGCGGTCCGCCGCGCTGAGGCGGCCGCTGGCGCGCCGGTGTTCCGGCAGCGCGACGGTGCCCTGCCCTGCCTCGGCCGAGGCAGGACATCCGACCCGGCACCCCCGCCGGTGGCGGCCTCGTGGTGACCGGCCCTATCCGGCCAGCGCCGCGTCCGCCCGGGCCATGAAGCGGGTCGTCGCCGCCCGAGGGCCGGTCCGGCCGCCGCGGATGCTCTCGGCGGCCTCCAGCAGCAGCGCCCGCACCCGGGGGTGGCCCTGCGGCGGTGGGCTGGGCGCCGGTCCCAGCCGGGCGGCCAGTGCGGTGCCGAGGGCGGCCGCGCGCCGCTGCGCCGGCTCGGTGATGCTGCCCTCGACGTAGCTGCGCACGGCGAGGCTGGGGCTGAGCCCGCGCTCGTGACCGAGCACGCTGCCCGCCTCGCCGTTGCCGGTCAGGAAGTTGATCACGTCGGCGACCAGGTCGGGGTGCCGGGTGCCGCGGAAGGCCGCCCAGTACATCGACGCCCGGTGCCACTGAGCCTCCGGGGGACCCGGCATGGCGGCCAGGCCCAGCTCGGCGTCGGTGAGGCGTTGGAGTTCCGGTAGCTGGTGCGACCAGGCGAACGAGGCGGCCGTCGCGCCGGTGACCACGAGCTGCTGGATGGGTTCGCCGCCGTCGGCCTGCTCCACGAGTGCGGCGCTCGGGGTGGCCCGGCTGGAGCGGGCACGCCGCCACAGGTCGAACCATTCGATCAGCGCGTCGGCGTCGAAGCCGAGCTGTCGACCGCGGTAGAACTCACCGCCCTGGCCGCGCAGCCAGAGCCAGAGCGCCCGGTAGTCGCCGGACGGGTCCATCGTGCCGGCCACCCGGCCGTCGCTCGCCCGGGTGACCCGTCGCGCCCAGGCGACGTACTCCGCCCAGGACATTCCCGTGTTCGGCTCGGGCAGCCGCAGCCGGCGCAGCAGCGTGCGGTCGTAGACCACGGCGGCGGCGGTCTGTGCCGCTGCGACGCCGACCGTACGGCCGTCGACCTGCCCGTACCGGACCAGGCCCTGGGGCAGGGTGCGCAGGTCCAGGCGGTGGTCGGCGACGTACCCGCTGAGGTCCAGGACGATCTCGCGGCGGGCGTACTCGGCGAGCATGCTGTCGTCGAGCTGGATCAGGTCGGGCACGTTGCCGCCCGCGGCCTGGGTGGCCAGCCGGTCGTAGTAGCCGCCGGCGCCCTGCCAGGTGATCCGGAAACCGACGCGGGGATTGCGGTCGGTGTAGAGCCGCAGCACCCGCTCGGTGAGTTCGGCCCGCTTCGCCCCGCCGTACCAGAAGACCGACAGCTCGACGGGCCCGGTCTCCTCGGGGGCCGTCCGGCCCTCGGTGCACCCGGTGAGCCCGCCGGTCGCGAGCACCGGCGCACCCAGCATCGCGGCGAGCACCCGACGTCGGCCCGGATCCGCTTCGGCGCGGGGCAGCGGGGATCGGGCAACGGGCACGAAGAACTCCTGGCGGACCGGTGGGGCGGGCGGCCGGATCATTCACGCAGGCGCGCGCGAGGGTGTCAACGTACGTCCGGCCACACCACCACATCCCAGGCGTACGCATCGATGCCCGCAGCCACCGGCGGAGGCCGTGGCCGGCCCGCATGGTGTACTAGGGCGCGTGGAACTTCTGCACTCGGGCAAGGTGAGGGATGTCTACGCCGACGGCGAGGACCTGATCCTGGTCGCCTCCGACCGCATCTCGATCTACGACGTGGTGCTGCCGACGCCGATCCCCGACAAGGGCAAGCTGCTCACCGCGCTCTCGCTGTGGTGGTTCGAGCAGCTCGCCGACCTGGTGCCGAACCACGTCATCTCCGCCACCGACGTGCCGGCGGAGTTCGCCGGTCGGGCGATCCGCTGCCGGCGGCTGGAGATGGTCGCGGTGGAGTGCGTCGCCCGGGGCTACCTGACCGGCGGCGGCCTGAAGGAGTACCAGCGCACCGGCGCGGTCTCCGGCGTCGAGCTGCCGCGCGGGCTGGTCGAGGCGTCCATCCTGCCCGAGCCGATCTTCACCCCGTCGACCAAGGCGCCGGTGGGCGAGCACGACGAGCCGATCACCTTCGCCGAGGTGGTGGACAAGGTCGGCGCCGAGACCGCCGAGCGGCTGCGCCGGATCACGCTCGACGTCTACCGCCGGGGGGCCGAGCTGGCCGCCGACCGGGGCATCCTGGTCGCCGACACCAAGATCGAGCTGGGCTGGGCGCCGGACGGCACGCTGACCGTCGGCGACGAGCTGCTCACCTCCGACTCGTCCCGGTTCTGGCCGGCGGAGTCGTACCAGCCGGGCCGGGCGCAGTTCTCCTACGACAAGCAGTACGTCCGGGACTGGGCGGTGGAGAGCGGCTGGGACCGGCAGGGCCCGGCGCCTGAGGTGCCGGCCGAGGTGGTCGAGGCGACCCGGGCCCGCTACGTCGACGTCTACGAGAAGCTGACCGGCAACCGCTGGGACTGAGCGGGGGGCCGCCGGTGCCCAACGGGCTGGGCGGCCTCGACCGATGCCGGGCGGCCTCGACGAGGTTCCGGGCGGCGCGGCGGTCAGTCCACCCAGTCGAGGGTGCGCTGGACGGCCTTGCGCCAGTTGCGCAGCTCCCGCTCCCGGTGCGCCGGTTCCATCGTCGACTCCCACTGCGCGTCGGAGCGCCACTGGCCACGCAGCGTCGCCAGGTCCGGCCAGAAGCCGACCGCCAGGCCGGCCGCGTACGCCGCGCCGAGGCAGGTGGTCTCGGTGATCCGGGACCGGACCACCGGCACGTCGAGCACGTCGGCGAGGAACTGCATCAGCAGCCCGTTGGCGGTCATCCCGCCGTCGACCCGCAGCCGGCGCAACGCCACGTCGGAGTCGGCGTTCATCGCGTCGACCACCTCGCGGGTCTGCCAGGCGGACGCCTCCAGCGCGGCCCGGGCCAGGTGGCCCTTGGTGATGTAGCCGGTCAGCCCGGCGATGATCCCGCGCGCGTCGCTGCGCCAGTGCGGGGCGAACAGCCCGGAGAAGGCCGGCACGACGTAGCAGCCGCCGTTGTCGTCGACGGTGCGGGCCAACTCCTCCACCTCGGGCGCGGTGGAGATCAGCCCGAGGTTGTCACGCAGCCACTGCACCAGCGAGCCGGTGACCGCGATCGCCCCCTCCAGCGCGTACGCGGCGGGCTGGCCCTGGATGCGGTAGGCGACCGTGGTGAGCAGGCCGTGGGTGGAGGGGACCGGGCTGGCGCCGGTGTTGAGCAGCAGGAAGCTGCCGGTGCCGTAGGTGCACTTGGCCTCGCCCGGCTGGAAGCAGGTCTGCCCGAACAGGGCGGCCTGCTGGTCGCCGAGCGCGCTGGCGACCGGCACCCCGGCCAGGACGCCGGTGGCCTCCCCGTAGACCTCGGCGGAGCTGCGGATCTCCGGCAGCATCGCGGCCGGCACCCCCATCGCGTCGAGCAGCTCCGGGTCCCAGTCGAGGGTGCTCAGGTCCATCAGCAGGGTGCGGCTGGCGTTTGTCACGTCGGTGACGTGCCGGCCGGTGAGCTTCCAGATCAGCCAGCTGTCCATCGTGCCGAAGAGCACCTCGCCGGCCTCGGCGCGCCCGCGCAGCCCGTCGACGTGATCCAGCAGCCACCGCAGCTTCGGCCCGGCGAAGTAGGTGGCCAGCGGCAGGCCGGTGCGGGAGCGGAACCGCTCCTCGCCGTGCGCCTGGTCGAGCTCACGCAGCAGCGGCGCGGTGCGGGTGTCCTGCCAGACGATCGCGTTGGCCACCGGCCGCCCGGTGGCCCGGTCCCAGACGAGCGTGGTCTCCCGCTGGTTGGTGATGCCCACGGCGGCGAGCCCGGCGGCGTCGGTGCCGGCGGCGTGCAGCGCCTCCCGGACCACCCGCTGGACGTTGTCCCAGATCTCCTCGGCGTCGTGCTCCACCCAGCCCGGCCGGGGGAAGATCTGCCGGTGCTCCCGCTGGGCGACGGAGACGATCTCCCCGGCCCGGTCGAAGACGATGCACCGCGAGGAGGTGGTGCCCTGGTCGATGGCGGCGACGTACTGGGGGGTCACGGCAGCACCGTACCCGGCCCGACCGATCTTCGCCGGCCGGCGGCGGGCCCCGCCGCGGAACGGGTCCCGATCACGTCCGTACGATGTGCGGACGTGCGTGACATCGCCGTCTTCAGTGGTACCGCCCACCCCGAACTCGCCGCCGAGATCTGCACCCATCTCGACGTGCCGCTGCACCCGGTGCGGGTCTCCCGGTTCGCCAACGACTGCCTGGAAGTGCAGTTGCAGGCCAACTGCCGGGAGCGGGACGTCTTCCTGATCCAGCCGTTGGTGCCGCCCGTGCAGGAGAACCTGGTCGAGCTGCTGCTCATGATCGACGCGGCCCGGGGTGCTTCGGCCGGCCGGATCACCGTGGTGCTGCCGCACTACGCGTACGCGCGCTCCGACAAGAAGGACGCGCCGCGCATCTCGATCGGCGGGCGGCTCGTCGCCGACCTGCTCACCTCGGCGGGCGCGGACCGGGTGCTGGCGATGACCCTGCACTCGCCCCAGGTGCACGGCTTCTTCAGCGTGCCGGTCGACCACCTGCACGCGCTGCGCGAGCTGGCCGACCACTTCACCCGCTACGACCTGAGCAACACGGTGGTGGTCTCGCCGGACCTCGGCAACGCCAAGGAGGCGGCGGCGTTCGCGCGGCGGCTCGGCACCCCGGTGGCCGCCGGGGCGAAGCAGCGGTTCAGCGACGACCGGGTCAAGATCAGCGCGGTGATCGGCGACGTGACCGACCGGGACGTGATCGTGCTGGACGACGAGATCGCCAAGGGCAGTACGGTGATCGAGCTGATGGAGCACCTGCGCGAGCTCCGGGTCCGCTCGATCCGGCTGGCCTGCACCCACGGCCTCTTCTCCAGCGGCGCGTTGCAGCGGCTGAGTGAGCAGGAGGGCGTGCTGGAGATCGTCTGCACGAACACGGTGCCGATCCCCGCCGACAAGCGGGTGCCGAAGCTGGAGATCCTGTCCGTGGCGCCGGCCCTGGCCGAGGCGATGCGCCGGATCCACAACGGCGAATCGGTGAGCGCCCTCTTCGCCTGACCCGCCCCGGGCCGCAGGTCCCGCCGGGGTCAGTCGCGGCGGTGGCGGCCGGTGTGCTGGGGAGCCGCGACGGCGGTGCTGATGCGGACCGTCGTGCCGCGGGCGCCGGTCTCCACGTCCATGCTGTCGCTCAGCTCCCGGGCCAGCCAGAGACCCCATCCGCCGGCGGTGTCGGCGGCGGGGCGGCTCCGGTCGCCCAGCCGCTGCGTGCTGATTCCCTGCCCGTGGTCGGCGACCTCGCAGAACAGGTGGCCCGACTCCCGCCACAGCCGCAGCCAGCCCCGGCCGCCGCCGTGCCGGACCGCGTTGGTGATCAACTCGTTGACCGCGAGCACGAAGTCGTCCAGCCGCTGCCCGCTCAGCCCCGCCGCGTGCGCGCAGGAGGTGACCGAGTGGCGAAGCCCGGTCACCTGGGCCTGGTCGAAGGCCTCGGCGATGAGGAGGGAAGGTTCGATGGGCACAACCGTACGCTGTGCTCCGGGTTCCGCATTCGTCATGGCCCCGTCCCGACAGCGGATCGTGGATGTTTCGCGGCATTTCCACCGTACGTCAGGGTTTCTCCGGCCGCATCCGACGGCCCACAGGACCGTCCTGGCGGCTGTGGCATCGTGACGGGCGTGTCGACGCCGCCCGGTGGTTTCGAGGTCCCGCTCTGGCGCGCCATCGCCGTGTTCCGGGTGGCCTCCCTGGCGTACGTCTGCGTGGTGGCGCTCCGGGACGCCGACCGGTACGCCCATCCGTTCGCGGCCGGCGGCCTGGTCCTGCTGATGGCGGCCTGGACCGGCGTGACCGCCGTCGGCTACGCCCACCCGGCCCGCCGAGGCTGGCCGCTGCTCCTGGCGGACCTGGGGGTCGTCGTCGGCATCATGCTGGCCACCCCGTGGGTGATCGGGCGGACGGCGCTCGCCGCCGGCGTGCCCAGCCTCACCGTGGCCTGGCTGGCCGGACCGGTGCTGGCCTGGGCGGTCTCCGGCGGCCGGCGCCGAGGCACGGTCGCCGCGCTGGCGCTCGGCGCGGTGGACCTCGCCACCCGCGAACGGATCGGCCAGTCGTCGCTCACCGGGACGATCCTGCTGCTGCTCGCCGGCGTGGTGGTCGGGCACGTCGCCCGGCTGGCGGTGACCGCCGAGGAGCGGCTGCACCGGGCGGTGGAGCTGGAGGCCGCCACCCGGGAGCGGGAGCGGCTGGCCCGGGACATCCACGACGGCGTGCTCCAGGTGCTGGCGCTGGTGCAGCGGCGCGGCGCCCACCTGGACGGCGAGGCAGGGGAGCTGGCCCGGCTCGCCGGGGAACAGGAGGCCGCGCTGCGCGCCCTGATCGGCGGCGCCACGCCGGTCGCGCCCACCGCCCACGGCGGGCCGGTGGACCTGCGTGGGCTGCTCGGCCGCTACGCCTCGGCGACGGTCTCGCTGTCCGCGCCGGCCACCCCGGTGCCCCTGCCCGGGCGGGCCGCCCACGAACTGGCCGCCGCGACCGCCGCCGCCCTCGACAACGTGGCCCGGCACACCGACGGGCGGGCCTGGGTGCTCGTCGAGGACGAGGGGACGACGGTGACCGTGTCGATCCGCGACGAGGGGCCGGGGTTTCCGGACGGCCGGCTGGAGGAGGCCGCCGCCGAGGGCCGGCTCGGCGTCGCCCGGTCGATCCGGGGCCGCCTCGCCGACCTCGGCGGCACGGTGCGGATCACCTCCGCGCCGGGCGCCGGCACCGAGCTGGAACTGACCGTTCCGAGGGAGGGACAACCGTGACAGGCGTACGGGTGATGGTGGTCGACGACCACCCGATGTGGCGGGAGGGGGTGGCCCGGGACCTCACCGAGGCCGGCCACGTCGTCGTCGCCGCCAGCGGGGAGGGTCGGCAGGCGCTGCGGGTGGCCGCCGCCGCCCGGCCGGACGTGGTGATCCTCGACCTGCAACTGCCGGACGTCTCGGGGGTGGAGGTGGTCCGCGGGCTGCGCGCCGTGCTGCCGGAGGTGCGGGTGCTGATGCTCTCGGCCAGCGGCGAGCAGCAGAGCGTGCTCGACGCGGTGAAGGCGGGCGCCACCGGCTACCTGGTCAAGTCGGCCGCCCCGGCGGAGTTCCTGGAGGCGGTGCGCCGGACGGCGGCGGGGGAGCCCGTCTTCACGCCCGGCCTGGCCGGGCTGGTCCTCGGCGAGTACCGGCGGCTCGCGGCCGACCCGGACGGCGCCGGACAGGCCGCCGGCCGCGACGCCCGGGGTGCCGGCCCGGCGCCCCGGCTCACCGACCGGGAGACCGAGGTGCTGCGCCTGGTCGCCAAGGGGATGTCCTACAAGCAGATCGCCGAGCGGCTCGGGCTGGCCCACCGCACCGTGCAGAACCACGTGCAGAACACGCTCGGCAAGCTCCAACTGCACAACCGGGTCGAGCTGACCCGGTACGCGATCGAACGGGGCCTCGACGACTGAGGGCCGCCGGGGAACCGCCCCCGAAGGGTTCCCTGACGGCCCCCGGGCCGGTTCAGACCGAGTGCGGCGGACGCGTCTCGTGGATGGCCAGCTCCTCGGCGCTCGCGCCGCCGCCGGCCGAACCGGCGTCGTACGCCACCGAGTCGGTCTCCTGGTCGGTGTGCGCCCCCTCGTCCGGTTCGACGAGCCGGCCGACCTGGCTGTCGCTGACGCTGCCCAGCTTGCCGTGGTCGTAGAGGGACACCGGCGAGTCCGGGTCGGAGGTGGGGCCGGGATCCATGACGTCCGCGTCGAGCTGCGCCTGCGCCGCCGCCTCCTCGCTGTCGGCCTCGGCGGCGATGTCCGGGTCGACGGGGCCGGCGAGCGGGTCGTCGGCCGGGCGTTCGTGCTGCTCCCGGTCGAGCTTGTAGTCCAGCGACTCGCCGTCGAGCTGCTCCTCGGCGGTGTTCCCGTACCGGTCCACCGCCACCGGCGTCCGGTCGCCCGGCAGCTGGGCGGGCTCCGGACCGTCCGCCTCGCGCCCGGTCAGGACGTCGTCGTTGGCGGTCGAGTCGTCGTCGGCGGTGTCGGGCAGGCCCTCCGCCTCGGGGTCGGACACGGGGGTCGGGTACTCGTCGTCGCGCATGGCTGATCACTACCCACTGCCCTCCCGGCATAACCGGTGCCGCCCGTGGCCATCCGGGCGGAAGGGGCACGTCGGGGGACGCCGGGGCAGGAATCGGGGTGGCGGTCAGCCGAGGTGGGCGGTGCTCTCGTCGTCGGCGTGCAGCACGCACCAGACGACCTTGCCGTCCGGCACCCGGCTGCTGCCCCAGCTGCGGGTGACGGTGTCGATCAGCAGCAGGCCGCGCCCGCCCGCGGTGTCCAGCGGCGCCTGCCCGGTGAACGCCGGCTGGCGCGGCGAGTGGTCGCGTACCGCCAGGTGCAGCGCGCTGCCCCGGGGTGCCAGGCGGACCGTCATCGGAGTGTGCGCGTGGGCGACCACGTTGTTCACCATCTCGGTGACCGCGATGCCGGCCGGCTCGATCAGCTCGGGCAGGCCCCAGCGCCCGCAGCCCTCCGTCACGAGCTGCCGGGCCTGCCGGGCCGCCCCGACGGCGGGGGGAAGGTCGGTCTCGACCACCGCGGCCAGCGGCGCGGCGGCCAGCCCGGCCAGCGCCCCGGCCAGGGTCGGCCAGGCCGGCACCCCCTCGACGGCGCCGGTCGGATCGCAGAGCAGCAGGTCGGCGGCGGGCCAGTCGCGTACCTCCCGGCACACCTCGGCGAAGACGTCCCGGGCGGCCGGGTCGGCCACCCGCAGGGCGGTGAGGTCGGCGAGGACCGGGCCGGGTCGGCAACAGAGCTGGGCGAGCAGGCCGTCGCGCACCACGTCGACGCCGGACCGGTCGAGTGTCCCGGTCAGCCGGAGCACGCCGGACGCCTCATCCGCCTCCACCCGGCAGCCCGCGTCGGTGGACATGATCGGCTCCGTCCCGCCCTGCGGGCCGGGCAGCGCACCGTGCACCGTCCGCCCGGACCGCGCACCCGACCGCTCGGCCCCCGGCATCAGCGTTTCGTTCCCGCGCGGCGGGTCATCGCGGCCACCGTCCCGACGGCCGTCCCCGCTGCGGCCAGCCCGAAGGCGGCGGTCATCCGCACCAGGTGCCGCCGCCGGCCGTGCCAGCCGCCCTCGCGCCGCGCCGCCGCGTCGGCGTGGAAGACGTTGCCGGTGCTCTCCGGCCGTGGGGCGGGCCCGAACTGGGTGCGGTGCGCGTACCAGCCGAGGACCCGCTCGGCGAACGCCGGGGCGAGCCGCCACTGGAGGCCGATCAGCCGGGCGGCGCCGCCGGCGTACGCCTCGCGCCTCGGGCGGCGTAGCAGCCGGACGATCGTCTCGGCCACCACCTCCGGCGGGTAGACCGGGGGCGGCGGCACCAACTCCCGGCCGCTGTGGTTGGCGGCGTGCCGGAAGAACGGGGTGTCGATGGTGGCCGGCAGCACCGTGCAGATGGAGATGTTGCCCCGCCCGGTGACCCGCATCTCCTGGCGGACCGTGTCGGCCAGCCCGCGGATGCCGTGCTTCGTGGCGTTGTACGCCGACTGGTAGGGCATCGCCACCTCGGCCAGCACGGAGGCGTTGTTGACCAGCACCCCGCCACCCGCCGCGCTCAGGTGGGGCAGGGCGGCCCTGGTGCCGTACGCGGCGCCCAGCAGGTTGACCTCCAGCACCCGGCGGAACTCCGCCACGGGGATCTCGTCGAAGAGCCCGACCGCGCCGACCGCGGCGTTGTTGATCCAGCCGTCGATCCGCCCGAACTCGGCGACCGCGCGGGCGGCGAGCCGCTCGACGGCCGCCGGGTCGGTCACGTCGGTCGGCACCGCCAGCGCCCGCCCGCCCAGCTCCCGGCACCGCACGGCGACCTCCTCCAGCGCCGCTTCGCTGCGGGCGGCCAGCACCACGGCGGTGCCACGCCGGGCGAGGGCGTACGCGGTGGCCGTACCGATGCCGCTGGAGGCGCCGGTGAGCACGACGGTGGCGTCGGCGAGGCTGCGGGTGAGAGGCATTCCTCGCCCGTACCCCCGTGGGCAGGGGTCATGCGGCCGGCGCCGGTCGGATACTCGCGGCCCCGGATCGGGGTGTCGCCCGTCCCGCAACAGTTGCCGTCGCGCAAGCACCCGCCGGGCTCTTCCCGATCTGCCAGGTTTCGGCTCCCGGGGGTTCGGTTAATGGGACCCTCTGACCGAGGACCACCGCTTGAGAAGATCGCATGGAGGTGACCCATGCGCGTCGGCCTCGTCTGCGCGCACGCCGGCCCGTCCAGGGGCACCGACGGCCTGCCCGTCGGCACCCACCAGCACATCGCCCGGGTCGCCGCCGAACTCGCCGCGCGGGGCCACGACGTCCGGGTGTACGAACGCCGCGACGACCCGGCCCTGCCGGAGACGGCGACGGTCGAGGGCTACCGGGTGGAGCGGGTGCCGATCGGCCCGGCCGCCCCGCTGCCCACCGCCGAACTGGTGCCGCACGTGTCCGCGTTCGGCGCCTGGCTGGCCGAGAGGTGGACGGGCGACTGGCGTCCCGAGGTGGTGCACGGGCACTACTGGGTCGGCGGGCTGGCCGCCGCGCACGCGGTCCGCGAGACGGACGTCCCGGTGGTGCAGACGTTCCACTCCCTCGGCGTCGAGCAGCTGCGCCACCTCGGCCGGCAGTACGACGGGCCGGGGGAGCGGATCCCGCTGGAGCGGGCGCTGACCCGGGCGGTGGACATCGCGGTCGCCCAGTGCAACGACGAGGTCGACGAGCTGACCCGGATGGGGTTGCAACGCGCCTCCGTGGCGATGGTGCCGGCCGGCGTCGACACCGCGCAGTTCCACCCCGACGGCGAGGCCGCGCCCCGCGACCAGCGGGCCCGGATCCTCTCCGTCGGCGGGCTCTCGGCCGGGCACGGCCAGGAGGACCTGATCCGGGCCATGCGACTGGTCGGCGACGCCGAGCTGGTGATCGCCGGCGGCCCGCCCGTCGGGCAGCTCGCCAACCACGCCGAGGCCCGGCGGCTGCGCGAGCTGGCCGAGCGCAGCGGGGTGGCCGACCAGGTGAAGCTGGTGGGCGCGGTGCCGCACGAACAGATGGCCACCTGGTACCGCTCGGCGGACGTGGTCGCCTGCACCCCGCACTACTCGTCCGCCGGCCGGGTGTCGCTGGAGGCGATGGCCTGCGGGGTGCCGGTCGTCGGCTACTCGATGGGCGGGATCGCCGACGCCGTGGTCGACGAGGTCACCGGCCGGTTGGTGCCGCCGGGCGACGTCCGCGCGCTGGGCGTGACGCTGCGCCGGCTGCTCGCCGACAACGCCGGGCGGTTCGCGTACGGGCACGCCGCCGTCGACCGGGTGCGGTGCAGCTACACCTGGGAGCGGACGGCGGGCGCGCTGGAGCGCCTCTACGAGCGGGTGGTGAGCCGCCGCAAGCCGGTCGAGGCGGCCTGACCGGGGCCGGCGGTCGAGGCGGCCTGACCGGCGCTGGCGGTCCGAGGCGGCCTGACCCGGGCCGGCCGCTCCCGGGCCCGTTCAGAGGGGGCGACCGGGCGCTCCGACGCCCACCATGCGCCGGTCGCGTTCCCCGGCCACCGCGTGGTGGTGCTGGGGTTCGGCGTACCGGGTGAGACCGATGACCGCCGCGAGGGTGACCAGGAACCCGACCGCGGCGAGCCACTCCCGCCCGGGCCAGATCTTGTCGTTGAGCAGGAGCAGGCCGACGATCGCGGCGGGCACCGCCCCGGCGGCGTCCATCGCCGCCACGGCGGCCGTGGTCGAGCCGCGTTGCATGGCCAGGCCGAGCAGCAGCTGGCCGACGACCGAGTGGACGATCAGCAGGTAGAGCAGCGGATCCTGGACGAACGCCTCCGGCGTCGGGGCGGAGGCGAGGGGCCGGGCGGCCACCGCGGCGGCGGAGAACGCCAGCCCGGCCAGCGCGCCGAGCGCCACCGAGCCGGGTGCCCCGTGCAGGCGTACGGCGAAGAAGCCGATCACGGCGATCACGCCGAGCGCCACCGCCAGGGCGATCAGGCCGGCGGTGCCGAGCGGCTTGGCCGGCGCGGGCTCGGCGGAGAGCACCAGCGCGGTGATGCCGGCGAACAGCAGCACCAGCAGGGCCACCTCGGCGGCCGGCAGCCGCCACTTCAGCACCAGCACGCCGAGCAGAGCGGTGACCCCGAGCCCGGCGGCGACGCTGGACTGGACCAGGAACAGCGGCAGGTCCCGGCGGGCGAGCAGGGCCAGCACGAACCCGGCGACCTGGCAGCCGAGCCCGACCAGGTACGTGCGGTGCCCCGCCAGCCGCAGCAGCAGTCCCGGGTCGAAGGAGTGGTGCACGGTGGTGCGGGCGGCGGCCACCGACTGGAGCAGGTTGGCGACGCCGTACGCGACGATCATGGCCGCGAGGAAGCACCAACCGGAGGAGACCACCTGGCGAGGATAGAGGCTGCCGGAGGTCAGTGCTCGGTTGGCCGACCCAGCCGGGCGAGGATGTCGGCGTGCAGCGCGCCGTTGCTGGCAACGGCGCTGCTCTCGGTGCCGGCGTCGCCGGAGGGGGCGGGCCGGCCGGCCAGGTCGGTGAACGTCCCGCCCGCCTCGGTGACGATCGGCACGAGCGCGGCGACGTCCCACAGCGACAGCTCCGGCTCCACCATCACGTCCAGCGCGCCCTCGGCCAGCAGCATGTAGCCGTAGAAGTCGCCGTACGCCCGGCTGCGCCAGGTGTCCCGCATGAGCTGGAGCATCGCGTCCAGCCGCCCGGCGGACTCCCACCCCGTCAGCGACGAGTAGCAGAAGCTCGCGTCCGCGAGGTCCCGTACCGCGGAGACCCGGATCGGCGTGCCACCGGCGGCGTCCGGCCCCGCGTACGCGCCCTCGCCGAGCGCGCCCCACCAGCGGCGGCCGAGCGCCGGCGCGGAGACCAGTCCGGCGACCGGGCGGTCCCCCTCCAGCAGCGCGATCAGGGTGGCCCACACGGGCACGCCCCGGATGAAGTTCTTCGTGCCGTCGATCGGGTCGACCACCCAGCGGCGACCGTCCGGGCCGCTGGCGGGCTCCTCGCCGTACTCCTCGCCCAGCAGACCGTCGGCCGGCCGGTGCACGGCCAGCAGCGCCCGGATCTCCCGCTCCACCGCGGTGTCCGCGTCGGAGACCGGGGTCAGGTCGGGTTTCGCCTCGACCCGCAGGTCGAGCGCGCGGAACCGGGCCGTGGAGACGGCGTCGGCGGCGTCGGCGAGCAGGTGGGCGAGGGCGAGGTCGTCGGCGTACCCGGGCATGCCCAAACGGTAGCGGCGACCGGGTCAGGACCCCGCGAGCGGGTCGCCGGGATTCCGCTGGTCGGGTTCGCGCGCGTCGCCCTCGCCCGACCGGGAGGCCAGCAGCCGGCGGTACGAGGCCAGCCGCCGCGCGTCGGCCTTGCCGGCGGCGATCCAGGCGTCCAGCCCGCAGGCGGTCTCGTCCGGCGTGTGCGGGCAGTTGGCGGGGCAGTCGACCGTCCCCTCGACCAGGTCGGGGAAGCCGTGCAGCAGGCTGTCGGCGGAGACGTGCGCGAGCCCGAAGCTGCGTACCCCCGGGGTGTCGACGATCCAGCCGGCGGGGGCGTTCCCGCCGTGCGCCGGGTCCCGGGGCAGTCGCAGCGCCACCGCGCTCGTGGAGGTGTGCCGGCCCCGGCCGATCGCGCTGACCGTGCCGACCGCCCGGGCGGCGTCCGGCACGAGGCGGTTGACCAGCGTCGACTTGCCCACCCCGGAGTGCCCGACCATGACCGAGATCCGCCCGGCGAGCAGGTCGCGCAGGGCGTCGAGGTCGGAGTCCGGGCGGATCAGCACGTACGGCAGCTCCAGCTCGGCGTAGTAGTCGAGCACCGCCTCGGGGCCGGCCAGGTCGGCCTTGGTGAGGCAGAGCAGCGGCTCGATGCCGGCGTCGTACGCGGCCACCAGGCACCGGTCGATGAAGCCGGTGCGCGGCGGCGGGTCGGCCAGCGCGCTCACGATGACCAGCTGGTCGGCGTTGGCGACGACCACCCGTTCCAGGCGTCCCTCGGCGGTGGTCTCGTCGTCGTCGGCGGTGCGCCGCAGCACCGACGTCCGTTCGGCGATCCGGACGATCCGGGCCAGCGCCCCGGCCGCGCCGGAGGTGTCCCCGACCAGGCCGACGCGGTCGCCGACCACCACCGACTTGCGCCCCAGCTCCCGGGCCCGCATCGCGGTGACCAGGGGCGCGTCCGGCTCGGCGTCGGGCGGCACGCACGTGTAGCGGCCCCGGTCGACGGCGATCACGAAGCCGTCCACCGCGTCGGAGTGCCGGGGTCGGGTGCGGGTACGCGGGCGCGACGACTTGCCGGGCCGCACCCGGACGTCGTCCTCGTCGTACTCCCGCCGTCTGGTCGCCAGGACCCGCCCCCCGTCGTGTCAGCTCTTGCCGGTCACCAACGCCGACCATAGTGCCGGAAACTCGGGCATGGTCTTCGAGGTGCATGCCACGTCGCTCAACTCGATGCCGGGGACGGCCAGGCCGGCCACGGCGGCGGCGTGCGCCATCCGGTGGTCGTGGTAGGTCTCGAACACCCCGCCGTGCAGCGGCCGGGGCCGGATCTCGAGCCCGTCGGGGGACTCGGCGATGTCGGCGCCCAGGGCGGCGAACTCCCGCGCCAGCGCGGTCAGCCGGTCGGTCTCGTGGCCGCGGATGTGGCCGACGCCGGTGAACACCGACGGCGAGTCGGCGAGCATGGCCAGCGCGGTGAGCGCCGGGGTCAGCTCGCTGACGTCGGAGAGGTCGGCCTCGATGCCGTGCACCGCGCCGGTGCCCCGGACCGTCAGCCCGTCGGTGGAGAGGGTCACCTCGCCGCCCATCCGCTGGAGCAGCGAGCGGAGCTGCTCGACGGGCTGGGCGCTGCTGCGCGGCCAGCCCTGGAGGGTCACCTCGCCGCCGGTCACCAGGGCGGCGGCGAAGAACGGCACGGCACCCGAGAGATCCGGCTCGATCTCCCAGCCGCGCCCCGTCAGCGGGCCCGGCTCGACCACCCACACGTCGGGGGTGCCGTCGTCGACCGCCGCGCCGGCGGCCCGGAGCATCTGCACCGTCATCCGCAGGTGCGGCGCGGAGGGCACCGGCGGGCCCACGTGCCGGACCACCACGCCCCGGTCGAAGCGCGGCGCGGCCAGCAGCAGCCCGGAGACCAGCTGGCTGGAGGCGGACGCGTCGATCACCACCTCGCCGCCGGCCACCCGCCCGGCGCCGAGCACGGTCAGCGGCAGGCTGCCGGTGGCGGGCGCGTCCACGCGCGCGCCGAGGGAGCGCAGCGCCCCGATCAGCGGGCCGAGGGGCCGGGTGCGCGCCTGCGGGTCGCCGTCGAAGGTGATCCGCCCGTCGGCCAGGCCCGCCACGGGCGGGACGAAGCGCATCACGGTGCCGGCCAGGCCGACGTCGACGTGCGCGGGGCCGACCAGCGGGTGGGGGCGGACCAGCCAGCGCTCGTCGTCGCTGATCGACATGTGCGCGCCCATCGCGCGCAGCCCGGCGGCCATCAGCTCGGTGTCCCGCGCGCGCAGCGGCCCGGCCAGGGTCGACGGTCCCCCGGCCAGCGCGCTCAGCACCAGGGCGCGCGCGGTCATCGACTTGGACCCGGGCAGGCGCAGCGTCGCCGCGACCGGGTCGGAGGCGGTCGGAGCGGTCCACGGCTGCGGCGGCCGGGTCGCGATCAGGTTCCCCACGGTTACATTCTGCCGCGTCCGACGGCGGGTGGCGCCGGCCGGCACGCGTCCTCCCGGTCAGCGGGACAGCCGGGCGGCGCGCGGCGGGTTAGCGTGTGCGGCATGTGCGGGAGGTACGCGACGACCCGGAGCGCGGGCGACCTGAGCGCGCTGTTCGAGTCCCAGGACGAGACCGGCGACGGGGTAGGCCCCGACCACAACGTCGCGCCCACCGATCCGGTGCCGCTGGTGCGGGTCAGCCCGGAGGGCCACCGCGCGCTGTCGGTCGGCCGCTGGGGCCTGGTGCCGTCCTGGTCCAGGTCGCCCGCGGGCGCCGCCCGCATGATCAACGCCCGCGCCGAGACGGTCGCCACCAGCCGGGCGTACGCCGGGGCCTTCGCCCGCCGCCGCTGCCTCGTCCCCGCCGACGGCTGGTACGAGTGGGTCCGCGCGGCCGACGGGCGCAAGCAGCCCTACTACATGACCCCGTCGGACGGCTCGGTGCTCGCCTTCGCCGGCATCTGGTCGGTCTGGGACGGCTCCGGCGGCCCGCTGCTGACCTTCAGCGTGCTCACCACCGCCGCGTTGGGCGAGTTGGCCGAGGTGCACGACCGGATGCCGCTGCTGCTGCCCCGCGACCGCTGGGGGGCGTGGCTGTCGACCGACGAGCCGGAGGGCCTGCTCGCGCCGCCCCCGCCCGACTGGCTCGCGGCGCTGGAGATCCGCCCGGTGGGCACGGCGGTGGGCGACGTGCGTAACGACGGGCCGCAGTTGACCGAGAGGGTGCCGCTCGCCCGGGCCGCCGCGCCGGAGGAAATGACGCTCTTCTGACAGTCCGACACATTGTCGGGCGTGATTTGCCAGAGTTGCGGGCGAATCGTCGCCCCGACGTTCACCCATATTCGCCGTGAAGTCTTGTCCCGGTGTCCGGAAGTGCGATACAACACAGCGCCGGTAGTGGGCGCGACTCGCACGGGGCGGACGACGCACACCGATCTTGCCGGTCCCACGGGGGAGGTGGGTGGATGACACGGGCACGTATGCCCCGGCCGCACGAGGTGGCCACCGCACGACGGGATCCGCGGCTGTTGCGGGCGTTGCGGGAGCGGCGACAGGACGAGGCGTGGCGCACCAGGGGAACCTGCCAGAACGTCGACCCGGAAACGTTCTTTCCGGCGCCGAACGAGCCGGCCGACGCGGCCGTCGCGCTCTGCCGCAGCTGTGACGTGCAGGGATCCTGCCTGGCCTGGGCGCTGGACGTGGGTGACTGCCACGGCGTCTGGGGCGGCACCACACCGCGCGAACGGCGGGCGATGCTGGTCGCCTGGCGCGACGAGGTGCAACCGGATCCGGACGCCGCCCGCGAGGCGGGTCCGCCGGTCCGGGACCGGCTGCTCACCCTGGTGCCGCTGAGCTGACCGTCGACTGAACCGGTCGCAGCCGGCCCGCCACCTCGGCGGGCCGGCTGCCTGTCGTGCCCCGGACGCCGCAGAATGGGCCGATGGCCGAGGACGACGACGTACCCACCCCGCGCGGGCCCGCCCGGGTCGACACCGACCTGCCGGCGGGTGCGCCGAGCGCCCTGCTGGTGCTCGGGCACGGCGCGGGCGGCGACGTCGACGCTCCCGACCTGCGTGCGCTCCGGGACGCGGCGGTCGACGCCGGGCTGGTGGTGGCCCGGGTGACCCAGCCGTACCGCCTCGCCGGACGCCGTGCGCCGGCACCGGCGGGGCACCTCGACGAGGCGTGGACCGCCGTGCTCGCCGTGCTGCGGCAGCGGCATCCCGGCGTACCCCTGCTGGTGGGCGGCCGGTCCAGCGGCGCGCGGGTGGCGTGCCGCACCGCGCCCGCGGTGGGCGCCGCCGGGGTCGTCGCGCTCGCGTTCCCGCTGCATCCGCCCGGCCGCCCGGAGCGGTCGCGGGCGGCGGAGCTGGCGACCGGCCTGCCGACCCTCGTGGTCAACGGCGACCGTGACCCGTTCGGGGTGCCGGAGCCGGGGTCAGGGGTGCACGTGGTGACCCGCCCGGGGGAGCGGCACGACCTGCGGGGGGACCCGGCCGGCACGGCCGCCGTGGTGCGCGACTGGCTGCGCGGGCGGGGCTGGGCGCGAGGCTGAACGCCGCCCCCGCCGCCCCGCCGGGCGCTCCGGCGGGCCGTGTCCGCCTGCCGCGGCGGGTCGTTGCATCGGATGGCGCCGGACGCCCGGTTCGGGCGGGCGGCGCCGGTCCTCCCAGGCCCTTCCTGGTCCCAGCGTCGGCCTCCGCCGGCGCCGGGACCAGGAACGGGGGAGGTGAGCGGAATGCCCCGCCCCGTCGGGGGCGTTGCACCCCCCGGGACGACATTTCTGGCGAGGGGGGAGACCGGTGCCGACCGAGACGCGGGTCCGGGAACGGGACGAGCGGGGAGCGCGGCAGTTGCGACGGCTGCTGGGCGGCCCGGACTGGCCCGCGGTGGTGCCGCCGGTCGGCCCGGCCGCGGTGAGCACGCACACGGTGAGTACGAGCACACCCGCCGGAAGTGAATCTGCGGGCACGTCCGTACGCGTATCCTCGGCGGGAAAGCATCCGACGCGAGGGGATGTGCGGTTGACGACCGAGAAGACGGACGAGCGCAGGGCCCGCTTCGAGCGGGACGCGATGCCCTTCGTCGATCAGCTCTACGCTGCCGGGCTGCGGATGACCCGCAACCCGGCGGATGCCGAGGACCTGGTCCAGGAGACCTACCTGAAGGCGTACGCCGCCTTCCACCAGTTCGAGCAGGGCACGAACCTGAAGGCCTGGCTCTACCGGATCCTGACCAACACCTACATCAACTCCTACCGCAAGCGGCAGCGCCAGCCCATCCAGGCGCCGACCGACGAGATCACCGACTGGCAGCTCGCCGAGGCCGAGTCGCACACCTCCAGCGGGCTGCGTTCGGCCGAGACCGAGGCGCTGGACCGGCTGCCGGACAGCGACGTCAAGGAGGCCCTCCAGCAGTTGCCGGAGGAGTTCCGCCTGGCCGTCTACCTCACCGACGTCGAGGGCTTCTCCTACAAGGAGGTCGCCGACATCATGGGTACGCCGATCGGCACGGTCATGTCGCGTCTGCACCGGGGCCGGCGTAACCTGCGCAAGCTGCTCGAACAGTACGCCGCAGAGCGGGGCTTCAGCGCCGCGGCGTCGAAGAAGGGCTCGACCGCTTCCGCCGGCCGGGAGGTCTGACATGAGCTGTGGAGATCCGCACGAGACGGATTGCCGCGAGGTCATCGCGGAGGTCTACCTCTACCTGGATCTGGAGTGCGCCGAGGAGCGGCGCACGCTGATCCGGCACCACCTCGACGAGTGCGGCCCGTGCCTGCGCGAGTACGGCATCGAGCAGGAGGTGCGGGCGCTGGTGGCCCGCTGCTGCGGCAACGAGACCGCGCCCGACCAGCTGCGGGAGCGGCTGCGGCTGCGCCTCACCGAGCTGGTCGTCTTCGAGACCACCGAGTCGAAGGAGCTTGCCGACTGAGGTCGGGCCGGGCGCGGCAGCCGACCGAGGTCGGTGCCCCCGGAGACAGCGGACGCCCGGGGGCCCCGGGGGGGAGGCCCCGGGCCCCCCCCGGCGCCCCCCCCGGGGCCCCCCCGGGCCGGGGGGCCCCCCCCCCCG
>NZ_JBNCKW010000002.1:48619-81502 GCF_049841735.1 Micromonospora sp. DT46 | reverse complement strand
GCGGGCCCGGGTCGTGACGACCCGGGCCACCGGCGTCCGCGCCGACTGGTCGACGCCGGGCCGTGGGGCCCGGCCCGCCGGTCAGGAGTTGGGGCGCTTGCCGTGGTTCGCGCCGCTCTTCTTGCGGGCCTTCTTCTTGCGGGCCTTCTTCGCCATGGTGACCTCCTCGTGATGGTCGGATCCCGCCTGCGCACGATCTCGGCGCCGGTGCACGCACCGGTCCTCCCGGCGCCGGGTCCGACCCGCTGATGCTAGTGCGGCCGGCACCCGCCGTCGTCCGCCGGGGCCGCCGACGCCGCGCCACGCCGCACGACCCGCCGGCGGACCGCCCCTGAGTCGATCATCGACCCGGCCCGCGCCGCTCCACGCCCGCCGGAGGTCGCCCGCATGATTGGATACGTCGGCAGGCAACCGCGAGAGGGAGGGCCCGAAGATGGCCGAGGAGATCCGCGCCGAGATGGTGGCGAACGTCTGGAAGGTCGTCGCGTCGGCCGGGGATACCGTGTCCGAGGGGGACACCCTGGTGATCCTGGAGTCGATGAAGATGGAGATCCCGGTCGTCGCCGAGTCCGACGGTGTCGTCAAGCAGCTCGCGGTCAACGAGGGCGACGTCGTGCAGGACGGTGACCTGATCGCGGTGATCGATTGACCGGCCTCTCGGTACGCCGGGCCGGGCCGGCCGACTTCGCGGCGGTGGCCCGGCTGACGGTGGCCGCGTACGAGGCGGACGGCCAGCTGAAGAACGAGCACGGCTACGCCGCCGTACTCGCCGACGTGGCGTCCCGGGCCCGGGACGGCGAGGTGCTCGTCGCCGTCGACGACGCCACCGGCGAGCTGCTCGGCTCGGTGACCCTCGTCCTGCCCGGCACCCGCTACGCCGAGCTGTCCCGGGCGGGTGAGGCGGAGTTCCGGATGCTGGCGGTGGACCCGGCCGCGCAGGGGCGGGGCGTCGGCGCGGCGCTGGTCGAGGCCTGCGTGTCGCGGGCGACCGAGCTGGGCTGTGCCGCCGTCGTCATCTGCGTCCGCGACGGCTTCGCCGCCTCCGCCCAGCGGCTCTACCGGCGACGCGGCTTCGTGCGGGTGCCGGAGCTGGACTGGGTGCCCGTGGACGGGGTGCACCTGCTCGGCCTGCGGCTGGAGCTGACCGGCGCGTGAGCCGCCGGCGGCGACGGCTCACCGGCGCCTGAGGAGCCCCCAGAGGCGGCGCAGGCGGGAACGCGGCCGGGGGACCGGCGCGGTGGCCGTCAGCGCGGTGGCCAGGGCCGCCGTCTCCGGATCCAGGGCCGGGCTGGCCAGGGCCAGGTGCGCCAGCGACGGCGCGATCGGCGCCGGGCGGGTCCGGGCGACCGCTGCCACGTCGGCCAGCCGCTCGGTCACCACCCGGGCCACGTCGGCGCGCACCTCAGGGTCGACCCAGGCGGCGGTGACCAGGGCGAACAGGGCCGCCTCGGTGGCCCAGTCCTCGACCCCCCAGACCAGGTCCAGCAGCACCCGGCGCCGGGTCGACTCCGCCCACGGCTCGTCGGTGCGGTGGTGCAGCAGGCCCAGGCACGCCCACACCTGGACGCAGCGCACCCAGAGCGAAGGGTCCTGCCCGAGTACCCGGCCCAGCGCGGTCGGCGGCGCCTCCGGCGGGTGCGCCAGCAGGCCGAGCAGGTCGTCCAGTTCCAGGGTGGCCAGGCCGACCGCCGCGTCGTACGCCGCCGGCGGGTGTGGCCACGCCGGGTGGGCGAGCTGCCGCAGCCGCGCCGCCGCCTCCGGTGAGGGCGCCGGCACGGCGGGCACGACCGTCGCCCCGTCGTGCTCCCAGAGCTGCCGGGCGGTCGCCCGCCGGGGCTCGCGCGGGTCCGGGTCGGGCACGCCGGCCACCTCGATCCGCAGCCCGGGCGCGGCCGTCGCGGCGGCACGCAGCGCGCTGGGCGGCGGGGGCTGGTCCAGCCGTACGGCGCCGAGTCCGACGCGCTCGTCGGTGACGGCCTGACGCAGCGCGTCCACCACGGGCCCGGTCGCCGGGGTGACCTGCCCGAGCCAGGGCCGGCCCCGGCAGCTCTCGGCCAGGTCGCCGTGCTCGTGCGTGTCGTCGGGATGGTCCCGGACGAAGTCGGCGAGCGCGACCAGGTGCGCCACGTCGCCGTCGCGCTGGTGCCGCAGCCGGTGCGCGGTGTGCACGGCGCACTCGAAGGAGGGGTCCCGGGCCAGCGCCCGGTCGATCCAGTCGAGCGCCTCGTCGAGCCGCCCGTTGTCGGCGAGCGTGCCGGCGATGTCGGCGTAGACGGTGAGGTCGTCGGGGTCGTGCGCGACGGCGCGGCCGAGTGCCGCCAGCGCCTCCCGGGTGCGCCCGGCGCTGCGGTACGCGTACCCGAGCCACACCTCGCCGATCTTCGACGGCTCCGCGCGTACGCCCCGGGCGGCCCAACGGATCGCCAGGTCGACCTCGCCGACGCGCCTGGCCAGCGCGGACGCCGCGCCGAGCAGCAGGCCGTGCTCGGGGTGGACGGTGACCGCGTTGCGGGCCAGCGCCAGGTAGGGGGCCAGGGCGGTCCGGCCGGCCCGGGGCACCGGGTCGGGCACGGCGGCGCAGACCTGCATCAGGATCCGGGCGGCCCGGTCCGGTTCGAGGCGCTCGGCGAGTTCCGGGGTGGTCACCCAGGGCACCCCGGCCCAGTCCGTCCCCGGCGCGTGGCTGGTCGCCGCGACCAGCAGGTCCAGCCCTTCGGCGGGCCGGCCGGCGGCGGCGAGCAGGTGCGCGCGGGCCACGACGGCCCCGACGAAGGCGTGGCCCTGGAGCGGGAAGAGGTCGACGCCGCCCGCGCCGTCGGTGGCGGCGAGCCGGGCGAGGGTCTCGTGCACCTCGGGCAGGGTCGGGGCCTGGGCCAGCGCGGCGGCGACGTGACCGGCGGCGTGCGCCAGGTCGTTGTCGTCCATGGCCAGACGGGCCAGGGCAAGTTCCTCCGCCGCGGACAGCGACCGGTCGTCCTCGGGCACGTCGTCCTCTCGCTCGTCGGTCGGTGGGGCCGGGCAAGCCTAGGTGATGTTGCGTCGAGATGGTGATCATCTGCGCACTACTGTTCGTTCGATTGCTCGGGCCAGCTCAAACGTGCAAGACTGAGCAGGAAACGCGCGGCAATCGCGCAGTGGGAGGAGTTTCCGTGACGCGTGCAGGGGCCGGCATGGCGGCCGACATCGACGAGCAGCCGGCGGGCTACGAGCGGCTGCTCTCCGCCGAGCACGCCGGGGCGATCGCCCGGGTGGCGGCGGTCATCGCGGAGCGCCGCCCGCGGCACGTGGTCTTCACCGCCCGGGGCACCTCCGACCACGCGGCCCTCTACGGGGCGTACCTGACCGAGATCCGGCTCGGCCTGCCCGCCGGCCTCGCCTCGCCCAGCGTCGTCACCCTCTACGGCGCGAAGCCGGACCTCTCCGACGCGCTGGTCGTCGGCGTCAGCCAGAGCGGCGGCTCGCCCGACCTCGCCGAGGTGCTGCGCACCGCCCGCGCCTCCGGCGCGTTGACCCTCGCGGTCACCAACGCGCCCGACTCCCGGCTGGCCGGCGTCGCCGAGCTCAGCGTCGACATCGCCGCCGGGCACGAGCGCGCGGTGGCCGCCACCAAGACCTACACCGCCGAGCTGCTCGCCCTGCTGATGCTCGTCGAGGGCGTCCGGGCCGGCGACGGCGCGCTGCCCGCCGACGAACGCGAGGCGCTCGCCGCCCTGCCCGAGCTGGCCGCGCGCACCCTGGAGGACACCACCCCCACCCAGCTCGCGCCCCGCTACCGGTTCGCCGGCCAGCTGGTCACCACCGGCCGGGGGTACGCGTACCCGACCGCCCGCGAGGCCGCGCTGAAGCTGATGGAGACCTCGTACCTGCCGGCGCTCGCGTTCTCCGGCGCCGACCTGCTGCACGGCCCCCTCGCCATGACCGACCCGGACGTGCCGGTGCTCGCCGTGGTCGGCTCCGGGCCGGGCGGCCGGTCGATGGGCGAGGTGCTGCCCCGCCTCGGCGAGCGCCGCGCCGACGTGGTGGTGGTCGGCTCCGCCGACGTCGAGGGCGCCACCCGGATGGCCGTCCCCGAGGTCGACGAGCGGTACGCGCCGCTGCTGGACATCCTGCCGTTGCAGCGCCTGGCGCTGGCGCTGGCGCTCGCCCGGGGCGAGGACCCGGACGCGCCGCGCGGGCTGAAGAAGGTCACCGCGACGATGTGACGCCCGTCGTGGCACGCTGGTCGACGTGTCCACGCTGCGCAACCTCGCCGAGGAGCACACCCGCCTCCGCCCGGCCGACATCGACCACCTGCACCGGATCGCCGGCGACTGGCAGTTGCTGTCCGATCTGTCCTTCGCCGACCTGCTGCTCTGGGTGCCCGTGGACGGTGACGGCGCGTTCCTCTGCGTCGCCCAGGTCCGGCCGACGACCGCGCCCACCGCGTACCTGGACGACCAGGTGGGGCGGATCGTCGGCGGGCCCGAGGTGGCCCACCTGGAGGTGGCCCACCGGCAGGGCCGGATCTGGCGGGAGGGCGACCCGGTCTGGTACGGCGACGTGCCGGCCCGGCACGAGGCGATCCCGGTCCGGTTGCGCACCACCGACGGGGAGGCCGGCGAGGTGATCGCCGTGGTGGGGCGGGACACCAACCTCTCCACCGCGCGCACCCCGAGCCAGCTGGAGCTGAACTACCTCACCACCGCCGACGACCTGGCCCAGATGATCGCCGACGGGACCTTCCCGCCGCCGCGCCATCCCGGGGAGACCACGTCGGCCCCGCGCGTCGGCGACGGGCTGGTCCGGCTCGACGCCGGCGGCAAGGTCACCTACGCGAGCCCGAACGCGCAGTCGGCGTACCGGCGGCTGGGCTACGCCTCCCACCTGGTGGGCGAGGACCTGGCGGCGCTGCACCGCCGGCTGGCCAGCGACCCGCTGGAGGGCACGGACGCGGCGAACGGCATCCTCGCGGCGCTGCGCGGCGAGGCGCCGCCCCGCCGGGAGATCGACGCGCGGGGCGCGACGATGCTCACCCGGGCGCTGCCGCTGATGCCCGCCGGGGTGCCGATTGGCGCGCTGGTGCTGGTCCGCGACATCACCGAGGTACGCCGCCGCGACCGCGCCCTGATCACCAAGGACGCCACCATCCGGGAGATCCACCACCGGGTGAAGAACAACCTCCAGACCGTCGCCGCGCTGCTGCGGCTCCAGGCCCGCCGGGTGTCCATGCCGGAGGCCCGGGTCGCCCTGGAGGAGTCGGTACGCCGGGTCGCCTCCATCGCGCTGGTGCACGAGACCCTCTCCATGTCCAGCGACGAGGCGGTCGAGTTCGACGGCATCGTCGACCGGGTGGCCAGCGCCGCCACGGAGGTGGCCGCGACGGAGGCCACGGTCGGCATGCGCCGCGAGGGCAGCTTCGGCGTGCTGCCCGCCGAGGTCGCCACGTCGCTGGTGATGGTGCTCAACGAGTTGCTGCTCAACGCCGTCGAGCACGGCTTCCCGCCGGCCGCCGAGACGCCCGCCGTCCCGACCGGTCCCGGCACCCCCGCCCCGGCCGCGCCAGCCCCGGGGGCGCCCGTGGCGGAGGCGGCTGGTCCGGTCGAGCCGGAGGTGGTGCTGTCGGCGCACCGGTTCCGCAAGATGCTGCACGTCTCGGTCACCGACAACGGGCGTGGGCTGCCGCCCGACTTCGACGCCGAGCGGAGCGGCAACCTCGGCTTGCAGATCGTCCGCGCGCTGGTCACCGGCGAGCTGCGCGGCACCATCGAGCTGCGCGACGGCGCGAAGGGCGGCACCGAGGCGACGCTCGTCGTCCCGCTGGTGCGCAACGCCCCCGAGGGCCGTCCCGCCGGCTGACCCACCCACCCCGGCGTGAGGGCCGGGGGTGCCGGGGCGGCCATGATCAGTTGATCGGAAACCGGCCCCGGAGGCCCCACGACCCCGGCTCCCCGTCAACCGATCAAGCCGGTCGCCGGAGCCGGGGCGGGGTGGGGTGGGTGGGTCAGCGGGTCAGCAGGGCGACGGTGAGTCCCGGGCGCGGCCAGACCCGCTCGACGGTGTAGCTGGCGCGCAGCGCGTCGCCCTTGGCGCCGGTGACGGTGGCCAGCGGATCGTCGCGACGGCCGGCCACGACCAGCCAGACCCGTTCCGCGCCGGCCAGGCACTCGGCCGGCCGGGTGCACTCGGCGGCCCACAGGTCCCCCCTGCGGGCCTGGCCCTGCGTCACCAGCACGTCGCGGGGCCGACGGTTGCCCAGGTGGTACGCGAGACCCAGGTCGAGGAAGAGCCAGCTCTGCCGGGGGGAGTAGACGACCGCGTCGCCCGGCCGCTGGCCGTCGGCGACGATCCGGGCCGCGCCCCGGTAGTCCACCGTCGCGCTGCGCGGCCACTCGTGGGTACGCCGTAGCGCCGCCTGGTCGGGCAGCCCGAGCAGCCCGGCCAGGGCGACGACGGCCAGCGCGGGCGGCAGCGGCACCGTCGCCAGCGCCGCGCCCGCGAGCAGGCAGGCGAAGGGCACCACGAAGACGAGGTACCGGGGCACCCAGAGCGGTACGACCAGCCCCGCGGCGAAGAGCAGCAGCACGGGCAGCAGCACGGCGAGCCCGGGCAGCAGGGCGCGCCGGCCCAGGCGCGCCGCGCCGAGCGCCGCGAGGCCCACCAGGACCCCGCCCACCACCCCGCTCTGCGCCACCCCGCCCGCGAGCGCGGCCAGGTCGTCGGGGCGGACGGCATCCACCCAGCCGAGCTGCCGGGAGCGCTGTTCCCTGGCGAGCAGCACCAGCGGGGTCAGCAGCAGCACGGTGGGCAGCAGGGTGAGCGCCCAGCGCAGCGGGCGGTTCGGCGGCCCCGTACGGCGGGTGGCGAGCACCGCCACCGCGTGCGCGGCGAGCAGGGTGAGCGCGACCAGGTGGGTGAGCCCGAGCGCGGCCACGGCGACGGCGTACCCGGCCCAGCGCGTCCACCGGGGTCGGGCCGTCGCCTCGACCAGCAGCAGAGTCGCCAGCACCGCCAGGAAGGTGGCCAGCGCGTACGGGCGGGCCTCCTGGCCGTACCGCGAGGTGCCCGGGAGCACCGCGAGGAGCAGCCCGGCGAGCAGCCCGGCCCGGGCGCCGAGCAGGCGCTGCCCGAGGAACGCGGTCAGCCCGGCCGTAGCGGCCATGGCCAGGGCGGCGGGCAGCCGCAGCGCGGTCACCGAGTCGCCGAAGACGGCCACCCAGGCGTGCATGAACAGGTAGTAGGGGCTGGTGGCGGCGTCGATGGTGCCGGCTAGCCGGACCAGGTCCCCGGGGGACCGGCTCGCCGCACTCCAGGTGGCCAGCTCGTCGCGCCACGGCTGCGCGTGGTCGATCCCGGTCAGCACCACGGCCAGCGTGGCCAGGCTCGGCCCGATCCAGATCAGCCGGCCCGTGCGATCCGGCCCGCTCACCGCCTCGCGCACCGGCGGGACGCGGTCGCCGGGCGGGTCAGCGGAACCGGTCACATACCGCAGCGTCACACAGTCCGGCCGTCCGGTGCGCCGATCCGCCGATCGGGCGCGGCGTCAGCGGTCTCGGCGCGCCCGCGACGTGTGGCCCGTGATGTGGGATCCCGCACGCACTCGTTGGCCGGCCCCCGTCGGGTGTGGCAGCATGACCTCCATGACCGCCGCTGTCGTCCGCCGCTTCGTGGCTCGTCGCCACGTCGACTACGGCCGCGTGCGCAGCGCGATCTGTCCGGCCCACTGACGACGCCCGATCACTCTGTCTCGGGCGCGCCGCGCGCCGGCTGTTCCGACACCGTTGTCGCCAGCCCGTTCCGACGGGTCGGCCGCGCGCCTTGCGTGTTCCCGAGGCACCGCAGACAACGGAGGACGCCGCCATGGCGGTCAGCAGCATCCCGGCCCGGGCCGGGGACCCGACGTCCCCCCGACCGGCCCGGACTCCCCGCCGGCCCCGAGGTGAAGGTCAGTGGGCGCTCGGTCACCGCGAGCCGCTCAACCCCAACGAGCGGATCAAGAAGGACGACGACCCGCTGAACGTACGGGCCCGGATCGAGAACATCTACGCCCACCAGGGGTTCGCCTCGATCGATCCGCAGGACCTCCGTGGCCGCTTCCGCTGGTGGGGCCTCTACACCCAGCGCAAGGCGGGCATCGACGGCGGCCGTACGGCCGTGCTGGAGCCGCACGAGCTGGAGGACGAGTTCTTCATGCTCCGGGTCCGGGTGGACGGGGGCGAGCTGAGCCTGGCGCAGCTGCGGGTGGTCGCGGACATCTCCCGCGAGTTCGCCCGGGACACCGCCGACATCACCGACCGGCAGAACATCCAGTACCACTGGATCCGGGTCGAGGACATGCCGGAGATCTGGCGCCGCCTGGAGTCGGTCGGCCTGCAGACCACCGAGGCGTGCGGCGACTGCCCCCGGGTGGTGCTGGGCAGCCCGGTCGCCGGGGTGGCCCGCGACGAACTGCTCGACCCGACGCCGGCGGTCGACGAGATCGTCCGCCGCTACGTGGGCGACAAGGCGTACTCCAACCTGCCGCGCAAGTTCAAGACCTCCATCTCCTGGCTGGTCGACACCCCGTACGAGGCGAACGACATCTCCTTCCTCGGGGTGGACCACCCGGACCACGGGCCGGGCTTCGACGTCTGGGTCGGCGGCGGCCTGTCCACGAACCCGATGCTGGCCAAGCGGCTCGGCGTCTGGGTGTCGTTGGAGGAGGTGCCGGACGTCTGGGCGGGCGTGGTCGGCATCTTCCGCGACTACGGCTACCGCCGGTTGCGCAACCGCGCCCGGCTGAAGTTCCTGGTCGCCGACTGGGGCGTGGAGAAGTTCCGCGAGGTGCTGGAGAAGGAGTACCTGGGCCGGGCGTTGCTCGACGGCCCGGCCCCGCAGCTGCCCGACAGGCCGGTGGACCACATCGGGGTGCACCCGCAGCGCGACGGGCGCAACTACGTCGGGGCTGCCCCGGTGGTGGGCCGGGTATCCGGCGGGCAGCTCGCCCGCCTGGCCGACGTGGTCGAGGCGCACGGCAGCGGGCGGGTGCGGCTCACCCCGTACCAGAAGCTGCTGGTGCTGGACGTGGCGCCGGAGCGGACCGACTCGCTAATGCGCGAGCTGCGCGGGATCGGCTTGGAGGCGCAGCCGTCGGCCTGGCGGCGCGGCACGATGGCCTGCACCGGCATCGAGTACTGCAAGCTGGCCATCGTCGAGACCAAGGCGCGCGGCGAGGAACTGGTGGCCCGGCTGGAGGAGCGGCTGCGCGACTTCGACGCCGACATCTCCATCCACCTCAACGGCTGCCCCAACGCCTGCGCCCGCACCCAGGTCGCCGACATCGGCCTCAAGGGCCAGCTCGTCGTCGGCCCGGACGGCCGCCAGGTGGAGGGCTTCCAGGTCCACCTCGGCGGCGGGCTCGGCATGGCCGAGGGACAGACGGCCGGGTTCGGCCGCAAGCTGCGCGGTCTGAAGACCACCGCCGAGGAGCTTCCGGCGTACGTGGAGCGGCTGGCCCGGCGCTACCTGGCCGGCCGGGAGACGGGCGAGACGTTCGCCAACTGGGTGATCAGGGTCGACGAGGAGGAACTCCGATGAGCGATCGAAGCGAGCGAACCAGCGGTGCCGTGGGGCCTCGTCGCGGTGTCGAGCGAAGCGAGGTGACGCGATGAGCGAGACCCGTTCCGCGCCGTTGTACTGCCCGTACTGCGGCGAGGAGGACCTGCGGCCGAGTGAGGCCGGCCACGGCGCCTGGGAGTGCCACGCGTGCGCCCGGGTGTTCACGGTGAAGTTCACCGGCCTGCTCGGCCGGGCGGTGGCCCGGTGAGCGGGGGCACGGGCGACCGGCCCGGTCTCGTCTCGGCGACGGGCCTGGGCCTGGTCGGCCTGGGCGCTCCGGCTCCGGCCGACGCGGCCCGGCGCGGCCCCGACGAGCTGCGCGCGCTGGCCGAGGCGGCCGGCCGGGACCTGGAGGGCGCGCCGGCGCTGGAGATCGCGCGCTGGGCGGCCGAGACCTTCGGTGCCCGGTTCTGCGTCACCAGCTCGATGGCCGACGCCGTGCTGGCCCATCTGGTCTCCCGGGTCGCCCCGGGGGTGGACGTGGTCTTCCTCGACACCGGACTGCACTTTCCGGAGACGCTCCGGGTCCGCGACGAGGTGGCCCGGACGCTGCCGGTGAACGTGCGCTCGATCCGGCCGCGCCTGACCGTGGGCCAGCAGGACGGCCAGTACGGCCCGCGCCTGTTCAACAAGGCTCCGGACGACTGCTGCCAGCTGCGCAAGGTGGAGCCGCTGGAGCGGGCGCTCGCCGGCTACGACGCCTGGGCCGCCGGGCTCCGCCGGGACGAGTCGCGGACCAGGGCGAACACGCCGGTGGTGACCTTCGACGCGCGCCGGGGCAAGGTCAAGGTCAACCCGATCGCGGCCTGGCGGCAGGCCGACGTGGACGCCTACGTCGCCCGCTGGAACGTGCCGGTCAACGAGCTGTTCAAGCAGGGCTACGGCTCGATCGGCTGCTGGCCCTGCACCCGCCGCACGAAGGCGGGGGAGGACCCCCGGGCCGGCCGCTGGGCGATGTTCGAGAAGACCGAGTGCGGCCTGCACGTCTGACCGGGCCGGTCCCGGGCTCTCCCGCGTCGGGGGCGTCCGGGCCGGGCTCTCCCGCGTCGGGGGCGCCCGGGCCGTCGGGACCGGCCGGGCCGTCAGGAGCGCCCGGGTCGTGGCGGCCGGTCGGGCTGTCGGAGGTGGCCGACCCGGTGGTCCTGGTCGCCCACGGCAGCCGGGACCCGAGGGCCGCCGAGGCGACCCGGGCGCTGGCCCGGGCCGTGTCGGCCGCCCGGCCGGGCACGCCGGTGCTGGCCAGCTGGTTGGACCACACCGAGCCGGGACCGGCGACCGTGCTGCGGAACCTGGCCGCCGCCGGGCACCCCCGGGCCGTGCTGGTGCCGCTGCTGCTCACGGCGGCGTACCACCGGCGGGTGGACGTCCCGGCGGCGGTCGCGGCCGCCCGGGAGTCGGGGGCACCGATCGCGGTACGGGTGACCGACGTGCTCGGCCCGGCCGACGGGGCGGTGGACGCCGGTCTGCTGGCGGGCCTGCACCGGCGGTTGGGTGAGGCGGGGGCGGGGCGCTTCGACGGGCTGGTGCTGGCCGCGGCCGGCACCAGGGACGCCCGGGCGCGCGGGTCGGTGGGCCGGGTGGCCGCCGCGCTGCGCGCCGGTCTCGGCGTGCCCACCCGCGTGTCGTACGCCTCGGCGGCCCCGCCGGCCGTCGCGGCGGCGGTGGCGCGGCTGCGGGCGCGGGGCGCCGGGCGGGTGGCGGTGTCGGCGTACTTCCTGGCTCCGGGCCTGTTCCACGACGCCGTCGCCACGGCGGCGCGGGGCGCCGGTGCGGTGGCGGTGTCCGCCCCGCTGACCGACGCGCCGGAGCTGGCCGATCTGGTCCTGCGGCGCGTGGACGCGGCGAGCCGGTTGGCCGGGATCACGGCCGGGTCGTGATCGGAATCCGGATCACGAATACAGGCTCGGACAGCAGCACGCCCCGGCGGGCGTACCCGGCCGGGGCGTACTGACTGGTGCGTGGGGGATCAGGCGGAGTGAGCGCGCAGCACCCGGAGGCCACCGCGGCGCTTGACAGCCCGCCGCTCCTCCTCGCTCATCCCGCCCCAGACGCCAGCGTCCTGACCGGACTCCAGCGCCCACTGCAGGCACTGGTCGGTCACGGAGCAGCGCCGGCAGACGGCCTTGGCCTGCTCGACCTGCAGGAGAGCCGGCCCGGACGTCCCGATCGGGAAGAACAGTTCCGGGTCCTCGTCGCGGCAGACAGCATGGTGACGCCAGTCCATGGCGGCAACACTCCTCATTCTGGGTGGGTGGCAGAGATTGCTTTCTGTTGCTTTTCCTATATGCATCCGCAGCGCCGAATGGTGACGGTTCGCGTACGCCTATTCGGCAGTGCGTGAGCAGGCTGTGTCGGCCCCGCGGACCTGCTGGAACAGCTCAACCTGACGAGCCTATCCAAACAATGTCCCGGTAACTCAAGTTCGCTTGTGAATACTTTCACGAACGCCCGGGATGTCAAGGGTGACGCTCGGAAAAACTCCGGGCGGTGAGCAAGCCCACAACCCCTTTGTCCGGATTCCAGCGCCTTCCTGGTTACCCGGCGTACCACTGTCGAGGATCAATATAGTACAGTCCGCGTGACATTGCTGACATTTCCGGCACAGCCCCTCGGTGTGGCGGCCGTCGCATCGGTCCGGTGTCGCGGCCGCGTCGACCTAGGGCAGTACCCGAGACCTAGCAGATTACTCTCAGTGCGGCGGGAATGGATGTGAATCTGACTTTTTCCCGCTCGCCAAGGTAGTCGCCGTCGAGCTGGAACGCCTGCGGACGGGCCGAGACCAGGGTGAACTCCGCTACATCGTGCAGCCGCAGCACCTGGCGGCCGTGCGGATCCGGGGTCCGGGAGAAGAACTGCGTCACCGTGCGTGTCGTGCTGGCCACCCGGAGCTGCCGCAGGGCGAGCACGTCCAGGCCCAGATCGAACGACGCCTCCGGGTTCGGGTTGACCTCGCGGTCGCCCAGGTACGTCCACGGCGCGGTGTTCTGGATGATGACCGTCGCCAGCTCGCCCTCCGCCAACTCGTCCGGGCGCTCCAGGCTGATCGCCGGATGGCGGCGGTCGGAGTTGAGGAAGTACTGGGCCGCGGTGGACCGGAAGTAGAGCGCGGGCGTCGAGACCCGGCCCCGCCGGCGGGCCTGCTCCACCCGGTGGATGACGGCCGCGTCGAGGCCGAAGCCCGCGCAGAAGGTGAAGTAGCGGTCGTCGGCCCGGCCGAGCCCGATCGTCCGGTAGCGGCCCAGCCGCAGGCCCTCCAGGATCATGCTGGTCCCGTCCGGCCAGTCCCGGGGCAGGCCCAGCGCCCGCGCGAAGACGTTGGTCGAGCCCCCCGGCACGGTCGCCAGGGCGGGCAGCCGCTCGGCCGGCGTGGTGCTGGCGGGTATGGTCGGCGGCTGCGCCGCCATCAGGCCGTTGACGACCTCGTTGACCGTGCCGTCGCCGCCGAGCGTGACGACGACGTCGACGCCCTCCTCGGCCGCCTCGCGCGCCAGGTCGGTCGCGTGGCCCCGTCGCCGGGTGTAGCGCACGGAGAGGTCGACTTCGCTGCGCAGTGCCCGGACCAGGACGTCCCGGCTGCGCTCGCTGGTGGTGGTGGCCTTCGGATTGACCACCAGGACGGCCCGCATGGGCGGCACTGTACCGCGCGCCACCACGGGTATCGTGGCGCGCGTGACCATCGACTCCGACCCGATCCCCGCCACCCTCAGCTGGGCGGTCCGGCTGCTGCGGGCCGAGGCGGTCGCCGTGGGACTGGTCGCCGCGTGGCTGCTCTGGGCCGATCTCACCGCCACGACCACCGACCTCACGTCGGCGTTGCTCGTGACCGCGTTCGCCATCGGCGCGGCGGCGGCCCTCTGGGCGCTGGGCGGCGCGTTGGCGCGTCGGAAGGCGGGAGCCCGGGCACCGGCGATCGTGCTCCAGTTGATGCTGCTGCCCATCGGCTGGTTCATGGTCCAGGGCGGGATGGGGTGGCTCGGCGTACCGCTGATGGCGCTCGGCCTCGGGATGACCGCTCTGCTGGTGAGCACCCCCACCACCCGGGCCCTCGGCTTCGAGTGACCCCGCTGGGCCCGCGCGGCCCGGCGCCGGGTGGGCGGCCGGTCAGTAGCCGGAGGCGCGGCGGGTGAGCAGCGAGATGGTGGCCCGGCCGTCGGAGGCCGTCGCGGCCGCCGCCGTGGTCAGCGCCGTGAGCACCTTCCAGGCGAAGGACGACTCGGCGGGGAGCGTCGCGCCGCGGACGGTCGGCACGGTCACCTCCACGGTGAGCGCGTCGTCCGTGACTGCGAAGCGGCAGTCGAGCTCCGCGTCGCGGGTGGCGATGGCGAGCAGCATCGCGCACGCCTCGTCGACGGCGATGCGCAGGTCCTCGATCTCGTCGAGGGCGAACTGCAGCCGCGCCGCGAGCCCCGCGGTGGCGGTACGTAGCACCCCGAGGTAGCCCCCGTCCGCGGGCACGGTGAGGTGCACGACGTCGTCGTCGGTCGTCGGCTGCCCGGTCAGTTGAGTCACCACTCATCCCCCCGGTCGGGGACTCTACCCGCTCGGTCGCCCGAACGTGTGGGGACCGCCACGTGTGCCGCGGGAGCGATCGGGGGCGGCCCCGCTGAGCTGGCGGGGAACCCACTCCTGCGCCATGACGACGACGGCCGGCACGTCCTCGGGACGTGCCGGCCGGATCGTCGGCGGACCGGTGAGGGTCACGCCTGCTTGGTCTCCCAGAAGATCTTGGAGATCTCGTCGATCTTCTGGAGCAGCTCGTCGGCCTTGGACGGGTCGGTGCCGCCCTTCGCGCCGGCGGCGCCGGCCAGCTTGGTGGCCTCGTTGAACAGCTGGTGCAGGTGCGGGTACTTCTCGAAGTGGGCCGGCTTGAAGTAGTCGGTCCACAGCACCCACAGGTGGTGCTTCACCAGATCGGCGCGCTGCTCCTTGATCAGGATGGCGCGGGTGCGGAACTCGGGGTCGGTGTTGGCCTGGTACTTCTCGCAGATCGCCTTCACCGACTCGGCCTCGATCCGGGCCTGGGCCGGGTCGTAGACGCCGCAGGGCAGGTCGCAGTGGGCGCTGGCGGTCACGCGGGGCGTAAGGATGCGCGGAAGTCGCATCAGGATCCTCCATGGGAAGTTTGCGATGATCCAAGACGACATTACTCCTGGACGCGCTCCGGGGAGGCCGGGTGGAGGGGAAACCAATGGGGACCGATCACCCGACGGTGGCCCCCCGGCTGCGGTGGCCGCTGACCGCGGTGCTGGTGACCGGTCCGTCCATGTCGCCCACGCTGCGGCACGGCGACGCGGTGCTGGTCCGCCCCGGCGGCCGGGCGGTCCGCCCCGGCGACGTCGTGGTCGCGGTCTTCCGCAGCCGCCCCGACCTGCTCGTGGTCAAGCGCGCGATCCGCGCCCAGGACGGCGGGTGGTGGCTGCGCGGCGACAACGGCCTGGTCACCGACGACTCCCGGGCGTACGGGGTGGCCGACGTGCGGGGCCGCGTGGTGGCCCGCTACTGGCCCCGGCCCGCGCGGGTGCGCCCACAGCGGATATGACCCCGCTCACACCGGTGTGACGGTGGCGACACTATGCTCCAGACGTGCCCGGGTGACCCCCGCACCGCGTGCCGCCGCTCGGCGCCTCACCTCGCGTCCGCGCCGGCCGCCCCGTCTGCTCGACAGATCCTGGAGTCACCATGTCATCGTCCACCGTGGACCCCGCTGATCCCGTCTTCCGACTGCACCGGGGCGGCAAGATGGCCGTCGCCTCGACCGTCCCGCTGACCAGCCGCGAGGACCTCTCCCTCGCGTACACCCCGGGTGTGGCCCGGGTCTGCGAGGCGATCGCCGCCGACCCGACGCTCGCCGACGACTACACCTGGGCGTCGCACACCGTCGCGGTCGTCACCGACGGCTCGGCCGTACTCGGGCTCGGCAACATCGGCCCGCGCGCCTCGCTGCCGGTGATGGAGGGCAAGGCGGTGCTGTTCAAGCAGTTCGGCGGCGTCGACGCGGTGCCGGTCTGCCTGGACACCCAGGACGTCGACGAGATCGTGGCCGTGGTGCGGGCGCTGGCCCCGTCGTTCGGCGGGATCAACCTGGAGGACATCAGCGCCCCGCGCTGCTTCGAGGTGGAGCGCCGCCTCGACGAGGCCCTGGACATCCCGGTCTTCCACGACGACCAGCACGGCACCGCGATCGTCGTGCTCGCCGCCCTGCGCAACGCCGCCAGGCTGCTCGACCGCAAGCTCGGCGACCTGCGGGTGACGGTCAGCGGCGCCGGCGCGGCCGGGGTCGCGGTGACGAAGATGCTGATCGCCGGCGGCGTGAACCCCGACCAGGTGGTCGTCTGCGACTCCAAGGGGATCATCGGCCGGCACCGGCCTGAACTGACCGGCACCAAGGCCGAGCTGGCGGCGGCCACCAACGCCGACGGTCGCGAGGGCGACATCACCGAGGCGCTGCGCGACGCGGACGTGCTGATCGGCGTCTCGGGCGGGCAGATCCCCGAGGCGGCGGTCGCCGGCATGGCCCCCGGCGGCATCGTGTTCGCCCTGGCGAACCCGACGCCCGAGGTGCACCCGGAGGTGGCCGCCCGGCACGTGGCGGTCGTCGCCACCGGCCGCAGCGACTACCCCAACCAGATCAACAACGTGCTGGCCTTCCCGGGTGTGTTCCGGGGCGCGCTGGACGCCAAGGCCACCCGGATCACCGAGGGCATGAAGGTCGCCGCCGCCGACGCGATCGCCGGCGTGGTGGCCGAGTCGCTCACCGCCGAGGCGATCGTCCCGTCCCCGCTCGATCCCCGGGTCGCCCCCGCGGTGGCCGAGGCGGTCGCCGAGGCCGCCCGCCGCGACGGCGTCACCCGCTGAACGTGTGAGGAAGGGCTCCTTCCTATCGCTCAGGCGACAGGAAGGAGCCCTTCCTCGCGTCGGTGCCCTTCTTGCCGGGGGCTCGGCTTGTTACCGTGCCGATCATGCGTGCCGCCTTCGTCTCCCGTTTCGACGACGCCAACCCGCTCGCCGCGCTCACCGTCGGCGAGCAGCCCGAGCCGACCCACCCGGCCGACGACTGGGTGACCGTGCAGGTGCGGGCCAGCTCCCTCAACCACCACGACCTCTGGTCCCTGCGGGGGGTGGGGCTGCGCGCCGAGCAGCTGCCCATGATCCTCGGCTGCGACGCCGTCGGGGTGGACCCGGACGGCAACGAGGTCGTCGTCTACCCGGTCATCCCCACCCCGGGCGACCCGCGCGGCATCTCCATCCTCTCGGAGCACTTCCCCGGCACGCTGGCCGAGCGGGTCGCCGTACCCCGGTCGAACCTGCTGGCCCTGCCGGCGGGCCTGGCGGCGACGGACGCGGCCTGCCTGCCGACGGCCTGGCTGACCGCGTGGCGGATGCTGACCACCGTGGGCCGGGTCGACGACGCCGACGCCGTGCTGGTCCAGGGTGCCGGCGGGGGCGTGGCCACCGCGGCCGTCGCGCTCGCCGCCGCGATGGGCAAGCGGGTGTACGCGACCAGCCGGGACGCCGCCAAGCGGGAACGGATCGCCGAGCTGGGCGCCACCGCCGTCGAGCCCGGCGCCCGGCTGCCGGAACGGGTCGACGTGGTGATCGAGACGGTCGGCGCGGCCACCTTCGACCACTCGCTGAAGTCCGCCGCGCCGATGGCCCGGATCGTGGTCTCCGGCGCCACCTCGGGACACGAGCCGAAGGTCAACCTGCGCCGGGTCTTCGCCATGCAGCTGGAGATCCTGGGCACCTCGATGGGCACCCCCGACGAGCTGGCCGCCCTGCTCGCGTTCTGCGCCGAGCGCGGCGTGCGCCCGGTGGTGGACTCCGTGCTCCCGTTCGGCGAGGTCGCCGACGCCTTCGCCCGCCTGCACTCCGGCGACGTCTTCGGCAAGGTCGTCGTCGACCACACCGCCTGAGGCCCGCCGTCGCCGTGGGGCCCGCGACGAGCGGGCCCTGGTGGCCTCCCCGGTCGGGAGGCCACCGTCGGTGTCGCCGGGCCCGGTGGCCTCCCCGGTCGGGAGGCCACCGTCGGTGTCGCCGGGCCCGGTGGCCTTCCCGGCCAGGGAGGCCACCGTCGGTCAGAGGCGGTTGTCGAGGGTGGCGACGTCGTCGCGGGCGGCGTCGGTGGGGATGCGGCCCTTGGCGGCCTGGTCGCCGTAGAGCGACCAGCGCAGGAACTCGACCGTGGTGTCCGAGACCACCCGCAGCGAGGCGCCGTCGCTGAGCAGCGCCCGACCGTGGTCGCCCTTCGGCAGGCTCAGCATCGCCTTCGGCCAGGGCACCCTGTCGTAGGCGGCCTTGCCGGCGGCGTACTCGACCACCTCGTCGGCCTCGCCGTGCACGAAGAGCTGCGGGGCGGCGGCGCCCGCGAAGGCGGTGCCGACGCCGAGCGCCGTGCCGGCGAAGACGACCCCGGCGTCCAGCCGTTCGTCCCGGCCGGCGGTGAACAGGCCGATGGTGGTCACCCCGCCGGCCGAGTGCCCGGCCGCCGCCACCCGGTCCGTGGCCAGCCGGCCGCGCAGCGGGTCGCCGTCCTTGCCGTCGAGGGCGAGGACCTGGGTCAGCACGTACGACACGTCGGCCGGCTGGTTGAGCACGTCGAGCACGTTGCCGTCGCCACCCCGCGCGGTGTGCGGGAAGGTCGGCGCGGCCACCACGAACCCGACCGCCGTCCAGCGGGTGAGCAGCGTCTCGTAGTCGGCCGGTCGGGCGCTCAACCCGTGGCTGAACATCACCACGGGAAACTTCCCCGTGGCGGCGTCCGCCGACCGCTCCGGCTGCCCGCCGGGCTTTCCGGCGGCCGGGTACCAGACGGTCACCGGCAGCGGGCGCTTCCCGTCGCGGTTCAGCTTCAGCTGCCGTACGCCGACGGCGAAGGCCTTCTCGGGTGCGGTGCCGACGGGCACCTGCGGGGTGGGGCCGGCCGCCTGTGCGGGCGGCGCCGAGGCCGTCACCTGCGGAGCCGCCTGGGAGCCTGCCGCCTGCGGGGCCGGCCCGGCGTCGTCGGAGCAGCCGACCAGACCGGCGGTGAGCAGTGCGGAGGCGAGCAGGGCGGGGGTGACACGTCGCGGCATGGGAACGATTGTGCCTCGCGGCGCGCCCCGCTCCGCCGCAGACCGCCGCAGTACGCCGCCATCCGCTGCGCTGCCCGCGCCCGGGCCGCTGGTGGTGCCCCGGTGATCAGGACGCCATGGACGTTATCCGGTGGTTTTAGGGTCCATGGCGTCCTGATCACCGTTGGTTGGCGCACCAGCCCGCTCTCCTGATGAGTAGTTTCCATCGGCCTGGGCGGGCGGCGGCTCGGAGGCCGGCGGAGCGTCGACCGATCCCGACTGCCGCTCGGTGGCACTCAGGCGGGCGAGACCGGCGGCGTCCTTCGCCCGCCGGGGCCGCTCCGGCGTCCAGACGGGGACCGGCCGGGCGCCGGGCGTCCGCTCGGGAGGGTCAGCGGGCGGGGCGGGTCTCGTAGAGCGTCACGCCGGGGCGGCGGGCGTCGCCGGGCAGCCGGCGGCCGGCGGCCGGGTCGCCGTAGAGCGTCCAGCGGAGGAAGTCGGTGGTGGTGGCCAGGACCTGGTCGAAGCCGGGCCGCCCCGGGTTCAGGTACTCGCCGTGGCCCTGCCCGAGCAGGCTCAGGAAGGCGGTGGGGCCGGTCGTGCGCTGGTATGCGGCGCGGCCGACCGTCGCCGGCACGATCTTGTCCGCCGTACCGTGCACGAAGAGCAGTGGGGCCGCCGGCCCGGCGAAGCTGCCGGCCGTTCCGCCGCCGGCGATCACGATGCCGGCGCGCAGCCGCCCCGAGCGTCCGGAGGTGAACATGCCGGCCGTGGTGAAGCCGCCCGCCGAGTGGCCGGCGGCGGCGACCCGGGTGACGTCGAGGTGCCCGGCGAGCGGGTCTCCGGCCCGGGCGTCGAGCCGCGTCAGGTGCCGGATCAGCCGCCAGCCGTCGGCCGGCTGGTGGCGTACGTCGGCACGGCTGAACCGGGCCGCGCCGCGCCGGGTGTGCGGGTAGGCCGGGGCGGCGACCACGAACCCGGCGGCGGCCCAGCGCGCGGTCAGCCCGGCGTGCAGCTCGGGCAGGCTGTGCAGCCCGTGGCTGTAGACCACCACGGGGAAGCGCCCGGCGGCCACGGCGTCGCCCTCCGCCGGGTACCAGACGGTCACCGGCAGGGGGCGCGCCGAGGTCGGGTCGACGGTGAACGTGCGTACGCCGACGGCGTAGGCGGCCACGGGCGCCGGACGGGCCGGCGGCGGTGTGCCGGGCGCGGCGGCACCCGCCGGGGCGCAACCGGCCAGCAGCGTCGTCATCAGTGCGGCGACCAGCCGCTTTGTCCCCACGGATCCACGGTAGGTGTCCGGCGGCCCGCAGCGGTCCCGCCGTCCGGACCGGACGCCCTCACCACCCGGCCGGATCGTCTCCACCGGCCGGCTCGACCTGACCCCGGGACGCGCGCCGGGGACGGCGGCGGGCAACCGGTGTCGCTAGGGTCACCGCCATGCCTGAGAACCGCACAGACCCGAGCGGCAACACCGAGGCGTTCCGCGCCTACGCCCACACCGCCGAGCCCGAGGCCCCGGCCGGCGCGTCCCGGACGCCGCTGCTCGTCGGCGCGGCGGCGGTCGCGGTCGTGCTGGTCGCCCTCCTCGTCTGGCTCGCGCTGGGCTGACCGGCGTGGAGCCGCCTGGAGGCCCGGAGCCGGGCGCGGGGGAGCCGCGGACGGGAAGCACGGAGCCGGGCGTGGGGGAGCCGCCGACGGGAAGCCCGGAGTCGGCGGCGGGCCCGGGGCGCGTTCCGGGGCGGTGGCGGAGGCTCCGCTCCGGTCTTCGCGGCATCCACCGGGGCAGTGCCGCCCTCGGCCTGGTGCTGCTGCTCGCGGGGCTGGCGTACGCGGTGGCCATTGGGGCGTACAAGTGGCACCTGCACATCAAGGCGGAGCGGCTGCGGGCGGACGGCGTCCCGGTACTGGCGACCGTGAGCGACCGCCGCGACACCGTCGGACGCGGCGGCGGCACCGACACCGTCCAGGTCTGGTACGAGTACGGCGGCGTCCAGCACAACGAGCGCATCCTCTGCGGCTCGGCCGGCGGCTGTGTCGAGGAGCCTCCGGAGGAGATGATGCTCTGGGTCGATCCGGAGCGGCCGGCGGAGTTCGTGGCCGCCAACGGCAACACCGACGACTCGGTCTTCTTCCTCAACTCCTGGGGCGGCATCCCGTTCGGGCTGCTGGGCGCGGCGTTGGGCGGGGGTTTCCTCTTCGCGGCCCTCGTTCCGACCGGGATGTTCGACCGGCCCGCCCCCGGACCACCCCGGCGGGGCCGGGGGCGCGACCGCGTCCGGCGCACCCGGGCCGCCAGGCGACGCGGAAAGGCCCGCCGCTGAGCCGGCGTGGGTGACGGTCCGGGCGGTCAGCCAGCGGTCTCGATGACGGCGCGGGTCTGGAGGGCGATCTCGCGTTCCTCGTCGGTGCCGACGACGCAGACGGTCACCTCGGCGCCCTCCGGCGAGACGACCCGGTCGCCGGAGCCGGCGTTGCGCTCGGGGTCCACCGCGATGCCGAGCCGGTCCAGGCCGGCCAGGGCGGCGGCGCGGACCGGGGCGGCGTGCTCGCCGACGCCGGCGGTGAAGGTGACGGCGTCCACCCGGCCGAGCAGTGCGTAGTACGCCCCCACGTAGCCGGTGATCCGCCGGCAGTAGACGTCGAAGGCGAGCGCCGCCGCCGGGTCGCCGTCCGCCCGGCGGGCGAGCACCTCGCGCATGTCGTTGGCGCCGGTCAGCCCGAGCAGGCCGCTGCGGTGGTTGAGCAGGTCGTCGATCTCGTCGACGGAGAGCCCGCCCTCGCGGCGCAGGTGGAAGATCACGGTCGGGTCCAGGTCGCCGCTGCGGGTGCCCATCACGAGGCCCTCCAGCGGGGACATCCCCATCGAGGTCGCCACGCTCCGGCCGCCGGCCACCGCGCAGGCGCTGGCGCCGTTGCCGAGGTGCAGGGTGATCGTGTTCACGTCGGCGTACGGGCGGCCGAGCAGCTCGGCGGTGCGCCGCGACACGTACGCGTGCGAGGTGCCGTGGAACCCGTAGCGCCGGATGCCGTACCGCTCGGCGGTGTCCCGCTCGATCGCGTAGGTCGCGGCGGCCTCGGGCAGGGTGGTGTGGAACGCGGTGTCGAAGACGGCGACCTGCGGCACGTCCGGCAGCGCCGCCCGGGCGACCTCGATGCCGGCCAGGTTGGCGGGGTTGTGCAGCGGCGCGAGCGGGACCAGGTCGCGGATCGCGGCCAGCACCTCGTCGTCGATCAGCACCGGCTCGCCGAACCGCTTCCCGCCGTGCACGACCCGGTGCCCGACGGCGGCCAGCCCGGTGAGGTCCAGCCCGTCGAGGATGCCCCGGACGGCAGTCTCGTGGTCGGCCGGACCGCCGCCGGCCTCGCCGACCCGCTCCACGGTGCCCTTGTCGACCACCCGGTCGCCGTCGAAGAGCCGGTACTTCACCGACGACGACCCGCAGTTGAGGACGAGGACGCGACCGGCCGGGCGCTCCTGCGGGGCGGCGGGACCGCTCATGACGACTCCTCGGTGGCCGCGGCCTGGATGGCGGTGATCGCCACGGTGTTGACGATGTCCGGCACGGTGGCGCCCCGGGACAGGTCGTTGACCGGCCGGCGCAGGCCCTGCATCACCGGCCCGACGGCCACCGCCCCGGCGGAGCGCTGCACCGCCTTGTACGTGTTGTTGCCGGTGTTGAGGTCCGGGAAGATGAAGACCGTGGCCCGGCCGGCGACGTCGCTGCCGGGCAGCTTCGTCGCCGCCACGGCCGGGTCGATGGCCGCGTCGTACTGGATGGGCCCCTCGACGAGCAGGTCGGGCCGGCGCTCGCGGACCAGCTTGGTGGCCGCCGCGACCTTCTCCACGTCGGCGCCCGCCCCCGAACTGCCGGTGGAGTAGGAGAGCATCGCGACCCGGGGCTCGATGCCGAACCGGGCGGCGGTGTCGGCCGAGGAGATGGCGATGTCGGCGAGCTGGGCGGCGTCCGGGTCGGGGTTGACGGCGCAGTCGCCGTAGACCAGCACCCGGTCGGCGAGCAGCATGAAGAAGACGCTGGAGGCCACCGAGACGCCCGGCACGTTCCGGATGATCTCGAACGCGGGACGGATGGTGGCGGCGGTGGTGTGCGTCGCGCCGGAGACCATCCCGTCGGCGTGCCCCGTCTGGACCATCAGCGTGCCGAAGTAGTTCGGCTGGGCGACGATGTCGTGGGCCAGGTCGGGGGTCATGCCGCGGTGCGCGCGAAGCTCGGCGTACGTGGCGGCGAACTCGTCGCGCCACTCGCTGGCGACGGGGTCGACCACCTGGGCGCCGGTGATGTCGATGCCCAGCTCGCGGGTGCGCCGGGCGACGTCGTCGGGGCGGCCGAGCAGGGTGATGTCGGCGACGCCCCGGCGCAGCAGGATTTCCGTGGCCCGCAGGATCCGTTCCTCCGCCCCCTCCGGCAGCACGAGGTGCCGGCGCCGGGCCCGGGCGCGGTCGATCAGGTCGTACTCGAACATCAGCGGGGTGACCCGCTCGGAGCGGCTGACCCGCAGCCGGCGGGCCAGGTCGTCGGTGTCCACGCAGCGCTCGAACGCGCCGAGCGCGGCCTCCACCTTGCGCGGGTTGGCCGCGCTGGGTCGCCCCTCGATCCGGCTGGAGGCGGCCACGGTGTCGTAGCTGTCGCTGGGCACGGAGAGCACCGCGAGCCCGGTGTTGAGGCCCTCGACCAGCCGCATCGCGCGCGGGTCGGGCTGCTCGCCGAGGGTCAGCACCAGCCCCGAGACGGAGACCTGCCCGGCCACGTGCGCGGCGCTCGCCGCCACCAGCAGGTCGGACCGGTCGCCGGGGGTGATCACCAGGGCGCCCTCGGTCAGGTGGTCCAGCAGCGTCGGCACGTGCGCGGCCCCGACCACGTAGTCGAGCACGTCGCGGCTGAGCGCGTCGTCGTCACCGGCGAGCAGGGTGGCGCCGAGCGCCGCCGCCACCTCGGCCACCGTCGGCGCCGACACGGTCGGCACCTCCGGGATGGCGTACGTGGGCACGGGCAGCTCGGGCAGCGTCATCGGGCCGGGAACCCGGTTGGCGATCACCGCCAGCACAGTCGCCCCCAGGTCCTCCAGATCGTGGTACGCCCCGCGCGCGGCGGCCGCGATCGCCGCCGGCTCCTGCCCGAAGCCGTCGACGACGGGCACCACCACGCTGCCGAACTCGGTGGCCAGCCGGGCGTTGAAGGCCAGTTCGCGGGGGCCGGCCCCGTCGCCGCCGTCGGCGAAGTCGCTGCCGACCACGACCACGGCGGGGCAGCGCCGCTCGACCTCCCGGTAACGCTCGACGATGCCGGCGATGAGCTGCTCCCGCCGCCCGTCGGCGACCAGCGCGGTCGCCTCGGCGTAGCTGGTGCCGCTCAGGTCGGCCAGCGGAAGCTCGATCCGGTAGCGGTCACTGAGCAAAGCGAGGATCGGGTCGGGGCCGTGCCCCCGGACCAGCGGCCGGAACGCGCCGATCCGCTCGACCTGCCGGGACAACAACTCGGCCAGGCCGAGGGCGATGGTCGACTTCCCGCCGCCCGAACCCACGCTGGTCACGTACACGCTCCGGGCCACGCCCCCACGCTACAAGATCGTGCAGGTGCCCGCCGAGATCCAAACCCTGAGCAGGCAGGATCCTCGTCTCACTCCGTCGGCGGGGTGGCCGGTACCGACGCCGGCGTTCCTAGACTCGCTACCCATGCCCGACCCTTCCGCCGCAGCTCAGGCGGCCTCTGACAGCCCGACCGTCGTCCAGGCGACGGCTGTCGGGCCAGCCGTCGTGCCGGCCGGTGCCGACGCCCCGACGGTCGCCCAGGCACCGGTCGAGGCACCGACGGCGCCGCTGTCGGCGGTGGACGCTCCAACGGTCGGCCCGGCGGCGGACGTTCCGGCGGTCGGCCCGGCGGCGGACGCTCCGGCGGCGGACGCTCCGGCGGTCGGGTCGGCGGCCGACGCCCCGACCGCCGTCCACGCCGTCGCGCCCCCGCTCGCGCCGGTCTTCGTCGACCCGAGCGGGCGACGCCGGCAGCGCTGGCAGCGGCTCGCGTACGCCCTCGGGTCGGTCGGCGTGGCGTACACCGTCCTGGTCGGGGCGAGCTTCGCCGGGGGACCGGTGAGCCCGGAGAACGTCCTGCCCTTCGTCGAGTCCACCCGACGACCCTGGAGCCCGCCTCCGGCGCCCGCCAGCACGCCCGCCACCCCTGAGCCGACCGTCGGGCGGCCCGCGCCGGTCGTGCCCGGTGACCGGCCGACCCCGGGCCCGGTCACCCCGTCGGCGCCCCGGTCGTCCCCGCCCCCGGCGCAAGCACCCGCCAGCACGCCATCCGCCCCCGGCCGCACCACCCCGCCGCCGGTCTCACGGCCACCCGCGACCACCACCCCGCCCGCCCCGCCGGCCTCCGAGCCGCCACCCGTGGAACCGTCCCCGGACGTCGACCTGCCGCTGCCGCCCGCTCCCGGGGAACCGGACGACGATGCCTGACCGCTTCCGTCCGCGCCGGCCCCGGACGACCGCCCGCCGCCACGGCCGGGTCCGGCGGGTCGCGCCGCCGCCCAGTTGGACCGTGCTCGGCATGCTGCTCGTCGTCCTGGCCGGCGTGCTCTTCGTCGGGGCGTACGCGGACGCCGCCTTCGTGCCCGAGCGCCAGCCGGCCGGCGCCGGCCAGGACCGGGTGCCCGACGAGGTGGTGAACGGGGGACCGATCATCAGCGCCGGGGACGAGCGGACCCGTTCCTACCGGCTGCCGCCCCGCACCCTCTCGCTGACCTTCGACGACGGCCCGGATCCGAACTGGACCCGCGAGGTGCTCCGGGTGCTGGACGCCCACCAGGTCAGCGCCACCTTCTTCGTGCTGGGGGCGCAGGTCGCCCGGCATCCCGAGCTGGTGCGGGAGATGTCGGCGGCCGGGCACGAGATCGGGGTGCACACCTTCACCCATCCCGACCTGACCACCATGCCGGGCTGGCGGCGCCGCATGGAGTACGCCCAGACCCAGCTCGCGGTCGCCGGCGCGGCGGGGATCCGCAGCTCGCTGGTGCGGTTCCCGTACTCGTCGCACGCCGACGCGCTGAACGACCGGGACTGGCCGCTGGTCACCGAGGCCGGCGACCTGGGCTACCTGACGGTGCTCAACGACACCGACAGCCGGGACTGGGCGCTGCCGGGCGTCGAGCGGATCGTCGAGAACGTCACGCCGTCCGGGTACGCGGGCGCGATCACGCTGTGGCACGACGCCGGCGGCGACCGCTCGCAGACCGTCGAGGCGCTGGACCGGTTCATCCCGTTGATGAAGGCGCGCGGGTACCAGTTCGCCACCGTCACCGGCGGGCTGAACCAGGCGTTGGCCGACGCGGGGGTACGGCACGAGGTGACCGGCAATCCGACCGCCTCCGCCGGGGAGCGGTTGCGGGGGCGGGTGCTGGTCTGGGCGGTGCGGGGCGCGGACCGGACGATGAGCGGCTTCGGGCTGATCTTCGTCGCCGTCGGGATGCTCACGGTCGGGCGTACCGCGCTGCTCTTCCTGCTCGCCGGGCGGCACGCCCGGCGGCGGCGGGCCCGCGACTGGACCTGGGGGTCGCCGGTCACCGACCCGGTGTCGGTGATCGTCCCGGCGTACAACGAGAAGGAGGGGATCGCGGCGGCGGTCCGGTCGCTGGCCACCGGCGACCATCCCGGGGGGATCGAGGTCGTCGTCGTCGACGACGGCTCCACCGACGGCACCGCCGACATCGCCGAAGGGCTCGGCCTGCCGAACGTCCGGGTGGTTCGCAAGCCCAACGGCGGCAAGCCGAGCGCGTTGAACACCGGCGTCGCGCTGGCCCGGCACGACCTGATCGTGATGGTCGACGGCGACACCGTCCTCGAACCGGACGCCGTCCGACGGCTGGTGCAGCCGTTCGCGGACCCGCAGGTCGGCGCGGTGGCCGGCAACGTCAAGGTGGGCAACCGGGACAGCCTGATCGCCAAGTGGCAGCACATCGAGTACGTGATCGGCTTCAACCTCGACCGTCGCCTCTACGAGTCGATGCGCTGCATGTCGACGGTGCCGGGGGCGATCGGCGGCTTCCGGCGGCAGGCGCTGGTGTACGCCGGCGGGATGACCGACGACACCCTGGCCGAGGACACCGACATCACCATGGCGCTGGGCCGGGCCGGCTGGAAGGTGGTGTACGAGGAGACGGCGCGCGCCTGGACCGAGGCACCGGCGACGATGGGGCAGCTGTGGAAGCAGCGCTACCGGTGGAGCTACGGCACCATGCAGGCGATGTGGAAGCACCGGCGGTCCCTGCTCGACCGGGGCGCGTCCGGCCGGTTCACCCGCCGCTGCCTGGCCTTCCTCAGCCTCTTCGGGGTGCTGCTGCCCCTGCTGGCGCCGGTGATCGACCTGCTGGCCCTGTACGGGTTGTTCTTCCTGGACCGCACCGCCACGGCCGTGGCCTGGCTGGCCATGCTCGGGTTGCAGACGCTGACCGCCGTGGTGGCGTTCCGGCTGGACCGGGAGAAGCTGGGCGTGCTGTGGGTGCTGCCGCTCCAGCAGTTCGTCTACCGGCAACTGATGTACCTGGTGATGCTCCAGTCGGTGGTCACCGCGTTGACCGGCGGCCGGCTGGGCTGGCAGAAGCTGCGGCGCACCGGCCTGGCGCCGGCCGAACGCGGCGGCACGGCCTGACCGGGTCCGCCGGCCGGGCCGACCGGCTTGGCGGGGCTGAGCAGGCGGGCGGCGGGGCTGGCCGGCCCGCCAAGGTCGGTCGGGTCAGCCGGCGCGCCGGGCCAGACCGAGGGCGTACTCGGGCCACCAGACGCCGCTGTCCGGCTCCCCGGGGCGGCAGGCGCCGTCGGACTCGCCCGGGTACTTGACCCAGAGCAGCGCGTCCACCCGGGGCAGGCCGGGATCGGCCGTCGGCTCCTGACCGAGCGACCGTCCCGGCGGATTGCACCAGCTGGGCGCGCCGTCCACGGTGGCACCCGCGTGGGGGCCGTTGCCGTTGCGGCTGGTGTCGACGACGAAGCGGGTGCCGCCGCCGAGGGCGTCGGAGATGCGGTGGCCGTAGCGGACGTTCTGCGCGGTGCCGAAGAAGTTGGCCACGTTGAGCGCGAAGCCGTCGGCCTCGCCGACCCCCGCCCGGTCGAGCGCCGCCGTGAGCGCGGCGACGTCGGAGATCCAGCCGGGGTGCCCCGCGTCCACGTAGACCCGGGCGCTGCCGGTGCTGCGGAGCACGGTGACGGCGTCCCGCAGCAGCGTGAGCCGCCCGTCGGGGTCGCGGACGCAGCCCCGTACGGCGTCCGGCACCGCCCCGGGTTCGAGGACCACGGTGACCGGCCGGCCCCCGACGCCCGCCGCGAGGTCGCGGATCCAGCGCTGGTACTCCGCCGGGCCGCTGGCCCCGCCGGTGCCCTGGCGGGCGCAGTCGCGGTCCGGGATGTTGTGCACGACCAGCACCGGCGTCTGGCCGGCGAGCGCCGCCTGCCCCAGGTACGCGTCGACCTCGTCGCGGACCGCCGGCCCGCCGGTCAGCCACTTCGCGCTGGGCCGCGCGCCGATCCGGCGCAGCGCCGCCGCGTCGGCGGTCCGGCCCAGCGCCTCCCGCCGGTCCGCCTCCGCCGCCGCAGGGTTCCCCGGGGCGACGTAGAAGACCGGGGGCGGTGCCGCCGCGGGGGACCCGGCGGCGCTCCCCGGCACCGGCCCGGGGCGGCGTCGGGGTTCCGCGCCGCAGCCCGAGAGCAGCAGCGCCACGGCGGCGCCCGCCGCCAGGGCCGACCGGCGTACGGGCGTGTGGCGGGAGCGGTTCGGTGGCGGCACCGGGGACGTCCGTTCCTCCGGGGCGGTCCGGCTCAGTCCTCGTCCTCGTCGTCCAGGCGGGCGAGCCAGGTGGCGAAGCGCTCGATCGGGGTCTCGAACTCGGGGTTCAGGTCCACGAAGTCGCGTAGGCGCTCGCCGAGCCACTCCATGCTGACCTGTTCGCCGCCCCGGCGCTCGACGAGCTCCTCGATTCCACGGTCGGTGAAGTACATGCTGTCGGTCCCTCTTCGTCGCTGTGCTGGGTGGGCCGTGGTGCCGCCGGGGCCTGCCGGCGGCGGGAGCCGGGACGCCGACCGGGGCAGAGCCGTCGTCGTGACGGTCCCTGCCCCGGTCGGCGGTGCTGTCAGGTCACGGGCGGGGCAGGGCCGCCTCGATCAGCGCGGTCTGCTCGACCTCGTGCATCTTCGCCGAGCCGACGGCCGGGGCGGCGGCGGCCGGGCGGGAGATCCGGCGCAGCCGTACGTCCGACAGGTGCTCCAGCAGGTTGAGCGCGACGAACGACCAGGCGCCCTGGTTGGCCGGCTCCTCCTGCACCCAGGCGAAGTCCTCCGCGTTCGGGTACGCCGCGAGGGCGGCCCGGATCTCCTCGACCGGCATCGGGTAGAGCTGCTCGATCCGGATGATCGCGGTGTCGGTGACGCCCCGCTCGGCGCGGGCCTGGAACAGGTCGTAGTAGACCTTGCCCGAGCAGAGCAGCACCCGCTTCACCTGCTCCGGCGCCGGAGAGCCCGAGTCGGGCAGCACCGGCTGGAAGGTGCCGGTGGTGAAGTCCTCGACCGGGGAGACGCAGAGCTTGTGCCGCAGCAGCGACTTCGGCGTGAACACCACCAGCGGCTTGCGCTTCGGCGACAGCGCCTGGCGGCGCAGCAGGTGGAAGTAGTTCGCCGGGGTGGTCGGGATCGACACCCGCATGTTGTCCTCGGCGCACATCTGGAGGAACCGCTCCGGGCGACCGGAGGTGTGGTCCGGGCCCTGGCCCTCGTGGCCGTGCGGCAGCAGCAGGGTGACGGCGGAGCGCTGGCCCCACTTCACCTCGCCGGAGGAGATGAACTCGTCGATCACCGACTGGGCGCCGTTGACGAAGTCGCCGAACTGCGCCTCCCAGGCGACCAGCGCGTTGATGTTCTCCACCGAGTAGCCGTACTCGAAGCCCATCGCCGCGTACTCGCTGAGCAGGGAGTCGTGCACGAAGAACCGGGACCGCTCGCCGTCGCCGGTCAGCGACTGCAACGGCAGGTAGTCGTCGCCGGTCTGAGCGTCGACCACGGAGGCGTGCCGCTGGACGAAGGTGCCCCGGCGGGAGTCCTGCCCGGCGAGCCGGACGGTGACCCCGTCGTGCAGCAGCGAGCCGAACGCGATGATCTCGCCGAAGCCCCAGTCGATGTTGCCCTCGACGGACATCTTGGCCCGCCGGTCGAGCAGCTGCTGGATCCGCTTGTGCGGGGTGAAGCCCTCCGGCAGGTTGACGTGCGCCTCGCCGACGGCCTTGACGACGGCCGCGTCGGTGGCGGTCTCCACCTGCGGCTCCGGCTCGTCCTCCCGCTTGGGGCGGCTGAGCTGCCGCGGCGTGGTGGCCGCGTCGCGGGTGGCCTTGAAGACCCGCTCCAGCTGCGACTGGTAGTCGCGCAGCAGCTCCTCCGCGTCCTCCACGGTGATGTCGCCGCGCCCGATCAGCTCCTCGGTGTAGAGCTTCCGGACGGACCGCTTCGAGTCGATGATCTTGTACATCTGCGGGTTGGACATCGACGGGTCGTCGCCCTCGTTGTGCCCGCGCCGGCGGTAGCAGACCATGTCGATGACGACGTCCTTGTTGAACGCCTGCCGGTACTCGAAGGCCAGCCGGGCGACCCGGACCACGGCCTCGGGGTCGTCGCCGTTGACGTGGAAGATCGGCGCCTGGATCATCCGGGCGACGTCCGTGCTGTAGAGGCTGGAGCGGCTGTACTCCGGGGCGGTGGTGAAGCCGACCTGGTTGTTGACCACCACGTGGACGGTGCCGCCCGTGCGGTAGCCGCGCAGCTGCGAGAGGTTGAGGGTCTCGGCGACCACGCCCTGGCCGGCGAAGGCGGCGTCACCGTGCACCGCCAGCGGCAGCACGGTGTAGCCCTCCAGCTTGAGGTCTATCCGGTCCTGCTTGGCCCGGACGATGCCCTCCAGCACCGGGTCGACGGCCTCCAGGTGCGACGGGTTCGCCACCACCGAGACCTTGACCGCGTGGTCGCCGTCGGGCGTGGTGAACTTGCCGTTCTGGCCCAGGTGGTACTTCACGTCGCCGGAGCCCTGGGTGGAACGCGGGTCCAGGTGCCCCTCGAACTCCGAGAAGATCTTCTCGTACGGCTTGCCGACGATGTTGGCCAGCACGTTCAGCCGGCCACGGTGGGCCATGCCGATGACGACCTCGTCCAGCCCGCCCTCGGCGGAGGCCTCCAGCACCTCGCCGAGCAGCGGGATCAGCGACTCGCCGCCCTCCAGCGAGAAGCGCTTCTGCCCGACGTACTTGGTCTGGAGGAAGGTCTCGAACGCCTCGGCGGCGTTGAGCCGGTTGAGCACGTGCTTCTGCTCGTCGGCCGACGGCTTCTCGTACTTGCGCTCGATCCGTTCCTGGATCCAGCGCCGCTCCTCCGGGTCCTGGATGTGCATGTACTCGATGCCGACGCGCCGGCAGTACGAGTCGCGCAGCACGCCGAGGACGGCGCGCAGCTTCATCCGCTGCTTGCCGGCGAAGCCGTTGACCGGGAACTCGCGGTCGAGGTCCCAGAGGGTCAGCCCGTGCTGGAGCACGTCCAGGTCGGGGTGCTTGCGGATCTTGAACTCGAGCGGGTCGGTGTCGGCCATCAGGTGGCCGCGCACGCGGTACGCGTGGATCAGCTCGTGCACCCGGGCGGTCTTGTTGATCTGGCCCTCGTTGTTGACCGCGACGTCGCGCATCCAGCGCACCGGCTCGTACGGGATGCGCAGCGAGGTGAAGATCTGGTCGTAGAAGCCGTGCTCACCGAGCAGCAGCTCGTGCATGACCTTCAGGAACTCGCCGGACTGGGCGCCCTGGATGATCCGGTGGTCGTACGTGCTGGTGAGGGTGATGACCTTGCTGACGGCCAGCTCGGCCAGGGTGGCCTCGGACATGCCCTGGTAGGGGGCCGGGTACTCCATCGCGCCGACGCCGATGATGGCGCTCTGCCCCTGCATGAGGCGCGGCATCGAGTGCACGGTGCCGATGCCGCCGGGGTTGGTCAGCGAGATCGTGGTGCCGGAGTAGTCGTCCATGGTCAGCTCGTTGCGGCGGGCACGCCGGACCACGTCCTCGTACGCCTGCCAGAACTGCCGGAAGTCCATCTGCTCGCAGGCCTTGATGGAGGGGACCACCAGGTTGCGGCTGCCGTCCGGCTTGGTCAGGTCGATCGCGATGCCCAGGTTGACGTGCTCCGGCCGGACCATGACCGGCTTGCCGTCGACCTCGGCGAAGGAGTTGTTCATCTCCGGGTGGGCGACCAGGGCGCGGACCATCGCGTAGCCGATGAGGTGGGTGAAGCTGACCTTGCCACCGCGCCCACGGGTGAGGTGGTTGTTGATCACGATGCGGTTGTCGACCAGCAGCTTGGCCGGGACGGCGCGCACGCTGGTGGCGGTCGGCACGGCCAGCGAGGCGTCCATGTTCTGGACGATCTTCGCGGCCACGCCGCGCAGCGGGGTGGTCTGCGGGCCGGTGGCGGTCGGCTTGGTAGCCGCGGGCTTGGCGGGAGCCGCCTTCGCGGGCGCCGGCTTGGCCGGGGCGGCCTTGGCGGCGGGCTTCTCCGGCTTGGTCTCCGGCTTGGTCTCGGGCTTCTTCTCCGCCGGCTTCTTCTCCGTCGGCTGCGCGACCGCGGTGGCCGCCTCCTGCTGGCCGGCGGGCTCCGGCTTGGCGGCCGGCTTCGGGGCCTGCTCAGTTCCGCGCGGCTTCCCGGCGCCGGGCGCCGGGCGGTAGTCCGCGAAGAAGTCGTGCCAGGCCGAATCGACGCTGGTGGGGTCGGCGAGGTAGCGCTGGTACATCTCCTCGACGATCCACTCGTTCGGACCGAAACCCGCCAGTGGGTTCTCCTGCGAAGTCTGCTGGGTCGACACGGCCGGTAATCGCCTCTTTCACGCGGGTTTGTGTGTCACGCGGTGTCCGGTGTCGCCCTGCCTTCGAGCGCGCACGAGACGGCTCCCAGGCTACGCCGTACGGTCGCCACAGGCATTTCCGCCTCCGACCCGTGGCCCGTTTCACAGAAGATGCCAGAAGTTCACCAAACGCTGCGTGTGCGGCCGGCTGCTGGTAAGGCCCGATGTGGTGGTCGGCCCCATGTCGTACGGCGGCGGGGGGGGGGGGGGGGCCCCCCCCCCCCCCCCCCACCCCCCCCCCGAAGGCTGGGGGGCGCCCCCCGGGGGTTGTCACCCCCCCCCCCCCCCCACCCACCCCCGAGCCCCACCGCCACAGCGCGCCCACC
>NZ_JBNCKW010000002.1:0-48609 GCF_049841735.1 Micromonospora sp. DT46 | reverse complement strand
CCCACCGGCTGGGGGGGCGCCCGGCGGCGGTAACGCCCCGTGGGGGGGGTCGCCCCCTGGGCGTCCGGGGGGGGGGGGGGGGCGGGCCCCCCCCCCCGCCGCCAATGCCCGGACGCGTCAGGAGATGTCGCGCCGCCGGGTGATGAGCACGCCGACGACCCCGCTCACCACCGCGTAGCCGATCAGCACGAGCGCGCCGACCCACCAGGCGGGGGTGAAGTCGGTCTGGCCCTCGCTGACCATGACGGTCGAGGCGATGGCGGGCCAGATCACCTGCCACTTGACCACGGCCTCGCTGTTGAGCAGGTTCGACAGCAGCATGAACAGCAGCCCCACCACCTGCGTGCCGACGAGGTAGAGCACCGCGGCGGTGATCACCGCGCCGAGCTGGTTGGTGATCAGCGTGCCGATGCCGATGCCGAGGACCGTCCAGATCGCGTACGCCAGCAGGTTGAGCAGCAGCGCCCGCTGCACGGCCCACTCGCCGAGCAGGGTGCCGTGGCCGTTGGCCGACAGGAACACCGCCCCGGCGGCCAGGTCGATCAGCGTGGTCACCAGCCAGAAACCGATGCCCAGCAGGCTGGCCGCGACCAGCTTGCTGAGGATCACCGACGTGCGCCGCGGTGTGGCCAGGAACGTGGTGGTCGCCGTCTGGTGGAAGAACTCGTTGGTGACCATCAGGATGCCGATCAGCATCACGAACATCAGGCCCAGGTACTGCCCGGAGGTGTACAGGTTCGCGGCCTGCGCCGCCGCGGAGGCCTGGTCGCCGGTGACGCCCAGTTCCTCGGCGTTGCCGTTCAACGTCTCGTTGGCGACCCAGGCGTTGAAGGCGAAGGCCAGCGCGATCGACAGGAACGCGGCGATGGCCAGCCACCACCAGGTGCTGGTAGTGCGGATCTTGAGAAGCTCGGACCGGACGAGGTTCATCGGATGCCCGCCTTTCCGGCCGTCAGCTCCAGGAAGACCCGTTCGAGGTCGGGCCGTTCCGTGGTCAGTTCATGCAGTTCGACGCCGGCCGTCAGGGCGACCCGGCCCACGGTCGGGGCGTCCACCCCGCCCACCAGCAGGACGCCGTGCTCGTCGACGTCGACCGTCGCCGGACCCTCCTTGAGGGCGGCGGTCAGCGCGTCGGCCTGCGGGGTGCGGACGCGGACCCGTACGCCCTGCGCCATCGAGCCCATGACCTGCTCGACCGTGCCCTGGCGGACCAGCTGCCCGGCGGCGATGATCACCACGTCGTCGGCGAGCAGCTGCATCTCCGACAGCAGGTGGCTGGAGACCAGCACCGTGCGGCCCTCGTGCGCGAGGTTCTTGAGGAAGCCGCGCATCCACCGGATGCCCTCCGGGTCGAGCCCGTTGGCGGGCTCGTCGAGGATCAGCACGCGGGGGTCGCCGAGCATCCCGGCGGCGATGCCGAGCCGCTGCTTCATGCCGAGCGAGTAGCCCTTGAACTTGCGCTTCGCCGCCGGAGTGAGCCCGACCTGCGCCAGCGCCTCGTCGGCCCGGTGCTTCGGCAGGCCGGCCGCCGCGGCGATCACCCGCAGGTGGTTGATGCCGGTGCGGCCCTTGTGCGCGCTGGACGCCTCCAGCACGGCGCCGACGTGCCGCAGCGGGTCGGTCAGGTCGGCGTAGCGCCGCCCGCTGATGGTCGCCGTCCCGCTGGTCGGCGTGACCAGGTTCAGCAGCATCCGCAGCGTGGTCGTCTTGCCGGCGCCGTTGGGGCCGAGGAAGCCGGTCACCCGCCCCGGTTCGACGGTGAACGACAGATCGTTGACGGCCCGGACGTTCTTGTACTGCTTCGTCAGGCCGGACACCACGATCTGACCGTCACCGGTGGGGCTTCTCTGCCCGTCAGTCATTGCTCTCCTTCGTGCGGTGGCGTCGGGGTACGCCGTGACACAGCGTGGCGGGCGGGCGCAACCAGGTCAATCAGGCGCACTTCCGAGATCCACCTCCGCCTCAGGCAGGAGGCCCTCATCCCCAGGAACGATTATCCGATGTCGTCGGCCACGGCGATCCAGGTTGCCCGGGCCCAGGCCAGGAGAGCGCCGTCGGGTGCGTACAGGCTGGTGTGCACGAGCGCCTTGCGGCCCTCGCCGCCGACCATGACGCCGGTCACCACGCACTCGTCGCCCGGCTCCGGCAGCGCCGCTACCACCGCTGCGATCCGGCCCAGGACGTACGGCCGGCCGGGGGCGATCACGGCCCAGCCGCCGGGGCAGTCCAGCGCGGCCCAGACGGTGGCGGTCGTGACCGACCCGGGCACCCGGAACGGCGCGGCGGTGCGGCCGTCCGGCAGCCGCCCCGGAAAGATCCGCAGCCCGTCGGCGCGGTCCGGACCGCAGACGTAGCAGCCCGGGAAGGGGTGGTCGACCAGCCCGGGGTACGCCGCCGAGGCGGCCCGCGCGGCCGGCAGGTCCACCGGCGGCACCACCGCCCGGGGGTCCTCCGTGGGGCGGACCTGGGCGACGAGGTTGCCCTGCGGGTCGCGGACCTCGCCGTCGACGAGAGTGAGCGGGGTCTCCAGCGGGGGAGGGCGACGCAACGTCACCTCGACCGGCCCGGGGCCGACGGCGCCGGCGAGTACCCCGGCGCTCCAGCCGCCGTTGCCCGAGCCGGGCGGCCCGTTGAAACGCGACTCGATGATCATGAGACACCTCCGACCGCGACGCCGGCCCCGTCGCCGGTGCGCCCCCGGCAGCCTCGCACGCGGTCGACCCCGGTGTTCGTCCGGTGCTGTGCCACTGTGGGGTCGTGCCAAGTCCTCACCTGCCGGCCGGCCCGACCCGCCAGGCGGCCCGGCGCCGGCTCCGCTCGCTCGCCGGCTGGGAGCTGCTGAACATCCCCCTACAGGCGTGGGTGTGGTTCCAACTGGTGGGCCTGCCGCCGACGGCGGCGAACCTCGCCGGCTTCGGGGCGTTCGCGGCCCTGCTCGTGGTGGGCGCGGCCTACTGGGCGCTCAAGCTCCGGCAGTTGCGCCGTGGGGAGCCGCGCCTGCCCGGCCGGCGCCACTTCGGCACCGCCCGCGCCGCCCTGCCGGTCCTCCTGGCCGTCGTGATCATCGCCTGTGCCGTGGCCGCCGTGCGGACGCCCGGCGCGCAGTCGTACCCGGGGCTGGCCTTCGGGCTCTTCGCCGCGCTCGAATACGTCAACTACTTCCACGTGCAGCTCATGCACGACAACCGGGCCGACCTGCGGCGCCTGGTCACGGTGGGGTTCCGGCGCTCGCATCTCGCCCGGGACCTGCGCGCCACCCGCTGAGACGAGCGCCGACCTCGCCGCGGTCGTCGCCCCGACACCGGCACGGGCCGTTCACCTCATCGACACCCCTCACCCCGCCGGGCGGCAACCCGGGCCGCCTACACAGGTCCCATGGCCGTTCTGCACGCCGCTGGCGCACCCCTGACGACCAGCGGTTACACCCTGCTGATCGCCGACGACCCGAGCGAGGTCGCGGCCGCGCAACGCCTCCGTCACGAGGTGTTCGCCACCGAACTCGGCGCCACCCTGCGCCCGGGGGCCGCCGGGCTCGATGTCGACGACCTCGACGCGTACTGCGACCACCTGATCGTCCGGCAGGAGGGCACCGGCGAGGTGGTCGGCACGTACCGGCTGCTCCCGCCGGGCCGCACCGAGCGGCGGTACGCCGCGACCGAGTTCGACCTCACCGGGCTCGACCCGCTCCGCGACGACCTGGTCGAGGCCGGCCGGTCCTGCGTACACCCCGATCACCGCTCCGGCGCGGTGATCAACCTCATGTGGGCCGGCATCGTCCGCTACCTGCACCTGCGCGGGTCGCGTTGGCTCGGCGGCTGCGCGTCGGTGCCCGTTGCCGACGGGGGCGGGACCGTCGCGCGGGTGTGGGACGAGGTCGCGGCCCGGCACCTGGCCCCGCCGCGGCTGCGCGTACGGCCGAGGCGCCCCTGGTTCGCCGAGCCGGACGGGCTCGTCGGGCCGGCGGCGGCCGACGGCCCGGCCGCGCGGGCCTCCGTTCCGCCGCTGCTGCGCGGCTACCTGCGCCTCGGGGCCTGGGTCTGCGGCGAGCCGGCGTACGACCCGGACTTCGGGGTGGCCGACTTCTACGTGCTCTTCTCCCTGGACCGGATGAACCCCCGTTACCTGCGGCACTTCCTCGGCGGGGCCGAGCGGTGAGCATCGCCGGACGCCTCTGGCTGCCCGCCTCGGGGTGCGGGCCCACCTGCCTTCCGGCGGCCGGCGAGGCGCCGGCCGTGTCGCCCGTCCGGCGGGCGGGCCGCACCCTCGCCGTCCTCGGGACGCTGTCGGCGGGGACGGTGCTGGCGGTGCTGCTGCCGGTGCTGCCGGCCGGGGACCGGGCGGCGGCCCTGCGTGGTTGGGCCCGGTGGACGCTGCGCGCGTTCGGCGTGCGCCTCGTGGTGCGCGGCCGGCCGCCCCGGCGGCCGGCGCTGCTGGTCGCCAACCATGCCTCCTGGCTGGACGTGCTCGCGCTGCTGGCCGTCGCGCCGGCCCGGATGGTGGCCAAGCGGGAGGTCCGGTCCTGGCCGCTGGTCGGGCTGCTCGCGGCGGCGGCCGGCACCGTCCTGGTCGACCGGGCCCGCCCCCGCGCCCTGCCCGCGACGGTGGCCCGGGTCACCGCCGCGCTGCGCGCCGGCAGCCCGGTGGCGGTCTTTCCGGAGGGTACGACCTGGTGCGGCACCGCCGACGCGATCGCCTGCCGCCCCGACCGGGGGTTCCGTCCGGCGCTGTTCCAGGCGGCGATCGACGCCGGGGCGCCGGTGGTGCCGCTGCGGATCGGCTACCGGTGGGCCGCGACCGGCGTGCCGACCACGGCCGCCGCATTCGTCGGGGACGACGACCTGCTGCGCTCGGTGGGCCGGGTGCTCGCCGCCCGGGACCTGGAGGTGCGGGTGAGCGTCTCCGCCGCCCTGCATCCCGCCCGGGACGCCGACCGGCGGCTGCTCGCCCGGGCGGCCGAGTCGGTCGTGCACGTCCCCGCTGCCGCCGTCGGGAGGGCGCCGGCGGGATACGCGGCATGAAGACGGGGGGAGGAGCGGATCAGCCGACCGGGCCGATCCGCCTGGCCAGGCCGACGAACGACTGCCACGCCCGGGAGTCGAAGTGGAGGGTGCCGCCCTCGCGGTCCTTGGTGTCGCGTACCAGCACGACGCCCGGCAGGTTGTCCGCGACCTCGACGCAGGAACCGCCGTTGCCGCCGGATCTCGTCGACTTACGCCACCGCGGGGTCATCACGTCCATGACTTCGCCACCTCCTTGATCAGCACGGTCGACTGCCGGCGGGGGAGGGCCTCGTTCCGCACGATCTCCCACGTCCTGGCCAGCCTAGCAATGTCGGTGGATGCGTCGACGATCTGCGCGCTGAGCTGGTTGTCCGCGTGGGCCACGCGGGTGCCGTCCGGCAGCTCGGCGATGATGAACTGGCCGGCCAGTCCGAGATACATGCCGGCGTCGGCCGGGACGACGTGGAGCTGCACGTGTTCCTGCGTCGCGAGGGCCACCAGGTGATCGAGCTGCTCGGCCATGAGCCCCGGCTGGTCGAGCACCGGCCGGCGCAGCACGGCCTCGTCGACGACGGCGATGAGCTGGGGTGGCCGCTCCCGGCCGAGGATCGCCTGACGCTCCAGCCTGGACGCGACGATCCGCTCGACCTCGTCGGCCGTGAACCGGCCCCCCGCCAGCGTGGCGCGGGCGTAGCGTTCGGTCTGGAGCAGGCCCGGCACGTACGCCAGCTCGAACCAGCGCAACGTCGCCGCCTCCCGCTCGAACTCGATCCACTCCCGCAGCCAGGCCGGCGTGGCGTCCAGCCGGGCCAGCTCACGGAGCATCCGGCCGAACCGCTCGCCCGTGTCGTGCTGGTCGTCGATCGCCTTCATGTACTCCCGGGTCGGCGGGCGACCGCCCGTCTCGACGGAGCTGACGTGCGACCCGGAGTAGCCGATCGTCCTGCCGAAGTCGTCCTGGCTCAGGCCGAGCTGAGCGCGGAACGTGCGTAGCTCACCCAGCACGTAGTTGGTGGCGGTGCCCATCGATTCCCCACATTCTGCTCGGTCCCGTCGGCGTGTCTCCCGTGCCCGCTCGACCGGCTCGTTGACCTGCGCGGATGCGGCGAGCATGTGTCGACGGTAGTGGTGTCCTCACCAGACTGTCACCACGCGGGCCCGTTCGCCGTCGTCGAGGACGTGGGCGGGTCCTGCCGGGGCCGCCCCGCTTTCCCGTGGCGGGGCGGCCCACCTCGACAGCGGGGTGGGGGAGAAAGTGGGTCACCGTGGAGGCTGGCACCGGAGTCGGTGCGGACGGCACTGCGCCTGCCCGAACTGCGCGGAGCGGCGGGAGATCCGGAGCCGGCGGCCGAAGCCCGCTCCGGCACCGCACCCGCCGCCCCGCCCGGGCAGGCCGGCTCCGTACATCCCCGGCCCCATCGGGCCCTTCGTGCCGCCTCCGGTCGGGCCGAGGGCGAACGACGCGACCGAGATCCTGTGGTACGGCGCGGCCGATCTCACCGCCGCCGGGCGGGCGCGCCGGATGAACGGAGGGCGCTGGTGAGGCCCGTGCTCTCCACCCGGCTCCCGCAGCCCGGCCCCGGACCGCGCCCCGAGCGACCCCGCCACCGGATCGAGGGCCGGCCGCCGCACACGCCGCTGCGACCGCACTGGGGTTGTCGCTCGTGCGGCCAGCCGTGGCCCTGCGCGACCGCGCGACTGTTGCTCAAGGCCGAGCACGAGGGCGCGCAGCAGAGCCTCACGATCTACCTGGCCGGCCTCATGTACGAGGCGATGCGCGACCTCTACCACCTCGACCCCCGCGGCGGCCCCACCCCTCGGGCCATGTTCGACCGCTTCGTGGCCTGGGGCCCGTACCGCCGGCCTCTCGTGGAACCGGTGCCGTGAGGCCGTCACGTCGGCGCTTGTCATATCGCGATGTATCGCGTTAGTGTCCTGCCATCCGACGTGCCGGCGACGCGGCACGCCGTGGAGGGAGGACCGATGACCGACTGGACCGTGCACGCCCCGCAGCGGATCACCCTGGACGGGCCCGTCGGCCGACTTGACGTCCACCTGCTCAGCGGTCGCCTCAACGTGGTGGCCACCGATGGGCCGCCCCGGGTCGACATCACCCGGGTCGGCCGCCGGCCGGTCCTGGTGGAGTATCGCGACGGCCGGCTCTCCGTACGCCAGCAGCGACGCTGGCGGCTCGCGGACCACATCTTCTGGCTGGGCCCGCTGTCCCGGCTGCCCCGGGTCGACGTCTCCGTCGCGGTCCCGGCCGACGTGCTGGCCGACCTGGAGTTGGTGGAGGGTTCGCTGGTCGCGTCGGGCCTGCGCGGCGAGACCCGGGTGGAGGTGACCTCCGGCCGGATCGCCCTGATGGGCCTGCACGGCCGGACGTCGGCGAAGACCATGGCGGGCCCGGTCGAGGCGCTGGGGGTGGCCGGCGACCTGGACCTGGAGACCGTCGCGGGAGAGGTGACCCTCGCCGACAGCGCGGCCGGGCGGGTCCGCGCGCACACCGTCTCCGGGGCCATCACCTGCGACCTGGACAACCCCCGGCGCAGCGACATCCGGCTCAGCACGGTCTCCGGCAGCATCACCGTCCGGGTCCGCGCGGACAGCGACCTGGCCGTCCGCCTGCACACCACGTCGGGCCGGATCACCAGCGGCTTCCCCGAGGTGCGGGGCAGCGCCGTCCCCGGGTCCGTGGTGGACAGCGAGGGCGTGCTCGGCGCGGGTGAGGGTAGGCTCTCCGCGTCCGCCACGTCGGGCAGCATCGCGCTGCTCGCCCGCCCGGTGGACGACGACGAGGAGGAGCTGCCGTGACCGCCGTGTTCAGTCACGGGCGGCTCCGGCTCTACCTGCTCAAGCTCCTCGACGACGGCCCGAAGCACGGCTACGAGCTGATCCGCCTGCTGGAGGAGCGCTTCCTCGGCCTCTACGCGCCCAGCGCCGGCACCATCTATCCCCGGTTGCAGCGGCTGGAGGCCGACGGCCTGGTCACCCACACCGCCGCCGGCGGCCGGAAGGTCTACGAGATCACCGAGGCGGGCCGGGCCGAGCTGCGGCAGCGGGCCGGCGAGCTGACCGCCCTGGAGTCGGACATCGCCGCCTCCGTGGAGGACCTGTCAGCCCTGGCCGGAGAGATCCAGAACGAGGTACGCGGCTCTGTCCGCGACCTGAAGCGGGAGCTGCGCGAGGCGGCCCGGCAGACCCGCCGTCCCCGCTGGGCGCCCCCCGGCGCCGGCCCGACGCCCGCCCCCGCCCCCGGCCCGTCGCCCGTACCCCCCGCCGGCCCGTCGCCCGCGTTCGGCGCGCCGTCGGAAGCCGGGCCGGCGTCCGCGTCCACCGCCACGCTGGCCGAGTTCGACCAGCGGCTGGCGACCTTCGCCGTCGAGGTGGGCGCCCTGGTCCGGGCCCGCCGGCTCAGCGACTCGCAGCTGCGTACGGCCATCCGGCTGCTCGACGGCGCGCTGGACGGGCTGCGCCGGCTGCTGCGCTGAGTCCGACGCCGCCTCACAGCTACTTTCCAGCGAGTGCCCAGCGCGGACGCAGCGAGAGCGCGGATGATGGGCGGCATGGCCGCTACCCAGACCGAGGCGCGACTGCTCGTCGTCGAGGACGATCCCAACATCCTCGAACTGCTCTCCGCGAGTCTGCGCTTCGCGGGCTTCGACGTGGCCACCGCGACGAGCGGCAGCGCCGCTCTCAACGCCGCCAAGGACCACCGGCCCGACCTGGTGGTGCTCGACGTGATGCTGCCCGACCTGGACGGCTTCGAGGTCATCCGGATGCTGCGCGAGGGCGGCACCCGTACGCCGGTGGTCTTCCTCACCGCCCGTGACGCGACCGACGACAAGATCCGGGGGCTGACCCTGGGCGGGGACGACTACGTCACCAAGCCGTTCAGCCTGGAGGAGCTGACCGCCCGGATCCGGGCGGTGCTGCGGCGGACCAGCAGCGGCGAGCAGACGCCCTCCCGGCTCACCTTCGCCGACCTGGAGCTGGACGAGGAGACCCACGAGGTGCACCGGGCCGGCCAGCGGGTGCAGCTCTCACCGACCGAGTTCAAGCTGCTGCGCTACCTGATGCTGAACGCCAACCGGGTGCTGTCCAAGGCGCAGATCCTCGACCACGTGTGGAACTACGACTTCCGGGGCGACGACAACATCGTCGAGTCCTACATCTCCTACCTGCGCCGCAAGGTGGACAACACCCAGCCCCGGCTGATCCACACCCTCCGAGGCGTCGGCTACGTCCTGCGCAAGCCGGCGGCGTGAACCCCCTCGACCAGGGCAAGGCGCGGCTGCGCAGCGTCCCGCTGCGGGTCAAGCTGGTCGCCGCGGTGCTGGCCCTGGTCGCCGCCGCGCTCCTGGTGATCAGCTCCCTGACCACCTTCTTTCTCCGCAACTACCTGGTCGGCCAGGTGGACGGCCAGATCAAGTCGGCCAGCCAGGGGCTCGGGCAACTGCTGCCCGGGCTCCGCAGCGGCAGGGTCGAGGCGATGCTGCCCAGCAGCTACGTCGTTTCGATCGCCGACGAGAATCAGGTGTACCCGACGCGCTACGACGACCTCAGCCTCGACCCCGAGCAACTGCCCGACTTCCCCACGGACTGGAGCGGGTTCGCGGCGCGGGTGGGCGAGCCCCGCACTGTCGTGTCCCAGGACGGTCGCACCCGCTGGCGGGTGGTCTACGCGGGACAGAAGGACGGCTCGGTGCTGGCCGTGGGCCAGCCGCTCACCCAGGTGGATCGCGCCGTGAAGCAGCTGGTCTGGATAGACCTGCTGGTCGGCGGCGCGGTGCTGGTCCTGCTCGCCTCCATCGGCGCGGCGATCGTCCGGACCAGCCTGAAGCCGCTGGTGGAGATAGAACGTACGGCCGCTGCCATCGCCGGTGGCGACCTCACCCGGCGGGTGCCCGACCCGGAGCAGGGGCAGCCCGTCCCCACGTCCGAGCTGGGGCGGCTCTCCCGGGCGTTGAACGCCATGCTGAACCAGATCGAGGTCGCCTTCACCGCGCGGGCCGCCTCGGAGTTGGCCGCCCGGTCCGCCGAGGCCGCCGCCCGGGAGGCGGCCGGCTCGGCGCGGGCCTCCGAGGCGCGGGCCCGCCGCTCCGAGGAGCGGATGCGGCAGTTCGTCGCGGACGCCTCGCACGAGCTGCGGACGCCGCTGACCACCATCCGGGGCTTCTCCGAGCTGTACCGGCAGGGCGCGGCGAGCGCGCCGGAGCAGACCGCCGACCTGCTGCGCCGCATCGAGCAGGAGGCGGCCCGGATGGGGCTGCTGGTGGAGGACCTGCTGCTGCTCGCCCGGCTGGACCGGGAGCGACCGCTCTCCCTCGCCCCGGTGGAGCTGCCCGTGCTGGCGAGCGAGGCGGTCGAGGCCGCCCGGGCGGTGGCGCCCGAGCGCCGGATCGAGCTGGAGGTCACCCCCGGCTCCGGTCCGCTGGTCGTCTACGGCGACGACGCCCGGCTGCGCCAGATCATCGGCAACCTGATGACCAACGCGCTCACGCACACCCCGCCGGAGGCCTCGGTGACCCTGCGGCTGCGCGCCGAGCCCGGGAACCTGGCCGTGGTCGAGGTGGCGGACACCGGTCCCGGGCTCAACCCGGAGCAGGCGGAGCGGGTCTTCGAGCGCTTCTACCGGGTGGACGCGGCGCGTACCCGGCGAGCCGGCGGCAACACCGGCACCGGCCTCGGCCTGGCCATCGTCGCGGCGCTGGTGCGCGCCCACCACGGCACCGTCGAGGTGGCCGAGACCCCCGGCGGGGGAGCGACCTTCCGGGTCCGGCTCCCGCTCGTGCCGGACGACGAGGGCGATGGCGAGTGACTTTCAGCCAACATTCAGGTGCGTTCCAGGCGGATCGCAGTGGTGCGCGTCAAGGTGGAGACATGACCGAGCACGAGTCCGACCCGCAGCGCCGGCCGGCCCACCCCGACGCCGAGCCGTCGCACCCCACCGCCGAGCTGCCGCGTGCCGAGCGCGCGCAGTCCGACTCCGCCCCCGGCGGTGACTCCGCCCCGACCGTCGGCCTGACCACCGTGCCCGGCGGCGACCCCGCCCCGGCCGCCGGTGACTCCACCCCGACCGTCAGGTTCGGCACTGCGCCCGGCGGCGACACCGGCCCGGCCGCCGGTGGCTCCGCCCCACTTGGCGGCGAGGCGCCGCGTACCGCCGGGTCGGGCCCGGCCGCCGACGGCCCGCCGGCCGGCGACGGCGGCCCGCGCGCCGCCGAGCCGGCCCGCGCCCCCGACGGTGCCGGTCCGCTCGACCGACCCGCCCCGCCCGGCCCCTTCGCGCCCGCCCCGGCCGTTGCGCAGCACCCGGCCGCCGGCCAGCCCCAGCCGGCTCATCCGCAGGCCGCCGGCCAGCCCGGTCACCCGCACGCGGCGGGCCAGTCCGGTTACCCGCAGGCCGCGGGTCAGCCCGGCTACCCGCAGGCCGCGGGTCAGCCCGGCTACCCCCAGGCCGCCGGGCAGCCAGGTCACCCGCAGTCCGGCTACCCGCAGGCTCCCGGCGCGCCCTGGTACGGCCAGCAGTCCGGCTGGAGCGGCGGGGGACAGCCGGGACAGCCGTACGGTCACCAGCCGCACCCCTCCGGCCAGCCCGTCCCGCCCTGGGCGGCCCCGCAGAATGCGGGCCCCCGGCCAAGCCGGATCGCCAAGTTCGCCGGCGCCGGGGTGGCGGTCTTCGCGCTGATGCTCGGCTCGGGCGTCGCCGGCGGGGCGCTCGCGCTCGCCGTCGACGGCGACTCGGGCATCACCCGCACCTACTCCGCCGCGCCGATCATCAACGGCGCCGACCTGCCCCGGATCGCCGCCGCCGTGCAGCCCAGCGTCGTCTCGATCGGCACGGACAACGGCGAGGGCTCCGGCGTGATCCTCACCGCCGACGGCTTCGTGCTCACCAACAACCACGTGGTCGCCTCCGCCACCGACGGCAAGGCCGTGGTGACCTTCGCCGACGGCAAGACCGCCGAGGCCAAGATCGTCGGCACCGACCCGAAGACCGACCTCGCGGTGGTCAAGGCCAACGGCGTCAGCGGCCTCAAGGCCGCCACCTTCGGAGACAGCGACGCCATGCAGGTCGGCGACCAGGTGCTCGCCCTCGGCAGCCCGCTGGGCCTCCAGGGCTCGGTCACCGCCGGCATCCTCAGCGCCCGGGACCGCACCATCCAGGCGGGCAGTGGGCAGCAGCGGCAGGACCCGGCGCAGGGGGCCAGCTCGATCGCGGGGCTGCTCCAGACCGACGCGCCGATCAACCCGGGCAACTCCGGCGGCGCACTGGTCAACACCAGGGGCGAGGTGATCGGCATCAACACCGCGATCGCCACCGCCGGGCAGGGCAGCAGCGGCAACATCGGCGTCGGCTTCGCCATCCCCAGCAACAAGGCCAAGGACGTGGCCGGCAAGCTCCAGCGGGGCGAGAAGGTCAGCCACCCGTCGCTCGGGGTCAGCGTGACCCCCGCCGAGGGCGGCGGGGCCCTGGTCGCCGCCGTCACGCCGGGCAGCCCCGCCGAGAAGGCCGGCCTGCAGCGCGGCGACGTGGTCACCCGGTTCGGCGACAAGGCCGTCAACGACTCGGACGACCTGGTCGGCGCCGTGCAGGCCGGCAAGGTCGGCGACCGGGTCGAGGTGACCTACAAGCGCAACGGCACCGAATCCCGGGCGACCGTGACGCTCGCCGAGACGTCGTAACCGGCAACCGAAGACATTCCTCCTCCCTCCGGGCGGCGGGTGGCGGGGCCAAGGGGGTTGGCTCCGTCACCCGTCGCTCCCTCTGACGGCGGTTCACCCGGTGCGGGTGAGCCGCCGTCACCCGTCGCGCCGGAATCGTCGGCAGTCAGGACCGGCGAGGCGTACGGAGGGTGCGATGACCACGGCAGCGGCCGTTCGGACCGACGAGCGGATCCAGCGGGACGTGCTCGACGAACTGGGCTGGGACGCCCAGGCGCAGCCGAACGAGATCGGGGTGACCGTCCACGACGGCGTGGTCACCCTGACCGGCTGGGTCGACGGATACGCGCGGAAGTGGGCGGCGCGGCGCTGCGCGCAGCGCGTACGGGGGGTGCGGGCGGTCGCCGACGACGTCGAGGTGCGCCTGCCCGGCGAGCCGGGGCGTACGGACGCCGAGATCGCGATCGCGGCGGGCCGGGCGCTGGAGTGGGACAGCTTCGTCCCCGCCGAGCGGCTGGACGTCACCGTGGCCAACGGCTGGGTGATGCTCCGTGGCGAGGTGGAGTTCGGCTGGCAGCGGCGTACCGCCGAGCGGGAGTTGCGCCGGCTGCGGGGCGTACGCGGGGTGACCAACCTGGTCGAGGTGCGCCCCGTCGCCCGTACCGACAGCGAGCGGCTCCGGCGCGACCTCCAGCGGGCGCTGGGGCGCGGCATCGGCACGGAGCGGGTGACCGTCCAGGTGGACGGGGACACGGTCGTGCTGACCGGGGTGGTGCGCTCCTGGTGGGAAAGGGACGAGGCGGAGCGGGTGGCCTGGTCCGGCGAGGGGGTACGGGCGGTGCGGGAGCAGCTCCTCGTGGGCGGGTGACCGCCCGGATCGTCCCGTTTAGTGGCGCCGCCGCCGGGAACCCGTCGTCGATCCCGCCCGCCCAGCGGGCACCGGTCGCGGCGGGGCCGGTCCGGTGATGCCACAGCAGTGACCGAGGGGGAGGAATCCGTGGCCGTGAACCATCCGTCGCCCGACCGATCGGCACCGCGGCCGTTGCGGATCGCGATGGTGGTGCCGCCGTGGCTGTCGGTGCCGCCGCCCGGCTACGGCGGGCTGGAACAGGTGGTGACCGGCCTGGTGGAGACGCTGGTCGACCGGGGTCACGCGGTCACCGTGTTCGGGGCGGGCCGGGAGCACGGGACCGCGGCGGCGTTCGTCTCCACGGTGCCCGAACTCCAGTTCGACCGGCTCGGCGAGGCGCTGCCCGAGCTGGCCCACCTGGCCCGGGTCAACCACCGGGTCCACGCAGGCGACTTCGACATCGTCCACGACCACACCACCATCGGCCCGCTGATCGCCGGCCACCGGGCCGTGCCCACCGTCGCCACCGTGCACGGCAACCCCGTCGGCGAGTACGGCGACGTGCTCAGCGAGACCGACAGGGGGGTCGGGCTGGTGGCCATCTCGCATGCCCAGCGCCGGCTCAACCCGCCGCTGCACTGGGTCGGTACGGTGCACAACGCGATGGACGTCCGGGGCATCCCGCACAAGACCGCCCCCGGGCGGGGGCCGGTGCTCTGGCTGGCCCGGTTCAGCCCCGACAAGGGCCCGGACGTCGCCATCCGGGCCTGCCGGGCCGCCGGCCTGCCGCTGGTGCTGGCCGGCAAGTGCAACGAGCCGGCCGAGCGCCGCTACTACGACCAGGTGGTCCGGCCCCTGCTCGGCGAGGACGTCCGGGTGGTGCTCGACGCCGACCGGGCCGAGGCGCTGCGGCTGCTGGTCGAGGCCCGGTGCCTGATCATGCCGATCCGGTGGGACGAACCGTTCGGCATGGTGATGGTGGAGGCGATGGCGACCGGGACACCGGTGGTGGCGCTGGACCGGGGGGCGGTGCCGGAACTCGTCCGACCGGGAAGGACCGGCCTGATCTGCGAGCACGTGGACGAGCTGCCGAGCGCCCTGCGCGCGGCGACGGGCATCGATCCGGCGGCCTGCGTCGCGCACGTGGCGGAGAACTTCTCCACCGGGCGGATGGCCACCGGCTACGAGGAGGTGTACCGCCGCTTCATCGCGGAGGCGGCGTCGCCCGAGGCGGCCCGGGCGCCGGTCCGGGCGCGGGCCCGCTGACCGCCGGCGGTCAGACCTGCGCCGCCCCGAGCGCGGTGATCGCGCTGTCCAGCCGGCGGGCGTACGCGTCGGTGAGGGCGCCCTCGCCGCGCCGGATCGCGACCTTCTCGCGGAGCCGGGCGATCCGCTCGCCCAGGTCGCCCGAGCGGGCGCGGGCCGCGTCGGTCAGGTTACGCAGCTCGTTGCGGAAGTCGAGGCCGACGTCGGGGCGGATCCCCCCGTCGTCGAGACCGGCGCCGATCAGCCCGTCGACCCGGTTGGCCGCCTCGATGAGGTCGCCGCGCTCCGGGGCCGTCGGGGTCGGCCGGGGCGCGACCGGCGGCGCGGACGTCGGGGTCGGGGAGGCCGCCGGGGGTGGTGCGGCGTCGACCGTGGGCGTGGGCGTGGGGGAGGGCGGCGGGTCGGACGGGCCGGTGCTGGGCAGCGCCCGGGGCGGGCTCGACTCATCCTGACGGATCGCGGGCACGGCCAGGGCCACCCCCACGAGCAGTACGACCGGCACGATCAGCACCGGGCGCGGCAGGCGGCGCCGACGGCGCTCCCGGGCGTGCCGGGCGCTGCGCGGCTCGGACCCACCGCCCGGCCCTTCCGCGCCCGGTCCTTCCGTGCCCGGCACCGCTCCGTCACCCGGCACCGTCCCGCCCCCCGGGGTCGGGGTGGCCGGCTGGGCGGGCAGGGTCGGGAGGGTGACCGTCGGCGCGAGCATGGTGGCGGCCTGCGGATCGGCGGGGAGCAGTTGGTCGCGCAGGAGGGTGGCGACCTGGCGGGCGGTGGGCCGCGCCAGCGGGTCCCGCTCCAGGCAGCGCAGGCAGGTGCGGGCGACCTCCGTCGGCAGGCCCGGCAGGTCGGCCAGCGAGGGCGGGCCCTCCCCGGCGAGCGCCTCGCTGAGCTGCTCCCAGGTGTCCGCCGGGTACGGCACCCGACCGGTCAGCGCCTCGTAGAGCAGCACGCCGAGGGAGTACACGTCGGTGGCCGGCTGGGCGGGTGCCCCGTCGAGCCGTTCCGGCGCCACGTACGCGGGCGTGCCGAAGGTGCCCCCGTCCTCGTCGTCGTCCGGCGCGCCGATCCGGGTGGCGATGCCGAAGTCGAGCACCTTGACCCCCGCCCGGGTCATCATCACGTTGGCCGGGGTGATGTCCCGGTGCACGATGCCGAGCCGGTGCGCGGCGGCGAGCGCGTCCGCGACCTGGGCGGCGACCTCGACCGCCTCGGCCCACGGCAGCGGCCCCTCGGTGAGCCGGACCTCCAGCTCCTCGCCGGCCAGCAGCTCCATCACCACGAACGACGTGATCGACCCGTCGGGCGCGACGGTCTCGCCGTAGTCGTGCACCGAGGTGACGTGCGGGTGGACGAGCTGGGCGGCGGCGCGGGCCTCCTCGCGCACCATGTCGCGGAAGCGGGCGTCGGCGGCGAGCGACGGGGCGAGCACCTTCAGCGCCACGATCCGGTCGAGCACCTCGTCGCGCGCCCGCCAGATCACCGACATGCCGCCGGCGCCGATCTGGTCGACGAGCCGGTACCGGCGGGCCAGCAACCGGCCGGGGTGCAGTGCTGGCTTCACGGAACGCACCTGCCTCGCTGTGGGAGCGCTATCAGGTTGCGCGAATGTGTCGGGCCTGTCAACGGTCGACTACCTTCCGGGACCGGGGCCGCGTCGGCCGTGCCCGTGCCGGGGCCGCCCTCGGCCGCCGCCGGGCCGGCACGGGGCGGCCACTTTTCCGCCCGTGCCAGGATGGAACGTATGTCGCAGGGACCGGTGGCGTTCGTGCTCGGGGGCGGGGGAGTCCTCGGGGCGGTCGAGGTGGGCATGCTGCGGGCGCTGTTCCGGGCCGGCATCCGGCCCGACGTGGTGCTCGGCACCTCGATCGGGGCGGTCAACGGCGCGCTGGTCGCCGCCGAACCGTCCGAGGCGGTCACCGACCGGCTGGTCCGGCTCTGGGCCTCCCCGGAGGCGAGTGAGGTGTACGGCGACTCGGTGGCCCGCCAACTGCGCCGGTTCGCCGCCCGTACCCACCTGCACTCGCCCCGCCCGCTGCGCAAGCTGCTGGAGGCCGAGCTGGGTGCGGAGACCACCTTCGCCGACCTCAAGGTGCCCTTCCGCTGCTGCGCGGCCAACATCGAGCGGGCCGCCGAGCACTGGTTCGACAGCGGGCCGCTGGTGCCGGCCGTGCTCGCCTCCGCCTCGGTCCCGGGGCTCCTGCCGCCGGCCCGGATCGACGACCAGCACTACATCGACGGCGGGATCGTGAACTCCATCCCGATCGGCGAGGCGGTCGCCGTGGGCGCCACGCGGATCTTCGTACTCCAGGTGGGCCGGATCGAGCGGGCGCTGACCCCACCCCGGCGACCCTGGGAGATCGCCCAGGTCGCGTTCGAGATCGCCCGGCGGCACCGGTTCGCCCGGGAGATGGCGGCCCTGCCCGACGGGGTGGAGGTGCACGTGCTGCCCACCGGCGGGCTGGAGCCGCGCGACGACACGCCGTGGGCGTACCGGGACATGGCGGCGGTGGGGCGGCGGATCAGCCGCGCCTACACGGCCTCCCGGCGCTACCTGGCGACGCAGTTGGAGCACTGATGCCCCTACCGCCGCGGTGGGTACGCCGGCTGCTCCTGGCCCCCGGCGTGGTGCTGCTGGCCTTCCTGGTCGTGACGACCCTGCCGGTCTGGGCGCTGCTCGCGGCGGCCGCCTCGCCGCTGGTCCCGGGCCGGCTGCGGCCGCTGCGCCTGCTCTGGCTCGGCTGTGTCTACCTGGTCTGGGACGCGACGGCGCTGCTCGCGCTCTTCGTGCTCTGGGTCGCCTCCGGCTTCGGCTGGCGGGTCCGCTCGCCCGGCTTCCAGCGGGCGCACTACGTGCTCGCCGGCTGGTTCCTGCGGGCACTCTTCTGGCACGCCCGCTGGGCGCTGCACCTGAGCATCGACGTGGTGGGCACCGACCCGGACACGGCCCTGCCGGGCCGGCCCGAGCTGGTGCTCTGCCGGCACGCCGGCCCGGGCGACTCGTTCATCCTGATCCACGCCCTGGTCAACTGGTTCAACCGGGAGCCGCGGATCGTGCTGAAGGACAGCCTCCAGTGGGATCCGGCGGTCGACGTGCTGCTCAACCGGCTGCCGAACCGCTTCCTCGCGCCGGGGCCGGACCGCCGGGGGTCGGTGACCGAGCAGATCGGGCACCTGGCCCACGGCCTGGACGACGACGACGCGTTCGTGATCTTCCCGGAGGGCGGCAACTTCACCCCCGGCCGCCGGCTGCGGGCCATCGAGAAGCTGCGCGGCCTCGGCCTCGAACGGATGGCGCGGCGCGCAGAGCGGCTGCGGCACGTGCTCGCCCCGCAGCCGGGCGGGCTGCTCGCGGCGCTGGACGCCGCGCCCGACGCCGGGGTGATCTTCGTGGCGCACACCGGCCTGGACCGGATGCTGAGCGTCGGCGACGTGTGGCGGGAACTGCCGATGGACAAGCGGATCATCATGCGCTTCTGGTCGGTGCCGCCGGAGGAGGTGCCGACCGGCCGCCAGGAGCGGATCGACTGGCTTTTCGACTGGTGGGCGCGGATCGACGAGTGGATCGCGGCCAATCGGGACGGTGCCGCGTAGGGTGCGCTGGTGGACCAGATCTGCGTGGTGACGACGGTGGTGGACGCCCGTTCGGTCGCGGACGTGATGGCGGCGGCGGCCGTCGCCGGTCGGCTCGCCGCCTGCGCCCAGGTGGGCGGCCAGGTGGACAGCACCTACTGGTGGCGTTCCGGGGTGGACACGAGCACCGAGTGGTCGGTGCAGTTCAAGACCGCGCCGGACCGGGCCGCCGCGCTGGTGGAGCAGATCCGGGCCAGCCACCCGTACGAGGTGCCGGAGATCCTGGTCACCCGGGTGGAGAGCGGCGACCCCGCCTACGCCACCTGGGTGCACGAGCACACCCGGCCCTGAGTACCCGCACTCTGGTCAGGTGATCTCCCGGCCACCATGATGGCCGGGTGCAGAACACCGGTTATCCCTGTCCCGCCTGCGGCGCGCCGGCCGACCTCGGCTCCGGCTGCTCCGGTTGCGGCCGACCGCCGCACCCGGCCGCCGCCGAGGTGGTCCGGCTCGACCGGGAGATCGTCGCGCTCGGCGGCCAGGTCGAGCGGGCCCGCGCGGCGTACCAGGGACTCGCCGGCCGGCTGAACGCGGCCCGGCACCGTCGGGCGGCGCTGGCCGCCGCGGTCCGGGCGGAGTTCCCCGTGTCGCGCCCGGCGGCGCCCGCGACCCCGGGGCCGGTGCGCCCCGCGTCGGTCGTGACCCCGCCGCCGGGCGTGACCGTGCCGCCGGCCGCGACCCCGGTGCCGGCGTGGCCGGGCCGGGGGCCGGTCGCTCCGGTCCCCGCGCCGGCGGGTGCGGGCGTCGGCGGCGCGGAGACCTCCACCCGTACGGTGCAGGGCCTGCTCTTCGTCCTCGGTGGGCTGCTGCTGGGCACCGCCGCGGTGGTCTTCACGGCGGTCGCCTGGGCGTCGGTGGGGGTCGCCGGCCGGGCCCTGATCCTGTTCGCGTTCACCGCCCTCGCCCTGGCCGCGCCGCTGGTGGCGGTGCGGCGCGGGCTGCGCGGCACTGCGGAGACCTTCGCCGCCGTGGGGCTGCTGCTGGTGCTGCTGGACGGCTACGCCGCCTGGTCGGTGGACCTGGTCGGGGTGGCGGACTGGCCCGCCACCCGGTACGCCGCGCTGGTCGGGGGGGCCGGCGCGGCGGTCGCTGCCGGGTACGCCCGGCTCAGCGGTCTGACCGTGCCGTGGTTCGCCGCCCTGGTGACCGCGCAGCCGGTGCTGCCCCTGCTCGTCGTCGACGCCCGGCCGGACGCCGCCGGCTGGGCGATGACCTTCCTGGGGGTGGCGCTGCTCGACCTGGCGGTGCTGGTCGCGCTGCGCCGCCGGGGCGCTCCGGCGGCCGGTGCCGTGGCCGTCGGGACGCCGGCCGCCGAGGGCCCGACCGTTGGTGGCCCCGTCGCCGGTGCCGTGGCCCCGGCCGCTGCGGCGCCCGCGCCGTCCGGCGAGCGTCCGGCGGTCCTCGCCGGGCGCGTCCTCGCCTGGGTGGGGCACGCGGGCGCGCTGTTCGTGGCCGCGTGCTGCGCGCTCGTACCGCTGGCCCTCGGCCGGGCCGCCGGCGTTCCGCTGCTGGCCGGTGCGCCGCTGCTGCTGGTGTCGCTGACCCTGCTCGGCACCGCGCTGCTCACCGGCGGGGCGGTGTTCCGCGCGGTGGCCGCCGCGCTGCTGGTGCCGGTGCTGGCCGGCGCGGTGATCCGCCCGATCGCCGAGCTGGACCTGTCGCTGCTGCTCACGGCGCTGGTCGTGGTGGCGGTGGCCGGCGCGGTACGGCTGCTGCCCGCCGGGTGGCGGACCGGTCCCCGGGCCGGCGCGCTGCTGGTGGCCGGCGGGACGGCGCAGTTCGTCGTGCTGCTGGCCGTCGCGCTCGCCGGCGCCACCGCCGGCCGGTCGCTGCCGCCGTGGCAGGGGGCCGCAGCCGGGCCCGACGCCGACGGGGGGTGGCAGCTTCCGGTGGCGATCGCGCTGACCGTGGCCGCCTTCGGACTGTTGCTGCCGAGGGCCGCCCGGCCGGCGCTGGCCGCGATCGGCGCGGCGGTCGTCGTGCTGGCGGTGCCGGCCGGCTGGCCGTCGCCCTGGCCGGCGGTGGTGGCGCTGGACCTGGTGGCGGCGGTGGGCCTGCTGGCCGTCGCGGTGGGGCGTCCGGGCGTCCGGTCCTGGACGGTCCTGGCCGCGGGGGTGGCCGGGACCCTCCTGCTCGGGCACGGACTGGTCGTCGGGTTCGCCGCGACGGCGGGTGCGGGTGCGGCGCTCGCGGTGGTGCTGGTCGCCGGGACCGCCGTGGCGGCGGCCGGCCGGCGCGGCACGGCCGTGCAGCGCCGGGTGGCCGGGGCGGCGTCGGCCGTCGTGCCGGTCGCGGTGCCGGCCGGCGCGGTCGTCGCCCTCCTCGCCGCCGGTGCGCCGGCCTGGTGGCAGGCGCGGGCGGCGCTCGCCGCCGTCGCGCTGCTGCCCGTCGGGCTGCTCGCGGTCCGCCGGCACTGGCCCGACCTGCGGGCGTACGCCTCCGGCGGGGTCGCCGTGGCGGTCACGGCGGTCGGGTTGGCGCCGCTGGTCGTACCGGCCGACGAACCGGTGACGCTCTACGCCGCCGTGGCGGTCCTGCTGGCGACGCTGGGCGGTGCGGTGCGCTCCGACGTCGTACTGCGGGTGGCCGGCATCGGGCTGCTGGTGGTCTCGGCCGCCGCCGCCCTGCCGGTGGCGTTCACGGCGCTCGTCGCCCCGTACGGCGAGGTGTCGCCCTGGTCCGGGGCGCCCACGGTCCGGGCCGACCCGGGGGCGCTCCCGGTGGGCCTGGCGTTGGCCTTGCTGGCGGTGGCCGGGGTGCTGGCCGGCCGGCTGGACCGGGCTGCCGTGCGGACCGGCCCCACCGGCGCGGACGCCGTTCCGTCGGCGGGCGCCGTCCCGTCGGCGGGCGCCGGCCATGCTGCGGGCGCCGGCCATGCTGCGGGCGCCGGTTGGTGGCGGGGCACGCTGGTCGCGGTGCCGTTCGCCGCGGCCGCGCTGCCCGTGCTGCTGGTGGCCGCAGGCGTGCCGTGGCCGGTGCTGCCGGTCGGCACGCTGCTCGGCGGGGTGGCCCTGGTGCTGCTCGCCGCCCTGGCCGCACCGCGTCCGCTGCTCGCCCCGGTCGGGTTGCCGGTGGGTCTGGTGCTGGTGGCGTCCGGGCTGCTCGGGCTGCTGGCCACCCGGACGGGCACGATCGTCGGCCTCGGCGTGCTCGTCGTCGCGGCGGCGGTGGTCGGGGTGGCGGCCCGCCGGGACGACGCCCGGCTGGGTGGCGCCCTGGTCGCGGTGGCCGCCGCGACCAGCCTCGCGGTCGTCGCGCCGCTGGCCGGCGGGCTGCCGGTACGGGCGGCCACGTTCAGCGTGCTCGCCGTCGCGGCACTCACCCTGGCCGCCGCGGCGGTGCTCGGTCGGGTCGGGGTGTCCCCGGCCGGTCCGGCCCGCCGGGGACGGGCCACGGCGGCGGCGTTGGACGCGGCGGCCCAGGCGGTGGCGCTGGTCGCGCTGCTGCTCGCGGTGGGCTCGCTCCGCCACGCCGCGGCGGTCTGCGTGCTGTGGGGCGCCGCCGTCGCGCTGCGGGTGCTGCCCCGGGGCGAGTCGGCGGGCCGGCGGTGGGCCTTCGCGGGCATCGCGGGCGGCAGTGAACTGCTCGGCGGCTGGCTGCTGCTGGCCGCAGGCGACGTGGCGGTGCTGGAGGCGTACACGGTGCCGGCGGCGGCGCTGGCTCTCGTGGCGGGCGTGGTGGCGCTGCGTACCCGGCCAGGGTTGAACAGCTGGCTGGCGCTGGGTCCGGGGCTCGCGGCCGGGCTGCTGCCGAGCCTGGTGTCCGTGCTGGTGGCTGCGGACCCCCAGCCGTGGCGGCGGCTGCTGCTGGGCGTCGCCGCGCTCGCCGCGGTGCTCGCCGGGGCGACCCGCCGCTGGCAGGCGCCGGTGCTGCTGGGTGGGGTGACCCTGGCACTGCTCGCGCTGCACGAGCTGGTCCGTGGCTGGGACCTGCTGCCCCGGTGGATCTTCCTGGCCGTCGGCGGGTTCGCGCTGATCGGGCTCGCCACGACCTACGAGCGGCGCCGCCGGGACCTGGCCCGGCTCCGGGCCGCCGTCGGCCGGATGGGCTGATCAGGCCCGGTCACGGGTGCCGGGGGTAGGGCTCGCCCTACCCCCGAACCGGGGGTGGGCAGGGTTACTCAGCGCAACCGTTCGCCGGAGACTGGGAGCGGGACGCGCCGGCCGGCGCGCTCCGGGATCGAGGAACTGGAACGGGAGCCGCGATGGTGCTCGGAGCGGTGGCGGACCCGCCGGTACGGCGGGGCAGTGACTACGCGCAGTTGTCCCGGCGGATCAGCGGGGCGGGCCTGCTGGAGCGACGCCCGGGACGGTACGTGACCCGGATCGTGCTCACGCTGGGCGTCTTCGCGGCGGGCTGGGCGGCCGTCGGGCTGGTCGGCGACTCGTGGGCGCAGCTCCTGGTCGCCGTCTTCCTCGCCGTCGCCACCACCCAGGTCGCGTTCCTCGGCCACGACGCCGGCCACCGGCAGATGTTCCGGCGGCGCGGGCCGAGCGAGGCCATCGGCCTGCTCACCGGCAACCTGGCGGTCGGGCTGAGCTACGGCTGGTGGGTCGACAAGCACAACCGGCACCACGCCAACCCCAACCACGAGGACGAGGACCCCGACGTCGGGGCCGGCGCGCTGGTCTGGACGTACGAGCAGGCCGCCGCGACGCGCGGGTTCGGTCGCCGGCTGGCCCGCCGGCAGGCGTGGCTGTTCTTCCCGATGCTGCTGCTGGAGGGGCTCGCCCTGCACGTGGCGAGCGTGCAGGCGATCGTGGGGCGGGACTCCGACGGCGGGTTCCGCACCCCGATGCGGCACCGCCGCGTCGAGGCGCTGCTGCTGGTCCTACACGCCGTGGGCTACCTCGGTGCGCTGCTGCTGGTGATGTCGCCGGTGAAGGCGCTGCTCTTCGTCGCCGTCCACCAGGGGCTGTGGGGCTTCTACATGGGCTGCTCGTTCGCCCCCAACCACAAGGGCATGCCGATGCCCACCGCCGACGACGACCTGGACTTCCTGCGTAAGCAGGTGCTCACCTCCCGCAACGTGCGGGGCAGTCGGCTCGTCGACGTCGCCCTGGGCGGGCTCAACTACCAGATCGAGCACCACCTGTTCCCGAACATGCCCCGGGCCAACCTGCGCCGGGCCCGGCCGATCGTCCGCGCCTTCTGCGCCGAGCAGGGCATCCCGTACGCCGAGACGGGGCTGGTCGAGTCGTACCGTCAGGCGCTCGCGCACCTGCACGAGGTGGGCCGGCCGCTGCGCGGCTGACACGCGCGAACGGGGGCGGCGCCGACCGGCGCCGCCCCCGTTCCGTGTGCGGTAGGGCTCAGGAGCCCATGGACTCGATCAGCTCCTGCGGGGCCTCCTGCGTGTCGCCCGCGGGGGGCTTCTTGACGGTGACCGGGGCGCCGAAGTCCGAGTAGTTGGTGATCATGGTGCCCAGCGACTCGTGCAGCACCTGGGTGTCGATGGCGAACTCGACGAGCCGGCCCTGGTCGTCCACCCTGGCGGTGAACGGGACGGCCTTGGCCTTGTCACCGAGGGCCTGGATGGCCTTGTCGTCGGGCTTGGTGCGGGTGTAATCGAGGGTGCCCGAGTAGCTGCCCGGGGCGGTCCTCTCGACGTCCACCACGCTGTCGACCATCTGCTTCGCGCCGCCCGGGTCGCCGTCGGGCATCAGGTTGAGCTGACCGCTCTTGCCGAGCTTGGTGGCGTCCATGTGCATCCACTTCTTCGGCATCCCCTGCATGCCGCTGACCTTCAGGTAGACGTCGTTGCCGAGCATCAGGATCCGGAAGGTGCCCTCCGCGCCCATCTTCAGCGTCATGTCGCCGGTCTTGGTGGCCGGGTCCATCACGCCGCTGCCGTTGATGACCGGCGACGTGAGCCGCATCTTGACGGTCTGTTGGTTCAGCTTCTTCGCGGCGGCGGCCAGCTCGGCGCGGGCATCGGCGGGGGCGCTGCTGGCCGGTGCCGCGCCGGTGGTGCCACCGTCGCCGGCCGGAGCAGCCGTGTCCGTCCCCGTACCGCACCCGGTGAGACCGAGGGCGAGCGCGGCGACGAGCGCGACCCCCGTGGTCGCCAGCCGTCGAGTGTTCATCGTGGAAATCTCCTCACGCAGGGTGGGCCGGGGCGACGCCGGTCGCGGGCCCGGCCGGGCCGCCGGTCAGCCTAACCCCGCCGGTCCACAGCCGCTCATCTATGCCGTGGCGATCTTCGGACCGCCGCGCCGCCGGGGTGGGCCACACCTCCCGCCGCTGGTCGGCGTCGTCGCGACCGGTCCCGGTAGGGTCTCCCCATGGCAGACGTGCTCACCGCCGAGGCGGTGCGAGACGAGCTGGGTGGGCTGGCGGGCTGGTCGGGAGACCCCGCCGGGATCACCCGCACCGTGGAGCTGGCCAGCTTCCCGGCGGCCATCGCGGTGGTCGACCGGGTCGCCGTGACGGCGGAGGAACTGGACCACCACCCCGACATCGACATCCGCTGGCGGGCCCTGACCTTCCGGTGCGTCACGCACTCGGCGGGCGGGGTCACGCGGCGTGACCTGGAACTGGCTCGGCGGATCGACGAGATCGTGGGGAGCGTCGGATGAGATTCGAGATCAGCAAGGTGCTGGACGCCATCGAGGGCCGGGTCAGCACCGACCCGTCGCTGGCCCGGGCCGTCGTCGACCTGGCCGAGGTGATCCGCTACCAGGATCTCGACGGCGGCCGGCCGGCGAGCCTGCTCCGCCTCGGCATGGTGATCGACGCCCTCGCCCGGGAGATGGAGGAGGACAGCGTCCCGGTCTACGCGGTGGTCCACCGGGCCCTGCTCTCCGACGCCGACCTCACCTCCAACGAGCGCATGGTGGTCCGCCGGTGGGCCGACGACGGGCTGGTCGAGGTGCTCGACAACCCGGGCGACCGGATGCTGGAGGTGGCGGACCTGCTCGGGCTGCCTGTGCTCACCCGGGTGCGGGCCGACGGCCTGCGCGGGCGCTACCCGTGGCTGGTCGAGCAGGCCGGCCGGGTGCTCGCCCCGGTGCCCGGCGCCGGCGGGCCGGCCTTCGTCGCCCACGTCGGCGGCGGGCACACGCCCGTCGCCGGTGACCGGTCACCGGCCGGCGTGAAGCTGCTCGCCCGGCGCTGGCGCTGCGCGGAGCCCGGCTGCGCGCTCTTCGGCGGTGGTGGGGGCGGCGGGGCCTTCGCCGACCTGTCCCGGGTGGTGGAGCGCAGCCCGGCCGGCCAGCCGCCGCCCACGCTGCGCGGCGGCGTGCCGACCTGCCCCCGGCACGGCACCCGGCTCGGCGACGCCGGTCCGCGACCGCGGAGCGCCGTCCTGGCCGTGCGGGTGGGCGGGCTGATCCGCCGACGCTTCGTGCTCACCGAGGAGGAGCCGGCGGTGGTCGGCCGCGCCCCCGACCAGGCCGGCGGGATCACGCTCGGGCAATGGCTCAACGACGAGGCGCGCCGCTGGATCAGCCGCAGCCACGTCCGGTTCGAGCTGCGGGTCGGCGAGGTGATCGTGACCGACGTGAGCACCAACGGCTCGGGCATCCGCCCGGGCGGGTCGATGGCGGAGGGCGACCGGGTCCCGCTGGCGCCGCAGCAGTCCCGGGTGCTGGCGGAGGGCGACATGGTGGAGCTCTACCCCGGGGTGCAGATCGGCCGGCCCGACGAGCTTCCCACCGGAGCCCCCTACACGCCCACGTCGGTCATGGCCGAGGCGCCCACGATGGCGATGCGCCTGCCCCGCTGAGCCGCCGGGAGACGACGGCGGGCGCCGGGACCGTGGTCCCGACGCCCGCCCGTGTCGTACGGGGCTCAGCCGGCCAGCACCGCGGCGAGCTGGGCGACCGCGTGGTCGATCTCCTCCTCGGTGATCACCAGCGGCGGGGCGAGCCGGATGGTGGCGCCGTGGGTGTCCTTGGCGAGCACCCCGCGCTCGGCGAGCCGCTCGCACGCCTCCCGGCCGCTCATCAGCGCCGGGTCGATGTCGAGGCCGGCCCACAGGCCCCGGCCCCGCACCGCGACGAGGCCCCTGCCGACCAGCGACCGGAGGCCGGCGTGCAGCCGGGCGCCCAGCTCGGTCGAGCGCCGCTGGAACTCGCCGGTGGCCAGCAGCCGGACGACCTCGGTGGCGACGGCGCAGGCCAGCGGGTTGCCGCCGAACGTGGAGCCGTGCTGGCCCGGCCTGAGCACGCCGAGCACGTCGGCGTTCGCGGCCACCGCGGAGACCGGCACGATGCCGCCGCCGAGCGCCTTGCCCAGCAGGTACATGTCGGGCGTGACGCCCTCGTGGTCGCAGGCGAAGGTGTCCCCGGTCCGGCCGAGGCCGGACTGGATCTCGTCGGCGATGAAGAGCACGTTCTGCTCGGTGCAGACCCGGCGTACGCCCGGCAGGTAGCCCTCCGGCGGCACGACGACGCCCTGCTCGCCCTGGATCGGCTCGATCAGCACCGCGACGGTGTTCTCGTCGATGGCGGCGGTCAGCGCCGCCAGGTCGCCGTAGGGGACGACCGTGAACCCCGGGGTGTACGGCCCGAAGTCGGCCCGGGCGTCCTCGTCGGTGGAGAAGCTGACGATGGTGGTCGTCCGGCCGTGGAAGTTCCCCTCGGCCACCACGATGTTGGCCTGCCCCGGCGCGACGCCCTTGACCTGGTAGCCCCACTTGCGGGCGACCTTGATGCCGGTCTCCACGGCCTCGGCGCCGGTGTTCATCGGCAGCACGAGGTCCTTGCGGCACAGCTCGGCCAGCTCGCGGCAGAAGTCGGCGAACTGGTCGTGGACGAACGCCCGGCTGGTGAGCGTCAGCCGGTCGAGCTGCGCGTGCGCGGCGGCGATCAGCGTCGGGTGGCGGTGGCCGAAGTTCAGCGCCGAGTAGCCGGCCAGGCAGTCGAGGTAGCGGCGGCCGTCCACGTCGGTCAGCCAGGAGCCCTCGGCGGAGGAGATGACCACCGGCAGCGGGTGGTAGTTGTGCGCGGTCCACCGCTCCGCGTCGCGGATCGCCTCCGGCGTCCGCAGCATGTCGTCGATCACTGGCTCGCCTTTCCCTGACGGAGTCGCAACGTGCAGCACTTCGGTCCGCCGCCGGCCTTGCGCAGCTCGGAGAGGTCGACACCGATGGTCTCGTAGCCCCGGTCGCGCAGCTTCGCGGCCAGGCCGGTGGCCTGCTCCGGCAGCACCACGTGCCGGCCGTCGCTGACCGCGTTCAGCCCGAAGACCTCGGCGTCGGCGAGGGTGGCGTGCACCGCGTCGGGGAAGAGCCGGCGCAGCACCGCCCGGCTGCCCGGCGAGAACGCCTCCGGCAGGTACGCCACCGTCCGCTCGTCGAGCACGGTGAGCGCGGTGTCCAGGTGGTAGAAGCGCGGGTCGACCAGCTGCATGGTCACCACGGGGTAGCCGAAGACCTCCTGGAGCTGCGCGTGCGAGGCGTGCGCGGTGCGGAAGCCGGTGCCGGCCAGCAGGAAGTCGCCGGCCAGCAGGATGTCGCCCTCGCCCTCGTTGACGTGCTTCGGGTCGTGCATCTCGAAGCCGGCGGCCTCGAACCAGGCGCGGTAGGCGGGGGCCTCGTCGGCGCGCTGCGGGTCGCGGAACTGCACGGCCATCGCCTTGCCGTCGATCACCGTGCCGCCGTTGGCGGCGAACACCATGTCGGGCAGGCCGGGCACCGGAGCGATCTCCTCGACGGTGTGGCCCAGGTCCCGGTAGATCTGGCGCAGCTGCTCCCACTGCCGGACGGCGAGGTCGGCGTCGACCGGCGCGGTCGGGTCCATCCACGGGTTGATGGCGTAGTCGACGGCGAAGTACGTCGGCCGGCACATCAGGAAGCGCTGGCTGGTGGCGTCCATCGTCATTGTCCTGCTCCCAGGGGTCGGGCGCGCCCGGCCACCTTCGGCCCACGGGCTGGCGCCGTTGCTCAACGTTATGCGGCGCCGATGGTGGAATCCACCGCTGGAAGTTGCGCAGGCCGACGGAACGTTGCGTCTGGGGAGTGCTGAACGATGGTTCGTTGCGTTTCGGGCCCTGTCGGTGTGCCCGGCCGGAAGGTGGGCCCGGAAAACACTTCGGGGGCGGCGAACCGCCGCCCCCGAAAAAGGGTTGCCCGGCTGGTGAACCACCAGGCTGGTCGGGCGTCGCCGGTGAACCACCGGCGCTGCCGGCGCATCGCCGGCGAGCCGAACAGTGCCCGCTAGAAGCGGTCCACAAACTGTGAGTCGAGCCACTCGCGGAACCGCTGCACCCAGTCCCCGTCGGTGGTCGGCCAGTCGAACTGGCCGGTCATCGCCAGCACGCCCAGCACCACCGCGCCGAGGCCCAGCGCGACGCCGAGCAGCGCGTCGGTCTTGCCGGCGATGTGCCGGCGACGGGTGGCCATCAGGCCCAGCACCGCGAGGACCGCGCCGAGGGCGCCGAGGGCGATGCCGTACCCGGCGAGGCTGCCGGTGAGCACGAAGAGCGCCCCGGCCACGCCGACGATCAGCCCCAGCGTGGCGAGGATGCTGGCCCGGGGCTTCGGGCCGGCGACCACCGCCCGCTCCGGCTCGCGGTCGGGAACGCCGTCGCCGTCGCGGTCGACGGGCCGCTCCACGGTGTCCCCGTCGACCGCGCGGTCCCGGTCCGTCCGGGCGCCCAGCGCCGCGTTCCGGTCCAGGTCGGTCGTCCGACCGTCGAGGGTCCGTTCGAGCGCCGGGTCGGGCTCGGTGCTCCGGGGGGCGCGTCGGTCGTCGTCGATGGGTCGGGCCGTGGCCGCCCGGGCGACGGCCGCCCGCTCGGCCGCCCGCCGCTCGGCGGCGCCGTCCCGCCCGGCGCCGTCGGGCGCGGCGCTGCTGCGGTAGGTCGTCTGCTCGCCGTCGCGGTCGGTGACCATCGGACGGCTAGGCCCGCTGCCGCCGTCCGCGTCGGCCCGCGGCGCGCCGTCCCGGCCGGTGCCGGCGGGCGCGTCACGGTCGTCGACGCGGCCGTCGAGGTTCTCGTCCCGTGTCGGCGCCTCTTCCGACCTGCGGGACAGCGAGGGAATCTTCACCACACACACCTCCTCGTGAATGCGTGGTGGCCGATGCAAAGACTTGCCGCCCACGCGGTACACGTCCGCAATACCCAGGTGGTCGTTCTCCGACACGGATACCCGGCCGGCCGTTCTCCGAGGGGTGCCCGCCCGGCCGGCCGCCGGGCGGGCACCCCACGCCGGGTCGAGGCGTGTCAGGCGGGCACCGTCCACTTCTGGTTCGCGCCCCCGGTGCACGTCCAGATCTGGGTCGGTGTCGCGTTGGCCGAGCTGTTGTCCACCACGTCCAGGCACTTGTTCGCGCTGGCGCTGACCAGGTCGCGGGCCGCCGTCGCGGTCCACCGCTGGTTCGCGGCGCCGGTGCAGGTCCACAGCTGGGTCCGGGTGCCGTCGGCGGTGGCGTTGTCCCGGACGTCCAGGCACTTGCCCAGGGCCCGTACGGTGCCGTCGGCGCCGAGCGTCCACTGCTGCGCGGCGCTGCCGTTGCAGTCGTACAGCTGGACGGCGGTGCCGTCGGCGCTGTTGGCCCCGGCGACGTCGAGGCACCTGCCGGCCAGGCCGACGATCGGGCCGGTCCGCCCGCCGCCGCCGGACTGGCTGCCCGCCCAGGTGAACGTGGCCGTGGTCCGGGCCGGCAGCGAGTACGTGAAGGACTGCCCGCCCCAGACGACCTTGACCGACTGGCTGCCGGTGCCGCCGTTGTGCGCGATGAGCGCCTTGGACCCGTCCGGGTTCACGTACGCCACGTTCTGCACCGTGCCGTTGGCGGTCGAGTCGATCCGGTACGCGCCGGGCTTGACGAACTTCGTCAGGTGCCCGGTGGTGTAGTACTCGACGGTGTAGTCGACCTGGCCTGCGCGGGGGCCGCCCTCCTGCACGGTGACCAGGCCGGTGCAGACGTCGCAGCCGCCGTTGTGCGGGCCCATGTTCTGGTTCAGGGCGAGGCTCCACTTGACCAGGCTGCTGCTGTAGTTGCGGGCGTAGTTGACGATGTCGGCCAGGTCCTCGTTGTGCTGGTTGCCGATCCAGGTGCCGCCCGAGTGCTCGGTGCTGAACTGGCGCACCGACGGGTACTGGTTGCGTACCTGGGTGCCGACGGACGGCTCACCGAAGTAGCCGTGCCAGGCGATGCCGCCGAAGAGCGGGTCGTTGCGGATGCCCGGGTCGGCCAGCAGCACCGCCCCGAAGTTGGGATGGTCGCCGTAGTTCCAGTCGTGCACGAGGACCTTGGTGCTGAGGCCGGCGGCGCGCAGCGCGGGGTAGAGGTGGTTCTTGGTGAACTCGACCAGCCCTGGCCCGTTCCAGCTCATGCCCGGGTAGTTCATCTCGGTCGGCGCGGCGGGCTTGCAGCAGTTCGGCTCGTTCTGCACCGACAGGTAGTTCACCGGAATGCCGGCGGCCTGGTAGGTCTGCACGTACCTGACCAGGTACTGGGCGTACATCGGGTAGTACTCCCACTTGAGCCAGCCCATCTGGTCCATCCGGCCGTTGTCCTTCATCCAGCCGGGGGCGCTCCACGGCACCCCCTTCACCCGCAGCTCCGGGTTGAGCGACCGGGCCTGGGCGGTGAGCAGCCGCACGTTGGTGTCGTAGCCGTTGCTGTAGAAGTCGTTTAGGTCGCAGCAGGTGTCGTCGAGGGAGACGTTGCCCGGGCGGGAGAGGTCCGAGGCGCCGATGGGGTTGCGGACGAAGGAGAGCCCGATGCCCTCGGTCGGGGAGAAGAGCTTGCGCATCACGGCGTCGCGGGTGGCCGCGCTGATCGGCCCGCCCCGGAACAGGTACGCGGTGGTGTCCGTGATCGACGCACCACCGCCCTCGAACTGCTGGTAGCGGGTGTTCTCGTTGACGGTGACGGTGTGCGTCGCGCCGCCGCTGGAGGGGGCGAAGGCGAGCGGGGCCTGCTGCTGGAGGCCCCGGCTCACCTGGCGGCCACCGGGGTCCGTGGTGGTGGTCAGCCAGACGTTCACCGGCTCGTTGGCGGCGGACGCCGGCGCCGGCAGCGTGACCGTGGCGGCGGCCACGGCGGTGACGAGCGCGAGCAGGCCGGCGCCTGCGGACGCGACTCGGCGCCGGGCTCGCCGGCGGTGACCCGCCGTGGCGGGTACGGGAGTGGTGGACATCGGGTGTCTTCCTCTCGCGCGGCGGTGGTGGCGATGTGCGAACGCACGAACCGGCCGGTAACGGGCGCGTTTATGCCACGGATTGCCCGGACCTGTCCGAACCTCCGTGAGACTCAGTTAATATTCCTTCGTAATAGAAGTCAATGAATCTGCCCGACTGTCTGTCCGGCGCGCTGCGCGCGTGCGGCAGCAGGGACCCGCCCGGTCCCGCGCCGACCTTCGTCCCCGGCGCGCTGGCTATCCTTGGCACCCGTGCCAGAGGGACACACCATCCACCGCCTGGCGGCGCGGCACGCCGAGCTGTTCGGCGGGGACAAGCTGCACGCCGCCAGCCCGCAGGGCCGCTTCGCCGAGGGCGCGGCCCGCCTCTCCGGCACCGTCCTGGAGGCCACCGAGGCGTACGGCAAGCACCTGCTGCACCACCACGCGGGCGAGCTGACCCTGCACGTGCACCTCGGGCTCTACGGCAGGTTCGCCGACGGCGCCGGGGAGCTGCCGGAGCCCGTCGGCCAGGTGCGGCTGCGGCTGACCAGCGACCGGCACTGGCTCGACCTGCGCGGCCCCACCGCCTGCGAGCTGCTCACCCCGCCCGAGGTCGCGGCGCTGCGGGCCCGGCTCGGCCCCGACCCGCTGCGCGTCGACGCCGACCCCGAGCGGGCGTACGCCCGGATCTCCCGCAGCCCCACGCCGCTGGCCGCGCTGCTGCTCGACCAGTCGGTGGTGGCCGGCACCGGGCTGATCTTCGTCACCGAGGCGCTGTTCCGGGCCGGGCTGCCGCCGACGCTGCCCGGCCGGCGGCTGACCCGCGCCGGCTGGGACGCGCTCTGGGCCGACCTGGTGGCGCTGATGCGGCTCGCCGTCACGCGCGGCCGCATCGACACCGTCCGCGACACGCACCTGCCCGAGGCGATGGGCCGCCCCGCCCGCGTCGACCGGCACGGCGGCGAGGTGTACGTCTACCGCCGCCCCGGCGACCCCTGCCACGTCTGCGCCACGCCGGTCAGCCGGGGCGAACTGGCCGGCCGCAACCTCTACTGGTGCCCCACCTGCCAACCGTCCTGACCGCCGCCCACGCCGACGTCGGTCTCACCGGGGAGGCGCGGCGAGCAGCCAGCGGACCACCTCGACCTGGTTGGGGAAGACCTGGCCCTCGCCGAAGCTCCAGGCCAGCGTCTGTCCGATCGTCCAGCCCCACACCCGCTCCCGGTCCAGGCCCAGCTCCGCGCTGAGCCGGTCCAGCCGGTGCCGTACGGCGTCCGGCGAGTGCCCCAGCTCCGCGCCGCGCACCAGCGGCACCACCCCGAACTCGCGCTCGCCGGTCAGCGGCTTCGGGTCGATGACCAGCCACGGCTCCCGGGTCGCCCGCAGCACGTTGCCGGCGTGCAGGTCCTGGTTGACGAGCACCTGCTCGCCCTGGCTGTCGACCAGGTCGGCCAGCAGCCCGAGCGCCGTGTCGATCAGCCGCCGCTCGTACGGCCGGCCGGCCCGCTCCCAGTTGGCCGGCAACCGTTCCGCCCAGCCGGCTGCCTCCTCGGCGAGTGGGGTGAACGGCGCACCGGCCGGGCGCCAGACCCGGGGCAGCAACTCCACCGCCGCGTCCAGCGCCGCATCGGCGGGCAACTCGTGCAGCGGCGTGCCGGGCACGCACCGCTCGACCAGCATCGCCCGCCGCTGCGGGTCGTGGGCGAGCAACCGGGCCGCCCCCACCCCGGCCCAGCGCTCCAGCGCCGTCGCCTCGTGGACGCTGTCGGGGTCCGGGTACTGGAGCTTCAGCACCGCCGGGGTGCCGTCGGGCAGCTCCGCCGGCAGGGCCAGCGAGGCGAAGGCGTACGGGAAGGGCGGCCCGAGCCGCAGCGACCAGCGCGCCGTGCAGGCGGCCAGCCTGTCCGGCAGCGCCGCCAGCCACTCCCGCCCGGCCGGCGTGCCCCGCACCCAGCCCAGCCCGTCGGGGATCAGGAGTTCGGAATCCACCCGGCCATCCTTCACCAGCGCCCGCCCACACCGCACCATCGATTCCCCGCCCACCGCGGGTGGTGGTGATCAAGAGGTTCGGGTCCGCAACGGAGATCGAACCGGACGCAAACCTCTTGATCACCGCGTCGGGGAAGGGGCGGGCGGCGGAGGGGAGGGGGCGGGGGAGGGAGCGCGGTCAGCGCAACCGGCGGATGTCGCCGTGGGCGCGGTAGAAGCCGCCCCGGCCGGACTCGCGGACCTGGGTGACCAGGTAGCGCGCGCCCGGCTCGCGGATGCCCTTCGGGAACTGCACGGACCAGTCCCGGTGGAAACCGGGGGAGACCACATGCACCCGCAGCCGTCCCCGGTCCTCGACGCACTGCACGACCACGCCGCCGTTGACGTCGCTGGTCACCTCGACCGTCGTCCAGGCCGCCGGCTCCGGCATCCGGGGCGGGGCCTTGACGTCGACCACCTCCGGCACGCTGCCGGCCTCCGCCGCCCGGATCGCCGGCTCGCTGGCGTCGATGCAGGCCAGGTGGCCGCTGGTGGTGACGACGTAGAGCCGATCCTCGTGGTACTGCATCGAGTAGGCCGAGCCGCAGCCGGTGCCGAGCTTCCACAGCCGGTTGCCGGCCGCGTCGAAGCAGTAGATCGAGGACTGGCTGTCGCCGGCGAAGACGAACCGGCCGCCCTCGGCCGTGGCGCAGGAGAAGACCGGGGCGTCACAGCGGTAGGTGCGCTCGGCGCGGCCGTCCTTCGCCAGCCGCACCACCTCCCGGGTGCCGGTGCCCGCGAAGACCGCGTCGCGCTCCTGCCAACCGAAGAGCACCGATCCGGTACGGGTGTGCCACCGCTCCTGGCCCGTCCGCCAGTCGTAGCTGGTCACCCCCTGGGAGTGGCCGTGGTAGAGCGCGTCGGCATCGCAGCGCACCATCCACGCCGACCGGCCGCGACCCTGCCGGCGCCAGAGGAACTCGTCCTCGTGGTCGACGGCGACGATGCCGCCGCCCGCGTCGGAGACGCCCAGCACCCCGTCGTGGATGTCCAACCAGTAGATGTCGATCTCCGGCGCGATCTCGTAGGCCACCCGGGGCACCTTGCCGGACAGGTCGTAGACGTTGCCGTCGTCGCAGCCCGCGTAGATCCAGGCGTCGTCGGCGACGATGCACTTCACCCCGTCGGGGAGGCGGACCTGGTCGAGCACCCGGGCGTCGTGGCCGAGCGTGGTGATGACCCCGCGCTCGTTGCCGACCATGCAGCTCTGCCCGTCGACGAAGATGCCGAAGGCGGGGGCGCCGGAGTCGTAGCGCCACAGCACCGGGGCGGTGCGGGCGGTGGAGCGGGTGCTGACGATCTGCCGCCGGGAGACGGCGCGCTTCTGCCGCACGCCGCGCACGGCCGGGGCGTACCCCTTGCGGACCTTCTCGCCGATCTTCTTCGCCGCCGCCGCGCGGGCCTTGGTGTTGTCGGCGTAGGCCGTGGTCTTGACCTGGCCCTGGTCGCCGATGCGGCCGTAGCGGACGGTCAGCGCGGCATCGTCGACGACGACCTCGTAGAACTTGTGCGCACCATCCGCTTCGGACAGTTCGAGGTAGGTCGTCTCCTGCGGCATGGGGGCCTCCGAGGGGGGTCAGCGACCGGCCTGGCGTGACCGGTGGGGCGCGAGCGGGCACACGCTAACCCCCACCCCCGACAGCCGCACGCAAGGAAGGGGCCCTTCCTGTCGCCTGCGCGACAGGAAGGGCCCCTTCCTCACACCTGACGCTCAGCGGCCGACGGCAGCCAGGGCGTCGACGGCCTTGCGGGCGGCGATCAGCACCGGGTCCCAGACCGGGGCGTACGGCGGGGCGTAGCCCAGGTCGAGCGCGGTCATGTCGTCCACCGTCATGCCGTTCCAGAGCGCCACCGCGAGGGTGTCGATCCGCTTGGCCGCCTCGGACCAGCCCACGATCTGCGCCCCGAGCAGCCGCCCGCTGGGCTTCTCCGCGATCAGCTTCACCGTCATCGGCCGGGCGCCCGGGTAGTAGCCGGCGCGGTTGGTCGACTCGGCGATCACCGAGACGAACTCGAACCCCGCCGCCGCGGCGTCCTTCTCGCGCAACCCGGTGCGCCCGACCTCCAGGTCGCAGACCTTCGTGACGGCGGTGCCGATCACTCCGGCGAAGGTGGCGTACCCGCCGCCGATGTTGATGCCGGCGACCCGGCCCTGCTTGTTGGCGTGGGTGCCCAGTGGCACGTGCACCGGCAGCCCGGTCACCCGGTGCACGGTCTCCACGCAGTCACCGGCCGCCCAGACGTCCGGCACCCCCTGCACCCGCATCCGGCGGTCGACCCGGATCCCGCCGGTGACGCCCAGCGGCAGGCCGGCGGCCTCCGCGAGCGCCGTGTTGGGGCGTACGCCCAGACCGAGGACGACCACGTCGGTGGGGATGGGCCCCTCGGCGGTGACCACCGCGGACACCCGGCCGTCGGTCTCCTCCAGGCCGGTCACCCCGAGACCGGTGCGGATGGTGACGCCGATGCCCCGCATCGCGTCCGTGACCAGCTCGGCCATGTCCGGGTCCACGGTGGCCATCGGCTGCTCGGCCTGCTCGACCAGGGTGACGGCGAGCCCGCGCTGGATCAGCGCCTCGGCCATCTCCACGCCGATGTAGCCGCCGCCGATCACCACCGCCCGGCGCGGCCGGGGCTCGGCGTCCAGCCAGTCGCGCAGCGCGGCGCCGTCGTCGAGGGTCTGCATCCCGAAGACCCCGCCGGCGTCGGTGTCCGCCCAGTCGGGCTTCTTGGGCACGGCCCCGGTGGCGTACATCAGGGTGTCGAAACGCTCCCGGACCTCGCCGCCGTCGTCGAGGTCCCGGGCGGTGACCTCGCGCCGGTCGAGGTCGATGGCGGTCACCTCGTGCCGGAGCCGGACGTCGATGTCGAACTTCTCCCGGAACGTCTCCGGGGCGCGGGCGATCAACTGGTCCCGTTCGGGCACCAGCCCGCTGATCCAGTACGGGATGCCGCACGCCGAGTACGACGTGAAGTGCCCCCGCTCGAAGGCGACGATCTCCAGGTCGCCGCGGTCCCGCCGGCGTCGAGCCTGCGACGCCGCCGCCATTCCCGCAGCGTCCCCACCGATGACGATCAGCCGTTGCGCCACGTTCATCATCCTGTCACGAGCGGCCCGCGCCACGGGTCTGCCGCGCGACGTCCTCCACCACGTCCACGAGCCTGCCGGTACGCGCGAAGACGGCGCGCTGCCGGGCCGCCCCGCTGCCGTGCCGGCGCAGCCCGGCGACGAGCCCGGTCACCTCGTCGAGGTCGCCGTGCCGTTCCAGCGCCGGGCGCAGCCGCTCGATCAGCTGGTCGAACAGCTCCCAGGCCGGCCGCAGCTCGCCGTCGGTCAGGTCGACGCCGTCCCCCTCCAGCCCGTCGTGGGCCGCCCGCCAGTGCGCGGCGACCAGCAGGTGGTGGTCGGTACGCAGGGCCGGCCGCCCGGCGGCGATGTCGTCCATCGCGGTCGCCACCATGGCCCGGACCAGCGCGGCGACGAGCACCGCGTCGTCCACCGACGGGCAGACGTCACCGATGCGGATCTCCACCGTCGGGTACTTGGCCGACAGGCGGGCGTACCAGTAGAGCATCCCCTCGTCGAGCATCACGCCGCTGGCGATCAACTGCCGGATCAGCCGTTCGTAGTGCTCGTGGGACTCCAGGTACGGGGTGGGCGCCACCGACGGCCAGCGCTCCCACTCCACCGACCGCCAGCTCGCGTACCCGGTGTCCTCGCCCCTGGCGAAGGGGGAGTTGGTGGTGACGGCGTGCAGCACCGGCAGCCAGGGCCGGACGTGGTTGAGCACCTGCACGCCGGTCTCCGGGTCGGGCACCCCGACGTGCACGTGCATGCCGTTGTTGCCGGGGCCGGGAACCAGCAGGCGGAACCGCTCGATCATCCGGTCGAAGCGGGGCTTGTCGACCACCGGGGGCACCGGACCGTCGACCGGCCCGGTGCCGATGGCGAGCAGCCGTACGCCGGCCCGCTCGGCCGCGTCGGCGAGCGCGGCCCGCAGCACGCCGAGGGAGTGCCGGATCGAGGAGAGTTCCAGGCCGGGCGGGCTGCCGATCTCGATCTGGCTGGTCTGGAACTCCCGCTCCACCTGACCGCGCAGCTCGGGCGGCACCTGCTCCATGACGAGGTCGACAGCGGGCACCGCGGCCCCGGTGTGCGGGTCGACGAGCAGGAACTCCTCCTCGACACCCACCGTGAGCAGGTTGGTCCCCTCGGCCGTACCGCTCGGAGCCTCCGCCACCTGGCCGGTCATCGTCACCACCGTCCGTTCGCGCCCGGCAGCGGTCCGTCCGCGCGGGGTCGGTCAGTGGTTACCCACCGTGCGGAGGCGGAGAAACGCGGCCCCGGCGTGTCGCCCGCCGCGCGCCCGCAAAGGGGATCACGCCGTGCGCGACCCGCAGGTCACCGTGGCCAGCGGTCCTCGCCGTCGCGCACCAGGGCGCGGACGCGGCGCAGCGTGGCGTCCGGGGCCAGGATGGCCTCCCGCCACCGGTCCAGGGTCTGGCGCAGGTCCCAGACCGTCGCCCGCAGCTGCCGTTCCTGCTCGCGGGCCGAGTCGAGCTGCGCCCGGGTGAGCAGCGCGGCCTCCTCCAACTCGGCGACCCGGGTGCGCAGCGGCTGCACCAGCGTGAGGGCGGCGTCGGTGAGGGTGTCGGCGGCGTCCGCCTTGAACTTGCCCCGCTGCACGATGACGGTGGCGATGACGGCGAGGCCGCCGGTCCCCCCGAGCACGCCGAGGACGGAGAGCAGGACCTGCACCCAGTGCGGGGCGGCCGGCGCCGTGGTGTTCACGTCCCACCCCTGGCGGAGAAGGTGCCACCGACGGCCACCCCGGCGAACTGGGTGGCCTGGCCGGCCAGGGCCAGCCGGCGCAGGTCGAGCGCGATCTGGACGGCGCGCCACCCGGAGCCGACGGCCACCGCGACGACGAACGACATCGCCGCGACCCCCTGCGCGCCGGCGACCACCGCCAGGGCGACGGCGTACATGCCGGTGATCGTGCCCAGCGCGAGCACCGACGCGAGTTCGATCCCGAGGCCGGTGGAGAGCCGGCCCGGCCAGAGCACGCCCAGCAGCCCGGCGACGCCGGCCACGATGAGGCCCGACTCCCACCCCGCCTGGATGGGCCCCGGCATGGCCATCTCCACCGACTGCGGCCGGACGTCGAGGACGATCAGGAGGACGCCGCACACGGGGGCGGTCGCCATGATGGCGATCTCGAAGGGCTGGTGCCTCGATCGGATTCGGTTGTGGGGCACGGCAGCTCCTCAGAATGGCCCGCCACCTCGTCGAGGTGACCCGTCGGCCGGGGCGGGCGCCCGGTGCCGACGGTGTACCGGGAGGACCCGCTCCCACCGCCCGGGTCGGCGTGGCATCCCGACGACGCGGAAGCACACCGGCGACCGAGAAGGACGACACACCGACGTCGGCTGTCGACGCACCCAAGTCGTACCACTTCCGCCGCGCCTCCGTCCACCCCGGACCTGTCGCATAAGCGCAGGTCAGAGCGGGTGCGGGAGGCCGGTTGCGCGAACTGGGCCGGGTGGCGTGACAGCGGGTCCTAGGCTGGTCGGCGTGCCGGGGCTGCTGGGGATCGTGCTGGGGACGTGGGCGTACGCCCTCGCCCACCTGACCCTGCTCGCCGACCGCCCGGCCGGGTTGCTCGCCGGGGCCGCGCTCGCCGCGGTGGCGCTGCTCGCCGTCGCGCTCGCGGCGCACGCGGCCGGCGTCGTCGACACGCCCCGGGCCGGCCGCGCCGCCGCCCTGCGCGCCCGGGCCCGCCGCCGCCGGGTGCCGCGACAGGTCGACCCGGACGCCGCCGGGCGTCCCCGTCCCCGCGCGCCCGGGCCGTTCCCCTCGGCCGCGTAGCACCGCCGCGCGGCCGATTCCGCCGCCATCCGCCCGTCCGGCGACCCGCCTTCCCGCCGGACCGGCACCCGGAATCGGACCGAGGGGTCACCCATGCTCGCCTTCGCACCTCTGCACGACGCCGTCGGCGCCGCCGGCCGCGCGCTCACCTGGTTCACCACCCTGCTGGAACCGCTGGCCGGCGACGCGGCCACGGCCGCCGCCATCGTCGCCCTCACCGTCGTCGTCCGGCTGCTGATCTCGCCGCTGACCCTCATGCAGGTCCGCGGGGAGCGGCGCCGCGCGGCGCTCGCCCCCGACGTCCGCGAGCTTCAGCGGCGGTACGCGGACGACCCCACCCGGTTGCAGGGCGAACTGTTCGCGCTCTACCGGGCCAACGGCGCCAGCCCGGTGTCCGGCTGCCTGCCGCTGCTGCTCCAGGCCCCGTTCCTGCTGGTGATGTACCGGCTCTTCACCACCGCCGAGGGCGGCACCGGGCTGCTGGCCGAGCGCCTGGCCGGTGTGCCGCTGGGCCACCACCTCGGCGACGGGGCGGTCGGCGGCGCGCTGCCGCTGTTCGGCGCCCTGCTGGCGGCCCTGCTCGTGCTCGCCTGGTGGACGTCGCGGCGGATGCGGCGCGCGGCGGCGGCGACGGGAACGGTGGCCGGTACGCCGACCGAGGGGCCGGGCGCGGCCGTGCTCGGCCGGCTGCTGCCGCTGCTGCCGTACACGACAGTGCTGGTGGCGCTGGTGCTGCCGCTGGCGGCGGTGATCTACCTGGTCACCACCACCGCCTGGTCGGCGGGGGAGCAGGCGGTGCTGCGCCGCCCGCGCCCCGAGCCAGCCCGCATCGATGGGCGTTGACATCTGCGGAGCCGGCACGTACAACTCCTGAGAGAGCGCTCTCTCGCCCGTTCCCCGCAGAGAGGCACGTCAAATGACACCTGCCCCGGCGGCGCCCGCCGCCCTGCCCCCGCGACGCCGGCTGACCCTGGCGTTGACCCTCCTCACCGCCGCCGCGACCGCACTGGTCGGCACGACCGTGACGGCGAACGCCGCCGTCCCGGCGCCCGCGCCCGGCTGGAGCCTGGTGTGGAGCGACGACTTCACCGGTGCGGCCGGCACCCTGCCGTCCGCCGGCAACTGGATCATCGACACCGGCACCAGCTATCCCGGCGGCCCGCCGAACTGGGGCACCGGGGAGATCCAGACGTACACCAACAGCACCGCCAACGTCAGTCACGACGGCGGCGGCAACCTGCGGATCACCCCGCTGCGCGACGCCTCGGGCCGCTGGACCTCGGCCCGGATCGAGACCGTGCGCAGCAACTTCAAGCCGCCGTCCGGCGGCGTGCTGGCCATCGAGGGCCGCATCCAGATGCCCAACGTCACCGGGGCCCAGGCGTCCGGCTACTGGCCGGCGTTCTGGGCGCTCGGCTCGCCGTACCGGGGCAACTACCAGAACTGGCCGGGCATCGGCGAGTTCGACGTGATGGAGAACGTCAACGGCCTCAACTCGGTCTGGGGCGTACTGCACTGCGGCGTGGCCCCCGGCGGGCCGTGCGACGAGTTCAACGGCATCGGCGCGTCCCGGGCCTGCCCCGGCAGCACCTGCCAGTCGGCCTTCCACACCTACCGGTTCGAGTGGGACGCCTCGGCCAGCCCGCAGCAGCTGCGCTGGTACGTCGACGGCCAGCTCTACCACTCGGTCAGCCAGTCCCGGGTCGGCGAGCCGTACTGGTCGCAGATGACCAACCACGCCGGCTACTTCCTGCTGCTCAACGTGGCGATGGGCGGGGCCTTCCCGAACGGGGTGGCCGGTGGCGCCACGCCGACCGCCGCCACCGTCCCCGGCCGTCCGATGCTTGTCGACTACGTGGCGGTGTACAGCCGGGGTGGCGGCACCACGCCCCCGCCCACGACCCCGCCGCCCACGACCCCACCGCCCGGTGGGGTGCGCGACGCGTACGCGACGATCCAGGCGGAGTCGTTCAACGGGCAGAACGGGGTGCTCGTCGAGGCGTGCGCCGAGGGCGGGCAGAACATCGGCGCACTGCGCAACGGCGACTGGGTGCGGTTCGACAACGTCGAGTTCGGGGCCAGCCCGCCACGCGACTTCGTCGCCCGGGTCGCGTCCGGCGCGGCGGGCGGGGTCAGCGGCCTGGTGGAGGTCCGGCTGGACAGCCCGACCGGCCCGACGATCGGCAGCTTCGCGATCGGGAACACCGGCGGCTGGCAGAGCTGGCGTTCGGTTCCCGGCAACGTCGCCGGCCCGACCGGCCGCCGGACCGTCTACCTGACCTTCAGCAGCGGGCAGCCCGCCGACTTCGTCAACGTCAACTGGTTCACCTTCCGCCGCTGAGCCTGCTCGGCCCGCTGGGGCCGGCTGGGCTTGCTGGAGCTCGCTGATCCCGCTGCTTCCCCGAGCCCGCTGAGCCCGCTCCTGTCCGCTGAGTCCCGTGGAGCCCCCGGCTGTTGCCGGGGGCTCCCGTCGGCCTGCTCTGGACAGAAACAGTTAACACTCCTAATAATAGGCGTCAATGTCGATGCCGATGGATGGCATCCGGGTGTGGAGGGTGTCGTGAAAAGATCTAGATCTCTGGTGTTCTCGCTGGTCACAGCCGTGGTGGCGGCGCTCGGCGCGGTGTGGGTGGCGATGCCCGCGTTCGCCGCCGGGGTGACCGCCAGCTTCGTCAAGACGTCCGACTGGGGATCGGGCTGGGAGGGGAAGTACACGATCACGAACGGCGGCGGGTCCACGGTCGACGGCTGGACCGTCGCCTTCGACCTGCCGGCCGGCACCACTCTCGGCAGCTACTGGGACGCGCTGCTGACCTCGTCCGGCCAGCGGCACACCTTCACCAACCGGTCCTGGAACGGTCGCCTCGCCCCGGGCGCCTCGGTCTCGTTCGGCTTTCTGGGCGCCGGGCCGGGCTCGCCCACCAACTGCCAGCTCAACGGCACGGCGTGCGGTGGCGGCACCAGCCCCACCACCGCGCCGCCCACCACCGCGCCGCCGACGACGGCACCCCCGACCACCCCGCCCCCGACCACGCCGCCCCCGACGAGCCCGCCGCCGAACACCGGCCTGCCGAAGCACATCCTCACCGGGTACTGGCACAACTTCGACAACCCGGCCGTCGAGCTGCGGCTGCGTGACGTGCCGGCCGAGTACGACGTCGTCGCGGTCGCCTTCGCCGACGCCACCGCCACCCCCGGCGCGGTCGCCTTCGCCATCGACCCCGGCCTGTCCGCCGCCCTCGGCGGCTACACCGACGCCGACTTCTCCGCCGACGTCCGGACCCTCCAGTCCCGGGGCAAGAAGGTGATCATCTCCGTCGGCGGCGAGACCGGCCGGGTGGCGGTCAACGACGCCGCCTCCGCCGCCGCGTTCAGCGACAGCGTCCACGCGCTGATCAAGCGGTACGGCTTCGACGGCGTCGACATCGACCTGGAGAACGGGCTCAACCCGACCTACATGGCCCAGGCGCTGCGCTCACTGCGCGCCAAGGTGGGCGCCGGACTGATCATCGCGATGGCCCCGCAGACCATCGACATGCAGTCCCCGGCCAGCAGCTACTTCAAGCTGGCGCTCGACATCAAGGACATCCTCACCGTCGTCAACACCCAGTTCTACAACTCGGGGGCGATGCTGGGCTGCGACCGCAACGCCGCGTACCCCCAGGGGACGGTGAACTTCATCGTCGCGCTGGCCTGCATCCAGTTGGAGGCCGGCCTGCGTCCGGACCAGGTCGGCCTCGGCCTGCCGGCCGGTCCCGGCGCGGCCGGTGGCGGCATCGTCGCGCCCAGCGTGGTCAACGCGGCGCTGGACTGCCTGGCCCGGGGCACCAACTGCGGCAGCTTCCGCCCGCCGCGCACCTACCCGGGCATCCGCGGCGCGATGACCTGGTCGGTCAACTGGGACGTGAGCAACGGCAACACCTTCGCCCGTACGGTGGCCCCCCACCTGGACACCCTCCCCTGACCCCTCCCCGCCCCTCCTGACCCCGCCCCTCCTGCCCCCGCTCTTCCCCGCCCGCCCGCGTCAACGGCCCGACAGGGTCGATCATGCAGTTGTGGTGGTCCGCATAAGCCGCGTATGTGGTCACTACCGGCACCACAACTGCATGATCGGCGCGGCGCGGCGCGGCGAGGTGCGGCGGGTTGGGGCGGGGCGGGTGCGGCGGGGGTGGGTGGGAGTCAGGGGGTGGCGTCGGCGTGGGCGCGGCGGCGACGGGTCTTCTTGATCACCCACCAGGCGATCATCACGACGAAGACGGCGATGATGCCGTAGTCGAACCACTTGCTGTACTGCTCGATCTGCTGCCAGCGGGAGCCGAGCGCGTAGCCCAGGCCGACGAAGAGCGCGTTCCAGATGCCGCTGCCCAGCGTGGTGAACACGATGAACTCCGGCAGCGGCATCCGGTTGGCCCCGGCGGGGATGGAGATCAGGCTGCGGACCACCGGCATCATCCGGCCGAAGAGGACCGCCCACCGGCCGTGTCGCTCGAACCAGCGGTCGGCCTTCTCCAGGTCGTCCAGGTCGACCAGGGGCAGCCGGTCGAGCCAGCGCTTGAGCCGGTCCTCGCCGGCAGCCGCGCCCAGCCAGTAGAGGACCAGTGCCCCGCCCAGGGAGCCGGCGGTGGCGGCGAGCCCCACCAGGACGACGTTGAACCGTCCCTCGCTGGCCAGGTAGCCGGCCATCGCCAGCACGATCTCGCTCGGGATCGGCGGGATGATGCTCTCCAGGGCGACCAGCAGGGCCACCCCGACGGCGCCGGCGGCGTCGATCACCCCCGCCACCCACCCGGTCAGGCCGCCGAGTTCGGTCGGGTCGACGTTCTCGGCGAGTGCCATCGCGATCCTTTCGGCCGGGTCCGATCAGAGACATCTACCCTGCGGCCCGGCCGTCACACCTGCCCGTGAGTAGGGCCACCCGGGTTCATTCCTCCGGGTGCAGCGCGGCGTCGGCCAGCCCGCGTCGCCAGCCGGTGAACCGGATCCGCAGGCCCGCCCGGGTGGGGGAGCAGCAGTACGGCCCGGCCGTCGCCACCGCGTCCGGGGCCAGCGGTGCGAGCCGGACCAGCCGCCACGGCTCGTCGTCGGCGCGGGCCCGTACGGTGAGCGCGTCCCCGTCGCGGCTGACCCGGACGGTCACCTCCCGCCCGGCCCACCTCGGCACGCCGGCGACCGACCAGTCGGAGACCTCCCGGGTCACCACGGCACCCACCTGCGGCTCGCCGTCGCTGACCTCCACCCCGGCCTTGACCCAGTTCCGGTCGTCCACCCGCACCAGCACGCCGGCCTGGTCGAACTGCTCGCCGTAGTCGAGCACGAAGGCCACCTCCATCGCCTCGCCGGCGGGCAGCGGCGCGAGCAGCGCCGGGGCGTCGTCGTGGACGAAGCCGTACGAGGTGTGCCGCCACAGGTCGCTGCCCTCGGCCGGCTGCACCAGCAACTCGCCCGCCGGCCCGTTCTCGACCCGCACCGGCTCGTTCCACCACTCACCCTCGGCCCAGTCGACCGGTCGTTCCGCGTCACCCATGTCGGCGACCGTACCGCCGTGGCCCGCCCGGACGCCGGCACGGGCCCGGTCGCGTCGGGTGGCTGCCGGCCGGGGCGACCGTCCGGTGTCACGTGGCGGTGCCGTCAGCCGGCGTCACACACGTCCCGGAGGTGCTGGGCGTCGCGGTCCGTCCTGGCCTGCACCACCTCGTAGTCGCTCGCGACCATGCCCGACAGGATGAAGCGCAGCTCGGAGAAGTCCTGCGACAGTGCCACCGTGGCCTGGTGGACGCCGCCCTCGGCCTGGAGGCTCGCGCCCATCATGCCCTGGTACGCGGTCGTGGCCGCGGCCTGCCGGCTCTGCCGGGTCGAACCCGAGGTCCGGTAGAACCGGTCGACGACGGCGAGCGCCTCCTCGCAGCCGGCCGGTTGCAGCGGCGCCAGCGACGGCAGTCGACCCGGGGCGGGCGGCCGCGGCGTCCTGGTGACGGGGTGGTCCTTCGTGGCGTCCGCCGCGGGCGCGGTCGTCTGGTCCGGCGGGGTCCGGTCGGGCCTGGCCCGGTCGGGCGTGGTCGGGTCGGGCCCCGGTGACGGCCCCGCTCCGGCTCCCGAGGCCGGCGGCGGCACGGAGGGCTCCCGTGGCAGCACGTACGTGAGCAGGGTGAGCACGGTGGCCACCACACCGGCGATCGCGCCCACCGCGGCCCAGTCCGGGCTGCGCGACGCGGAGCCGGCTCCGGACGGGCTGCGCCCAGATCGTTGACTGCTGATGTCTCCAATGTAACGGCGGGCCGGTCCGGGGGCGGTCCCCGTTCTCCGCCGAGGGCTGCCGGCCCGCTGCCGGTCGGTGCCACCCACCCCTGCCGCGCACCGCACGCGGGGCATCGGCTAGGAACGTGCCATGCCCCGCTACCTGCTCTTTCCCGGCCGCCACCACCTGTTGACCCGCTTCCAGGCCGGGTACCTCCGCCAGCTCGCGGCGCAGGGCGACGACCCCCTCGCCGACGGTGACGGCGCGACCGGGAGCGAGGACGCCGGCGGCACGACCGGGAGCGACGACGCCGGCGGCGCGACCGTGGTGTGGGCGGTCACCTCGGCCAACCACGAGAACACCCGGCGCAACCCGGTCCCGTACCACCGGCGGGAGGCGGCGATCGAACGGTTCAGCGTGCTCGCCGGGCTCCGGTCGGTGGTGGTGCCGGTGTTCGACACCGTACCGACCGACAGGTTCGCCGAGGTGACCCTGAAGACCGTCGCGGCGTCCACCGGGTTGGAGCTGACCCCGGCGGACACGGTGGTCGCCTGCTCGACGCCGGAGGTCGCCGCGATGTACGAACGGCTCGGTTTCCGGATCGCCGGGGTGGAGGCCGACGTCGAGCCGACACCGGTCCGGCCGTGGGACGTCCTGCTGCGCCTGGCCGACGACGACCCGTCGTGGCGGGACCTCACCCATCCGGCCACCGTCGACGTGTACCGCCGCTACCGGCTCGACGACCTGGTCCGCTCCGTGGTGAACGACCCGGTGGTCGGCGACGAGGGCGGACTGACCGCCACCCGCGACTACCGGACGTACGCCGAGGCGTTCAGCGACGCCGCGCAGCGCAAGTGGGACGCGGTGCGCGAGCACGTGCGACCGGGGCGGATCGTCGACGTCGGCTGCGGCGCGGGCGCCGTCCTGGAGCTGGCCGACCGGGAGCCGGCCCTGCGGGAGAGTGACCTGATCGGCGTCGAGGTGGCCCGGCACCTGTTCGAGGAGTGCGTCCACAAGAAGGCGCAGGGCGTCTTCGCCAACCCGAACGTCTTCTTCTACCGGCGCAACGTGCTCGGCGGGGCGGTGTTCGCGCCGCGCTCGGTGGACACCACGATGACCTTCGCGCTGACCCACGAGATCTGGTCGTACGGCGAGCGGATGGCCTCGCTGCGCCGGTTCGTGCAGGCCCTCTACGACCACACCGTGCCCGGCGGGGTGTGGATCAACAGCGACGTGTGCGGGCCGGACGGCCGGGACCGGACGGTGCACCTGCGCCTGGCCACGACGGACGGCGTCAACCCGCCCCGGCCGCGTGCCGACCTGGCGGCCCTGGCGCCCGGTGAGGTGACGGCGTACGTCGACGCGCTGTCGACCCGGGCCCGGCTGGACCAGTTCGCGGTCGACTACCGGTTCCCGTTCGCGTACCGCCCGGTGGACGGGGCGGACGGCGTGGTCGAGCTGACCCTCGGCGCGGCGATGGACTTCCTCACCCGCAAGGACTACACCGACAACTGGCTGTCGGAGACCCAGGAACAGTTCTGCGGCCTGGAGTACGCCGACTGGAAGTCGTTGCTCACCGACGTCGGGTTCGAGATCGACCCAGCGAGCGCGACGTCCCGCAACGACTGGATCGTCACCAACCGCCTCGCCCCGGTGGCCGCCCTCAGCACCCCGGCCGGCGAACCGCTGGACTGGCCCGTCACCCACGTGCGCCTGATCGCCCGCCGCCCGGTCAACACCTGACGGCCCCGGCCCGAAGGCCCCCGCCGTCGCAGCACGGGCGCGGGGGAGGACGCCGGCGACTCCTTCGTCTATCTTGTCTCCGCAGTTGTATCGATGCCGATGAGATCGCGAGGCATGGCGTGACCAAGGAGACAGCGGGTAGGCGGCTGCGGGCGCTGACGGTGGCCGCGGCGGTCCTGTGCGGACTTGCGCTCGTGCCGGCGCAGCCGGCGGCCGCGCAGACCGGGGCCATGATCCAGCCGGTGGGCGGGCGGGTCACGGGGGTGTTGTCGAACCGGTGCGGCGCCACCGACAGCGACCACTACGGGGTGGACGTCGCGGGGAACGGTGGGACGGCGATCGGGGCCGCCTATCCGGGCACGGTCGCGTTCGCCGGTTGGACCTCCGGCGGGGGCAACATGGTGACGCTCTCGCACGCCAGCGGCTACCAGACCCGCTACCTGCACATGGCGCAGCCGGCCTCGGTCGCGCTCGGGCAGCAGGTCGGGCAGGGGCAGGTGCTCGGGTACGTCGGCAGCACCGGCAACTCGACCGGCCCGCACCTGCACTTCGAGATCCGCCGCAACGGCGCGGTCCACAACATCGCCCCGGCGTACGCCTGCGGCGCCACGGTGACCAAGGGCGCGCCGATCAACCTTCCGTTCCCGGACCTGACGCCGGCCGGGGCCGCTCCCGACCGGTTCGCGTTCGTCAACTCGGCGGGGGTGTTGTACGCGAAGGATGGCGCGTACTCGTCGTGGCAGGCGGTCAACGCCGGTGGGGCGACGAAGGTGGTGCTGTCCGGCAACCGGATCGGTTGGGTGCAGGGTGGCAACTTCTATGTCAAGGACGGTGTGTACGGGCAGTGGTTGACGCTGGCTGGGGGCGGGCAGGTGCGGGACATCGCGGTCAGTGGTGACCGGTTTGCGTTCGTGAACTCGGCGGGGGTGCTGTACGCGAAGGATGGCGCGTACTCGTCGTGGCAGGCGGTGAACTCGGGTGGGGCGACGAGGGTGGTGCTGTCCGGTAACCGGATCGGTTGGGTGCAGGGCGGCAACTTCTATGTCAAGGAGGGTGTCTACGGGCAGTGGTTGACGCTGGCTGGGGGCGGGCAGGTGCGGGACATCGCGGTCAGTGGTGACCGGTTCGCGTTCGTGAACTCGGCGGGGGTGTTGTACGCGAAGGACGGCGCGTACTCGTCGTGGCAGGCGGTGAACTCGGGTGGGGCGACGAGGGTGGTGCTGTCCGGTAACCGGATCGGTTG
>NZ_JBNCKW010000001.1:834947-900340 GCF_049841735.1 Micromonospora sp. DT46 | reverse complement strand
GACTGAACATCAACAACCAGCGAGGGGGTCAACATTCGGCCGGAACAGAGGGGTCAAAGTTCGGCCGGCGTTGACAGGCGCAGCCTTGACCACATCGAGGACGTGAACATCCACAACCCGATGATGACAGCAACGAGTGCCAGCATCGGCACCGGACCGTGAGGAACGGGCGCGGGCACTGGCAGGCGTAGGGCCAGCGACGGAAGCTGGGTCCGAACCGTCCCGGACGGCCTCGCCGAGGCTACAGATCAGAAGGGTTCGGCGGCCCTGGCAACCGCGCCTGCGGACTGCCCTGCGGGCGGCCTCCGGCCGTCTTCGGGCGCCCGCAGCGCGTCCTTCGAGAGTCAGCGGATCGTCAGCGAACGCCGCACCGCGCAGTCACTCTCGATCATGCTCGACGGCACGACCGGTGCGTCTGACCACGCGGTACGGCACTTGATCACACTCACCGCTACGTCAGGTCACTTTCCCCCCGACGGGGGCCGTCCCTTTCCCGGAAGCGCTCCCGACCAGGTGGAAGCACTTCTCCGACGTCGGTCGGCCGGGGCGCCGGGCGGAAAGTCAGCGAACGTCAGCCGGACCCGGTCGACGTAGTCGTCCGGGGTGTGCGTATAACGATTGAGCGTCGTTGACGCCTTCTCGTGCCCCACCACCCGCCGCACAACGTTGACCGGCACCCCGTCCGTCACCAGCCACGTGATGTACGAGTGCCGCCGCCGCAGCGCGTTGGCTACCAGTCACGCCACCGATCAGTAATCCCCCATGGCTGTAGGCCGTGTCTGGCGGCCAGTGCTGGTACGTCGACGCCAGCGCTCGTGAGTGCCTCGTCGATGTACCCGCAGAGATCCTCACGCCCATCGGTGTCATAGGTGGGGCTCGCCGGATCCTCGTTGACCGCGTTGAGAGCGAGGACGACTTGCTGCACCACAGCGAGGACGACGGCATCAGACTCTGGATCGATCTGCACCAGTCGCCGCTCGAAGTCGGACAACGCTGCATCTGTCGCCGTAATTAGCGGCCTTGGGAAGTCGGACAAGGCCCAGGCCTCCTCTGGCTCCTGCAAAGTTCCCGCTTGGAGTTGGGCGGTCTGCTCCTCGACATAGCGCAGCCACCGGGCTGTCGGTCGCTCAGGCATGACGAGAGCGTGACAGAGCCATACGACGGAGTCCGGGCACCGATTGCGAGGGCACTTCGCCACCGTCGTGGTTCGGGCAATCGCTGTCGCACCGCTGCGCAGCCGTGCCGGACACGTGTCAGTAGCCGGTATCTCAGACGGTCCGCAGCGGTCATGATCGGGCAGCACGACACCGCAGCCCACTGTGGGAACGCCGTGGCTCCGCATGGTCCGCAACACGGCGGCGGCCAGGAGGTCGTCGCATGTGTACGGGCCGAGGCTCGCAGGGTCCACCAGCTCATAGTGGCAGGACCGGTTGGTTGACCTACGCAGGCAGCGCGTCATCCGGAAGCCAGCGGATCGTCAGCGAACGCCGTACCGCGTGGCAGCGCCGGCCGCTTCCTTTACTCCCGTCTCGGCAACGTATCCGGGAGATCGGACCGCTGGTCCGATCCAGCCCCTGACGGTGGCGGCCACCGCGGCCCGTGGCGGTTTGACCGGGACCAGGTGGCGGCCCTTCGACCAGACCAGCAGCATTCCTTCAGTGGTGCTGATCCTGGTGGTGACCATGGTGATTCGTTGGCCCTTCTGATCCCAGGTGTGCCACAACGCCCACCCCTGCGGCCGGGCCTCAACGCCCAGCCGTTCGCAGACGTCGATGTACTCCTGCTCGCTCATGATGGTCGTGGGACGGACCAGGAGGGCCCCGGCCAGGCCGACGAGCGGGGCGTCCGGATCGACGCAGCCGTCATGCTCGAAGTGGTGGTCCTGGAGTTGGCGTCCCAGCGCGTTGACGGCGCGCTGCAAGGGCGTCGCATCGTCAGGATCGGGATCAAAGCTGAGCCAGCCCTCGTCCAGTGCCCGATTGACGACGTCGTTGGCAAGGAGCTCTATCTCGCGGAGGTACTCCGCCTCACTGGGGTCGATATCCGGCACCAGCTCACACTGCCAGGCCTTCCCACGGTCGTCCTTCGCATTACACGAACAGGCGGAGTGTCACGCCCGTCCTGTCAGGCAACTCTCGGCCTAGGCGGGTTGTTCCACGTTCGGCCGGGTCCGCTCCGCCCACCGCACCACGTACGGCATTACGAGGCCCGCCAGGATGAATACCCCGCCGAGCACAAGCCAGCCAGGCACTCCCCAGGTGATGCAGAATAGCGCCAGTACGGTGGGAGCCACCATGTTCGCCAGGCCGGCTCCGAACCCGAACAGCCCCATGTACTGCCCCTGGGCATGGGCGGGGGCGAGGTTGAATCGCAGTTCCAGCGAGCCCGCCGTGTGCCAGAGTTCACCGATCGTATGGACGAAGATGCCAGCGACGATGCCGGTGAGCGCAAGCCACGAGGGAAGTCCTGCCGCTGCGGCGATCAGGGCCATGCCGATGAAGAACGCCACTCCGGAACGGCGTATGGCTTTCCCGGCGGCGGCGCTGTCATCGACCCCTCGGCTGGCCTTGACCTGGAGCAGTACCACCAGGGCGGTATTTGTCAGCGCTGCTGCGCCAACCAGCCACCGAGGTGCGGTGGTGTACCCGATGATCCAGAGTGGCAGGGCGAAGAGCAGGACCTGGTGGTGAATGGACAGGATGCCGTCGAGCACGGTTATGGCGACGTATCCTCGGTCCTTCAACACCTCCCAGCGGTTGGCCGTCGGCAGTGCGGGCACGGGCGGTAGCGGCGGCAGCGTGGCGATGATGGCGGCACTGGCCACGAAGCTGAGCGCATTGGCCAGCACCAGGGTCAGGTAGGCCGGACGCGTGTCAAGTTGCACGGCGAAGCCGGCAGCCACGGCGGCGCAGCTCCCCGCGAGATTGGCGACCGAGCGTAGGTATGCGCGGTAGCTGGTGAGGTGCGCACCGCCGATCCCGCGAACCAACGGACCGCGCGCCGCTCCGCCCGCTGAACGGGCAAGTTCCCCGATGCACAGCGCCACCAGGACCAGCCAGAACGACTGAACCAGTACCAGCGCCGCCATCGCCACACCCTGAACGACGAGCATCGACAGGTAGACCCCTCGCGGCCCTCGCCGGTCAGCCAGATGCCCCACTGGCACGCCAGCGAAAAGGCCAATGCCAGCCGCGAGGCCCATTCCCAGGCCGACCTGGGTCAATGGGAGCCCGACGACCCGAGTGAAGTAGAGCGCGGCGCTGACCATGAAGACGCCGCTGCCAAGCATGTTGACGAACGTCGCCAACGCGAGAATCTGCTGAGGACGGGTTTCAGGAATCAGTCCGCGTCGGATCAGCCTCGACCGTTCTCGCCCGTCATCGTCGACCGCGTCTCGCTTGGAAAGTCTACTGGTCCGCTGATTCTGCAGAACATGCACGGAATTGGGATCCTTCTCTTTTGTTGGCTCGGTCAACCTAGCGAGAATGCCCCGGAAGTCGTTATCGCTTTTTCGCCCGATTCCGAGGACTATCAGCGCGTGCTAGGTTTATTGGCGTCGGCAAGAGGGCGTGTGAGTGCCGCCCCAGGCGCTCGATGGGCGGCAGCACCCGTAGCGGCCCGAGTGAAGACCAGCAGCCTCCGTTGACCTGGCTCGGCCGCCGTATACCGCACAGAAACGAGACCCTCGCCTGCCCGGTGTGGCGCTATTCGAGGCTGGCCAACTCTTCCCCGGGACAGGCGAAGCGCCCCGGCGGTGACGGTGTCGACCAGGCGATCCGGGTTGCCCGTACCCGCATGGCCGAAGCGAAAGGTGGTCCACCCGGGCCATAGCAGATCGACTCGTCCGGCGGGCGTTGTCCACAGGGCGCGCGGTTGTCCACAGGCTGTGGGGACGGGGCGGCGTTCGGGGTGGCGTCGGAGCAGGGTCTCGGGTCAGCAACCCCGAGCCCGACCGCTGGAGGCCGCGATGCCACCCCGTACCTCCGTCCCGCCGCACCGGCCCCGGCCGCTGCTCGTCACCTCGGACGGCGACCTGCTCGACGACCTGCTGCGGCTCGCCGCGGCGGGCGGAGTCGAGGTGGAACTCGCCGCCGACCCCGCCGCGGCCCGCACCCGCTGGCTGCCGGCCCCGCTCGTGCTGGTCGGCGCCGACCAGGCCCAGCCCTGCCTGCGGGCGCGGTTGCCGCAGCGGCCCCGGATGGTGCTGGTCGGGCGGGCCGGGGAGCTCGATCCCGGCTGGCAGGTCGCCGAGCTGATCGGCGCGGAGCACGTGGCGACGCTGCCCGCCGCCGAGCCCTGGCTGGTCGACCGGTTCGCCGAGTGCGGGCCGGAGGGCGTCGAGCGGGGCGGCGCCCGGATCGTCGCGGTCCTGGGCGGGCGGGGCGGCGCCGGGGCGAGCATCCTGGCGGGCGGGCTCGCCGTCACCGGCGCCCGGGCCCGGCTGCGCACCCTGCTCGTCGACGCCGACCCGCTCGGCGGCGGGCTCGATCTGGTGCTCGGCTGGGAGCAGTTGGAAGGGCTGCGCTGGCCCGCGCTGACCGGCGCCGACGGCCGGGTGGACGCGCCGGCGCTGGTACGGGCCCTGCCGAGCCGGGGCGACCTGGTGGTGCTCTCCTGGGACCGGGGCGACCTGCTCGCCCTCCCCGCCCAGGCGATGGCGGCGACCGTCGACGCCGCCCGGCGGGGCCGGGACCTCGTGGTGGTCGATCTGCCCCGGCAGTTGGACGACGCGGCCGTGACCGCGCTGCAGGCGGCGGACCAGGTCTACGTGGTGGTCCCGGCCGAGCTGCGGGCCACCGCCGCGGCGGCCCGGGTGGTGGCCGCCGCCGCCCCGCACTGCACCGCGATGTCGGTGATCGTGCGCGGTCCGGCACCGGGCCGCCTGGGAGCGGCGGAGGTGGCCCGGGCGCTCGGGCTGCCGCTGGCCGGCACGCTGCGCCCGGAACCGGCGCTGGCTCGCGGGTTGGAGCGGGGCGAGGCGCCGGCCGCGCACGGCCGAGGCCCGCTGGCGGCGCTCTGCCAGCGGATCGTCGCCGAACTGACCGGCGCACCGGCGGCGGGTGCGGCATGACCGGGCCGTCCGAGGGCGACAGCCTCGCCGCCCGGGTGCGACAGCGCATGGCCGCCGCGGCGACGCCGGTCACCGCCGCCGCGATCGTTTCCGCCGTACGGGCGGAGCCCACCGCCGCCGTCCTCGGCGACACCGCCGTGCTGCGGATGGCCGACCAGGTGCACGACGATCTGGTGGGAGCCGGTCCGCTCGCCCCGTTGCTGGCCGATCCGGAGGTCACCGACGTGCTGGTCAACGGCGTCCGGGTCTGGGTCGACCGGGGGCGGGGCCTGCATCAGGTCGCGGTGCCGATCGGCACGGTGGACGACGTACGCCGGCTCGCGCAGCGGCTCGCCGCCAGCGCCGGTCGGCGGCTCGACGACGGTTCCCCGTACGCGGACGCCCGGCTTCCCGACGGCACCCGGCTGCACGCCGTGCTGCCGCCGGTGGCGACCGACGGGCCCTACCTGTCCCTGCGGACCTTCCGGCAGCGACCCTTCACCCTCGACGAGCTGGTGAGCCGGGGGACGGTTCCCCGACCGGTGGCGCCGGTGCTCTCCGCCGTGGTGGCGGCCCGGCTGGCGTACCTGGTGACCGGTGGCACCGGCTCCGGCAAGACGACGCTGCTCAACACGCTGCTCGGACTGGTCCCCGCCACCGAACGGATCGTGCTGGTGGAGGACGCGGCCGAGCTGCATCCCCGGCACCCGCACGTCGTCGGGTTGCAGGCGAGGACGGCCAACGTGGAGGGCTCCGGCGCGGTCGGGCTGACCGACCTCGTGCGGCAGGCCCTGCGGATGCGGCCCGACCGACTGGTGGTCGGCGAGTGCCGGGGCGGGGAGGTGGTCGACCTGCTCGCTGCCCTGAACACCGGCCACGACGGCGGAGCCGGCACCCTGCACGCCAACGCTCCGTCGGACGTGCCGGCGCGGCTGGAGGCGCTCGGGATGCTCGGCGGGCTGCCCCGTCCCGCGCTCCACGCCCAGGTGGCCGCCGCACTCCAGGTACTGCTCCAGGTGCGCCGGAACACCGAGGGGCGCGTACTGGAATCGGTCTGCCTGCTCCTGCCGGAGGGCCCGGACCGGCTGGTCACGGCAGTTCCCGCCTGGGTACGCGGGCGAGGGCCGGACCGCGCCGCCCGGGCGCTCGCCGACCTGCTGCGGGAGCGGGCCGTACCGGTTCCGCCGGTCCTGACCGAGCCGTGGCCCGGATCGGCGGGCCCGAGGTGACCGCCCCGTACGCGCTGGTGGCGCTGCTCTCGGTCCTGGTGACGGCGGTGCTGGTGGCGGGGGCGGTGCGTGGTGGCCGGATGCGGCGGGGCGTGCTGGCCGCCGGCGTCGGCGGGAGCGCGCGTGCAGGCGGGGAGGACCCGCTCGTCGCCTGGGTCACCGAGCTGCGCCAGACACCCGGTCGGGAGGTGGACGGTACGGCGGCGCGCACCGGCGAGGGTGTTCCTCGCCCGCCGGCCGTCGGTCGCCGCGACCCGTGCGACGAGTCCCGGGTTCGCCTCCGGCAGTCGCCGGCAGGCCCGGACGTCCCGGCCAGCGGCGCTCCCGGAAGTGGGCGCGAGCCGGAGGCCTCGGCCACCGACCTTGACCTGCGCCTTGACGACCACCCGAGCGCCGACGCGTTCGGCGGTAGTCGGTGGGCGTCGCGGGACGTGGCCGACCGGTCGCCCTGGCCCTGGCCGGCCGGAGACGACCGTGGCCCGGGGCGAGGAGGGGATGGCGGTCCTCGGCTGACGCGACCCGCGGGCCCGACCCGACCCGTGCGCCACCTCGACCACCGGGACACGCCGCGCGGTGGCGGAGACCCCGGACGGCTCCGGCCACCCGGTCGGCGGGACGCCCGGCGACCCGGCGGAACACCCGCCCCGGCGGCTACCCCGCCGCGCGGTCCCGGTGCGATGACCGATCCGCCCGGCGAGGGCCGGCGACCGGGGTGGCTCCGGCCGGACGCGCTGGCGGCGTCCCCCAGGCGCACCCTGTTGCTCGCCGCGTCGGCCGGCACCGGAGCCGGGCTGCTGCTGGCCGGTCCGGTCGCGGCGGTGGCCGTCGGCGCCTACGGCACGCTGGCCGCTCGCGCGCTGCTCCGACGCAAGGACGGCCGGAACGCCGTCCGGGCCCGGCGGCGCCGGCTGGATCAGCTCTGCGGGCTGGCCGCGGACCTCCGGGCCGGCCTGCCGGTACCGGTCGCCGCCGAGCGGCTCACCCCTGGCCCGGCGGGAACCGATCGCGGATCCCCGGGCGGCGACGCGGCGGCCCGCGACGAGCGGGGCGGGGCACGACGCCTGGATCGACTGGCCTGCGCAGCCGTACGCCTCGCCGACCAGACGGGCGCGCCGCTGGCGGAGTTGCTGGAGCGGATCGAGGCGGACGCCCGCTCGACCGACCGTGGACTGGCTGCGGCGGAGGCCCAGGCGGCCGGGGCGCGGGCCACCGCTCTGCTGCTCGCCGCCCTGCCGCTCGGCGGTATCGGGCTCGGCTACGGCATCGGCGTCGATCCGGTGGCGGTGCTGCTGCACACCCCCGTCGGAGGTGCGTGCGCGGTCGTCGCCATCGCGCTCCAGGTCGCGGGACTGTTCTGGGCCGAGCGGCTCGGCGCGTCGCCGGGACGGGTGCGCTGATGCCCCGGATGGCGCTGGCAGTGGGCTTCGTGTCGGCGGCGGTCCTGCTCGCCGCGATGCTCGCGGCGGGGCGGCGGCCCCTGCGCCGGCTGCGCGCGCTGCGTCGGGCGCCGGTCGGCGTGCACCCGGCCGCCTCGCTCCGCCGACCGGTCGGTCCCGACGACGACCCGACCGGTGACGTCCCGACCGGTGACGTCCCGCCTCGGCGGCGGCCGGACGCCATCCGCGTCGCCGCCGGTCTGGCCGGCGTGGCCGTGGCCGTCATCGTCGGCGGCTGGCCCGGGGTGGTGGCGGCCGTGCCGACGACGCTGCTGCTCGACCGGCTGCTTCGTCGGATCGAGCCCCCGGCCGTGCGGAACCGGCGGCTGCGCGAGGCGGCCGATCTTCCGCTCGCCGCCGACCTGCTGGCGGCGGCCATGCGGGCGGGAGCGCCCGTGGACAGGTCGATATTGGCCGTGGCCGGGGCGCTCGACGGGCCGCTCGCCGACCGGCTCGCCCGGGTCGGCCGGTTGCTGCGACTCGGCGGTGGCCCCGAGGAGGCGTGGGCTCCGCTCGCGGCGGTGCCGGGGGCCGAGCGGCTGACCGCCGCCGTGCTTCGCAGCGCGAACAGCGGAGCCGCGCTGGCCGGCGCGCTGACCCGGCTCGCCGACGACCTCCGCGCCGACCGCTCCACGGCCGCGGAGGCGGCCGCCCGCCGCGCCGGCGTGCTCATCGTCCTGCCGTTGGGGCTCTGCTTCCTGCCGGCCTTCATTCTCGCCGGCCTGGTGCCGGTGATCGTCGCCGTCCTCGGTGACGTGCTCTGACCATCGTCGAGAAAGGACAGGAACGTGCGCAAACTGCTCGCCCGCCTGCGCGGGGACGCCGGAATGAACACCGCCGAGTACGCCGTCGGCACCCTCGCCGCGGTCGCCTTCGCCGGGATCCTGCTGAAGGTGCTGACCTCCGGCAACGTGCAGTCCGCGTTGACCGCCGTCATCGACCGGGCGCTCAAGTGACCGGGCGCCGGCCGGCCGGCCGTGACCGGGGTTCCTTCACCGCCGAACTGGCGGCCGGCCTGCCGGCGCTCCTGCTGCTCCTGCTCGCCGGGCTGTCGGCGGTCAACGCCGTCGGTACGAGGGCGGGTTGCCTGCACGCGGCCCGGGAGGCGGCACTGGCTGCCTCCCGGGGCGCCGACGGGGCGGCCGCTGCCAGCGGGGCGGCGCCGCCGGGAGCGGAGGTGACCGTCATCGTCGACGGTCAGCGGGTCGTCGCCACCGTCCGGGCGCCCGTACGCGCGCTCGGCTCCCGACTGCCCCGGATCGCCGTGACCGCCACGGCGGTCGCGGCCCTCGAACCCGGGGTCGCGGGAGCTGCCATACCTGCCCCGGGTGCCCCGGCGGGTGGACGGTGAGCGGGCGCCGGTGCTTCGGAGACCGGTCGGCCCGAGGCTCGGGCGGCAGCGCGGGGGAGCGTGGTGGGGCGACCGTCTGTCTGCTCGCGGTGGGGCTGGTGTTCGTCCTGGTCGGGTCGCTCGGTGCCGCCGTCGGCGCGGCCCGGGTCGCCCGGCAACAGGCCCGGGTGGCGGCGGATTTCGCCGCGCTGGCCGGTGCGGGCCGCGGGCTGTGGGGCGAGGCGGGCGCCTGCGGGCGGGCGGCCGACATCGCCGCCGCCAACGGTGGCCGGCTGCTCGCCTGTCGGCTCGACGGTCTCGATGTCCTGGTGACCGTGGAGGTTGCCGTCAAACCACTGTCGAGGGTGGCGCGGGTGGCGACGGCCAGTGCCCGTGCCGGCCCGGTGCGCGGCTGAACCCCTGCTGCGTATCAGGCCCAGGCCGCCGGGCTGGGCAGAGCGGAGGCTTACCGTCCCGGCAGCCGAGCTTCGTTGATCGTGGATGCCAAGGGGGCGGCAACGGCACGACGGGCGATCTTCGTACGACCAGCGGGGTTGGTGATCAACCCGCCAACCGGAGGGACGGTCGCACAGACGGCACGGAAATTGGCTCTCACCTGCCTCGGGATGGCCCCTACCTCACTCGCTGGCTCGTGCGGAGGGGTGTCGTTCGGGGTGGACGTCGCTCGCCATGCTGGGAACAGGAAGCTCAGCTCCGACCGCACCGCTGGAGGAGGCTCCATGAGAAAGCCGGTCAGGACCGCTGGGATCCTTTTCGGGCTGGGTGCCGGCGTCGCCGTCGGCTCGTCCCTCGGCGCGGACGCCGCCTGGCCCGGCGTCGCGGTCGCCGTGCTCGGTGTCGGCCTGTCCCTGGTCGGCACAGCGGGACCCGCTCCAACGGGGGACAACCTGGTCGACCCTGACGGGGACGCCTGGTTGACCACTTCCATGACGGCCGCGGAGAGAGCGGCTGCCGCGGAGCAACGGTGGCAGGATCAGACGCGGCCCACGCTCAGTGGTCTCGGCAACCGGGTGGAACAGATTCTCAGGCTCGCAGAGAAACAGGGGGAAGACCACCGCAACGCGGCGCGGCGTGAGTCCGAGGAACTCGTCGACACCGCGCGGCGGGAGGCGGAGACGATCGTGAACCGGGCGCGCGAAGAGGCGGCCCGGATCGCTGGCGCCGAGGGCGGGTAGCGCGGCGGCGAGGGCGGGTAGCGCGGCGGCGAGTGTTTCAGGCCCGGGTGGGCGGCGTCCCGCTGCGCCCGCGACCCCGGCGCAGCAGCCGGGCGGCGATCACGGGCAGCAGGTTCAGCACGACAATGAGCGCGACCACCAACGAGACGATCTGGCCGGTGGCGAGCCCGTGCAGCGCCAGCACCAGCCAGGCGCAGGCGCCGGTGAGCAGCGCCTGGGCCGCCACGCGCAGCAGAACCCGCTGAATTGGCTGTGCCGTGCCGTCCGGGCCGGGCTTGGGGTCGCGCTGCCAGATCGTGCTGACCGACGCCGCGATCGCGATCAGCAGGGCGATGTCCAGCGCCCAGATCGCTGCCGTACCGACGCCAGCGTCGTTGGTCTGCGAAGGCACGGCGACTGTCGCGGCCACAAACACGACGAGGGTCGGCGGCCAGGTGAAAAGGAAGGCCCATACCGCTGTCGTGATCGGGTTCCGGTTCGGGTTCGGCAGGCCTGGCGGTGACTGCACCTGTTGCGTGATGCCGTCGATCACGTCGTCGGAGGCTCGCACCAACTGACGAGCCGAACGAGTGTCGGGCATCGGATCTGACATGCGAGCAAGCCTAATAACCTCTCGCTATGCCGGGCTCGGGCCGTGCCCGGGCCGGGTGCCGGAAGTCGACACCTCGGCCCGGACGGATCAGCGTCCCTGGAGTGCGTCGAGGGCGATGGCCATCGCGATCACGAGGCGGCGGTCGACCTGCGGCTGGTGGATCTGGACGATGTACCGGTCGCGCAGGCCCCACTTCTTGATGACGGAGAAGACCGGCTGACCGCCAGCGACGAAGTCGAAGTGGTAGGGCAGCCAGGACAGCGAGTCGACGAACCGGCGGAGCAGGGCCACCGGCATGCTGCGTTCCTGGCCGGTGACCTGCGGCAGGCCGGGCTGCTCGACGTGCCAGGTGGACCGCAGCAGGGACTGGGCGAAGTCCTTGCGGAACAGGCCGATCGGGCTGCCGGCGTGGTCGGTCACGTCGTACGTGGCGCCGAGGTCGAGACGCTGGCGGGCCTTGAAGCCGAGCAGGGGCTGCTGCTTCGAGTCGTCGGTGTAGATCGTCACCTGCTCCTTGAAGGCGAGCCGCTTCTGCTGGGCGAACGCCAGCAGCCCACCTTCCGAGCCGTCCGGTGCGACGGAGTGCACCTCGTACTGGTTGACCATCATCCGGATTCGCTGCCGGATGTGGAACTGCTGCTGGGCCTGCAAGTTGTCGGGCTGCATGGGTTCTCCTTCGAGGGGTCGCCGGAGTGTCGCACAGCTTCAACCGCGCTGCCGCCCACAGGTCACGCGGCCCCACCCGCAGCCCGCCCGGCTCCGCCACTCGCAACCCGGTCAGTCACGCACCGGCACCGCAACCCGGTCAGTCAGGCACCGGCACCCGGTCAGTCACGCACCGGCACCGCAACCCGGCCAGCCACGCACCGGCAGCCGCAACGGTCGGCCCGCGTGCACCGGTCTCAGCGCCCGCCGTCGACGGTCGCCTTCAGCGCCCACGCGTTGAGGACCTGGTGGATGCTGCGCAGCCGCTCGTTGATCTGCTCCAGGCGCTCGGCCTGCGCCAGCCCGGCGAGCGCGGAGCCCAGGGCGATCTGCTGGTCGAGGGTGAGTTTCTCCTGGTCGATCGTGTAGAGCAGGTCGACGGTCTCGGCGATGGTGTCGGCCACGACTCCTCCTTCGGGCGGGAAGGGCAGCTGGGGATCCGCGAGCTTGCATGGAAGCGCTCCCACACCCTTGATGCCCGGGGGGAAGAGGTTCTATGCCTGCTTCCCGCGACCCGGGACGGGGGCGTCCCCGGCAGGCGGTTCCGCCACCACCGGGGAGCGGAAGCCGCCCGAGCCCTCGGGGCCGCCGGTGGCGGCATCGTCCGCAGCGGCGCGTTCCCCCGGAATGGGAAAGTGGGAGGGGCCGTCGGACTGGCGGGGTGCCGGCACCGCGTCGGGCAGATTGGTGAGCACCACGTCCAGCACCTTGACGGCGTCCGGCTTGGAGAGCGGGTTGTTGCCGTTGCCGCACTTCGGGGACTGCACGCAGGACGGGCAGCCCGCCTCGCAGCCGCACTCCGCGATCGCGTCGCGGGTGGCCCGCAGCCAGGCTGCCGCCGTCCCGTACGCGCGCTCGGCGAAGCCCGCCCCACCCGGGTGCCCGTCGTAGACGAAGACCGTCGGGGCCTCGGTGTCCGGGTGCGCCGCCGTCGACAGTCCGCCGATGTCCCAGCGGTCGCAGGTCGCGGTGAGCGGCAGCAGGCCGATCGCGGCGTGCTCGGCGGCGTGCAGCGCGCCCGGCACGTCGGCGGGCTCCACGTCGGCGGCCGCCAGGGACTGCGGCGACAGGGTGAACCAGACCGCGACGGTACGCAGTTCCCGGGCCGGCAGGTCCAGCGGGCGGGTGTCGATGACCTCGCCGGTGGCGATCCGTCGCCGCTGGTACGACACCACCTGGCTGGTCACGTCGACCTCGCCGAGGAAGAGCCCGACGGGGCCGGCGTCCACGTACGAGCGGACCGACACCACCGACAGCGAGGTGACGTCGCGGGCGTGGGTGGACCAGTCCGGCTCCTCGGGGTGCACCAGCGCGCACCCGTCGGCCAGGTCGAGCGAGTCGACCACGTACGAGACGCCCTGGTGCAGGTAGACCGCGCCGGGGTGGAGCAGGAAGTGCGACGAGCCGCCGTCGACGGTGCCGAGCAGTCGCCCGGTCGCCGCCTCCACCACGCAGACCGGTGCGCCGCCCTCGCCGCGCAGGTCCACCTCCGGCCGCTCCCGGTGCCGCCAGTACCAGCCGGTCGGCCGCTGCCGCAGCGCCCCCGCCGCCACCAGTTGGTCCACCGCCTCCTTCGCCCCGTCGCCGAAGAGTGCCAGGTCGTCGGGGGTCAGTGGCGCCTCGGCCGCGGCGCAGGCGAGCTGCGGTGCCAGCACGTACGGGTTGGCCGGGTCGAGCACGGTCGCCTCCACCGGCCGCCCGAACACCGCCTCGGGATGGTGCACGAGATAGGTGTCGAGCGGGTCGTCCCGGGCGACCAGCACGGCGAGCGCCTCCTGCCCGGAGCGCCCCGCCCGGCCGGCCTGCTGCCACAGGGAGGCGCGGGTGCCCGGGTAGCCGCAGATCAGCACCGCGTCGAGGCCGACCAGGTCGACGCCCAGCTCCAGCGCGTTGGTCGAGGCCAGCCCGAGCAGGTCGCCGTGCAGCAGCGCCCGCTCCAGTTCGCGTCGCTCCTCGCGCAGGTAGCCGGCCCGGTAGGCGGCCACCCGGTCGCCGAGCCCGGGCACCGCCTCGTCGAGGGACCGGCGGGCGTTCGCCGCCACCACCTCGGCGCCGCGCCGGGAGCGTACGAAGGCCAGCGTGCGTACCCCCTCGGCGACCGTGTCGGCGAGCAGGTCGGCCGTCTCCCGCAGCGCCGACCGGCGGACCTGGGTGAGGTCCGCCTGCTGGTCGGCGGCGGAGTCCCGTGGCAGCAGCGGCGGCTCCCAGAGCGCGAACGTCACCCCGCCGCGGGGCGAGGTGTCCTCGGTGACGGCGGTCACGGGCACCCCGGTGAGCCGGCCCGCCGCCGTCGCCGGGTCGCCGGACGTGGCCGAGGCCAGTACGAAGACGGGTGTGCTGCGGAACCGGGCGCACTGCCGCCGCAGCCGGCGCAGCACGTGCGCGACGTGCGAGCCGAAGACCCCCCGGTAGGTGTGGCACTCGTCGATGACCACGTACGTGAGCCGGCGCAGGAAACCGGACCACTGGGCGTGCCCGGGCAGGATGCCGTGGTGCAGCATGTCGGGGTTGGTCAGCACGAACCGGGAGTGCTTGCGGATCCACTCCCGTTCGGCGCGCGGGGTGTCGCCGTCGTAGCAGGCGGGGCGTACCCCCTCCAGTTCGAGCGCGGCGACGGCGCGCAACTGGTCGGCGGCGAGCGCCTTCGTCGGCGCCAGGTAGAGCACGGTGGCCCGGGGGTCGGCGAGCAGGGTGGCCAGGGCGGGAAGCTGGTAGGCCAGGGACTTGCCGGACGCGGTGCCCGTGGCCACCACGACGTGCCGGCCGTCGTACGCCAGGGTGGCCGCCTCCGCCTGGTGCCGCCAGGGCGCGACCACGCCGCGTCGGGCGAACGCCGCGCGCAGTTCCTCCGGTGCCCAGTCCGGCCACGGGGCGGGCTCGCCGGCCCGTGCCGGCACCCGCTCGACGTGGGTGACCGGGTCGGCGCCGGCGCGGGCGCGCAGCCGACCCAGCAGGTCGGCCGGCGCCGGGTGCGTCGGGCCGGAGCGGTCGGACGACGGCTTCAGGTCGTGGCGCGGCGCTGGATGCGCCGAGCTGGGGCCGTCGGTGGTCACGTCCTGCACTCTCGCACTGGTGTTCGGAGATGGAAAGCGGGGGGCCGGGGTAAGGGGAGGCTCCGCCGGTGAGCAGAGCCGGTCTCCGGCGGGGATGGTTAGATGCCCAGGAGAGTTTACGGCTCTTGCGAGGGAGGACCGATGGAGCTGTCGCTGGCGACCCGCACCGTGGGCGAGCACACGGTGCTCGAAGTCGGCGGTGAGGTGGACGTCTACACCGCGCCCCGGCTACGGGAGCGGCTCCTCGAGCTGATCGACGGTGGGGCCCGTCACGTCGTGGTCGACCTGGGTCGGGTGGACTTCCTCGACTCCACCGGGCTGGGCGTGCTGGTCGGCGCGCTCAAGCGGCTGCGCGCGGCCGGCGGCTCGTTCGCCCTGGTCTGCGACAAGGAGCCGCTGCTCAAGATCTTCCGGATCACCGCGCTCGACCAGGTCTTCCCGCTGCATCCCACGGTCGACGCGGCGGTCGGCACCGACCCGGCCGGCACCGGCGTCTGATGGCCACGGTCAAGCTCTCCTTCTCGCCGGCCCCGGTGCACGTGCGCACCGCGCGCCTGGTCGGCGTGGCGGTCGCCCGGCGGGCCGGGGTCCGCGAGGAGCTGCTGGACGAGGTACGGCTGGCCATCGGCGAGGCGTGCACCCGCGCGGTCGCCCTGCACCGCCAGTACGGCGTGTCCGAGCCCGTGCTCGTCGAGATGTCCGACACGGGCGCGTACGCGGTGCGCGTAGTCGACCGCGCGCCGATCGAGGCCGGTCTCGGCCTGGCGGCGCTCAACGCCGACCAGCTCGCCAACGAGTCGCTCGACGAGGACGACCTCACCACCGGCGTGGGCTTCGCGCTGCTGGCCGGTTTCGTCGAGGATCTCCAGGTGCGCCCGGTCGACGAGGGCGTCGGCACCGAGGTGCGGATGGTCTGGCCCGTCGGCCGGTGAGCTGATCTTCCACCGCCCTCGCTGAGGGCGTCGTACGCCGTGAGAGGCCGTGTCCCGCCGGGGCGCGGCCTCTTTGGCATGGATGGGCTCCTATATCAGATTTTTCCTCATAACACAGCGACGAAGATCATCGCGGCGCGGTGCCCCCTCGGTGTGACCTCCAACACTGTGGAGGGCTAGAGTACGCGAGTTGTCAGCAAGTGATCCATCCCGCGGCCAGCGGGAACGGTTGTTCATCGCTGGTCCGACCGGGGTGGAGTGGCGCGCGCTTGCGACTCCGCATCCAGGCGCCGGGTCGGTGCGTCTCCACCGGCCGGCGCGAGCGTTCGGTACAGGAGGACACAGATGTCCGACACCTTGGCCGCCGATGGCGGCGGGATCTCCCTCACCGGAAACAACGTCACGTACGTCGTCATCGCCGCGGTCATCGCGCTGGTGGCGCTCGCCTTCGCCGGCGCGCTGACGAAGGCCGTACTGGCCGCCGGCAAGGGCACCAACAAAATGCAGGAGATCTCCGGCGCGGTCCAGGAGGGCGCCTCGGCCTACCTGCTCCGGCAGTTCCGGACCCTGGCGATCTTCGTGGTCATCGCCGTGGTGCTGCTCTTCCTGCTGCCGGTGCACGGCACCGACGGCAGCGAAGTGGCGGTGAAGATCGGCCGATCCGTCTTCTTCGTCGTGGGCGCGCTGTTCAGCGCGTTCATCGGCGGCGCCGGCATGTGGCTGGCCACCCGGGCCAACCTGCGGGTCGCCGCCGCCGCCCGGGAGCGCGAAGGCGGCCGGGAGGCCGCGATGAAGATCGCCTTCCGCACCGGTGGCGTGGTCGGCTTCCTCACCGTCGGCCTCGGCCTCTTCGGCGCCGCGCTGGTCGTGCTGTTCTACCGCAGCGACGCGCCGACCGTGCTGGAGGGCTTCGGCTTCGGCGCCGCGCTGCTCGCCATGTTCATGCGGGTCGGCGGCGGCATCTTCACCAAGGCCGCCGACGTCGGCGCCGACCTGGTCGGCAAGGTCGAGCAGGGCATCCCCGAGGACGACCCGCGCAACGCCGCCACCATCGCCGACAACGTGGGCGACAACGTGGGTGACTGCGCCGGCATGGCCGCCGACCTCTTCGAGTCGTACGCGGTCACCCTGGTCGCCGCGCTGATCCTCGGCCGCGCCGCCTTCGGCGAGGAGGGCCTGGTCTTCCCGCTGATCGTCTCCACCATCGGTGTGCTCGTCGCGATCGTCGGCGTCTTCATCACCCGGCTGCGCGCCTCGGACCGCAACGGCCTGACCGCGATCAACCGGGCCTTCTACATCTCGGCGGTGCTCTCCGCGGTGCTGGTGGCGATCGCCACGTACGCGTACCTGCCGGCCACCTTCGCCGAGCTGGAGGGCGGGCTGACCGACGTCAGCGAGAACCCGCGGACGGTCGCCATCGGCGCGGTCGTCATCGGCATCGTGCTGGCGGCGGCGATCCAGGCGCTGACCGGCTACTTCACCGAGACCAACCGGCGCCCGGTGCAGGACATCGGCAAGAGCTCGCAGACGGGCGCCGCCACCGTCATCCTCGCCGGCATCAGCATCGGCCTGGAGTCGGCGGTCTACTCGGCGCTGCTGATCGGCGCCGGCGTGTTCGGCGCGTTCCTGCTCGGCGGCAGCTCCATCACGCTCTCGCTGTTCGCCGTGGCGATGGCCGGCACCGGCCTGCTCACCACGGTCGGCGTGATCGTCGCGATGGACACCTTCGGCCCGATCTCCGACAACGCCCAGGGCGTGGCGGAGATGTCCGGCGACATCGACGAGCACGGCGCCCGGACGCTCACCGAGCTGGACGCGGTCGGCAACACCACCAAGGCGATCACCAAGGGCATCGCGATCGCCACGGCGGTGCTCGCCGCGACGGCGCTGTTCGGCTCGTACACCGACACGCTGCGCACCGCGTACTCGGACGCCGGAGTGGGCGACGTCGGCACCGAGATCCTCAACTCGCTGAACGTGGCGAACCCGCGCAACCTGGTCGGCCTGATCATCGGCGCCGCGGTGGTGTTCCTCTTCTCCGGCCTGGCCATCAACGCGGTCTCCCGCTCGGCGGGCGCGGTCGTGATGGAGGTACGCCGGCAGTTCCGTGAGCTGCCCGGCATCATGGACGGCACCCAGCGCCCCGAGTACGGCAAGGTCGTCGACATCTGCACCCGGGACGCGCAGCGCGAGCTGATGACCCCCGGTCTGCTCGCCATCCTCGCGCCGATCGCGGTGGGCTTCGGCCTCGGGCCCGGCGCGCTGGCGGCGTACCTGGCCGGTGCGATCGGCGCCGGCACGCTGATGGCGGTCTTCCTGTCCAACTCCGGCGGCGCCTGGGACAACGCCAAGAAGCTCGTCGAGGACGGCGCGTACGGCGGCAAGGGCTCCGAGTCGCACGCCGCCACGGTCATCGGCGACACCGTCGGCGACCCGTTCAAGGACACCGCTGGCCCGGCGATCAACCCGCTGATCAAGGTGATGAACCTGGTCTCACTGCTGATCGCGCCGGCCGTGGTGGCCTGGAGCGTGGGCGACGAGCGGAACACCGCCCTGCGGGTGGGGATCGCCGTGGTGGCGACGCTGATCATCGCCGCGGCGGTGGTGTTCAGCAAGCGCAAGGGCGTGGCCATGTCCGACGCCGACTCCGGCACGGGTGCGGGCAGTCCGGACCAGCGGCCGGAGACGGTCAACGCCTGATCCGTCCGACATCGGAGGTCCCCGGTCGGCCCGCGCGGCCGGCTGGGGACCGCCCGTGCCACCCGGCAAACCTGTCCGGTGCCCGGACTCGACAGAGGCCGTACGCTGCAACGCATGCGCACGTGCCGGGCGGCAGCCGCCGGAAAGCTCACGGTGGTCCTGGCCACGCTCGTTCTCGTGCTGGCCGGATGCGGCGGCGGCACCAACTCCCGGGCGTGGGCGGCGTCGGTCTGCACCGCGCTCACCCCGTGGCGGGCCGAGATCAGCAAGCTGACCAGCAGCACCGACCAGCAGATGACCGCCCAGACCACCCCGGCGCAGGCGAAGGAGAACCTGGTGCGGCTCTTCGGCGGCGCGGAGCAGGCCAGCGAGACCGCCCGACGCAAGGTCGAGGAGGCCGGCGTACCGGACGCCGAGCGCGGCGAGGAGGTCTCGGCGGGCTTCCAGGCCTCGCTGGCGAAGGTGCGCGACGCGTACGGCAGGGCCCGCGACACCATCGACGGGCTGGGCACCGGCCAGCCCACCGTCTTCTACGACGGCGTCCGGGCCGCCGTGGAGACCCTGAACAAGGAGTACGACGCCAGCGCGCTCGACACCAGCCAGCTCAACTCCGAGGAGTTGAAACGCGCCTTCGACGAGGTGCCGGAGTGTCGCTGAGCGGGACCGGTGACCCGTCGGGCGGCGAAGCGCTGCCGGTGCTCTTCCCGGCCCCCACGGACCGGGTCGCGCCGGTCGCCCGCCGACCCGTACCGCCCCCGCCGGCCGACGCCGACGAGTCCGCCCGGCAGCTGACCTTCTTCGGCGCGGAGGCGGCGGACCCGTCCATCGCCGATCTCGCCGGGCTGCTGGCCGGCCCGGGCGAGGCGGTCCGGATGGGCGGCACCGCCCGGCTCTCGATCGTGGTCGACGCGGCCTGGCGGGTGCACGTCCTCGTCGCCGAGCTGGCGCTGCGCGGGGTGGCGGCCACCTGGGAGGCGACCACCGACGGGCGGCACGCGGTGCGCACCTCGTACGCCCGCACGCTGAAGCCGCTCGCGGCGGCCTGGCTGCGCGGTACGGGCAAGCGACCGCCCGCCGGCTTCCACCTCAACGGGCGGCGGCTGCGGCTCTGGCTCGCCGCGGCGGGAGCCGCCGAGCCGTCCGGCTTCCTGCTCCGGCTCGGCGCCGCCGACGAGGAGTGCTGGGGGCCGGTCGCCGGGGCCCTCGACGCGGTCGGCCTGTCCGGGGCGCTGCTCGGGCCCGGCGAGGGCGGGCCGGCGTACCGGATCACCGGCCGGCGGCGGCTCGCCCGCCTGGCCGAGCTGGTGGGCGACCCGCCGCCCGCCGCCCCCGCGACCGACTGGCCGGCCCGCTCCTGACCGCCCGTCGGCGCCCGCCTCGTCGCGCCGGTCGGGCCTGTCCGATGAGGGACAACAAGTGCGCAATTTCGCGGAAAACAGCCGGGTGGCGCCTCGACCGAGGGCCCGCCATCGTCACAGTGTCCCGCCCAGCGGCACACGCACGGTGTACGGTGGCGCCGTCCGGCACGCCCCGCCGCCGGCGGAGAAAGAGGCCGCCCCGCCGGGACGGTTTGCCGCCCGCGAAACCCGAAACGCGGACGGCGCGTTACGTTGGACATCCGGGCCGCCGGGGGTCGGCGGGCCGAGAGTGGCCCGAACCGGGCGCCGGTGGCTGCGAGCAGGAGTGAGGTCGGGGAGAGACGTGCCGAGCAACGCTGGAACCACCCGTCTGGTCATCGTCGAGTCACCGGCGAAGGCCAAGACGATCTCGGGCTATCTCGGCCCGGGGTACGTCGTGGAGGCCAGCTTCGGCCACGTCCGGGACCTCCCGCGCAACGCCGCCGACGTGCCGGCCAAGTACAAGGGCGAGTCGTGGGCCCGGCTCGGGGTGGACGTCGACAACGGCTTCCACGCCCTCTACGTGGTCTCCGCCGACCGCAAGCAGCAGATCAGCAAGCTGGTGAAGCTGGCCAAGGAGGTCGACGAGATCTTCCTGGCGACGGATGAGGACCGCGAGGGCGAGGCGATCGCCTGGCACCTGGTGGAGACGCTCAAGCCCAAGGTGCCGGTCAAGCGGATGGTCTTCCACGAGATCACCAAGCCGGCCATCCAGGCCGCGGTGGCCAACCCCCGCGAGATCGACCGGGACCTGGTCGACGCCCAGGAGGCCCGGCGCATCCTCGACCGCCTCTACGGCTACGAGGTCTCGCCCGTGCTGTGGAAGAAGGTCATGCCGAAGCTCTCGGCGGGCCGGGTGCAGTCCGTGGCGACGCGGATCGTGGTGGAGCGCGAGCGGCAGCGGATGGCCTTCCGCACGGCGGAATACTGGGACATCCTGGCCACCCTGGCCGTGACGGACGCCGGCGAGGGGCCCCGCAACTTCAACGCCACCCTGGTCGCGCTGAACGGCGACCGGATCGCCACCGGCAAGGACTTCGAGCCGACCACCGGCCGGGTGAAGGCCGGCGCGGGCGTGGTCCACCTCGACGCCGGGGGCGCCCGGGGCCTTGCGGCCCGCCTGGAGGGCCGGCCGTTCACCGTCACCCGGGTCGAGGAGAAGCCCTACCGCCGCCGCCCGTACGCGCCGTTCATCACCTCCACCCTCCAGCAGGAGGCGGCCCGCAAGCTGCGGTTCTCGTCGCAGCAGACGATGCGCACCGCGCAGCGGCTCTACGAGAACGGCTACATCACCTACATGCGTACGGACTCGGTGAACCTGTCGGAGACCGCCATCACGGCGGCCCGCCGGCAGATTGTCGAGCTGTACGGCGAGCGCAGCGTGCCGCCGGAGCCGCGCCGCTACACCGGCAAGGTGAAGAACGCGCAGGAGGCGCACGAGGCGATCCGCCCGGCGGGGGACAACTTCCGCACCCCGGGCGACGTGGCCAAGGAGCTCTCCGCCGAGGAGTTCAAGCTCTACGAGCTGATCTGGCGGCGCACCATCGCCTCGCAGATGACCGACGCCGTCGGCTCGAGCGTCTCGGTGCGCATCCGCGCCGTCTCCTCCGCCCAGGAGGAGGCCGACTTCGGTGCCACCGGCAAGACCATCACCGACCCGGGCTTCCTGCGGGCGTACGTCGAGTCCAGCGACGACGAGAACGCCGAGGCCGAGGACGCCGAGCGTCGCCTGCCCAACCTGGTCAAGGGCCAGCCGCTCACCGCCGACGAACTGGCCGCGCAGGGCCACCACACCCAGCCACCGTCGCGCTACACCGAGGCGTCGCTGGTGAAGGCCCTCGAGGAGCTGGGCATCGGCCGCCCGTCGACGTACGCGTCGATCATGCAGACGATCCAGGACCGCGGCTACGTGACCAAGCGCGGCCAGGCGATGATCCCGACCTTCCTGGCCTTCGCCGTGATCGGCCTGCTGGAGCGGCACTACCCGCGCCTGATCGACTACGACTTCACCGCCAGCATGGAGAACGAGCTGGACGAGATCGCCGGCGGTGACCACGCCGCCGTCGACTTCCTCACCGCGTTCTACTTCGGCGGCGCCAACGGCGCCGGCGACCGGGACATCGCCCGCTCGGGCGGGCTGAAGAAGCTGGTCACCGAGAACATCAACGAGATCGACGCGCGCAGCGTCAACTCCATCCCGCTGTTCACCGACGACGAGGGCCGCGAGGTCGTCGTGCGGGTGGGCCGCTACGGGCCGTACCTCCAGCGGGCGGTGCCGGGCGAGCAGCAGGCGCCGGCCGCCGAGGGTGAGGAGGGCGGTGGCCAGGGCGACCGGGCCCCGATCCCCGAGGGGCTGGCGCCGGACGAGCTGACCCCGGAGAAGGTGCACGAGCTGTTCCTCGGCGGCGGGGGCGAGCGCAAGCTCGGCGACGACCCGGCCACCGGTGAGCCGATCCTGCTCAAGTCGGGCCGCTTCGGCCCGTACGTGGCCAGTGGCGAGCGCAAGTCGTCGCTGCTGCGCTCGCAGTCGCCGGACTCGCTGACCTTCGACGAGGCGCTGAAGCTGCTGAGCCTGCCCCGGCTGATCGGGGTGGCCCCGGACGGCGCCGAGGTCCTGGCGAACAACGGCCGCTACGGCCCGTACGTCAAGCAGGGCGACGAGTTCCGCTCGCTGGACTCCGAAGAGAAGATGTTCACCGTCACGCTGGACGAGGCGCTGGCCCTGCTGTCCGCCCCGAAGGCCCGCCAGCGCCGCGCCGCCGCGCCGCCGCTGCGGGAGATGGGCGTCGACCCGCTGACCGAGAAGCCGCTGGTCATCAAGGACGGCCGGTTCGGCCCGTACGTCACCGACGGCGAGACGAACGCGTCGCTGCGGCGCGGCCAGACCCCGGAGGCGCTGAGCATCGAGGAAGCCTCCGAGATGCTCGCCGAGAAGCGGGCGAAGGGGCCGGCGCCGAAGAAGAAGGCCGCCGCGAAGAAGGCGCCCGCGAAGAAGGCCACGGCGGCGAAGAAGACGGCCGCGGCGACCAAGTCGACGGCGGCGAAGAAGACCACGACGGCCAAGGCCACCACCGCCAGGAAGACCCCGGCAAAGAAGGCGGCCCCGAGAAAGGCCACCACCCCCAGCCCCGACTGACCCGATCCCGGACTGACCCAGGCCGGCTGGGCTGGAGATCTTGGTACGAGCGTGCCCCTTGGAGGGCGTGTTCGTACCAAGATCCGACGTAGCAGGGTGAACAACACGCCCAGTAGCCCGGTGAACAATGCAGCCGGGGCGCCCGGCGGCCGGTTGATGGCGCCGTCAGTCGACGGTGCTGGTCAGTACGAGTCCATCCAGCCCGCGGCTCGCAGGGCTGCTCGGAGCTGGGCGACGACGGTGCGCGAGTCGTTGCGGACCGCCCAGGCGGGGAAGCGGAGCACCCGGTCACCGTCGATCCACAGGTCGTTCTGCCGGCGCATGTCCGTCCAGGCGGTGGCGGGGTCGAGGTGCTGCCCGCCGTCGATCTCCACGTGCACCCGCCACTGCTCGAACCATGCGTCGAGGTAACGCCGGCGGCCCGCAGAGTCGTATCGGACGGCCTGCCGGGACGGGTCGGGCAACCCGGCTCGTCGGACCAGGTCGAGGAAGTCCAACTCGGCCAGGGAATGCGCGCCTCCGGCGGCGTCCGCGGCGGTCTGCCGGATCAGGTTCCGGCGCCGGATCCGGGGCATGGCGTCCAGGACCAGGTGCAGGTCGTCGCCGCCGACGAGGCGTTGCTGAAAACCGGCGGCGATGATCGCCCGAGCCTGCTCGTCGGTCGCCGCCCACTGCGCCGCGTCGACCAGCGACCGGGCGGGCATGGTGCGGGGCGGCTGCCCGACGTGCAGCACGTCCTCCTCGCCGAGCAGGGTGGTCCGGTGCAGGCGTACGCCGGGTGGCAGGGCGCGGCTCTGGTGCGCGGCCGGCAGGAGCACGTCCACGATCCGGCTGTCGTGACCGCGTAGGCCCCAGGCCTGGGCCGCTGTGAGTCCGCCGAGCATCGCGGCCGGCCCGGCGGCGAGCACGGCGATCCATCGATGCTGGGCGGGACCGACCGGACCGTTGTGCGCGACGAAGACGGCACGGTGCACCTGGCGCCAACGACGGGTGGCGACCCGGTGCCGGATCGCCTTCGACGACAGATGGCGCCGGGCCTGGTCGAGGCTGATCACGTCTTCCTGATGGAACAGCAACCAGGTCAGCTCGTCGGCGTCGTCACGCGGCAACGCCCGCCGTAGCCCTGCCAGTGAACTCGGAGACCTCGCCACACCCGCACTCTGCCCACCCGGTGCCGCCCGTGTCCGCCCCTGTGGACGGCGGACAGATCTTGGTACCAGCGCGCCCCTCGGAGGGCGTGTTCGTACCAAGATCGCGGCGCTCGCTCTCGCGAGCGGCGAGCGAGCGGGGCCGCCGCGCGCCAGGGCGGGGGCGGTGTGTCAGCCGAGGGTTCGGGTCAGGTGGGGGTTGGTGAAGAGGTGGTGTGGGTCCAGGCGGGCGCGTAGCGCCTGGAAGTCCGCCCAGCGGGGGTAGGCCGTCGCGAGCGACTCCGCGTCGCGCCAGTGCAGCTTGCCCCAGTGGGGCCGGCCGCCGAGGCTCGCGGCGACCTGCTCGAAGGCCCGGAAGTACGGCTCGTACGGCATGCCGACGTACTGGTGGACGGCCACGTACGCCGACTCGCGCCCGTAGCCGTGGGAGAGCCAGATGTCGTCGGCGGCGGTGAACCGCACCTCGACCGGGAAGAGCACCTTGAACGGCAGCCCGTCGACGATGCGCCGCAGCGCGTCGAGCGCCTCGGGCAGGGCGTCGCGCGGCAGGGCGTACTCCATCTCCATGAAGCGGACCCGGCGCGGGGTGCAGAAGACCTGGTCGGAGCGGCCGGTGTAGCGGCGTTCGGTGAGTGCGCGGGCGGAGACGGCGCTGATGCCGGGGGCGAGCGCCGGCACGGCGCGGCCGAGCCGGCAGGCCCCGGCGAAGACGGTGTTGGAGAGGAACTCGTCGTCCAGCCAGCCGCGCCACCGGGGCAGTGGCCGGTCGTCTTCGGGCACCCGGTCGTTGGCCTTGACCTGCACTCGGGCGGTGTACGGGAACCAGTAGAACTCGACGTGGTCGTGCCTGTCGATCAGCGCGGGCAGTTCGTCGAGCACGGCCGCCAGCGGCGCCGGCCGCTCGTGGGCGCGCAGCACGAAGGCGTCCACGCAGCGCAGGGTCACCTCGACGAGCACCCCGAGCGCGCCCAGCGACACCCGGGCGGCGGCGAAGACGTCGGGGTGCTCGTCGGCGGAGCAGCGCAGCACCTCGCCGGTGCCGGTGACGAGGGTGAGCGCCTCGACGAACGTCGACAGGCAGCCGTAGGCGGCGCCGGTGCCGTGGGTGCCGGTGGAGATCGCGCCGGCGATCGTCTGTGCGTCGATGTCGCCCAGGTTGGGTAGGGCCAGGCCGTGTGCGGTGAGCAGTTCGTTGAGTGCGCGCAGGGTGATCCCGGCCGGTACGGTGACCAGTCGGCGGTCGGCGTCGACGCGTACCCCGGTGTCCAGGTGGGTCAGTTCCATGCGTCGTCCGTCGGTGATCGCGACGCCGGTGAAGGAGTGGCCGCTGCCCACCGCCCGGATCCGGTCCCCGGCCGCCGCGGCGGCGCGGACGGCCTCGGTGACGTCGGCGAGGGAGGCGGGGCGCAGGATGGTGGTGGCGGTGGCGCGTTGGTTGCCGGCCCAGTTGGACCAGGCTGCCAGGGTGGGCGGTGTGGTACCGGCCATGCGCACTCCTCCACATGAATGTGAACTGACTTCATATCAGCAACGTTGTCGCAGGTAAATACCGCAATCGAGGTTTGCTCGTTGTACCGGTAGTCACGAACCCGTGACGTGCAGATATGTTCATCCGTCGAAGGGGGGTGGCGAGTGTCCACACCAGCCGCCACAGCCGGGCCGCTGCGCCGCGTACCGGTGCAGGGTCGAAGTGTCGCACGGGTCCAGCGGATGCTGGACGCCTGTGCAGAACTCGTCGACGAGGTGGGGTACGAGGGTCTGACCACGACCCTGCTCGCCGAGCGTGCCGAGGTGGCGATCGGGTCGGTCTACCAGTTCTTCCCGGACAAGCGGGCGATCGTGCAGGCGCTGACCCTGCGCACGATGGAGTCCTACCTCCAGCGGCTCGACGAGCGGTTCGCCTCCGACGACCTGACCCACTGGTGGGACGGGGTCGACGCGGGCATCGACGAGTACATCACGATGCACCGCACCGTTCCGGGATTCCGTACCCTGCACTTCGGCGACGTGGTCGACCTGCACCTGCTCGACGAGCAGCGGGACAACAACGGCGTGATCGCGGACCAGTTGGCCCGCGTACTGGCCGAGCGCTTCGGGCTCGACGTCCCCGACCTCCGGTTCCACCTGGAGATCGCCGTGGAGGCGGCCGACGCGCTGATCAAGTTGGCGTTCCGCCGGCTGCCCGAGGGCGACGACCGGGTCCTGGCCGAGGCGAAGGCGCTGATCAGGGAGTACCTGCACCGCCAGGTCGACGCCCCGGCCGACGCCAACCAGTCCGGCTGACCCGGCCGACGGCCGACCAGCCGGGCCGCGGTCGACCAGCCCGGCCGGCGGGCGACGGCGATCAACCCGGCCGACGGCTGACCAACCCGACGGAGGGCCTCGCCGACGCGGGCGCAAGCTGGCGGTGCCGCGCTGGTCGGCCGGATCAGAGGAAGGCGTGGCCCTCGCCCCGGTAGGTGGGCACGGTGGCCACGACCGCGTCCCCCTCGATCAGGTGCAGCTCGTTGACGCGCTCGCACAGCTCGCCGGCCTTGGCGTGCCGGAACCAGACCCGGTCACCGACCCGCAGCGCGCTGGCCGCCGTGCCGGCCAGCGGGGTCTGCACCTCGCCGGCCCCCTCGGTGCCGATCAGCTTGAGGCCCTCCGGCAGCCACGGCCGGGGCAGCCGGCTGTCCTCGGCCGGGCCGGAGGCGATCCAGCCGCCGCCGAGCACGGTGGCCAGGCCGGGCCCCGGGCGGCGGACCACCGCGCAGGCGAAGGCCGCCGCCGGGGTGGGGCGCCAGGCGCGGTACGCGTCGAACAGCGTCGGTCCGTACAGGCCCGATCCCGCGGTGACCTCGGTGACCGCGGGATCGGCGCTGGTCGCGGCCACGCTGCCGGTGCCGCCGCCGTTGACGAACTCCAGGTCGGCGTGTTCGCGTACGGCGGCTACCGCCGCGCCCCGGCGGGCCAGCAACTCGCGGTACGACCCGCGCTGGGCCAGCCGGATCGCGGAGCCGAGCACCGCCCGCCCGGGCGGCGCGTCGCCGAGGCCGGCGATCTGCGCCTCGTACGCCATCAGCCCGACCAGCCGGAAGCCGGCGCGGTCGGCGACGGTGGCGGCGAGCGTGCCGGCGGCCCGGGCACTGTGCACCGGCGAGCGGCGCACCCCGACGTGCACCCGCCCGCCCAGCGGTCGCCAGGAGGCGTCCAGGTCGAGGCAGACCCGCAGCTCGGGGCGGCGCCCGGGCGGGCACACGGCGTCGACGAGGTCGAGCTGGTCGGTGCCGTCGATCATCAGCGTGACGGCCGCGGCGAGCGCCGGGTCGGCGGCGAGCGCGGCGAGTGCCCCCCGGTCGGCCGTGGGGTACGCCACCAGCGCGTCGTCGGTCACGCCGGCGCGGACCAGCCAGAGCGCCTCGGGCAGGGTGAAGGCCATCACGCCCCGCCAGCCGGGACGCCCCAGCGCCCGGCCGATCAGGTCCCGGGCGCGGACCGACTTGCTGGCGATCCGGACCGGCTTGCCGTCGGCCCGTTCTGCCAGCGCGGCGGCGTTGTCGTCGAAGGCCGCGAGGTCCACGACGGCGTACGGCGGGTCGAGGTGCGCGGTCGCCCGGTCGAGGCGGTCACGAAGTTTGTCGCTTTCGATGGCCACGTGTGCACGCTAACTGTCTGGGAGCCAATGCGAAATACCCTCGCGTCTGTCCGGGCTGCGGGCGGTGGCTGCGGCGGCCTAGGCTCGACGAACAGGAGAATGTCGCGGCGGGGTGGGTCCCCGCCGGGTCTAGAGTGTTCCACCGGGACTGCCCAGCGATGGGCCGGCACGTGGAGGTACGGCCATCGAAAGCCAGTTCAACGGCGAGTCGCCCGGCGTGTCGTCGTCCTCGTCCAAGCCCAGCGGCGCCACCGAGAAGCCCGGCCCGGACCACTCCGGTTACGCCGCCATCCGCTCGGTGCTGCGGATCACCCCGTTCCGCCGGCTCTGGATCGTGCTCGGCGCGGCCTCCTTCGGCGACTGGTTCGGCCTGCTCGCCACCAGCGTCTTCGCCGCCTCCCAGGTCGAGGGCAGCACCGCCCAGGGCGCCGCGTTCGGTGGCGTGATCGCCATCCGGCTGCTGCCGGCGCTGGTGCTCGGCCCGGTCGCCGGCGTGTTCGCCGACCGGTTCGACCGGCGCTGGACCATGGTCATCTGCGACGTGCTGCGCTTCCTGCTCTTCGCCTCGATCCCGCTGGTCGCGTTGCTCGGGGCGAGCGGGCCGGTCGTGGTCGGCTGGGCGGCGATCGCCACCTTCCTGATCGAGTCGATCACGCTGCTGTGGATCCCGGCCAAGGAGGCCGCGGTCCCCAACCTGATCCCGCGCGCCCGGCTGGAGGCCGCCAACCAGCTCACGCTGATCACCACGTACGGCCTCACCCCCATCCTCGCCGCGCTGATCCTCGCCGCGCTCGACGGCATCGTGCGGGGGGCCACCGGGGGCTCGACGCCGGACTGGGCCGCGCCGGCCGACCTGGCGCTCTGGTTCAACGCGTTCTCCCGGCTGGCCACCGCGCTGGTGGTGGCGTACGGCATCAAGGAGATCAGCCAGGGGCAGTCCGCCGAGACGGACCGCACCGAGCAGAGCATGATGCGCCAGTTCAAGGAGGGCTGGCGCTACATCGGCCAGACCCCGCTGGTCCGCGGCCTGGTGCTCGGCATCTTCGGCGCGTTCGCCGGCGGCGGCATCGTGATCGGCACCGCCAAGTTCTTCGCCACCTCGCTCGGCGCCGGTGACGCCGCCTTCTACCTGCTCTTCGGCGCCATCTTCGTCGGCCTCGCGCTCGGCATCGGGCTCGGCCCGATGATCGTCAAGGAGATGTCCCGGCGGCGCTGGTTCGGCATGAGCATCGTGCTGGCCAGCGCATCGGTGATGGCCCTGGCGTTCGCCATCCACCTCTCCATGGCGATGGTCGGCGCGGTCCTGGTCGGCGCGGGCGCCGGCATGGCCTTCCTCTCCGGCACCACCCTGCTCGGCGGCGAGATCGCCGACGAGGTGCGCGGCCGGGTCTTCGCGGTGGTGCAGATCGGCACCCGGCTGGTGCTGATCCTCGCGATCGGCCTCAGCAGCCTGCTCGCCGGCGTCGGCGGCTCGCGCCGGCTGGAACTGGCCGACCTGGGCGTGTCGATCTCGTCCACCCGACTGCTGCTGCTCGCCGCCGGCGCCGCCGGCATCTTCGCCGGGATCAGCGCGTTCGGGCAGATGGACGACAAGAAGGGCGTTCCCGTCCTGGCCGACCTCTGGGGCTCGATCCGGGGACGCCCGCTGATGCCGGCCGAGCCGTTCGTCTCCGCCGGCCTCTTCGTGGTCTTCGAGGGCGGCGAGGGCGCCGGCAAGTCCACGCAGCTCGCCGCGCTCGCCGAGCGGCTGCGTGGGCAGGGGCGCGACGTGGTGGTGACCCGCGAGCCGGGGGCCACCGCCGTCGGCGAGCGGATCCGGTCGCTGCTGCTCGGCGCGCCCGGCTCCGACGTGCCGTCGCCGCGCGCCGAGGCGCTGCTCTACGCCGCCGACCGGGCGCACCACGTGGCCACCGTTGTCCGGCCGGCGCTCGTCCGGGGCGCGGTCGTGATCAGCGACCGGTACGTCGACTCGTCCCTGGCGTACCAGGGGGCAGGGCGGACGCTCCCCGTCGACGAGGTCTCCTGGCTCTCGTCGTGGGCCACCGGCGGGCTCAAGCCCGACCTGGTGGTGCTGCTGGACGTCGAACCGCACACCGGCCTGGCCCGGGTGGCGGCGCGCGCCGAGGCGGCCGACCACCTGGAGGCCGAGTCCGTCGCCTTCCACGAGCGGGTCCGCTACGCCTTCCTCGACCTCGCCGCCGCCGACCCGAAGCGCTATCTGGTGCTCGACGCGTCCCGCCCGGTCGAGGAGATCACCGGGCAGGTGGCCCGGCGGGTCGAGGAGATGTTCGGCAGCCCCGGCGGCATCGTGCACCCGCGCCCCGCGCAGGGACCGGACACCTCGGTGCAGCCGGAGTTATCCGAATCGGAGCTGGTACCGATGGAGCGCCGGACCTGATGCCCGACGTCTTCGCCGACCTGGTCGGGCAGGACGAGGCGGTCGACACGCTGCGCCGGGCCGCCGCCGCGGCGTCCGCCGTGCTGCGCGCCGCCGCCCCGCCCACGACCGACGCCGCCGGGGACGAGTTCGACGCGCTCGCCGACGAGGCCGACGGCGGTCAGCCGGCGCCCGTCGTCGACGCGGGGGCGGGGATGACGCACGCCTGGATCTTCACCGGGCCGCCCGGGTCGGGCCGGTCGGTGGCGGCGCGGGCCTTCGCCGCCGCCCTCCAGTGCGCGTACGGCACCGGCTGCGGCGGGTGCCCCGGCTGCCACACCACGATGACCGGCACCCACGCCGACGTCCGGATGGTGGTGCCGGAGGGGCTCTCCATCGGCGTCAACGAGATGCGGGCGCTGGTGCTGCGCGCCGCCAGCACCCCGTCCGGCGGGCGCTGGCAGGTGGTGGTCATCGAGGACGCGGACCGGCTCACCGAGGCGGCCGGCAACGCGCTGCTCAAGGCCATCGAGGAGCCGCCGCCGCGGACGGTCTTCCTGCTCTGCGCCCCGTCGACCCACCCGGACGACATCTCGGTGACCATCCGGTCGCGCTGCCGGGTCGTACCGCTGGTGCAGCCCGCGCCGGAGGCGGTGGCCGAGGTGCTGGCCCGCCGGGACGGCGTCGCGCCCGACGTGGCGCGCTGGGCCGCGGCGGCGGCGCAGGGGCACGTGGGACGGGCCCGCCGGCTGGCCCGCGACCCGGAGGCGCGCACCCGCCGGGAGGCGGTGCTCGCGGTGCCGCGCCGGCTGACCGGCGTGGGTGCCGCCTTCGACGCGGCGTCGGCGCTGATCGAGGCGGCCGAGGCGGAGGCCGAGGCGTCCGTCGCGGAGACCGCCGCGGCCGAGCGGGCGGCGCTGGAGACCGCGCTCGGTGCCGGTGGCACCGGGCGGGGCGCGGCCGGCGCCATCCGGGGCGCCGCCGGGCAACTGAAGGACCTGGAGAAGCGGCAGAAGTCCCGGGCCACCCGGGCCCAGCGGGACGCGCTGGACCGGGCGCTGGTCGACCTGGCCGGCTTCTACCGCGACGCGCTCACCATGGCGCTGCGCGCCCCCGTCGCGCCGGTGCACACCGACACCGCCGCGCTGGCCGGGGCGGGCGCGCAGAAATGGGACGCCGAGGGGGCGCTGCGCCGCCTGGAAGCGGTGCTGGAGTGCCGGGCGGCGATCGAGGCGAACGTCAAGCCCCGGATCGCCGTCGAGGCGATGATGCTCTCGCTCTGGAAGGGCTGAGCCCGCCGACCGGACCGCCCGAGCCGGGGCTTCAGCGGCCGACCCGCCCCCGGAGTCCCGGCGGCCGGACCGGTTGTCCACAGGCATCGACAGGCGCAATTGCTGTGCGGTACGGTCCGGTGTGCCGCCGTGACGGTGGCAGCACGCACAGTGATTTTCCTGTTCCGGGAGGGGTCCGCCGATGCCGCGGGGGGAGATCGACGAGGCCTGGATCGAGGAGGCGGTGCGGCGCTACCGCCGGATCGAGTCCCTCCAGACCGAGTTCGACCAGGCGGTGTCGACCGTCGAGGTCACCGTGCGGTCGCCCGACGGGCTGGTCGAGGTGGTGGTCACCGCCGGCGGGCGGATCACCGACGTGCGCTTCCTGGGCCCGCTGCACACCCGCAACCCCCGCGACGTCGCCGGCTCGGTGCAGGCGGCGGTCACCGCGGCGGCCGACGCCGCCCAGTGGGCCCGGGAGAAGCTGCACAACGAGACCTTCGCCGCCTACCGGCCGCTGGCGGGAGCCTGAGATGGAGAGCCTGCGCGCCCTCGCCGCCCGGCTCGACGAGGCGAGCGAGACCATGACCGCCATGTCCCGCACGGTCACCGCCGGCGACCCGGCGCAGGCCGCGTTCGGCGTCGACGCCCCCGGCCGGCCCGGGGAGATCGGGCGGGCCCTGCACCGGCAGTGGACCGCCGCCACCGGCGACCGGGCCCGGGAGGCGCACGTCGCCGCCCAGCGGCTGGCCGCCGCCGCAGCGGCGGTGCGGGCCGCCGCCGACCACTACGCGGACGTCGACCGCGCCGCTCGCCACCGGCTGACCGGGGAGGCGTGATGGACGCGCTGGACCGGCTCGCCGAGCCCGGCCTCGACCTGCTCCGCCGGGTCGACACGCTGCTCGCTGCGGGGGCCCCCGAGGGGCATCGCGTGTGGCCGCTGCTGCGCCGGATGCAGGTGCTCCCCGGCGAGGCCGTCCGCAACTTCCTCGACCTGCATCCGGCACCGCTGGCCGCCGCCGGCCACACCGCGCGCCGCCTGATGCGGGGCTACGACGACGCCTGCGCCGCGCTGACCGACCCATTGCTCTGGTCCGGCCCGGCCGCGTCGTCCTACGGGCAGGCCCGGGCGGCCCTGCTGCGCCACCTCGACGAGGGGCCGGAGAGCCTGGTCGGCCGGCTGGAGTCGACGGCCGGCTACGCCGACGCGCTCGCCGACTGGGTGGAGGGCAGCCGGCTCGCACTGGCCCGGGCGCTCGCCGACGTCCTCCGGTGTGCCGAGGCGGTGACCGTGGTCGCCGCGACGTCGACGCCGGGCGGCGCACCGGGGCACCGGGCAGCCGCGGGTCCGGGCGCGACCGAGGCCGCCGAGATCGCCGCGCGGGTGCTGGCGGTGCTCTGCGTCGCGTACGACGGGGCCGAGACCCTGCTGCGCCAGTGGGCGCCGAGCCTCGCCGAGTCCCGCTGGCGGGCGCCCGTGGTCGACCGCCCCCGCTACGACACCCCCACCCGCGTCGGCTGGTGACGGACCCCGGATGCACGCGCGGTAGCCGGATGGCGACTGCCGGCCCGGCCGCCCCGGCCCGCGCGTCGTAGGGTGTGAGGCATGGGCATGCTCTGCGCGGTCAGCTTCCAGCGGTACGGGCGCCTCTACTACCTGGACCCGGGCGAGCTGCGTCCCCAGGTCGGCGACAAGGTGCTGGTGCCCACCGATGACGGGCCCGAGGTGGCCGAGTGCGTCTGGGCGGCGCAGTGGGTCACCGAGGAGACCGAGGGCTTCCCCCGGCTGGCCGGCCTGGCCGGCGAGGAGGACCTGCGTCGCGACGAGACGGTGCGCCGCCGCAAGGCCGAGGCCAAGGTCGCGGCGAAGCGGCTGATCCGGGAGCACGCTCTGCCGATGAAGGTGGTGGCGATCGACCACGTGCTGGGCGCTGCCGAGGGTGGTGGCGAGCGGAGCACCATCTACTTCACGGCCCCGCACCGGGTGGACTTCCGCGCGCTGGTCCGGGACCTCGGCGCCACCCTGCACTGCCGGGTCGAGCTGCGGCAGCTCTCCGCCCGGGACTCGGCGCGGGTGCAGGGCGGCATCGGCTCCTGCGGCCGGGACCTCTGCTGCGCCACCTTCCTCAACGACTTCGAGCCGGTCACCATCCGGATGGCGAAGGACCAGGACCTGCCGCTCAACCCGCTGCGCATCTCCGGCGCGTGCGGCCGGCTCATGTGCTGCCTCAAGTACGAGCACCCGCTCTACCAGCGGTTCCAGGAGTCGGCCCCGGCGATCGGCACGCGCGTGTCGACGCCGGAGGGCGACGGCCGGGTCGTCGGCCACAGCGTTCCCCGGGACTCCGTCACGGTACGTCTCGACGCTGACGGCTCCCGCTGTTCCTGCTCCCGCGCCTCGGTCTGCGGCCCCCGCCAGGCCCACGACCAGCACTACACCTCCTAGCCCACCCTTCCTCCACCCCCGCCTGCCCTGCCCCGGGGCAGGGTCAGGTGAGGGTGGTGGGGGGTTCGGCCAGGCGGGGGCGCAGCGGCCGCTTCGGAGCCAGCCAGGAGGACTCCGGGGACTGGTCGGGGTTGACCTGCCAGTCGCGGGACACCCGGTCGACGGCGATCGGGTAGATCGTCAGGGTCCCGTCGGGATCGATGCGCAGCCGCAGGAACGCCTTGGCGTCCTCGATGCCCTGCCCGGCGAAGAGTTCGTTGAGGTTCACCCCGAACGCGCCCGCCACCAGCAGGTACGCGGCCACCAACTGGCTCGCCACCAGCCCGCTCACCGGGCCGTAGAGCACCGCCGCGGCGACGGCCGGCAGCGGCCACGGCCAGTCGTAGAAGGGCAGGGCCAGCCACGCCCAGGTGCCGGCGGCGGCCAGCCCGATCTGGGCCAGGCCGTGGCCCACGCCGAGGATCCAGTGCCGGGCGTGCCGCTTGCCGCCGGAGCTGGGCGGCTTGGCGAAGAACGCCGCCGCGAGCATCGTGACGATCAGCATCGCCATCAGCGGCACGCTGAACAGCCGCTGGTCCGTCCCGCTCGGGTTGGTCGCGACGCCGGCCATCGCCAGCATCAGCAGCGTGTGCAGGGTGCCCAGCAGGGTGGTGAAGCCCGGGTTGCGCAGCGGCAGGCGGGGGAAGATCCCCCACGCGTACCGCCGGGAGCGGGCCTGCTCCGGGTAGCGGCCGGCCAGCTCGTACGGGTGGGAGGCGCTGGCCCGCCGGGCGAGGGTGTCGCGCGGCGGCACCTCGATGCGCTTTGGGAGCTGGTGCGTCGGGTAGAGGTACGCGCCGCCGCCCCCGCAGGTGATCAGCTGGCGGTCCGGGCCGGCGTAGCGGGCGTAGTGGTGCAGGTCGCCGGAGATCAGCAGCCGCACCTGGGCCCCGGTGGGCGCGACGATCGTACGGATGAAGTAGTCGATCGAGTCGTACGCCGTGGGGTGGTCGGCGGCCTTGACCCACGTCGGCGCCGGCACGGCCAGGATCACCCGGCTCTGCGGGCCCAGCCGCTCGGCGACCCGGTCGAAGTAGGTGAGCTGCGGGTCGTCCAGGTACGAGCCGGACTGGTCGTCGAGGCCGAGCAGCCACCAGCCGGCGGGCAGCTCCACCGCGAAGTACGAGCGGGACTGCCCGGTCTCCCAGCCGCCGAAGTGCCGGTCCCGGGACCGGACGAAGAGCCGCAGGAAGGCGGTCAGGCCGTCGTACCAGTCGTGGTTGCCGGGCACCGCGAAGAGCGTGGGCCGCTCGGGCGGGGTGACCGGCAGCGCGGCCTGGTAGGGCCCCTTGCACCGGTCCTCGTACGCCTCGAAGGCCGCCGACGGGTAGACCTGGTCACCGCCCATCACCAGGGTCTGCGCGCGGGGCAGCCGGTGCCCGTCCACCTCCAGCTCGGGCTGGGCGATCAGGTACGCCACCGAGTAGGTGGCGTTGAATCCGTCGCCCAGGTCGGCCACGTAGTCCAGCCAGAGCCCGCCGTCCGGCCCGACCTGCCGCGCGATGCCCGCGTCGAGGGAGTTCTGCAGCTCGCGCTTGTCCAGGTACGCCCCGAAGAGCATCGCCAGGAGCGTACGGATGCCGGTGCTGATCAGCAGGAACGGCGCGAGCCACGGCACCGGCTTGCGCGGGGTGAAGCCCAGCTCCCGGGGATCGGTGCCGCGTGGCCGGCGCGCCGCCCGCCCGCCCGCCGACTCGCTCGTGTGGGCACTCTCCGCCGCGCCGTCCTGCGGATCCACGTCGGGGGCGCGATCGTCGTTCACCCGCCGCAGCGTAGTCCCGGCCGACGGCGGTCGCTGTCCGGCGGACGACGGTTCGGGGTCGGATGTCCGGATGGGGAACCCGCTCGGCCCGCCGGCGGGTCGTGCCGTACACTTGCTGATCGTTGCCGCCTTAGCTCAGTCGGCTAGAGCGACGCACTCGTAATGCGTAGGTCGACGGTTCGATTCCGTCAGGCGGCTCGGTGAAGAAGCCCAGGTCAACGACCTGGGCTTCTTCGTTTCTCCAGGTCGGTCACGCCCGTCGAGATCCCGTCCGCACATGGCCCGCACCCCCGTGCCACGCCAAGCTGCCCGCGCAACGACCCGGCCCCGGGCACCGAAGGCCCGGGGCCGGGTCCTGGCCCGTGTGACTCTCCCAGCGGGTCGGATCAGACGATCTTGAGATTGGCCATCATGCCCATCGCGCTGTGGTCAACCATGTGGCAGTGGTACGGGTAGACCCCGCGCCAGGTGTCGAAGGTGGCCTGGAGCCGTACGCTCTGCCCGGGCCAGACGATCACAGTGTCCTTCAGGCCGGACTCGGTGGGATCGGCCGGTGCGCCGTTGCGGCCGAGCACCCGGAACTGCACCAGGTGCATGTGGAAGTTGTGCGGCATGAAGGCGTTGGCGTTGGTCACCGTCCACTCCTCGGTGCTGCCCCAGGCGATGGTGGTGTCGATCCGCGCCGGATCGAAGACCTTGCCGTCGATGTACGCCTGGTGCCCACCGGAGCCCGGCTCGTCCATCCGCAGCTCGATGTTGCGGCGCACGGTCGGCGTGGGCAGTGGAGGCAGGGTGCGCAGCCGCTGCGGTACCGAGGTGCGGTCCCGCCCCTTCGCCCGTACGACGTCGAAGCGCATCACCTGGCCTACCTGCTCGGCCGGGCCCGGCCCCATCAGGTTCTGCAGCACCACCGAGGTGCCAGGCTGGTAGCGGGCGAAGTCGATCACCACGTCGAGCCGTTCGCCGGGCGAGAACAGCAGGTGCTGCATGGTGACCGGTGCCTCCAGCAGGCCTCCGTCGGAACCGATCACCGTGATGTCCCCGCCGTCGGCGAGCCGCAGCAGGAAGAACCGCAGATTGCTTGAGTTGACCAAACGGAAACGATAGCGGCGGGCCTGTACCTCAAAGCGCGGCCACGGCCGCCCGTTGACCAGCAGGGTGGTCCGGTTGTCGGCGTCGTCCATGGTCCAGACCAGCTGAGCGTTGGCGTCCAGGTGCGCGTCGCGTAGCACCAGCGGGACGTCGAACCGGCCGCGGGGCAACGGGAGCGCCGTCTCGGTGCGGTCGGTGAGCAGGTAGAGGCTGGACAGGCCCCGGTAGAGGTGCTCGGCCTCCATGTGGTGGGTGTGGTCGTGCATCCAGAGCGTGGCGTGCGGCTGCCGGTTCGGATAGTTGTAGACCCGCTCGCCGCCGGGCGGAATCGTGGCGTCGCCCGAGCCGTCGTCGCCGGGGGCGGTGGCGCCGCCGTGCAGGTGCACCGCCGTGGGCATGTCCAGCCGGTTGCGCTGGCGTACCACCACCCGCCGACCCGACGTAGCGCGGATCGTCGGGCCGGGCAGGTCGCCGTTGTAGGTGTACACCTCGGTGCGGGTGCCCGGCACGATCTCCAGGCGCCTGCGGTGCATCGTGACCGAGTAGTAGTCGGTGGTGGCGGTCCGCAGCACCGGGCGCAGGGTCTGCGGCACGGTCAACGGGACGGTGAACGGGGTCACGGGCGGGGGCGTCGGGGAGGCTACCCCTGCCGCTGCGGGGGCTGCGCCCAACCTTCCGGCGAGGCTGGCCAGGCCGCTGGTCGCCCCGATGATGCCCGACGCCGCACCGAGGCGCAGCAGTTGACGACGAGTGGACAAGTTGGTCCCTTCCCAGGATGTTCGCGAGAGTTCCCGCAGGCGCCGGCGGCTGGCGGACCGGACGGTCGTCGCAGGCACGATGATGCCGGCAATCACACAGAGAGGTGACCCCTATCGGCCGCGCACCTGGAGACGCTCTGCGGGTCGAATGCCCCTATGGATGGCAGGGCGGGTGGGCGTGACGGGTGCGGGGAGATGCCGGTGGATCTCGCGGGCGACGACGGGCCGCCGAGGTGGCGAGGCGTGTCGTACGGTCGACGCATGCCCGCACCCGATGACGTCCTGGCCGCCCTCCGCGACTTCGTGGCCCGCGTCGACGCCCTCGATCCGGCCGCCGCGCCGCAGGGCGAGCTGGTCGTCGGCCTGCGGGGCGTGGAGTCGCGGCTGGCGCTGAGCGCCCCGGTCGCCCGCGCCCTGGTGGAGGCGTTGCGGGCGTACCACGACCCGCGCGACCGGGGTCGCTGCGACCACTGCGGCGGCGGGCGACTCGACGACAACTTCCTGTGCGGAGACTGCGGCCGACCCAGCGGGCTGTTCGGCCAGTTGGTCTCCGAGCGGGCCGCCCGGCACCCGGAGCAGGGCGCGGTCCCGGCGGCGCCCGCCGCGGGCGGCCGGCACGCCCGCGCCGACGGTCGCTGACCCCGGCGGGCCCGACCCGACCGCGCGGTGCCGCGGCCCTGCCGGCGGCGACCACGGCCGGGAGGCATGGCGTACGTCGGCGACCCACGACTTTTGTCGGTCCTCGTCGCTACCCTCCCGGCGTGACTGATCTGGTGGATGGCGTGCGGGTGCCGAGCGTCGAGGAGGAGGCCCGGTTCTGGGCCCTCATCGAGGCGGCCTGGGAACGGCTCGGCGACGAGCCCGCCGCGCTCCGGCGCGCGCTGCCGACGCGGGACCCGGCAGCCGGCGACGAGGGCCTCTACGCCATCGACGCGTGGCTCGACCGGTTCCTCGACAACCTGCGCCAGCTCGCCGAGGGACTGTCCAGCCGGGAGCTGACCGACCTGGACCGGGTGCTCGAGCGCAAACTGCACGACATCGACCGGGCCGACGTGCACGAGGTGACCGACGGCTCCGACGACGGTTTCCTCTACTCCCGGGGCCACATCGTCGCGCTCGGGCGGGATTTCTACGAGGCGGTGCACGCCGATCCGACCGTCGCTCTGCCCGACACCGCGTACGAGGCCATGTGCTACTTCTTCGCCAGGCTGCACAGGGAGCGCTTCGGCGCCTGGCCGGAGACCGGCTCGGGCATCTCCCGCGAGTCCTGCACCAACCCGGCCGGCTGGAGCGCCTGACACCACGCCCGCCACGGCGGGGGCAACCAGGAGTTCCGCGCGACGGCCCGCACACTGACCGTACGCAGTCGTCAACCCTCCGGAGGCAGCCTCATGCAGTACGCACCCGTCGTCGTCGCCCTGCCGATCGCCGACCGCCCCACCTCGTACCGCTTCTACTCGGAGGGGCTCGGCCTGGAGGCCATCGGCGAGTTGGCCGAGGACGGCATCCCCGAGCCCCTGCAGTACGCCGTCAACGACGGCCTCCGCGTCATGCTGGTGCCCACCGGCGGCTTCGGCTGGGTCATCGGCGACCACGAGGTGGCCCCGCGCGGGCAGAGCGAGTGCCTCGTCAGCCTCCCGGCCGCGACGCCGGCCGAGGTCGACGAACTCGTCGGGCGGGCCCGGGCCGCCGGCGCGCAGGTCGTCGTCGAGCCGGCTGCCCAGCCCTGGGGCTACACGGGCACCTTCGCCGACCCGGACGGTCACCTCTGGACGGTGCAGGCCGACGGGCGCTGACGCCACCGACCGGACCGAGACGAGCGGACGGCCCGGTTCGCGGGGAACCGGGCCGTCCGCCGACAGGGGCAGGTGTGCGGGGAGATCAGAGGGTGCGGTGCGGGTAGCCGGCGGTGCCGGGCTCCGGAACGACCTCGACCTCGGTCACCACGTACTCCGTGTCGGTCGTCGTGGTGGCCGGCCGGTCGTCGGCGTCGGAGCGGCGCTTCGCCGCCGCGGCGGCTCCGGCGGCTGCGGCGGCCCCGGCCACGGCGGCGCCCGCCGCCACGGCCTTGCCGGACACGCCGGCGCTGCCGCTGTCGCCGCGGGTGGCGGCGGCATGCTCGACGCCCGGGGTGCCGACACCGAGGCCGCTGTCGACCGAGCCGCGCCAGGCGCCGCTCTCGACGCCGCGCTCCTCGATGTACGTCTTGAACTTCCGCAGGTCGGATTCCGCCTGCCGCTCGATGATGTTGAGCTTGTCGCCGGCCTTCTCGAGCAGGCCCTCGGGCTCGTACTCGAGGTGCAGGCTGACCATGGTGCGGTCGGCGTCGACGGGCTGGAAGTAGACCGCGCCGGCGTTGGTCACACCCTCGGTGGCCGCCCAGGCCACCTTCCGGTCGGGCACCTGCTCCAGCACCCTGGCGTCCCACTCGCGCTGGACGCCACCGATCTCGGCGACCCAGTGCATGCGCCTGTCGTCGAGCTGGCGCACCTCACGGACGCCCCCCATGAAGCGGGGGAACTCCTCGAACTGCGTCCACTGGTTGTACGCGGTGCTGACCGGAACCTGTACTTCGATGGACTTCTCGACCTTCGTGGTCATGGGCAATCCTCCTCGTCAGGTTGAGCCGTCATCGTCGACGAAACTCCTACCCCGACCGAGGGCACTCAACCGCCGGACCTGCCGACACACCACATCGGAGGGCCGCCGATCGCCCGTCGGGGCCGGTCAGTCGGCCTGCTCGGGGAGCCCGTGAAGGCGGCGTACCGGGGAGAAGGCGACCCACAGCACCCCGGCGAGCGCGCCCGCCGTCGCGATCCACAACGCCGGCCGTACGCCGAGGGCGGTGCCGAGCGCGCCGCCGAGCAGCGCGCCGATCGGCCGGATGCCGTAGTTGATGGTGCGCCGGGCCCCGGCGATCCGCGCCAGCAGCGCCTCCGGGGTCAGCGCGGTCTGCACCGAGCCGACCGTGATGTCGAGCAGCATCACCCCGGCGGCGGAGAGGAACTCGGCGGCGAAGAGCATCCCGACCATCAGCGGTGTCGGCCCGCCGGCGAGGGGGATGAGCACCAGGGGGGCGGGGAAGAGGACGAACCCGGCCAGCAGGGTCGGGCCGACGCCGAAGCGGCGGACCAGCCGGCCGGTGAGCGCCGCCCCGATCAGGCCGCCCACCGCCCCCGCGCCCAGCACGGCGCCCAGCAGGCCGGGCGCGAGGCCCAGCTCCTGCGTGGCGTAGAGCACGAAGAGCGCGATGAACATGAAGTTGAACAGGTTGATCGTGGTGGTGCCGAGCACGGTCGCGCGCATCATCGGCGTCCGCGCGATGAAGCCCAGCCCGGCGCCGAGGGCCAGCCCACCGCCGCGCGCGGGTGCCGGCTCCGTCGGCCGGATGCGCACCAGGAAGTACGCGGACAAGACGTACGACAGCGCGTCGGCGACCAGGGCGATCGGCGCGGTGAGCACCTGCACGAGGACGCCGCCGATGCTCGGCCCGGCCACCAGGGACATCGCCCGGCTGCCGTTGATGAGGGTGTTCGCCTCGACGTAGTCGGCGCGCCCGACCACGGAGACGAAGAGCGGCCCCCGGGCGACCTCGAAGATCACGGCGAGCGTGCCGACGGCGAAGGCCGCCAGGTAGAGCTGCGGCATCGTCAGCAGGTCCAGCATGTACGCCACCGGCACGGCGGTGAGCAGCAGCGCCCGCCCGAGGTCCGTCAGGATCATGAGCCGGCGCTTGTGCGGGTACCGGTCGACCCAGGCGCCGGCGAGCAGCGAGAAGAGCAGGTTCGGGGCGAGCGCGGCGGCGGTCAGGTAGCCCATCTCGGCGGGGGTCGCCTCGAAGACCAGCACGGCCAGCAGCGGCAGGGCCAGGGTGGAGATCTCGTCGCCGAAGTACGAGACGGTCTGCGCCGACCAGTACCGACGGAACACGCGCTCGCGCAGCAACCGGGGCAGCGGGCCGCGCCGGGCGGGACCGTCGGGTGGGGCGGCAACCGGGACGCCGGTCGCCTGACCGCTCATCGGTCGCTCTCCTGCTCACCGAGGTCGCGGGCAACCGGTCCGCTGACCGGAAGCTCCCCGTCACCGCCACCGTCACCGTCCCCGCCGCCGGCGCCGGTGGTGGCCGCGTTGGCGTGGTCGGTGGTCGGGCTGGCTCCGGCGACGGCCGTGTTGGTGTTGGCGGTGGTCGGGCTGTCATTGGTGGTGGTGGTAGGGCCGGTGGCGTCGGCGAGGGCATCGGTGGGTGGCGGGTCGGCGAGGAGGGCCAGGCGGATGAGGCTGACCTTCCGGCTGCCGGCCGGACGCTTCGCCGGGTCGGCGATCCGGTCGTCGTACTCGGTGACCAGGGCGTCGATCCGTGCCCTGAGCGCGGCCATCTCGTCGACGGTGACGTAGACCGGCCGGTCGGCGAAGCCGGTGACCGCCCGCCAGGCCGTCGACTCCTCGGCGCGTCGGGCCAGGAACTCCTCGGCCTTGCGGACGTAGAGGGCGAGCTGGACGGCGCTCAGTTCGTCGACGGCCGCGCGGGTCTGCGGGTCGTCCGAGACGTCGTCCCAGGAGGTGTTGAGGGCGGTGGCCCGCCAGGGCCGCTCGCGGGCGTCGGCGCCGGGTGCCCGCTCGGCGAGCCCGTACTTGGCGAGCTGCCGGAGGTGGAACGAGCAGTTCGGGACGCTCTCGCCGAGCCGCTCGGCGGCCTGGGTCGCAGTCATCGGGCCCTGCTGGCGCAGCAGACCGATCAGCGCCATCCGCAGCGGGTGTGCGTACCCGCGCAGGGCCTTGGGGTCGGAGAGTTTCACCTCGGGCAACGACATACCCTAAAGCTATCTTTATAAAGAACCCTTTAGCAACACCACGGCCGCCACCACGTATGACCGACACCCACCCGCCGATGGCCGCCCAACACCGCATCAACCGGAGGTGATCAGGACGCCATGGACGTCAAAAGCACCCCTTGACGTCCATGGCGTCCTGATCACCAGGGGCCCACTGGGGTGGGTGCCCTGGCGGGTGGCGCGGTGGGGGCAACGGCGTGCCATCTGCGGCGGGTGGCAGCGCGGTGTCTCACCCGCGCGGGCAGCCAGGGGACGCGGCCCGGGAGACATGGCCCAGTGCAGGGGAGGGCTCAGGAGCTGACGGCGAGGTGTCAGGCGTGGGCGAGCGAGGGCTCAGGGGCCGGCGGCGAGGTGTCAGGTGTAGATGGTGGTGGCGTAGTTCGGGCCGTAGTGGCGTTCCAGGTCGGCCAGGCTCTCGGCCGGGTTCTCGACCTCCTTGATCAGCCGGGCCCGGGACGGCAGTGCGTCCGGCTGCCAGCTCTCCGGCTGCCACAACTCGGAGCGCAGGAACGCCTTGGCGCAGTGGTAGAAGATCTGCTCGATCTCCACCACCACGGCGAGGATCGGGCGGTGCCCCTTGACCACCATGTCGTCGAACCACGGCGCGTCGCGGACCAGTCGGGCCCGGCCGTTGATCCGCAGCGTGTCCGTACGCCCGGGAATCAGGAAGATCAGTCCGACGTGCGGGTTGTCCAGGATGTTGCGGTAGCCGTCGGCGCGCCGGTTGCCCGGCCGTTCCGGGATGGCGATGGTCCGCTCGTCCAGCACCAGCGCGAAGCCGGGCGGGTCGCCCTTCGGCGAGACGTCGCAGCTGCCGTCCGCGCCTGCCGTCGCCACCAGGCAGAACGGCGACGCGGCCAGCCAGTCCCGGTCCCGGGCGTGCAGGACGGGCCGCTCCTTGGTCACCGCGCGCGGCATCGGCGCCCCCAGCAGCTCGCGCAGTTCCTCGTGCGAGGTGATGTCCACCGTCACGTGATCCTCCCCCGTGCGTTGACTCCGGTGGCGGGGTGTCCGCCACGAGTCAGCCTAGAGCGCGACCAGCGCGAGGTTTGTCCCTCCAGGGCGGGGGTACCGCCTCACCCGACCCGCCCCGGAGAGACCGACCCGCCCGGAGAGACTGACCCGACCCGCCCGGAGATATCGAGCAGTGGAGGCCCGATGGAGAGCCGGCTCAAGGTGCTGGGTCATCCCGTCCACCCGATGCTGGTCATGTTCCCGGTCGGCCTGCTGGTCACCGCGGTCCTGTTCGACCTGGTGGACACCGTCGGCGGGCCGGACTTCCTCGGCGAGGTCGCGTACTGGAACATCACCGTCGGCCTGATCGGCGGCCTGCTGGCCGCGGCGGCCGGGACGTTCGACCTGCTGGCCATCCCGTCGGCCACCCGCGCGAAGCGGGTGGCGCTGACCCACGCCGCCGCCAACGTGGCGGTGATCCTGCTCTTCGCCGCGATTTGGGTGGTCCGGCTCAACGCCGAATCCCGGGCCGCCGGGGGCGCGCTGATCGCCATCGAGGTGGTCGCGCTGGCCATCCTCGGCGTGAGCGCCTGGCTGGGCGGGGAACTGGTCGACCGGCTCGGCGTCGGCGTGGACCGGGAGGCCGGGCTGGACGCGCCCAGCTCACTGCGATCCCCGGCGGCCACCCACCGGATCGGAGAGGTGCAATGAGCGAGCGCAGCGAGCGGGTCGTCAGCGGAGGGCCGGCATGAGCGAGCAGAGCGGCGGGACCGGCCGGGGTTGGCGCGGCCGTCAGCAGGGCTGGGATCCGATGGGCGAACTCCAGTCGCTGCGTTCGGAGCTGCGCCGGCTGGTCGGGGGCCGGGCCGGGCCACCGGACGTCGAGATGGCCGAGACCGCCGACGGCTGGGAGGTCGTGGTGCGGCTGCCCGGGGTGGCGCCGGAGGAGGTGGCCGTCGAACTGGACGACCGCGAGCTCTGCGTCCGGGCCCGCTCCGAGGCCGAGGTCAACGCCGACCACGGCATCCCCGGCGGCTTCGAGACCAGGGGCTTCGAGTACCGGGTCGACCTGCCGTCCCGGGTGGACCCCGACAGCATCGACGCGGTCATGGACCACGGCCTGCTCCGGGTGCGGCTGCCCCGGGCCGCCCGGCCCGCGCCGCGCACCATCACCGTCGGCCGCACCGGCCCCCGACCCGCCGGCCCCGACGGGGGTACGCCGAGCGTCCTCGACCCGGCCGCGGACCGGGAGATGCACCACCCGGACATCGCCGTCGGCGAGACCGACCGGCCGTAACGAGCCGCGTGGGCACCCCGAACCTGCTCGGCCCGGCCAGCGGCCGCGTGCCCGACGTTGAGCGGATCGCCGTGCTGCGCGCCAACGCGCTCGGGGACTTCATCTTCGTCCTGCCGGCGCTGGACGCGCTGCGGGCCGCGTACCCGGAAGCGGAGATCGTGCTGCTCGGCGCGCCGTGGCACGCGAAGTTCTGGCGCGACCGGCCCGGGCCGGTGGACCGCGTGCTGGTGGTGCCGCCCGCGCCGGGGATCCGGGGTCCCGATCCGGGCGAGCCGGAGTCGACGCTTGACGACTTCCTGGCCGCGGCCCGCGAGGAACGCTTCGACCTGGCGTTGCAGCTGCACGGCGGCGGGGCCAACTCCAACCCGTTCGTCGCCGCCCTCGGGGCGCGGGTCACCGCCGGGCTGCGCGCCGAGGACGCGCCGCCGCTGGACCGCTGGATCCGGTACGTCTACTACCAGCAGGAGGTGATCCGCTACCTGGAGGTGGCCGGCCTGGTCGGCGCGGGCGCCACCACGATCGTCCCGGCGCTGGCCGTGACCGACGCCGACCGGGCCGAGGCGGCCGAGGTGCTCGGCCCGGCGGAGCGGCCGAGAGCGGCGCTGCACCCCGGCGCCACCGACACCCGCCGCCGGTGGCCCGCCGAACGCTTCGCCGAGGTGGCCCGCGAGCTGGTCGGCGACGGGTACGAGGTGCTGGTCACGGGCACGCCCGCCGAGCAGGACGTGGTGGACCGGGTGGTCGCGGCGGCCGGGGTGCCGGTCCGGCCGCAGGTGGGCACGCTCAGCCTCGGCGGCCTGGCCGGCTGCTACGCCGGCTGCGAGCTGGTGGTCTCCAACGACACCGGGCCACTGCACCTGGCCGCCGCCGTGGGCACCGCGACCGTCGGCATCTACTGGGTCGGCAACCTGATCACGGTGGCGAACCTAGTGCGCGGCCGGCACCGGCCGATCAGCTCGTGGACGGTGCTCTGCCCGGTCTGCGGCGTGGACTGCACCCCGGGCATCTACCCGCACCGCCCCGGCGACGGCGAGTGCCCGCACCGGGACTCCTTCGTCACCGACGTGCCGGTGGTCGAGGTCCTGGAGGCGGCCCGCGAGCTGCTCCGCCCGGAGCCCGGCGCCCCCTGAACGGCCCCGGGGCGGGCGCGCGTCGGCTCAGGCCGGCTGCGCCGTCTCCTCCTCGGCGAGCACGACCTCCCACGCCTCCACCTCCCGGTCGGTGACCGTGGTGGGCGACTCCAGGTGGTAGGCGCCGCTGGGCAGGACGCCGGCGCCGCCGAAGCGCGCCAGCACGGCGAGCTGGGCGGCGACGTCCTCGCCCTGGTGCTTCTCGTCCACCCGCCGCCAGAAGTCGAACCCGCCGGAGTCGACCAGCTTCGCCCGGTCGTAGAGCACGCAGCCGCCGATCCAGGACACCCTGTACGCCCGCCAGCCACCCGACGGCAGGTCCAGTTGCCGCGTGACGTGCAGCAGGTTCGCCGCCGAATGGATCGACGCCCGCTCCCACTCCGGCGTGCCGGGGCGGATCCGTTCCGGCGTGGGCGGGCCGGTCCACTCCTCGTAATGTCGGTGCGTCTCCGGCCGGACGTCGTCGGCGTACGACAGCCCGTGCACCGCGTTGCCGACGAAGCCGCAGCCCAGCTCCTCGATGGCGGTGACCAGCCGGCGCAACGTGCCCGGCTCCAGCCAGACGTCGTCGTCGAGGCAGAGCACGTACCGGGCGGCGGAGGCGGCCAGCAGGTACGCCCGGTGCTCGGCCAGCCCGCGCCGGGGCAGCCGGCGGGTCAGCAGCACGGGGTGCCCCCGGTGGCGCAGCGCCCGGACCATGGTGGCCGCCGCCGGGTGCCGGTACGCGGCGTCGCCGTCGGACTGGTCGCTGACCACCACGCCGAAGCCGGGTACGCCCTCCTGGGCGGCCAGCCCGGAGAGGGTGACCGCCAGTTCGGCGGGGCGGTTGCGGGTCGGGATCAGCACGTCGAGCAGCCGATCCGCGCGGAACCCGCCGGCCGTGCCGAGGTCGAGCGGGCGGTTCACGACGGCTCGGGCGTCAGGGAGGTGTCCTCCTGCGGCTCCTGGCCGTGCGCCCGGATCCGGTCGATGATCGCCGAGGTGGACCGGTCGGGGACGTACCCGAGGGTGCGGACCTGCCCGCCGAGGCTGCGTACCAGCGGCGCCTCGGGCACCATCTCCGGTGGGTAGTCGCCGCCCTTGACGTACACGTCGGGGCGGACCGCCTCGATCAGCTCCGCCGGGGAGTCCTCCTCGAAGACCACCACGTGGTCGACGCAGGCCAGCGCGGCGAGCAGGGCGATGCGGTCCTCCACCGGGTTGACCGGCCGGTCCGGGCCCTTCAGCCGGCGTACGCTGCCGTCGGAGTTGACCGCCACCACCAGCAGGTCGCCGAGCGCGCGGGCCTGCTCCAGGTAGCGCACGTGGCCCCGGTGCAGCACGTCGAAGCAGCCGTTGGTGAAGACGATCGCGCGGCCCGCCCGGCGGTGTTCCTCGACGAGCGCGGCCAGCTCGTCGATGCCGACCAGCGCCCGGTGGCCGGCCCCGTCGACCGGTGCGTCCAGCGCGACGAGCAGGTCCTCCCGGCGGCACACGCAGGTGCCGGTGTCCGAGACGGTGATGGTCGCGGCCAGCTGGGCCAGCTGCGCGGCGGTGGGCAGCGGCGCGTCGGCGGCCAACGCCAGCGTCATCGCCGCCAGGTACGCGTCGCCCGCCCCGACCGCGTGGCTGGCCGGCACGGGGGTGCTGTGGCTGCGTCGGGGCTCGCCGTCCGCCCCGCCGACCACCGCGCCGTCGGTGTCCAGGGTCACCGCCACCACGTCGGCGCCGGTGTGCGCGCGCAGCTCGGCGAGGCGGGACTCGGCCAGCACGGCCCGGTCGACGCCCTCGCCGGCCGTGGCGTTGACGGTGACGCCGGTGCCGGTCACGGTGAGCCCGTTCCCGGTCATCGCCACCCGGCCCTCGCCGGCCGTCGGCTCGCCGGTCGGGTTCGTCGGGCCGGGGCGGTGGACGGCGTGGTGCGGCGCGACACCGCCGGGGGAGACGCCCACCGTCAGTTCGGAGGGGCCGTCGGCCGGGTCGCCGTCCGGGTGGTCCAGGTGCAGCCCGGCACCGGGTGCCGGACGGGCGCCGGCGGCCCGGGCGAGCAGCCGGGTCGCCTCGGCGAAGCTGGGGGTCACCACCGTCGGGGCCAGGCCGCGCCAGTCGGCCAGGTCGTGGGCGTCCAGCGCGACCGTCGCGTACCGCTCCCGGTGGGTCACCAGCCAGGCGCGCACGGGCGCGGGCAGCGCGCCCAGGCCGTAGTCGCAGACCACCAGGGTGGGCGCCTCGCCGCCAGCGGCGCGCAGCTCCTCGGTGGCGCAGTCCAGCGCGGTGAGCAGCCGGGCCACCCCGTCGGCGTCGAGCACGTCGTCGGGGTCGCCGGAGTCCTCCCGGAGCAGGATCTGGTTGCCCGCCAGCATCCGCCGCTTCACCGGCGTCGGGCGGGCGGGCTGGTTGACCGTACGGTCCCAGACGCCGGCCCGGTCCAGACAGTCGTGCAGTTCGTCGCCGGCGACGTCCGCGCCGACCGGCGCCACCAGCACCGCCCGGCCCCCGAGCGCGGCGACGTTCACGGCGGTGTTCGCCGCCCCGCCGGCCGCGGAGATCCGCCGGCGCAGGGTGAGGACCGGGGCTGGCGCCTCCCGGCAGAGCCGGTCGGACTCGGCGAAGCGCCACTCGTCGAGCATGGCGTCCCCGACGACCAGGACGGGACGACCCAGCCAGCCCTCCACCACTGCGGCGAGCCGGCGCTGTTCCGCTGCTCCTCCTGCCATGCCGTCCCGGGTCCCCCGGGGCATCCGGGCCAAACCTGCCGCCGCCGGGAGGGGTTTCGGGCACCGGGCCCCGGGAAGGGACGGACGGTACCCCGGAGAGGAGAGAGACCGAGATGGCAGCGACGACACTTCAGGGCAAGCGGATCGCGTTCCTGGCCGCCGACGGCGTCGAGGAGGTCGAGTACGTCCAGCCCCGCGAGGCGGTGGAGCAGGCCGGCGCCACGGTGGAGCTGGTCTCGCTCAAGCCCGGCACCATCCAGTCCTTCAACCACCTGGACCAGTCGAAGACGTACGACGTGGACGTGACCGCGGCCGACGCGGACGCCGGCGGCTACGACGCGCTGGTGCTGCCCGGCGGGATGGCGAACCCGGACTTCCTGCGGGCCGACGCGGACGCGGTGCGCTTCGTCAGGGCGTTCTTCGACGCCGGCAAGCCGGTCGGGGTGATCTGCCACGGGCCGTGGACACTCATCGAGGCGGACGTGGTGCGGGGCCGCCGGCTCACCTCCTGGCCCAGCCTGCGCACCGACCTGGCCAACGCCGGCGCGGACTGGGTCGACGAGCAGGTCGTCACGGACGGCGGCCTGGTCAGCAGCCGCAAGCCGGACGATCTGCCGGCCTTCTGCGCCAAGATCGTCGAAGAGTTCGCCGAGGGCCCGCACTCGTCCCGCTGACCGATCGTTGGTCGTGAGGTCGGTGGCCGGAGCGCCACCGGCCCCACGATCGACAAGGTGCCCTACGCTCCGCACGCATGTTTCGGGTGAGCGGGGAAAGGAGGCGGGATGACCACGGAAGCCCCGGCGCTCGGCGGGCGACAGATCCGGCTGCTGATGTTCGGCCTGATGACCGGCATGTTGTTGGCCGCGCTCGACCAGACCATCGTCGGCACCGCGCTGCCGACCATCGTCGGCGAGTTGGGCGGGATCAACCACTACTCGTGGGTGGTGACCGCGTACCTGCTGGCCTCCACGGCCTCGACGCCGCTCTACGGCAAGATGGCCGACCTGTACGGGCGACGCCCCGTCTTCCTCTTCTCCATCGGCACGTTCCTGCTCGGCTCGCTGCTGGCCGGCCTGTCGCAGGACATGACCCAGCTCATCGTCACCCGGGGGGTCCAGGGCCTCGGCGCCGGCGGCCTGATGACGCTCGCGTTCACCATCATCTCGGACGTGGTGTCGCCCCGGGATCGCGGTCGCTACCAGGGCCTGTTCGGGGCGGTCTTCGGCCTCTCGTCGGTCGCCGGACCGCTGGTCGGCGGCTACTTCGCCGAGACCGACTGGCGGTGGATCTTCTACATCAACGTGCCGCTGGGGATCCTGGCGATCATCGTGTGCTCCCGGGTGCTGCGGCTGATCCCGTTCACCAGGCGCGACCACTCGATCGACTGGCTCGGCGCGGCGCTGCTGGTCGCCGGGGTGAGCAGCCTGCTGCTCGCGCTGAGCTGGGGCGGCAACGAGTACGCCTGGGGCTCCGGGGTGATCATCGGCCTCTTCGTCGCGGGCGCGGTGCTCGGCGTGCTCTTCGTGCTCCAGGAGGCCCGGGTGGCCGAGCCGATCCTGCCGCTGCGGCTGTTCCGCAGCGCCACGTTCGCGCTGGCCAACTCGGCCGGCTTCGTGCTCGGCCTGGTGATGTTCGGCTCGATCATCTTCATCCCGCTCTACCTCCAGATCGTCCGGGGCGCCTCGCCCACCCGCAGCGGACTGCTGATGCTGCCGATGATGGCCGGCATCATCGTCACCTCGGTGCTGACCGGCCGGGCGATGAGCCGGATCGGGCGGTACAAGTGGTTCCCGGTATCCGGCGCGGCGGTGCTGCTGGTCGGCATGCTGCTGTTCACCCGGCTGGAGGTGGACACCTCGCTCTGGGTGGCCTTCGGCTACATGGTCGTGATCGGGGTCGGGCTGGGGCTCTGCATGCAGTCGCTGATCCTGGCCGTGCAGAACTCCGTGTCGATGCGCGACCTGGGCGCCGGCACCTCGTCGGCGACGTTCTTCCGGTCGCTGGGCGGCTCGTTCGGCGTCGCCATCCTCGGCGCGGTGCTGTCGTCGCGGCTCACCTCGGAACTCGCGGACCGGCTGCCGGGCGCGATCGCCGTACTGCCGCCGGAGCAGCAGGCCGCCGTCGCGGCGAGCGGCGGGGCGGACGTCTCGGTCAACGATCCGGAGACCATCCTGGCGCTCCCCGCCCCGGTGCGCGCGGCCGTCCAGGCGGCGTTCGTCGAGTCGCTGCACCTGGTCTTCCTGACCACCGGCCTGATCGCGATCGTGGCGGTGCTGGTCACGCTGGCGCTGCCGAACGAGAAGCTGCGCGGTGCGGGCCCGGGCGGCGCCACGGGCGGCACGGACGGCCTCGGCGGCGAGGGCCCGGCGCCCGGCGGCAAGCCGCTGGACAGGGAGTCGAAGCAGGAGGCCGCCGCCGAGATGGAGGCGAAGAGCCAGACGATGCTCTGACCGGCCCGACCGCGGCTCCGGCTCCCGACCTCGGCCTCGGCTCCGGTCCCGACCTAGGGTCCGAGTCGGGACCGGTCGGGGCCGGGTCGGGCGGCCTACTTGAGGATCAGCCGGTTGGTCTGCTCGAAGACGTCCAGGTCGGCGACGGTCTCGGCGACGCTCGCGGAGAGCGGGGCCGGCAGTTGCGCCCGGTGGAAGAAGCCCGCGTCGGTCGTCTCGTCGGTGATCCGGGTCAGCGCGCCGTCCCACTCGTCGACGCGGAACGCGGTCGTGAAGATCTGGTACGTGTGGCCGTACATGTTGGTGTGGGTGCGGTCCGGGCCCGTGTAGAGGGCGAAGGCGCTGACCCGCAGCGCGCGCAGCCCGGTCTCCTCGCGTACCTCCCGGACGGCGCAGTCGGCGATGGACTCGCCCAGCTCCATCGCCCCGGCGGGCAGGGCCCACTGCCCGTTGTCTGAGCGCTGGATCAGCAGGAGGCGCCCCGCCTTGTCGCGGACCACGGCGCGGGCGCCGACGAACATCAGCGTCCGGTCACCGGCGAGCGCGCGTAGCTGTCCCACGTACGAATCGGCCCAGGAGATGCTCACCCGGACAATTTACGGTGCCGTTACGGTCTCGACCGGCATTCCAGGGTTCCCAACCTGTGACCGCCGACACTACTTTGTTACCCATGCGTAGCACGATGATGGACGCTCCCCTCCAGGTCTCCCGGATCCTCGGTCACGGCGCCACCGTGCACGGCACGGCGGAGGTCGTCACCTGGACGGGCGGCGAGCCGCGCCGGATGACGTACGCCGAGGTCGGGCGCACGGCGGCCCGGCTGGCCCACGCGCTGCGCGACGAGTGCGGTGTCACCGGCGACGAGCGGGTCGCCACCTTCATGTGGAACAACGCCGAGCACCTGGTGGCGTACTTCGCGGTGCCCAGCATGGGCGCGGTGCTGCACACCCTCAACCTCCGGCTCTTCCCCGATCAGGTCGCCTACATCGCCAACCACGCCGAGGACCGGGTGGTGCTTGTCGACTCGACGCTCATCCCGCTGTTGGCCCGGGTGATCGGCGAGATGGGCACCGTGCGGCACGTGGTGGTCGTCGGCGGCGGCGACCCGGCCCCGCTCGCGGCGGCGGCCGGCGACCGGATCACCGTGCACCACTGGGACGCGCTGCTGGCCGACCGCCCGGACGTCTTCGACTGGCCCGTGGTGGACGAGCGCGACGCCGCCGCCCTCTGCTACACCTCGGGGACCACCGGCAACCCGAAGGGCGTGGCCTACTCGCACCGCTCGATCTACCTGCACTCGCTCCAGGTCTGCATGCCGGAGGGCTTCGGCCTCGGCCCGACCGACCGCGAGCTGGCCATCGTGCCGATGTTCCACGCGATGTCCTGGGGCCTGCCGTACGCGGCCTTCCTCTCGGGGGCGTCGCTGATCATGCCGGACAGGTTCCTCCAGGCCGGGCCGATCGCCGACATGATCGCCGCCGAGCGGCCCACCCTGGCCGGCGCGGTGCCGACCATCTGGACCGACCTGCTTGCCCACCTGGACGCCCACGACGTGGACAGTTCCTCGCTGCGGGAGGTGATCGTCGGCGGCTCGGCCTGCCCGCCGGCGCTGATGCACGCGTTCGCCGAGCGGCACGGCATCGACGTCATCCACGCCTGGGGGATGACGGAGATGTCCCCGTTGGGCTCGGTCTCCCGGCCGCCGGCCGGCGCGACCGGCGAGGAGGCCTGGCGCTACCGCTACACGCAGGGCCGGGTGCCGGCCGGGGTCGAGGCCCGCATCGTCGGCCCGCTGGGCGAGCCGCTGCCCGCCGACGGGGCGTCGGTCGGCGAGCTGGAGGTCCGCGGGCCGTGGGTGACCGCGCGGTACGTCGGCGACGACGTGCCGGACGAGGAGAAGTTCCGCGACGGCTGGCTGCGTACCGGCGACGTCGGCACCCTCTCGCCGGACGGCTACATCACGCTCACGGACCGGGCCAAGGACGTCATCAAGTCCGGCGGCGAGTGGATCTCCTCGGTCGAGCTGGAGAACGCCCTGATGGCCCACCCGGCGGTGCTGGAGGCCTGCGTGGTGGGGGTGCCCGACGAGCGCTGGGGTGAGCGGCCGCTGGCCACCGTCGTGCTCCGCGAGGGCGCGTCGGCGACGGTCGAGGAGCTGCGGGAGTTCCTGGCCGGGTCGGTGGCCCGCTGGCAGCTGCCGGAACGCTGGGCCGTCATCGACGCGGTGCCGAAGACCAGCGTCGGCAAGTTCGACAAGAAGGTCGTCCGTTCCCGGTACGCCGGGGGCGAACTGAGTGTCCGGGAGCTGACCGCCCCGTAACGTTCTCAGGCGCACCGTCGCCTGTTGGGGTAGGGAACACTCCTGAATTCCCTCCCCAGGGGCGGCCCCGGCGTTCGCACCGCGCCGGGGCCGCCCGCTCCATGCGGGGTACCCGCACCGTCATTGTTGCGAAACTTGTTCGCCTCTGTGCCCACTACGGGGAAATCCGCCCAGCTCAGAGGGCTTTCGGCCTCCGGCCGTCACTCGTCCCCGCTCGTGGTGATCAGCACCTTCCCGACCACCGAGTTCTCCACCGCCTCGTGGGCCGCGACGGCCGCCGAGAGCGGGTGACGGTGCAGCGGCAGGCCCGCGTCCTCGCCCACCCGGATCCCGCCCTGCGCCGCCGCGGCGGCCACGTCCACCACCGCCTGGGCCTTGGCCGCCTTCGGCTCGGTGTAGACGAGGACGAACTGGAACCGCGCGTTCGGCGCCATCAACGGCCGGATCGGCAGGGTCACCTCGTCCCCGCCGTCGTCGGCGTAGACGCAGACCGCCCCGCCGCGCCGGAGCAGTTGGACGTCGGCGGCGGCGTTGCGCGCCGCGGAGACCTCGACGATCGTGTGCACCCCGTCGGGCGCGATCTTGCGGACCTCCTCGACCACGTCCTGCTCCCGGTAGTCGACCACGAAGGACGCGCCGGCCGCCGCCGCCAACTGCGCCTTCTCCGGGCTGCTGACGGTGGCGACCACGCAGGCGTCCGCCCAGCGGGCGAGCTGGATGGCCGCGTTGCCCACCGCGCCCGCCCCGCCCTGCACGAGCACCGTGTGGTCGCTGAGCGCGCCCGCGCGCAGCCGGTCCGCCGTGTACTCGCCGGCGGTAAGGCAGCGGTGCGCGGTGAGGAAGGGGATGCCCAGGCTGGCCCCCAGTTCGAAGGAGGCGTCGCCGAGGGGCACCGCCTGCCGTACCGGCACCACCGTGTACTCGGCGGCGGTGCCCCAGGGCCGCTGCCACGCGGCCTCCCACAGCCAGACCCGCTCGCCGATCAGGTCCCGGTCGACGCCCTCGCCCACCGCCTCGATCACCCCCGCGCCGTCCTGCCCGGGCGTCTGCCAGTCGCCCGGCATCGGCCCCTGCGAGCGGGCCTTCCAGTCCGTCGGGTTCACCCCGGAGAACGCCACCCGCACCAGGACCTCGCCGGGGCCGGGCTCCGGCACCGGCCGGTCGACCAGTTGCAGCACCGAGGCGTCGCCGGTGCGCTCGTACACGATCGCCTTCATCCCCGTCTCCTCACCCGGCGGCCCCGGCCGGGGCGCCGTGGCTGCGGTACCCGGCGGATCCGCGCTCATGCCCGCGCCGGGCACGCTGCCTACCCGAGGCGGTCCACGGCCTGCGGGGTCACCTCCCCGACCGTGCCCAGGACCAGCGTCGCGAGGCGCTCGGCGTCCGGGTCCAGCGGGTACGCCCCGTGCGGCACCGCCACCACAGTCATCCGGGCGGCGGCGGCCGAGCGGACGCCGTTGGACGAGTCCTCCACGGCCACGCAGCGGGCCGGGTCGACCCCCAGCCGCTCGGCAACCGCCAGGTAGACGTCGGGCGCCGGCTTGCCCCGCTCGGTCTCCTCGGTCGACAGCGTGGCGCCGAACGCCCCGGTCAGGTCCGTCGCGGCCAGCGCCGCCGCGATCAGCCGGGTAGGCGACGAGCTGGCCAGCCCCAGCGGCCACCGTTCGGCCAGCCGGCGCACGACCTGGTCGGCCCCGTCGATCAGCGGTACGCGCTGCGCGTACCGCCGGGTCATCTCCTCGATCACCTCGGCGGCGACCTGCTCGGGGCTGCGGTCGACGCCCAGCTCACCGCTGAGGTAGCGGGCCCACTCGCCGGTGCTCATGCCCATCAGCCGGCGCTGCGTGTCGGGCTGCCAGGTGCCGCCGTGCGCCGCGACGTACGCCCGCCGGACCTCCTCCCACACCGGCTCGGAGTCCACGATCACGCCGTCCAGGTCGAAGACCACCGCATCCGCCACGAACCCATCCTGCCCCATCGGCAGCGTCCGGGCCGGCGGGCGGGGGTCAGCTCCGCAGCGCGGGCAGGCCGATCGGGTTGCCCTCCGGGATGACGGTGTGGGCGGCGCGGGCGATCGGCTCGAGCAGCTCCCGCAGCCGCTCGGCGCGCTCCGGGCCCAGGGTCCGCCACGGGCGGGCGGCGGCGGCGTCGGTGGCGTCCTCGATCGCCTGGAACCGGGCGAGACCCTGCTCGGTCGGCTTCCCGTCCGGGGTGAGCCAGCCCCGCTCGGCCAGCCGGGCGCGGGCGGCGGCCCACTGCTCCTCGGACCAGCCGCGCCCGAGCAGGTTCAGCGGCGAGATGTCGACCGCGACCCGCCAGGCCAGCGTCTCCACCGGGTCGAGGTCGGCCGCGACCAGGGCGGCGATGTGCCCGTCGCCGCGCTGCTCGCGCAGGGTGGTGGCGGCCTGCCAGAGCCGGGCCAGCGGGTACTCGCCGCGCGGCAGGGCGGCGTTGGCGGCGCCCAGCACCCGGCCGGCGGGCTCCGCCTCGGCGGCGGCGGCCTCCAGCAGCTCGGCCGCCTCGACGAGGTGCGACTCCGGCAGCTCGTAGGTCAGCTCGGCCAGCGCCTGCACGGCGCCCGTGAGCCGCGCCCGCAGCGCCTCCTCCGGGGTGGCCAGCCGCCAGACGGCCGGCAGCGCCCGCGCCACCGTGTGCGGGGCGAAGTTGAAGAACGCCGCCGTCACCGGGGCGGGCTCGGCGGCCCCCAGCGGCGCGGCCCGGCCGGCGAAGTAGCCGCGCCAGAAGCCCCGCAGCCCGACCGCCTCGAAGGCGGCCCGGGCGCGGGGGTGGAAGTAGGTGATCGCGTGGACCGGCTCGTAGTGGGTCCACAACACCCGGGCGGTCCGCCCCGCGTCGTCCAGCGCCGTCACGTGCACCTCCGCGTCCGGTCCGGTCATCACCCCGGACGGTCGGACCGCCCGGGGTGACGCTGAACCTACTGCCGGTGGCTGAGGGGCCGGAAGCCCTCTGTGGGCTACTGCATCAACGACGGGCGACATCCCGGGCGAACCGGGCCGCTATCGCGGGGCAACGGCCCGGTCACGGGCCGACCGGCGGATCACTGGGCCGCGAGCACGTCCACCACGAAGCGCAGCGGGCCGGCGGGACGGCCGCCGGGCGGGTTCGTGCCGTACGCCAGCTCGGCCGGAAGGTCGAGCTGCACGCGGCTGCCCACGGTCACCCCGACCAGGCCCTGGTCCCAGCCCGGGATGACCTGGCCGACGCCGATGGCGAAGGAGGCCGGCTGCCCGGCGTTCCACGAGGAGTCGAACTCCTTGCCGTCCTTGTAGAAGACGCCGACGTAGTTCGTGGTGATCATCTGACCCTTCTTCACCGCCGGGCCGGTGCCCTTGATCATCGGGGTCACGACGAGCTTCTTCAGCTCGCCCTCGCCGGCGGTGACCTTCGGCTTGGTGCCCAGGGCCGGGTCGGCCCCCTCCGGCAGCTGCGGGGCGGGGGGCGCGTCGGCGGCGGGGGCGCTGGCGGACGGGCCGGCCGAGGGGGCGCTGGCCGTCTGGTCCTTGTCACCGTCGCTGTTGCGCCCGATCGTCACGAAGACGGTGATCAGCACCGCGACGACCGCGACCCCGGCGAGCCCGCCGGCCCAGGCCTGCCGGCGGCGCTTCGCCTCGGCCGCCTTCTGGGCGGCCAACTGGGCGGCCAGCCGCCGCTCCGACTTCTGGGACCGGTTCTGCGTACGCTCGCTCACGGCGTCGACTCCCTGCTGCGAAGGTGGTGGCCGGCATCGGAGTGCCGGGGGGAAAGCCGACGCACACGGTACCCGCCCGGCCGCCCACCGCGCCGCCTCGACCGTGGCCGCTCCCGCCGCACGGGTCACGCCGGCCCCGGCACCACCATGAAGTCGGTCACGAACGAGGTGACCCGGCCGTCGGCGGTCCGCCCGATCCAGGTGCCGTAGCAGCCGTCGCCCCAGCCGGACCAGACCGTCACCACGTTGGCCCCGGTCGCCTCGTCGAGCACCGCGGCGACGTGCCCCGGCACCGGCCCGCCCGCGGGCTCGTCCGCGACGAAGACGTCCGTCACCGCGCCCTCGTCCCACGTTTCCAGGGCGGCCAGCGCGGTGGGATCGGCCAGGGTGCCGATGCCGGTGTCCACCCCGTAGCCGAACCAACCGTCCGGCTTGAGGGCCGAGACGTCCTGGTCGCCGACCAGCGCCATCTCCCAGCGCGCCGTCGGCTCGTCGTGGACCACCAGTTCGAGGGCGGCCACCCGCCGGTCCGCCTCGGTGTCCTCGCCCCGCACCACCGCGACCCAGGCCCGCGCCGGGTAGCGGCCGGGGGCCACCCCGACCGTGAACGGTTCGTCCTCGGGGCAGGCCACCGGGTCGCAGCCGACCACCCGCCCCGTCGGCAGCACGACGTCGCCCAGCGGGTGCACCTCCATGACGTACGTGGCGTGCTCGTCGGCGAAGCGGGCGCCGGGTGTCAGCAGCCGGTCCAGGTCGGGGGTGTACGGCATGGGGTTCCTCTCGCGGCGGGGGCCGGCGGAGCGTACCCGCGGCGATCCGCACCCGCGAGACCGCACCGCGCCGGCCGGCGGTTCAGCCCTCGAGATGCCGTGCCAACCCCTGGCGCAGGTGGTGCTTCGGGCGGGAGCCGACGATCGAGCCGACCACCTGCCCGTGGCGGAAGACCAGGAGGGTGGGCAGGGACATCACGCCGTAGGTGCGGGTGGCCGTCGGGTTGGCGTCGGTGTCGATCGTGGCCACGACCAGCCGCCCGGCGAACTCCTCGGCGAGCTCGGCGAGGCTGCGGGAGATGGCCCGGCACGGCGGGCACCAGTCCGCCCAGAAGTCGACCACCACCGGCCGGTCGGCGGCGAGCACCACGGTGGCGAAGGTGTCGTCGGTGACAGCGGTCAGCGAGCCGTCCGGCGCAGTCTCGAGCATGTTTCCTCCCGGTGGGTGATGGCGTGGGCGAGTTGGTCGCGCAGCTCCTGGCGGACCGCGTGCAGCCGGTCGATGCCGGCGTCGAGCTCGGCCAGCTTGCGCCGCAGCACGGCCACCGAGTCGGGGCAGACGTGACCGGAGGCGTTTCCGGCCCGCAGGCAGGCGACGAACGGGCGGATGTCGTCCAGGCCGAAGCCCACCGCCAGCAGCGCCCGGATCTCGCGTACGACGTGCAGCTCCGCCTCGTCGTAGACCCGGTAGCCGTTGGCCGAGCGGGCCGCCCGGACCAGGCCGTGCGTCTCGTAGTAACGCAGGGCCCGGGTGCTCGTGCCGGCGCGCTCCGCCAGCTCACCGATCAGCATCCGACCTCCCTCGTCCGACCCGACCGACGCTAGACCTTGTCACCGGCGTCAAGGCAACCTCGGCCGGGCGGGCGGCGGTACGCGTACGACCAGGGGTCAGGCCGTCTTGCGGGCCGCCTTCTTCGCGGCGGCCTTCTTGGCGGCGGGCTTCTTCTCGCCCTCGGCGGCCTTCTTCGGGGCGGCCTTCTTGGCGGCAGCCTTCTTCGGCGCGGCCTTCTTCTCGGCGGTCTTCCTGGCCGGCGCCTTCGCCGCCTTCTTCTCGGCGGCCTTCTTCTGCGCCGAGCGGGCGGCCGAGATCGGGGTCGGCTCCCCGCCGCCGCCGGCCGGCGCCTCGCCCCGGGCGGACCGGGCGCGCTCGACGGACGCCTTCAGCGCCGCCATCAGGTCCACCGCCGCGGCCGGGGCCTCCTCGACCTCCTCCGGCTGGACCACCTCGCGACCCTCCACCTTGGCGTCGATGACCTCCTGCAGGGCCGCCCGGTAGTCGTCGGTGAAGGCGTCCGGCTCGAACTCGCCGGCCATCGAGTCGATCAGCGAGCTGGCCATCGCCAGCTCCGGCGGGCGGACCTTCAGGTCCTCGTCGAGGAAGCCGAAGTCGGGCTTCCGGATCTCGTCCGGCCAGAGCATCGTGTTGAGCAGCAGCACGCCCTCGCGGACCCGCAGCGTGGCGAGCTGCTCCCGCTGGCGCAACGCCACCTTGACGATCGCCACCCGCTCCGAGTCGGCGAGCGCGTCGCGCAGCAGCACGTACGGCTTGGTGGCGGTGCCCTCCGGCTCCAGGAAGTACGCCTTGTTGTAGAGGATCGGGTCGACCTGCTCGGCGGGGACGAACTCCAGCACGTCGATCGCGCGCGAGCTGGACAGTGGCAGCTCGGCGAAGTCCTCGTCGGTGAGGATCACCATCTCGCCGCCGCCGATGTCGTAGCCCTTGGCGATGTCGTCGTAGGTGACCTCCTCGCCGCAGATCTGGCAGGTGCGCTTGTAGCGGATGCGCCCGCCGTCCTCCCGGTGCACCTGGTGGAACCGGATGTCCTTCTCCTCGGTGGCCGAGTAGAGCTTGACCCCGATGGAGACGAGCCCGAACGAGACGGCTCCCTTCCAGATGGCCCGCATCCCCGTGCTCCTCTCGCCGGTACAGCCCAGGATCGCAAATGATCGAAGGCCACGCGAGCGCTTCGGTGCGCAAGTACAGTCGGGACGTGCCCGGCGCGCCGCTCAAGCCGATGCTCGCGATGACCGGGCAGCTCCCGGCGGGTGCCGGCTGGGCGTACGAGTTCAAGTGGGACGGCGTCCGCGCGCTCGCCGACATCTCCGGCGGCCGGCAGCACCTGTACGCCCGCAGCGGCGTGGAGATCACCGCCGCGTACCCCGAGCTGGCCACCCTGCACGAGCAGGCGGGCGACGCGCTGCTCGACGGCGAGGTGGTGCTGCTCGGCGAGACCGGCCAGCCCTCGTTCACGGCCCTGGCGGAGCGGATGCACGTCCGCGACCGGAACAAGGCCACCCGGCTGGCGGCGGTCGCCCCGGTGACGTACATGATCTTCGACCTGCTCCGGCTCGACGGCGAGGACCTGACCGGCCGGTCGTACGCCCGCCGGCGGGAGGCCCTGGACGGCCTGGCGCTCGGCGGCGCCCGGTGGGCGGTGTCGCCGCTCTTCGGCGACGGCCCGGCCACCTACGAGGCGGCCGGCGAGCACGGCCTGGAGGGGGTGATGGCCAAGCGGGTCGACGCGGTCTACCGGCCGGGCGTGCGCTCGCCCGACTGGGTGAAGGTCAAGCTGGAGGTCACCGGCGACTTCGTGGTCGGCGGCTGGCGGCCCGGGGCGCGCCGGATCGGCGGCCTGCTGGTCGGGGTGCCGCGCCCGGACGGGCGGCTCACCTACCGGGGGCGCGTCGGTGGCGGCATCGGCGCGGCCATCGAGCGGGAACTGCTCCGCGAGCTGGAGCCGCTGCGCGCCGGCGCGTCGCCGTTCGCCGGGGACGTGCCGCGCGAGGATGCCCGGGGCGCGATCTGGGTAACACCCCTGGTCGTGGTGGAGGTCAAGTACGGCCAGCGCACCCCGGACGGGCGACTGCGGTTCCCCCGGGTGCTCCGGCTGCGGCCGGACAAACCCGCCGAGGAGGTCGACGATGCCGGCTGAACGGTTCAAGGTGGACGTCGAGGGACGCGCGCTGGAGCTTTCCAACCTGGACAAGGTGCTCTATCCCGAGGCCGGGTTCACCAAGGGCGAGGTGATCGACTACTACACCCGGATCGCCCCGGTGCTCCTGCCGCACCTGGCCGACCGGGCGCTCACCCGGATCCGCTTCCCCAACGGGGTCACCGGCGGCTCCTTCTTCGAGAAGAACGCCCCGGCCGCCACCCCCGGCTGGGTACGCACCGAGACGCTGCCCGCGCCCGGGTCCAGCAAGGGCCGGGACACCATCGACTACGTGGTCGCCGACGACCTGCCCACCCTCGTCTGGCTGGCCAACCTCGCCGCGCTGGAGCTGCACACGCCGCAGTGGAAGGTCGGCGAGCACCCCGACATGATGGTCGTCGACCTCGATCCCGGGCCGCCGGCGGCGCTGCGCCAGTGCTGCCAGGTGGCGCTGCTGATGCGCGACCGGCTCGCCGACGACGGCATCTCCTCGTATCCCAAGACGTCGGGGAAGAAGGGCATGCAGCTCTGCTGCCCGATCGCCGGCAGCCAGTCCTCCGACCACGTGTCCGACTACGCCAAGCGGATCGCGCAGGAGCTGGAGCGGGCGCACCCGAAGCTGGTCGTGTCGAAGATGGCCAAGAACCTGCGGCCGGGCAAGGTCTTCATCGACTGGAGCCAGAACAACGCCGCCAAGACGACCGTGTCGCCGTACTCGCTGCGGGCGCAGTCCGTGCCGTCCGTCTCCACCCCGCTGACCTGGGACGAGGTCGAGGCGGGCGCGGCAGGGAAGAGGCCGGCGACGAAGCCGTACACGGCGGGGGAGGTGCTGAAGCGGGTGGAGAAGCAGGGCGACCTGCTGGCCCCGCTACTCGACGGCGGCCCCGAACTGCCCGCCCCCTGACAGAACCCGGCCGGCGGGAGCGGGCCGGCCGGGCAGCGGCGTCAGGCGGCCGGCCAGGTGGTGTACGAGATCCGCGCGTTCAGGTTGGCCGGCACGCCCAGCCAGGTGTAGCAGTTGACCGAGACGACGGTGTCGGCCCCGGACGGGGACCACCCGGCCAGTACGCAGTAGCCGCGCGGCGGACGTTGGAGACTGGTCACGAACGAGTTCACGAAGGCGGTGCCGTAACCGGTGGCCGTGCCGGCGAAGCGCGCCTGGTAGCGGCCGGTGCCGAGCACCGTGCCCGTCGCGCCGCCGAAGCCCGGGATCGTCGAGTTGTAGCTCTCGCCGCCGATCCAGGTGCCGCTGACGTTCTCGCCGTGGAACACGCCGCTGGCGAAGCGCGGCCCGAACGCCCGGCCCAACAGGTCCACCCGGGAGCCGTACGTGACCGCGAAGCGGGCGTCCACCGGGTTTCCGGCGGCGTTCGCACAGTGGACCACCCACCCGTCCGGCGGATCGAGCTGGCAGTGCACGGCGGTGCCGCCCAGCGCGGTCACGTGCGCCATCGGGAAGATCGCCCCGCCCTCGCTGGGCGGGTTCGGGTTCATCAGGAAGCGGTACCGGCCCTTGTCGAGGCGCTCGTAGGAGACCGTCCCGCCGGCCGAGTCGTACCGGTAGGCGGCGGGCAGCGTGCGTACGCCGGTCGGCTGCGCCTGGTCGGTGACGAACCACGCCAGCCGGCCCTGACCGACCTGCCGGACGTTGGTGAAGGTGGCCACGAAGCGGCTGTCCGCCGGGCTGCCGGTCGCGGCGAAGCAGCGCACCTGGATCAGCAGGTCGGGGGCGCCGATCGGGCTGCGGTACCAGCTCGCCACCGTGCAGAGGACCGGCCCGCCCCCGTACGCCACCGCGTGCGCCACCCCGCCGCTGGTCGCCGCCCCCTCCAGCATCACCGTGTACGCCCCGGTGCCGGTCCGCCGCACCACGACGTCGCCGTCGCCGGAGTGGGCGCTGTAGCCGCCGGTGATGCGGTACTCGGTCGTGGTCGGGGAGTGCGCCCACACCGTGGCGGTCACCGTGGGGTTGGGGTCCGGCAGCGGGTCCGCCGCGGCGGGCGCCGGCCGGGCCAGCGCCGCCCCGGCGAGCAGTACCGCCAGCGCCACGGCGCCCCGTAGCGTCCCGCCCCGCCGGGCCCGGGGCACACGTTCGTCTGTCTGCATGACGCAGCCTCCCTGGGCCTCGGCGGACCGTCCGCGTCACGAGTGTGGCAACGCCGGTCAATGCCCGTGCCGGTGCGGCGGCGCTGCCTGCCCGACCCACCGCACCCGGAAGTGTCACGCACGGTGCGGTGCCAGTGCCTGTGCGGTGCCCCCGCGGTGTCGGCGCGGGTGCCCGGGACCGGCGCGTCGGTGCCCCGTCGGCCCGCCGCCCGTTGAGTAGGGTGGCCGCAGCCTGCCGAGGAGTGCGAGATGAACATGACCGATGCCCTCGTTCGGGAGCCGCTGGCCGGTGGCCGGACGGCGGAGGTGGACCGGCCCCTGCTGACCTACCTCGACGACGCGACCGGCGAGCGGGTCGACCTGACCGCGACGGAGCTGGGCGGCTGGGCGGCGCGGGCCGCCGGGTTGCTGCGCGACGGCTGCGGGCTCGGTGTCGGCGACCGGGCGGCGGTGATGCTCCCGGCGCACTGGCAGACCGCCGCCGTGCTGCTGGGCGCCTGGTCGGCCGGGGTGGCGGTGTCGTTCCGCCCCCGGGCGACCGCCGGCCTGCCGTCGCTCGAACCGGGCGCCGACCGGCCGTACGACGCGCTCTTCGTCAGCGCGCAGCGGCTGGACGACTGGCTGGAGGACGTGCCCGAGGCGCGGCACCGCTACGTGCTCTCCCTCGGCGCCGCGCCGCGCGGGGAGCGGCCCCTGGGCTACCTGGACTGGCTCACCGAGGTCGGCCGGCACACCGACGCGCTGCCCGCGTCCGCCCCGCTGACCAGCACCGACGCGGCCAGCCCCGACGGCACGAGCTACCGCGAGTGGGGCAGCGTCGCGCTGGCCGTGGCGGAACGGCTCGACCTGCGGGCCGGCGACCGCCTGCTGGTCGACGTCGCCGAGCACGAGCAACCCGTCTACTGGCTGCTGGCGCCGCTGGCCGTCGGCGCGTCGGTGGTGCTCTGCGCCAACCTGGACCCGGCCCGGCTCGACGCCCGGATCGCCGCCGAGCAGATCACCCGGGTGCTGTAGATGGCCGGGATCTACACCGAGGCGAGCATGTCGCTGGACGGCTACATCGCCGGCCCGGGCGAGAGCGGCTTCGACCACCTCTTCCAGTGGTACGGCAACGGCGACGTCGCCACCGCAACCGCCAAGCCGGAGATGACGTTCCGCACCTCGCAGGCGAGCGCCGGGCACCTGCGGCACACCCTGGACGACACCGGCGCCCTGGTCGTCGGCCGACGGCTGTTCGACCTCGTGGACGCCTGGGACGGCCGGCACCCCATGGACAAGCCCGTCGTGGTCGTCACCCACCACGTGCCGGACGGCTGGCCCCGGCCGGGCGCGCCGTTCACCTTCGTCACCGAGGGCGTGGAGGCCGCCGTCGCGCAGGCCAGGGAGCTGGCCGGCGACCGCTGGGTGGCGGTGAACGGGGGCAGCATCGCCCGCCAGTGCCTGGCGGCCGGGCTGCTCGACGAGATCCGGGTCAACCTGGTGCCGGTCCTGCTCGGCGACGGCGTGCCGTTCTTCGACCACGTCCGCGACGCCCCCGTCGAGCTGTCGAACCCGACGGTCGTCGAGGGCGACCGGGTCACCCACCTCTACTACCGGGTCCGCCGACGGTAGCCGTCCGAAAGGACGAAACGAGCCTCGCCGGTACGCCCCGAACAGGCGTGGCGCGGGCCGCGGAACGCCCCGCGCGCCTTCGATCAGCGCTCCCCGGCCCCCTGGCGTTACAGGGAAAACAGGCTCTTTCCGCAGGTCTGTTGCATGGGCGATCGACGTGGTCTCATACCGGGGAGACGACGTCATCGACCTGGTCATGACAACCCCGCGTCGACTTCGCACCGCCTCCATCCTCCTGAAAGGTGCACCGATGCACAGGAGACCCATCTTCCGACTCGCGGTCCTCACCGCCACCGCCGCGACGCTCCTGGCGTCCGGCGGCGCCTACGGCGCGGTGTCGGCGGCGCCCTTGCCCGTCTCCCCGGGCGCGGCCGAGTGCGAGCCGGACGCCCACGGGCACGGCGCGGCCCGGCTCGCCGAGGGCGCCACGGCCAAGGAGCCGGAGCTGTACTCCAAGAACGAGGCGAAGGCCTACGGCGTCATCAAGGACGCCCCGCGCCTGGCCAACGGCAGCGTCACCGTGCCGACGGTCTTCCACATGATCTCCGACCACCCGCTCAGCGCGGCCGAGACGACCCGGTGGAACACCCTGATCGCGGCGCAGGTGAAGGTGCTCAACGACTCGTTCGCGGGCCGTACCGCCGCCAACGCCTCCGACACGCCGTTCCGGTTCGACCTCGTCGACACGACGTGGACGGTGAACAGCAACTGGTACACCGTCGTGCCGGGCAAGAACGAGCGCGACATGAAGAAGGCGCTGCACACCGGCGACTCCGAGACCCTCAACGTGTACGCGGCCAACATCGGCGGCGGCCTGCTCGGCTGGGCGTACTTCCCGAAGGGCTACAACAACGGCCGCGACTACATCGACGGCGTGGTCATGCTCGACGAGTCGATGCCGGGCGGCACGGCCGGCAAGTACGCCCTCGGTGACACGCTGACGCACGAGGTCGGGCACTGGCTGATGCTGGAGCACACCTTCGCGCACGGCTGCTCCGCCGCCGGCGACTTCGTCGCGGACACCCCGCGCGAGGCGGCGCCGCAGTTCAACTGCCCGGTGGGCGCGGACACCTGCACCGCACCCGGGCTGGACCCGATCCACAACTTCATGGACTACACGCAGGACTCCTGCATGAACATGTTCACGCCGGGTCAGGCGGACCGGATGAGCGACGCCTGGGTCGCCTTCCGAGCCGGCGGCGCCGGCTGACGCAGTGCGCGGGTGGCGGGCCGGGGGGGGACCGGCCCCCCCCCCCGGCCCCCCACCCCGGATACACCGGCCCGGGCGGGGAAACATTA
>NZ_JBNCKW010000001.1:810812-834937 GCF_049841735.1 Micromonospora sp. DT46 | reverse complement strand
ATCAAATGGTCCCCCCGGGGTCCGCCGGCCGGTATGCGCCCCGCGGGGGACCCTACCCGCGCCGGCGGCGCGGGCTGCCGCTGGGCGGGGGGGGCGGCCGGTGGCCGCCCGCCCGCCACCGTCGGCCCCGGACCGGCTGATCCCGGGCCCGGGCCTGATCTCGATTCAGTCGAACGCGGCGGCGAACATGCCCGGCTGGTAGGAGCCGCCCCGCTGATGCACGATCACGGCGAGGCGATTGGCCGCGTTGATCAGGGCGACCAGCGCGACCAGCGCGGCGACCTGATCGTCGTCGTAGTGCTTGCGCACCTCGGCCCAGGTCTCGTCGGACACGCCCTGATAGGCGTCGGCGAGCCGGGTGCCCTCCTCGGCGAGCGCCAGCGCGGCCTGCTCGGCCTCGGTGAAGACGGTGGACTCGCGCCAGGCGGCGACCAGGTTGAGCCGGACCGCGCTCTCGCCGGCCGCTGCGGCCTCCTTGGTGTGCATGTCGATGCACCAGCCGCAGCCGTTGATCTGGCTGGCCCGCAGCGACACCAACTCCTGCGTGGCCTTGGGCAGCGGCGACTGCTGGATCACCAGGCCGGCGTTCGCGAACCGCTTGGCGAACTTCCCGGCGACCTTGTTGTCGAACAAGTTGAATCGGGCGTCCATGCTTCCGTCCTTACTCCTGGAATTCGGTTGGACGAACACGAGATGCCGGCGTGCAGCGCCGTGTGACGGCGCGGCCGGGGTGACGACTGCCACAACCGGAGGTGTCACAGAACGGTCCGGTCCGGCATCTGATGGGTGACCCAGCCGCGAGGAACAGGAGCCACCCATGGTGGGTACGCCGCAGACCGCCGCCGACGATCGCCCGGACCCGGCCACCGAGGCGTTCCTCGCCCACCGCAACCTGCTCTTCACCGTCGCGTACGAGATGCTCGGCTCGGCCGCCGACGCGGAGGATGTTCTCCAGGAGACCTGGCTGCGGTGGGTGGGCGTCGACCTGGGCACGGTCCGGGACCGGCGCGCCTACCTGGTCCGCATCACCACCCGCCAGGCACTCGTCCGACTGCGTACGCTCAGCCGCCGCAGGGAGTCCTACGTCGGCCCCTGGCTGCCTGAGCCGCTGCTCACCGCTCCGGACGTCGCCGAGGACGTCGCGCTGGCCGACAGCGTCTCGATGGCGATGCTGCTGGTGCTGGAGACGCTGGCACCGACCGAACGGGCGGTGTTCGTGCTGCGCGAGGTGTTCGACCTCGGTTACGACGAGATCGCCGAAGCCGTCGACAAGAACCCCGCCGCTGTCCGTCAGATCGCCCACCGGGCACGGGCACACGTCGCGGCGCGCCGGCCCCGCCGCGTCGTCTCCGCGGCCGAGACCCGGTACGCGCTCGACGCGTTCCAGCGGGCGGTCGAAACCGGCGACCTGCAGGGCCTGCTCGACATCCTCGCGCCGGACGTGGTCCTGCTCGGCGACGGTGGCGGCATCAAGCAGGCAGTCCCGCGGCCCATCCTCGGAGCCGACAAGGTGGCCCGCCTGCTGGCCGGCGGGTGGGGCAAGATCGCGGGCAGCACGTCGTGGCGGCCGGCACAGGTCAACGGCCACCCGGCGCTGATCGTCCAACTCAAGGGCGAGATGGACACGGTCCTGGCCGTGCGCATCGACGGCGGCCTCATCACCGGAATCTACGCCGTACGCAATCCCGAGAAGCTGTCCCACATGGAACGGGAGACCGTCCTGAGCCGGTGAGCCGGAACCGGCAGGGGTGGGTGACGTCGCTACGCCGCTCGGGCCACCGGTCGCGGTCGGGGATCGTCAGCGCCACGGGGGTCACGGCGGAGGCCGCGAAGGCCGAGGCGTGATGGTCGGCCGGAGAAGCTCCCGTTTGTGCAGTCATGGACGCAATTCGCCTCCGGTCCAGCTTGATATCGTGCCCCGTGCGTCCTTCCCTCTGGCTGTTCGCCGGTGGCGCGTTGGGTCTTGCGCAATCAGCAAGCGGAGCCCGCATCGTCCTTCGTGACGCGCTTGACGCGGAGGCGATGTACGGCGGCGGATTGGATGTCGTCCTGCTGCTGATGCTGGTGGTTACCTCGGTAACCGGCGCGGCCGTTCTGTTCGCCGCCGGTGGGCTGCTGGTTCGTCATCGGGTCAGGCCCGGCCGCGCCCTGCTCTATCTGTGGACCGGTCCGATCCTCGTCCGGTCGGCATATGGCGGCTTTCTCGTGAGCGTCCCGAACGACGGTGGCCCGTTTCCGGCCTGGGCTGTCGTAACAGAGGTCGTCGCCGGTCCAACTCTGGTTCTGACGGTGATCGCAGCAACGTGGTCGCTGTTTTCCGGTCCAGCCGCACGCGGCGACTCCACGGCCTGCCGGCCTGGCCTCGGCCCCGGGCCGAGTTGCGCAGGCACGTGGAAGGCCTGATCGGCGAGTCACGGACGGTCGGGTACGCCGACCACAGGGCCGCCGGAATGCTGACCCTCTTCATCCGGGGTGTCCTCTGCAACTGGACTACCTGATGTGGAACGAGATTCCGACGGTGGTCGGCAACCTCGTCGGCGGTCTGGTCTTCGTGGGGCTCGCCCTCTACGTGACGCACGTCCGTACCAGTGCGACCCGCAACCGCCCGCACATCGAGAGGTCGGCATCCGGGCCACGGTGAGCACGGCAGTTCTCACGCGTGGGTCTGGGGCGAAAGCTCCCAATCTGGTTCACCAACTACGGATCAGATGCCCGGCCGCACCCGCCTCGCGCAGGGCGACAGGTGGTCGGTGGGCAGCGCACACCGCGCGCCGCCGGGCAGTGGTCGGTCACAGAAGACCCAATGTCGTACGCCCTGCTGGTCCTCGGCCGAGACGGTGACCCCGCCGGGCTCGACGCGGGCGCTGAGCCGGGCCAGCACGCGGGCGGCGGTCCGGGCGAGGATCCGGGCCCGGAGCAGATCGGGCGCGGTGACCGGCAGGTGGATCACCCAGCGGTCGGTCATCGGTCCAGCCGACGGATCAGGTTGCGCACGGGTGACCGCCCTTCGTCGGTTCGTGCCTTCGGTGGTTCATGTCGAAGTGGAGGGGCGGCCTCCGCCGGTTGCGGGCGACGGAGACCGCCCCGCCCTGCCGCCGCAGCCTCGATCGGCGGTACGGCGACAGGGCCGCGCCGGGGGAGCGCGGGGAGTGGGGTCTCGTGGGCGATGCGAGACCGGTACGAGAGGCGCCAACCGACCGCAGCAGCACCGCATCACCGACAGTGACGCTGCCGATACCTATCACCTCTGTCAACGCTCTCTTACCTGTCGAATCTAGCTGCTGCGCAAACCTGCTTCTCCTGCATCAGTTATTGCCGCTCTTTCACCTGTTGCTCGATACTGGGAGGGCCAACCGACTGCAAGGGGCCTTCACGTGCCGATTCCCCCGACGATGGGTGAGTTGATCAAGGATCTGCTGAGGCGGATCGAGGTGGGCGAGTTTCAGCCCGGGACAAAGATTCCGTCCACCCAGCAACTGGCCGATCACTACGACGTGTCGGTCTCGACGATCCATCGCGCAGTGGCAACGCTGCGGGAGCAGGGTGTGCTGATTGGTCGTCCGGGGCGCGGCGTTTTCGTCGCGGAGTCCACCCGGCCCTGAGCGTGTCGCTCGGGCCGAACCGGTGCCGCAGCCGTTCGCCGAGCGCAGCTATTCAGGCAAGGTCAACCTGCGTGTCGGAGAGAGCCTGCACCGGGAACTCGCCATCCAGGCCGCCGAGGACGGGATGAGCCTCAACCAGTACGTCCTCCGCAAGCTCCGAGCCGCCTGAGGTCGAGGTTGGCCTTCGCCGCCTCCTGCTGCGTGGCTGACAGACTGCCGAAATGAGTTACGACCTGGCGGTGTGGGAGGGCGTGCAGCCTGGCGACGACGGAGAGGGTGGCGTTGTCTACGAAAGGCTCTATGAGGAGTACATGGAGGGTGAGGAGCGCGTTCCGACGCCGAGCATCCTTGCCTATGCCGAAGCGCTGGCTGAGCGTTGGGCCGTCATGACCGAAGGCAGATCCTCCGGCTGGGGGTCGCTGCTTGACGACGCCTCCGGCCCGATGATCTACCTGACCATGCCTTACGGGCTGGCTGGGAAGCTGTCGGCTGAGGCCGCCCGACTGGCCGACAGGCATGGACTTGTCTGCTACGACCCACAGTCGGAGCACCTCCGGCCAGTACACGACGACTAGGTCCGGCCGGAAGCACCTACGGCTGAGTCGTCTACGACATCAGCTCTACAGCGAGCGCGAGGGACATCGGGACCCCCCCCGGAGGTCAATCGACCGTGGGCAGCTTCGGGCCGAGGACGTCGTCGGCGTCGACGATCGTGTACGCGTACCCCTGCTCGGCGAGGAAGCGCTGCCGGTGGGCCGCGTACTCCGTGTCGATCGTGTCGCGGGAGACGACCGTGTAGAAGTGCGCCTGCCGACCGTCGGCCTTCGGTCGCAGCACCCGGCCGAGCCGCTGCGCCTCCTCCTGCCGGGAGCCGAACGTGCCGGAGACCTGGATCGCCACCGCCGCCTCGGGCAGGTCGATGGAGAAGTTGCCGACCTTCGAGATGACCAGGGTGCGTACCTCGCCGGAGCGGAACGCGTCGAAGAGCCGCTCGCGTTCCTTGTTCGTCGTGGAGCCCTGCACGATCGGCGCGTCCAGGTATTCGCCGAGCTGGTGGAGCTGGTCGATGTAGCCGCCGATGACGAGCACCTGGTCGTCCGGGTGCCGGTCGACCAGCGCCTTCACCACGGGCAGCTTCGTGCGGGCGGTGGCCGCCATCCGGTAGCGCTCCTCGGCCTCCGCCGTCGCGTACGACATGCGCTCCGCGTCGGTGAGCGTCACGCGTACCTCGGTGCACTCGGCCGGGGCGATCCAGCCCTGCTGCTCGATGTCCTTCCACGGCGCGTCGTACCGCTTCGGGCCGATCAGGCTGAACACGTCGCCCTCCCGGCCGTCCTCGCGTACCAGCGTCGCCGTGAGGCCCAGCCGGCGACGGGCCTGGAGGTCCGCGGTGAAGCGGAAGATCGGCGCGGGCAGCAGGTGCACCTCGTCGTAGACGACCAGGCCCCAGTCGCGGGCCCCGAACAGGTCCAGGTGGGTGAAGGTGCCCTTCTTGCGCGAGGTGAGCACCTGGTACGTGGCGATGGTGACCGGGCGGATCTCCTTGCGCTCGCCCGAGTACTCGCCGATCTCCTCCTCGGTCAGCGACGTGCGCGCGATCAGCTCGCGCTTCCACTGCCGGCCCGCCACCGTGTTCGTGACGAGGATCAGGGTGGTCGCCTTCGCCTCGGCCATCGCCGCCGCCCCGACCAGCGTCTTGCCGGCGCCGCACGGCAGCACCACGACGCCCGACCCGCCGGCCCAGAACGCCTCCACGGCCTCCCGCTGGTACGACCGCAGCGTCCACGGCTTGCGGCCGTCCTTGCCGGCCTCGGCCAGCTCGATCGGGTGCGCCTCGCCGTCGACGTAGCCGGCCAGGTCCTCGGCCGGCCAGCCCAGCTTGAGCAGCGCCTGCTTGAGCCGGCCCCGCTCGGACGGGTGCACCGCGATCGTGTCGTCGTCGAGCCTCGCGCCGAGCATCCCGGCGAGCTTCTTGCTCTTCGCGACCTCGATCAGCACCAGCCGGTCCAGCGCCCGCAGGACGAGGCCGTGCGCCGGGTCGTTGGCGAGCTGGAGGCGGCCGTACCGGTCCATCGTCTCGGCCACGTCGACCAGCAGCCCGTGCGGCACCGGGTAGCGGGAGTACTTGATCAGGGAGTCCACCACGCCCTCGGCGTCGTGGCCGGCGGCGCGCGCGTTCCACAGCCCGAGCGGGGTCAGCCGGTAGGTGTGCACGTGCTCCGGGGAGCGCTCCAGCTCGGCGAAGGGCGCGATGGCCATCCGGCACGCCTGCGCATCCGGGTGGTCGATCTCCAGCAGCAGGGTCTTGTCCGACTGCACGATCAGGGGTCCACCGCTCACGCCAGTGCCTCTCCTCCACCTCGGGTCGCCGGCTGTCCGGGAGGCGACTGACCCGCCCAGGCCGACCCACCAGTGTTGCACGCAGCCGGGTGACCGCAGAAAAATCTGGTCACCTGGAGCAACCGGAGCGGTACTCGCAACGTCTAGCAAAGGGAACACCTGTCAGGGAGGCAGCATGAAGCATGTCCGGATCAGCAGCCGGCTGGTCGCCCTGGCAGTGGTCACGCTGGTCGGTGCCGGTGCGTGCACGTTCGATCCGCAGGCCGGTGGCGGTGGGGGCGGGGGACCCGTCGCGGCCGGGGCTGCGGAGCGGGTAACGGGGGCGAGCGGTACGCCCGGGCCGGACCAGCGGGCGCAGCCGACCACGGCGCCGCCGAAGCCCAAGGTCAAGCCGACGCGGAGCACACCGCAACCGACGCGCCCCACGGCGGAGCCAACGCGCCCCGCGACGAAGCCCACCGCGTCGCCGTCCGTCGCCGGCTGCCCGCAGGGCGAGCACCAGCGCGAGGTGGAGGCGTACCTCGCCCGGCTGGGCGGGTTCGGGCGGGTGACCGTCGACGGCCGGCAGTCCGCCGCCGACTGCGACGCCATCAGGAAGTTCCAGAGGCGGTACGACATCCGCCCCGCCCACGGTCGCGCCGGGCCGACCACCCACGACGTGGCGAAGCGGCTCGCCACCACCGACACGGCGCGCTGCCGGGCCGGCTCGGGCACCACCTTCTGCATCGACCTGACCCGGCAGACCACCTGGGTCATGCGCAACGGCAAGGTGCTCGTGCAGCCGACCGTCACCCGCACGGGCATGCCCGGCTACCGCACCCCCGCCGGCACGTTCACGATCAACTACCGCAACGTCAAGGAGTGGTCCGACCCGTACGAGGTGTGGCTGCCGTACTGGCAGCACTTCACCCAGGGCATGGGCTTCCACCAGACCACGACCTACCTGCACGAGAAGTCGATCGGGTCGCACGGCTGCGTCAACCTGCTGCCCGGCGACGCCGTCCGCTACTGGAAGCTGGGCAAGGTCGGCAGCAAGGTGGTGCTGGTGGGCCGGCGCCCCGGCACCTGAGCCGCCCGGCCGCCCGCGCCACCCCGAGGTCGCACAACTCGTCCGATCCGGGTTTTATCCCCTGTCACTCCCGCCACGGCGGTGTCACGCTGGATGCCAGGCGTCGAACCGGACGGGGAGGCTGGAGATGACGGTCGACCGTGAAGTGATACCGGAGCACAGTCCCGCGCCCGACCGGTCGCCCGTCGAGGAGGTCTCCACCGCCACCGTGGTCGCGTACGGGGTGGCGGCGGTGGTGCTCGTCGGCTGGTTCCTCTTCGGCTGGCTGGTGCTCGAACAGGGCTTCGTCGACTCGGTCGGCGAGTCGGCCGGCGCCGGGTTCACGCTGCTGCTGATCGTCTCCGTCGTCGGGACCGTACGCCGCAGCCGGCGCTGACCCGACCCGCTCAGTCCTCCAGTACCGCCGCCGTGATCCGGTGCAGGGCGAACGTGTGCAGCATCTCCGTCCGGTCGTCCTCGGCGCGCAGGTAGCCCGCGCCCATCGAGACCGGCCGGACGAGCCGGGACGCGGTCGCCCCGTGCGCGTCGACGTACCCGACCCAGACCCGCGCCCGGTCCCGGATCGCCTGCTGGAGCACCGCGAGGGCGTCGCTGTGGGAGGGCGCCGGCGCCGGACCGGTGCGCCCGACCCCGCCCCGGACCATGGCCGGCGCCCGTCGCGCGGCCCGGGCGGCGGCGTCGCCCCGCCGGATCTGCTCCACCACGCCGAGCAGGCGGGGCATGGCCAGCTTCGATGTGGTCAGCGGGTCGACCGTCCGGGTCGTCACCGGCACCCGGGCCGGGGCCCGCCGGGTCTTCGGGCGGGCGAGCACCGCCGACCCGCTCGCGTCCTCCGGCACCGGGGCGTACCCGGCGTCGCGCAGCACCATCAGCATCCGACCCACCTGGTACGGCGTCGACAGCACCGTCGGCGCCAGCCGGCGCAACGCCAGCGGCTCCAGCCGCCGGTCGGCGAGCACCTCCGTCAGCAGCGCCTCGTCGTCGCTGCGCACGTACGCCCCGGCGGAGCCGACGCGCAGCCCGCCGTGCTTGCGGGCCACGTCGTCCACCAGGTACGTCAGCCCCTGCGGGACGGGGGTGCGGGACCGCCGGTGGAACAGGGCGTGCAGGTCGTCGGCCGAGTAGCCGGCGTCCAGGGCCCGGCGCACGCTGGCCGCGGTGACCCGGTGCACGCTGGCCCCGCCGGCCGACTCGTGCTCCGCCACCACCTCCAACTCGGCGGCCAGCGCCGGGTCGGGCGGGCCGGGAACCACGACGGTCAGGTCCGCCTGCACGAGGAAGTGGTCCACCGGGGCGGGCAGCAGCGCGTCCAGCGCGCGTACGGTGCTGGTCGGGTCGCCGCTCTCGGTGTCCGCCCGCAGCCCGAGCGGGTCGTCGCCGCCCCGCTCGTCGGCGGCGGTCACGTCGGCGAGCAGCAGCCGCCCGTACGAGGTGAGCGCCCCCAGCCCCGTCACGCCCAGCGTGGCCGCCTCGGTCAGCACCTCCCGGTGCGCGGCCTCCCGCCCCCGGCTGCGCCGCGGCGCCCGCCAGTCGAGCAGGGCCAGCACCTCCCCGGGGGTGGGCCCGGTGGCCGGCTCCAGGTCGGCGAGGACCTCCAGCACGGCCCGTCGGGCGGCCGGCGCGCCGGCCCGTTCCGCCTCGGCGGAGAGCACCGTGATCGGCCGGTCCCGGTCGTCGCGCTGCCCGACCAGCCCGGCCTGCCGGGTCATGGTCAGCCAGGCCCGGGCGAGCTGCTCCCAGCGCTGCGCGAGCGTCCCCGCCCGCCACACCTCGTACCCGGCGGTGGGCAGGACCTGCTGGTCGGCGCCGTGCCGGGTGGTGGTGGCCCCGGGCAGGTCGACCTCGCCGGCCAGCCCGCCCGCGTACGCCGCCTCCAGCAGCAGGGCCGCCGTCGACTCGTCCACCCCGACGGCCTTGGCGAGCCGGCGCAGGTCGCGGACGCCCAGGCCGCCCGAGCGCAGCACCGGCGCCGGTTCGGCGGCGAGCTGCTCCAGCAGCGCCTCGGTGTGGCGTACCACCTCCATGGTCTGCCCGGCCCCGGCGGAGTCGGCGGCCTTCGGCTCGCGCGGCGCCGTGGCCACGGGCGGCGGGCTGCTGCGCAGCGGGCCGAGCGGGCCGCTGTCGCGGCGCAGCAGCAGGCCGACCTCCCGGGGCAGTTCGACGGTGCCCGTGGCGCCGGCCCGGCCGCCGGAGACCGGCACCAGCAGGTGGTGGTCGACGAGCCAGCGCACCGGCGAGCCGGTCGGCACGCCGCCGTTGGTCGGGTCCGGGGGCAGGTCGGCCTCCGCACCGAGCGGGGGCGCCTGCAACGCGCCCGCCGGCACGCTGCCGACCGGCGGCCCGGCGGCCAGCCGGTCCAGGATCGCCCGGGCTGAGGGCGGCGCGGCCAGCAGCGTCCGCCGCAGCTTCGCCGGGTCCGCGCAGAGCGCCGCCGCCCGCGGGCCGAGCTCCGCCGCCGGTCGACCCAGGCCCGCCGGGTACGGGGCGACCTCGTCGACGCTCGCCACCACGCGCAGGGCACTCTCGGGGCCGTACAGCACGAAGAGCGCGCGCAGCCGGTCCACGGCGGCGCGGACGGTGGTGGGGGCGGGCGGCTGCGGCCCGGCGGTCGCCATGGCGAGCACCGCGTCGGTGGAGGTGGTCTGCTCGGCCGCGTCCCGGGTCAGCCGGGCGGCGTCGAGCATCAGCAGCGTGAACTGGTCCAGCGCATCGAGGGCGCGGGCCACCGAGACCCGCGACTGGGCCCGGGTGGCGAGCGCGGAGACGTCGGCCGGCACGGGTACGACGAGGTCCGGCCGCAACTGGAGGAGGGCGGCGAGCGACTCGTCGGGAAGTGACCGCAGGTGGTCGGCGAGTGAGGTGGTCATCGTCGTTCCACGCTAGCCCGGCAGAGGGTCCTCCCGCCCCTCGGACGTCCGGCTGACCCGGGGTTGGGCGGGTACGTTCTCCCGCATGGCAGCGCTGACGGTCGGCTTCGACCTCGACATGACCCTGGTCGACTCGCGTCCCGGCATCGCCGACACGTTCCGGGCGTTGACGGCCCGCACGGGGGTGCACGTGGACGCGGCGGCCGCCGTGGCGAGGCTCGGCCCGCCGCTGCGTACGGAGATCGCCCGCTGGTTCCCGCCGGAGCAGGTCGACGAGGCCGTCCGCACGTACCGCGAGCTGTACCCGGCGTACGCGATCACACCCACCGTCCCGCTGCCCGGGGCGGTCGCCGCGATCGACGCGGTACGCGAACGCGGCGGGCGGGTGCTGGTGGTCACCGCCAAGCACGGCCGCCTGGCCCGGCTGCACCTCGACCACCTGGGCCTGGTGGTCGACGAGGTGGCCGGCGACCTGTTCGCGGAGGGGAAGGCGACCGCCCTGCGGCAGCACGGCGCGACCCACTACGTCGGCGACCACGTGGCCGACATGGTGGCGGCGGGGGCGGCGGGCGTACCCGGCATCGGGGTCGCCACGGGCCCGTGCGCCGCCGACGAGCTGCGCGCGGCCGGGGCGGCGGTGGTGCTGGATGATCTCACCGGATTCCCGGCGGCGCTGGACGGCATGATCCGGCTAGCCTTGGAGCGGTAGACGTCTCAAGCTCAAGCGAAGCAGGGGTTCTCAGGTGCCGACGGGTCGAGTGAAGTGGTTTGACGCGACCAAGGGATACGGGTTTGTCACCAGTGACGAGGGTGGCGACGTGTTCCTGCCCAAGGGCGCGCTACCGACGGGTGTCACCGACCTCAAGGGCGGTCAGCGCATCGACTTCAGCGTCGTGGACAGCCGCCGGGGCGCGCAGGCGATGGGGGTCAAGCTGCTCGACGCCCCGCCGTCGATGGCGGAGTTGCGTCGCCGGCCGGCGGAGGAGCTGCACGGCCTGGTCGAGGACATGATCAAGGTGCTGGAGGCGAAGGTCCAGCCGGACCTGCGCCGGGGTCGCTTTCCCGACCGCAAGACGGCGCAGAAGATCGCTCAGCTGGTCCACGCGGTCGCCAACGAGCTGGAGGTCTGAGGCACCAGCCCGGCGTCGGCGGCCCGGCCGAGCAACGCCTCGACGGCGGCGAACCCCGCGTCCCCCAGGTCGGCGGTGAACTCGTTGACGTAGAGCCCGATGTGCCGGTCCACCACGTCGGGCTCCATCTCCTGGGCGTGGGTCAGCACGTACTCCCGGCTGGCGGCCGGATCGGCCCAGGCCTGGCGTACCGACTCGCGGATCCACCCGGCTGCGGCCTCCGGGTCGACCGCGCCGCGCCGGGCCAGGATGGCCCCGAGTGGGATGGGCAGGCCGGTGTCGGCCTCCCACCACTCGCCGAGGTCGACCAGGGCGGTCAGGCCGTGCCGTGGGTAGGTGAACCGGGCCTCGTGGATGACCAGCCCGGCGTCGTACCGGCCGGCGGCGACGCCCGGCATGATCTCGTGGAACGGCACGACCTCGATCCGCGCCGGGGGCCGGTCGGCCGCCCAGAGCCGGAAGAGCAGGTACGCCGTCGTCCGGTCGCCCGGCACCGCCACCGTGGCGCCGCTGAGATCGGCGCGACCAGGGCCGCCGGGCCGCTCGGGCTGGCCGGGGCCGTCGGGCTGGCCGGGGCCGTCGGGGTGGTCGCCACGGGTCAGCACCAGCGGGCCGCAGCCGCGGCCAAGTGCGCCCCCGCAGGGCAGCAGGTGGTAGTCGTCCAGCAGCCACGGCAGCGCCGCGTAGCTCACCTTGACCAGGTCGAACGCACCCCGTTCGGCGGCCGTGTTGGTGACGTCCACGTCGGCGTACGTGACGTTGACCGGCGGTGCGCCGGGCACGAGACCGTGCACCAGGGCGTGGAAGACGAACGTGTCGTTGGGGCAGGGCGAGAAAGCCAGCGAGAGCGCCACACCCTCACCGTATCCCCGCCGCCGGGGGCCCGGCTTCGCCCGGCCCTCACGACTGTGACCTGCCCCGCGAGGTGGCCCTGCCCCGCGAGGTGGCCCTGCCCCGCGAGGTGGCCCTGCCCCGCGAGGTGGAGGCGCGGGAGGTGGAAGTGTGCGCAGTGACGAGCAGCTAGCTTCCGCCGAGCGGGAGCTCTGACGCCACGAGCCACGGGTCGAGTGGACGCGACGGCGACAACCAGGGCGGCAATGGTGTTCTGTTCGGCCCCTGTCGAGCTGCCCTCACGGATGGGGCAAGCCGCGATTCGGCAGATAGGGCAAGCCGCGATGCGGCAGCTGGGCAAGTTGCGATCCGGCGAGTGCCGCCCGCACCAGCGCGGAAGCGGCCTGAGGCCGGTCGGTCCGGTGCGGCGGGCGCCGAGTACCGCTCGGTCGCCGCCGTCGCATCCCTGCTGCCGGATGACCCGGCTGATGCCCGAGTGCACGCACATTGCACGCCGGGGACCAGTGCAGACGGCCATTCCTGGATACCCGGCCGCTCAACGGTGCCGGCATCTCCGTAGGCCAGTGGTCTCACGAACGGGGCAGCTCGACAGCGTGCCGAAGAACACTCGGCCGTAAAGCGCCAAGCCAGTTGTCCACAGGATTGTCCACAGGTGTGTCGCGCTTGTTGACGGGCGCTTGTGGCGTCGCAACGATCGACATGTGGCGGAGCCGACCGGACCGATCGAGGTGGGGGCGGCGCTGCGTGCTCTCCGGCGCCAGGCAGACCTGAGCCAGCGGGAGTTGGCGCGTCGGTCGGGCGTACCCAAGAGCACGCTGGCGCGGATCGAGGCCGATCCGGCAGCCGATCCGAAGCTGCGGACGGTGGAGCGGTTGGTGCGGGCTGCTGGCGGAGAGCTGGCGGTGGGCGTCCGGACCGCTGACCAACGGAGCACGGACGGCGAACCGGGGGACGGCGAACTGGGGGCCGTCACCGTGTTGCCGTTCGTACCGCACGACGGACGACGCGACGAGGGAGGCCGCCGCTATCCCGCGCACCTCGACGTCCGGGAGGTCCGGACGCTGAAGGACTGGCCGGGTGCGTGGTGGGGGCACTGGTACGTTCCGCCGGAGCAGTGGCCGGCGCGGGTGCCGGAGAGGACGTACGACCTCCACCGTGGGCGACGCGACGAGCGACGGGTACGGGAACGGGCCCGCGCCGTCGTCAGTTTCCGTCGTGTGACGGAGGGGGTGCCGGACGGGTGCTGGCGGTTCGTGGCCCAACTGCCGGGCGGCGAACTGGTCGGCGAACTCCGGGCACACGAACGCAGCGAGGACCTGCTGCTCGGTGAGGATATGGGCGACCGGCGGGAGATGGTGCTGGACGGAGTCCTCGTCGTGCCCCAGTTGCGCTTCCTGGGCATCGGCCGCCGGCTGCTTCAGCTCCTCGGCGAGGGAATGGACGGGGCCGGTATCCAAACGGTGCGCGTCGTCGCCGACATCGGTGGGGCCGGCTTCCTGATCGCCTGCGGCTACCAGGTGGAGGCGGGGCGACCGACGGCTCTGCGGTTCGACCGGCGACCGACGTCCGGAGGATGATCGCAGGGCAGGGCAGGGCAGGGCAGGGGCAGGGGCAGGGCGGGCCAGCGCGAGGGCAGGTGGGCGGGCTCAGCTCAGGGCCGCGGCGGCGGTGGTGAGGGCGGCGAGCGCCTCGCGCATGCGCCAGGCGTCGCGGTCGCGGGGGCCGATCGGGTTGGAGACGGTACGCAGCTCGGCGAAGGGGACGCCGGCCTGCGCGGCGGCGACGGCCACGCCGTACCCCTCCATGGCCTCGGCGACCGCGTCGGGGTGACGCCGGCGCAGGGCATTGGTGCTGGCGGCGCTGCCGGTCACCGTGCTGACGGTGAGCACCGCGCCCACCGTCGCCGTCGGCAGCGCGGCCCGCAGGGCGGCCAGCAGGCCGGGGTCGGCGGCGAGCGCGATGCCGCCACCGAGCCACTCCCGGGGCATGCCCAGCTCGTCCACCGGGAGGAAGCCCGCCGGCGACTCGGCGCCCAGGTCGGCGGCGACGGACACGGCGCCCAGCACCGTCGCGCCGACGGCCGCCCGGCCGGCGAAGCCGCCCGCCACGCCCGCGCTGACCACACCGCGGTACGGGCGCCCGGCCGCCTCGGCGAGCACCAGCAGCCGGGCGGTGGTGGCGGCGGCGACGGCGGGGCCGACGCCCACGGGCAGCACCGTCGTCGACGCATCCGTCAGGCCCGCGCGGACCGCCTCGGCCTCGGCGGGCACCGCCGTGACCACCAGCAGGCCCGTCACGGCAGGGGCCCCTGCGGCTCCCGCCGGGTCTCGTCGTCCGCCCCGCCCGGCCCGCCGACGGCCGACGACGGCCGGTAGATGTGGTACCCCGGCGGGGCCAGGGCCGGGTCGTCCAGCGGCGAGCCGCCCTGCGCCGGAGCGGGCGAGACCGGTGCCACCCCCGTGTCGGGGCCGCCCCCTGCCTCGGCGCGTGCGCCGGCGTCCGTGCCGGCCGGGTCTTCCCCGTTACCTCTGCCGGTGCCGGTGTCGCTGCCGGGTCCGTCGGTCTCGTCGGCCAGTTCGTCGTCGGCGAGCGGGCGACCGGCCAGCCGCTCGGCGCGCAGGCGGCTTGCCACCACCACGCCTCGGACAGCGGCCAGCGTTCCGGCCCCGGCGGCGACCGCGATCCCGATCCGGCCGTCGAAGGGTACGAGCCCCAGCCCGCCCCCGGCGACGAACGCGAGCATCAGCACGGTCTCGGAGTGGGCGAAGGAGCTGGCCCGCAGCCGCTCCGGGATGCGCTCCTGGATCGAGGCGTCCACGGTGAGCTTGGCGATGCCGCTCATCAGCGCGGCCACCAGGCAGAGCAGGGCGACCATCGGCAGCGAGAACTTCAACGCGGCGAGGACCGCCACCCCACCCACGATGATCATGCCGCTGGACTGGATCGCGACGGGTCGGTGGATGCGCAGCCGGGTGCCGATCGCGGTGGCGAGGAAGGTGCCCACGGCCAGCGCGGCGCCGACGAGGCCCAGAGCTCCCTCGTCGCCCAGGTCCCGGCCGAAGACGACGGTGGTCAGGTCGCCGGCCTTGATCGCGAAGGCCAGGAAGAGCAGCAGGAACCCGTACAGCCCGCGCAGCGTCGCGGCACCGATCAGGGTGGCGATCACGAGCCGGCCGGCCGGCCGTCCCCGGCCCAGCGGGCGGTCGCCGGTGCGCCGCCAGAGCGCACGCAGCGGCCGGGGCACCCGCTCCGGTGGCTCGGAGTCGGCCTTCGGGGGCAGGCGCAGGGAGATCACCATGCCGACCAGGAAGATGATCGAGGCGACCCGGAGCGGCCACTGCGGCCCGAACCAGAAGGCGGCCAGCCCGATCGGAGCGACCAGGGCGCCGGCCACCGTGCCGTAGACGCTGGCCCGGGCGCCCACCTGGGAGAGCCCCAGCCCCTCCGGCAGCAGCCGTGGGACGGCCGCCGAGCGGGCCACCCCGTACGCGCGGGAGAGCGCCAGCACGCCGAAGGCCGCCGGGTAGAGGCCGAAACCGTGGATGTAGTCGGAGATCAGCCAGGCCAGGAAGGCGCGGCCGAGCATGGTGGCGGCCAGCGCGTACCGGCGGCCGTGGCGGAAGTGGTCGAGCAGCGGGCCCACCACCGGGGCGAGCATGGCGAACGGCACCATGGTCACCAGCAGGTAGAGGGCGACCTTGCTGCGCGCCTCGCCGAGCGGGACGTTGAAGAAGATCGTCCCGGCGAGGCCGATGGCGATCAGCGTGTCCCCGGCGCAGGAGACGGCGTGCAGGTCGAAGAGGCGGACCATGCCGACCTCGCCCCCGGCGCCCCGGGTGCGGGCCCGGCCCGCCCGCCGGGTCATCCAGCGACCACTGCTGACCGAGCCACGGAACAGCAGGCGGACGGCCTTGATGCCGGTGCCGACGGTCCGCCCGAGTACGGACCGCCCGGAGCGGGAGAACAGCGGCATGCCCACCATCCTCACCCATCCGGTCCGTCCGTGCCGCACCACTGTCCCAGAACGTCGTCGGCGGGTGCCTGTCGGTCGGCCGTACGCATGGGGAACAATGGTTGGGTGACCAGGCCTGCCTCCGCCCGTGCCGCTCGTCTCGACCAGGTCTGCGCCGCCGCCGTCGAGGTGGCACGTGACGCCATCACCGAGGTCGACCCCTCGGACATCGGCGACCACCTGCAGGCCGTCGCGGAGGGCGACCGACTCGTCACCCATTATTTCGAGTGCCGGCTCGCCGGCTACCGGGGCTGGCGGTGGGCGGTCACCGTCACCCGCGTGCCGCGCAGCCGGCACGTCACCGTCTGCGAGACGGTGCTGATCCCCGGCACGGACGCGATGCTCGCGCCCGGCTGGCTGCCGTGGCAGGAGCGGCTCAAGCCGGGCGACCTCGGCCCCGGCGACCTGCTGCCCACCCCGGCGGACGACGACCGGCTCCAGCCCGGCTACCTGCTCTCCGACGACCCGGCGGTCGAGGAGACCGCGTGGGAGCTGGGTCTCGGCCGGGCCCGGGTGCTGTCCCGGGAAGGGCGCAGCGAGGCCGCCCAGCGCTGGTACGACGGCGACCACGGTCCGTCCGCCGCGATCTCGGCCGCGGCCCCCGCCGCCGCCCGCTGCGGCACCTGCGGCTTCTACCTGCCGCTCGCCGGCGCCCTGCGGCAGTCCTTCGGGGCCTGCGGCAACTTCTACGCCCCCGACGACGGCCGGGTGGTCAGCGCCGACCACGGCTGCGGGGCGCACTCGGAGACCCTGATCGAGGCCGCCGAGACCCCGGTCGAGGAGATGCCGACGGTCTACGACGACAGCGCGGTCGAGCCCATGGCGGTCAGCCGGGCGCCGGGCTCCGTCGAGGCCGCGGAGCCGGCGGAGCCGTACGGCCACCCCTGACGCCGTTGGCACGGCGCCGGTCCGGCGGACCGGTGTCGTCGCAGGTCAGCGGCCGGCGCGGCGGCGACGTCGGTTGGCGTCGTGCCGCATCATCACGGCGAGACCGGGGAAACCCCACAGGAAACCGGCCAGGCAGGTCCACAGCCAGTCCTGGTGATCGTGCGCGGTCAGCCAGTCGCGGAAGAAGACCAGCAGCACCAGCCCGGCGAGCGCCCAGGCCGCGATCCCGGCGAGGGCGAACGGCACCATCGGCGGGTCGAGCGGCTCGGGCCGCGGGGGCTGCTCCTTCGGCACGCGGCAAGCGTACGCGATCAACTTTTCCTGCTGGCCGGTGATCTGCGACGATGCGCGCGACAACGGAAGATCCACCTGCGAGGACCTGATGGCAGTAGCGCCGCCCGAGAACGGCACACCACCCGACCCAGCGCACCCCCGTAACGGTTTCGACCGGTACTTCGAGATCTCCGCCCGTGGCTCGACGATGAGCCGCGAGGTACGCGGGGGCCTGGCGACCTTCTTCACGATGGCGTACATCGTGGTGCTCAACCCGCTCATCATTGGTGGTGCCGTCGACGGCGACGGCAAGAAGCTCTCCATCGCCGCCCTCGCCGCGGCAACCGCCCTCGTCGCCGGCCTGATGACCATCCTGATGGGCGTGGTGGGCCGGTTCCCGCTGGCGCTCGCCGCCGGCCTCGGCGTCAACGCGCTGGTCGCGTACGAGATCGCCCCGGAGATGACCTGGGCGGACGCGATGGGCCTCGTGGTGATCGAGGGCCTGATCATCGCGGTGCTGGTGCTGACCGGCCTGCGTACGGCGGTGTTCCGCTCGGTGCCGACGCAGATGAAGACGGCGATCGGCGTCGGCATCGGCCTCTTCCTGACCATCATCGGCCTGGTCGACGCCGGCTTCGTCCGCCGGGTGCCGGACTCGGAGAACACCACGGTCCCCGTCGGGCTGGGCATCGACGGCAGCCTCGGCAGCTGGCCGATGCTGGTCTTCGTGGTGGGCCTGCTGCTGACCATCGTGCTGATGGTGCGGCGGGTCAAGGGCGCGATCCTGATCGGCATCCTCGGCTCCACCGCGTTGGCGATCGTCGTCGAGGCGTTGTTGAACATCGGGCCGTCCTTCGTCGACGGCAAGCCCAACCCGAAGGGCTGGGCGCTGAACGTCCCCGAGTTGCCGAAGACCTGGGTGGACGTGCCGGACCTGTCGCTGCTCGGCAACTTCAACCTGTTCGACTCGTGGGGCCGGGCCGGCTGGGTCGTCGTGCTGATGTTCGTGTTCACCCTGCTGATCACGGACTTCTTCGACACCATGGGCACGATGGTGGCGGTCGGCCAGGAGGGGAGCATGCTCGACGAGCAGGGCACCCCGCCGCGCGCCAAGGAGATCCTGCTGGTCGACTCGATCGCGGCGGCTGCCGGCGGTGCGGCGAGCACGTCCAGCAACACGTCGTACATCGAGAGTGCCGCCGGTGTGGCGGAGGGCGCCCGTACGGGCGTGGCCAACCTGGTCACCGGCGGGTTGTTCCTGCTGGCGATGTTCCTGGCGCCGCTGGTCGTGGTGGTGCCGTTCGAGGCGGCGTCGACGGCGCTGGTGGTGGTCGGCTTCCTGATGATGACCGCGGTGCGGACGATCGACTGGTCCGACTACGAGATCGCGATCCCGGCGTTCCTGACGATCGTGCTGATGCCCTTCACGTACTCGATCTCCAACGGCATCGGCGCCGGCCTGATCTCGTACGTCGTGGTGAAGCTCGCCCGGGGCAAGGCACGGGAGATCCACCCGCTGCTGTACGGGGTGGCCGCCCTCTTCGTGCTCTACTTCCTGCGTGGGCCGATCGAGTCGGTGCTCTGAACACGGCCTGCTCCGGGCCGGTGACCGAACGGGGTACCCGGCCCGGAGCAGGACAAACTTCTCGTGAGCGTGGTCATATCAGTGGTCATTCGCCAAGCTAATTAGTTAGGCTAACTATCGTGACGGAGCGGACGGTGACGGCGAAACGCGTGCCACCGGCGCAGCTGGCACCTCAGTTGCGTGATGCGATCACCCGGCTGAACCGGCGGGTCCGCCAGGCCCGGCCGGTCGGCGACCTCACGGTCACCCAGCTCTCCGCGCTCACCAGCCTCCGGCTGGCGGGTGCGCTGACGCCTCGGGAACTGGCCGACGTGGAACGGGTGCAGCCGCCCACGATGACCAGGATCGTCGCGAAGTTGGAGGAGCGCGGCCTCGTGCAGCGCACCCCCCATCCGACCGACGGCCGGCAGGTCATCCTGGCGGCGACCGAGGGGGGACGGGCGGTGCTCGACCAGTTCGAGCGGGTCCGTGACGAGTGGCTGGCCCGCCGGCTGGCCGACCTGACCGAAGCCGAGCGGGAAACCCTGCGGCAGGCCGCCGAGATCCTTCAGCAGCTCGCCCGCGCCTGATCCGCGCGTCGTGCCACCGCGCCGTCCGCCGTCGATGACGCGTACGACCGCGAGGAGGCGCACCAAGAGTGCAGGCGAAGCTGAGCACGATGTTCCAGTCCCTACAGGTCCGCAACTACCGGCTCTTCGCATCCGGGCAACTGATCAAGCTGATCGGCGTCTGGATGATGTTCATCGCCCAGGACTGGCTGGTCCTCGAGCTCTCCGACAACTCCGCCACCGCACTCGGCGTGGTGACCGCGCTCCAGTTCACCCCGGTGCTGCTGCTCACCCTGCTCTCCGGGCGGCTCGCCGACCGCTACGACAAGCGGATGCTGCTCTTCGTCGCGAACGCGTTCTGGACCGTCCTGGCCCTCGCCATGGCCCTGCTGGTGATCACCGGCCTCGTGCAGCTCTGGCACGTCTTCGCGTTCGCGGCCCTGCTCGGCGTCGCCAACGCCGTGGAGACCCCCGTCCGGCAGGCGTTCGTCTCCGAGCTGGTCGGTACGTCGCTGCTGCCGAACGCGCTCTCGCTCAACGCGGCCGTGTTCAACTCCGCCCGGATCGTCGGGCCGGCCGTCGCCGGCCTGGCCATCGCCGCCTTCGACGTCGGGCCGGTCTTCATGTTCACCGCGCTCAGCTCGATCGCCCCACTGGTCACCGTGATCCGGATGCGCCCCGCCGAGCTGCACCGGGAGGCGCTGCCGCCGCGCGACGAGCGGGCGTCGGCCAAGGTCGTCGACGGCCTGCGCTACGTCTGGCGCCGGCCCGACCTGCTGCTGCCCATGGCGGTGATGTCGGTGATCGGCATGTCGCTGTTCAACTTCCAGCTGACCCTCGCCGCGCTGGCCAAGACCGTGTTCCAGACCGGCGCCGCCTCGTTCGGGCTGTTCAGCACCGCGCTGGCGGTCGGCGCGCTGGTCGGGGCGCTCGCCGGCACCGGGCGGCGCAGCCGCCCGTCGGTCTGGCTGGTGCTCGGCGCGGGGGTCGGCTGTGCCAGCTTCGGCACGCTGGTGGGGCTCGCCCCGGCGTACTGGATGGTGGTGACGCTGCTGCTGCCGACCGGGTTCTTCATGGTCTTCTTCGCCCAGGCGGCCAACCAGCGGGTCCAGCTCGGCACGGACGCCGCCTTCCGCGGCCGGGTGATGGCCCTGTGGGTGCTGGTCTTCCTCGGCACCAACCCGGTCGGTGCGCCGCTCATCGGCTGGGTCGCCGAGACCTACGGCGCCGGTGCCAGCATCTGGATCGGTGGGCTGATCTCGCTGGCCACCATCCTGGTCGCGCTCACCTGGCAGCTGCGCCGCTCCGGCGCCCGGCTGCGCTTCCGCATCCTGCCGATGCCGCGCTTCTACGTCACCTCCGCCGACTGCTGAGCCTGTCGCCCGGGCGGGCCGACCGCTTCCTCGACCGAGGGCGCGGATGACACGAAAGCGGTGGCGGTAAGGGGGAAAGCGGCTTAGCGTCGATACGTGGAGCTCGGACGCGCGCTGCTGCTGATCCTGGCCATCGTCGCCATGGCCAGCCTGCCGGCGCTGATCGCCCTGGTCTTCTGCGCGGACGAGATCATCGACCGGGTCGCCTGCGGGTACGCCGAGTGGCGTGAGCGCCGGCGGGAGCGGCGCACCATCGTCCGGCTGGACCGGGCCGTCGAGGCAGACGCGCTGACCCGCGACATCGACCTCACCGCCTTCGACCGGCCCGACCGGCGCCCGCTGGAGGAACTCGCCGCCGACCTGCGCCGCCTGCGCAGCCAGGGGGTGGGTTCCGACGGCCGCCAGCCCGTCTGGCACGCCATGGTCCTCCAGGCGTACGACGACCGGCTCCGGCTGGCCTGCCGGGCCCTCGGGCTGGCCGAGCACCTGACGGAGCTGGAGGGCGTCGACCTGGAGCTGGAACGCGTCCGGGTGGAGGGCCTGCTGCACGCCGCCGGGCTGACCCTGCCGGCCGCCCGGGCCGGTCACTGGCAGCGTCACCGCTGAGGGCGGGGCCCGCGTGAGGCTCTTCGTCGCGCTCTACCCGCCGCCCGAGGCGGTCGCGCACCTCGGCGCGCAGGTCGCCCGCCTGCGGATCGGCGCGGCGGCCGCCGCCGGGACCAACGTCCGGCTCGCCGACCCGGCCAACGCGCACGTCACCCTCGCCTTCCTCGGCGACGTCGAGGCGGACCGGCTGGTCGCCGTGGAGAGCGCGCTCGGGCTCGCCGCCGAGTGGTCCCGCGACGGCCGCCAGGCCGCGCCCCGGCTCCGGCTGGCCGGCGGCGGGCGGTTCGGGCGGGGCCGGTTCACCGTGCTCTGGGTCGACCTGCGGGGCGAGGTGGAGCCGGTGCTGGTGCTGGCCCGGCTGATCCGCTCCCGGCTGCGGCACGCCCGCCTGCCGCACGACGAGAAGCCGTTCCGCCCGCACCTGACCGTCGCGCGCCCCGGCGACCGGGTGCCCCCGGCCGACGTGGCCGCCGACGTCGCCACCCTCGACGACTACGAGGGCCCGGAGTGGCCGGCCGGCGAGATGGTCCTCGTGCGCAGCCACCCCGGCCCCCGCCCCACCTACGACCGCCTGGCCGCCTGGCCCCTCTGACGCTCCCCGGTCACCAGGCCCAGGCCTCGGGGCCGGGGCCGCCGTTGCCGACGGGCGGGAAGAGCTCGTCCAGGCGGGTGAGGGTGTCCTCGTCGAGGTCGACGGTCAGGGCGCCCAGGGAACGGTCGAGCTGGTCGGTGGTGCGCGGTCCGATGATCGGGGCGGTCACCCCGGGACGGGACAGCAGCCAGCCGAGGGCCACGTCCGCCGGGTCGTGACCGAGGTCGCCGCAGAGTTTCTCGTACGCCTCGATGGTCGGCCGGTGCTCGGCGAGCGCGTCGGCGGAGCGGCCGCTGGCGCCCCGCGCGGCCCCGCCCTCGGCCATCTTCCGCAGCACTCCGGCGAGCAGCCCGCCGTGCAGCGGCGACCACGGGATGACGCCCAGCCCGTGGTGCTGCGCGGCGGGCACCACCTCCAGCTCGACGTACCGGGTCATGAGGTTGTAGATGCACTGCTCCGAGACCAGGCCGAGGAAGTGGCGCTTACCCGCCGCCTCCTGCGCCACGGAGATGTGCCAGCCGGCGAAGTTGGACGATCCGACGTAGAGGACCTTGCCCTGGGCGACCAGGGTCTCCATGGCCTGCCAGATCTCCTCCCACGGCGTGCTCCGCGAGACGTGGTGCATCTGGTAGAGGTCGATGGTGTCGGTCTGGAGGCGGCGCAGCGAGTCCTCGCAGGCCCGGACGATGTGCCGGGCGGAGAGGCCCTGCTGGTTGGGCCACTCGCCCATCTTGCCGTAGACCTTGGTGGCCAGCACGACCTTCTCCCGCCGGCCGCCGCCCTGGGCGAACCAGCGCCCGATGATCTGCTCGGTGATCCCCTCGCCGGTCTGCCAGCCGTAGACGTCGGCGGTGTCGAAGAAGTTGATGCCGTGGTCGAGGGCCCGGTCCATGATCGCGAAGCTGTCCGGCTCGGTGGTCTGCGGCCCGAAGTTCATCGTGCCGAGGCAGAGGCGGCTGACCGACAGGCCCGTACGGCCGAGGTTCGTGTACTCCATGAGGCCACCCTGCCACGGCGGCAGTTGGAGCGCCTCGCGTTGACTCCGGCGACCGGGTGGTCGCCGGAGTCAGGCGGTCACGAGGACTCGCGGGCCGCCGGGCCGCTGCCGAAGAGCACGTCGTCCCAGCTCGGCAGGCGCTTGCGCGGCTTACCGCTGGCGTCGGTCGACTCGCCCGACGCTGCCGCCGGCGCGCCCGTGCGACGGGGCCGGAGCACCGCCAGCGACGGCACGGCCGGCACCTCCTTGGGCGCGTCCGAGTCGTCGTCGAAGGCGGAACCCTGGCCACCGCCGAGCAGTGCCGCCGCCCCGCCACCGACCGGCCGCTGGCGCGGCGCGTCCTGCCCGGCCAGGGCGGCCGGGGTGCGGGGTTCGAGCCCACGACCCGAGGTCGAGCCGAGCGGACGGTCGAGCGAGGCGAGCAGGGCGTCCCGCCCGGCCCGGATCGGGTCGCGGCCGGGACGGCTGTGCTCCGCCGCCGCCGGCAGACCGTGCCCGCCCCGGCTCGGCTCGCCGCGCGACGGGCCGGGCAGCGCGTGGCCGCCCCGCTCCGGTGCCGGCTCCTGGCCGAGGATCGGGGTGGGCCGCTCGGCGCAGAGGTATTGCGCCATGTCGTCGTGCGGGGTGACCGACTGCCGGGTCTTGTCGAGATCCCAGATCGCCTGCGCGGTCGCCTTGCCCGAGGGCCAGGTCGCCACGATCCGCCAGGTGCCGTCGTCGCGGCGCCACGCGTCCCAGGAGATCTTCTCGGTGTCGATCCCGTGCTGCGCGAGCCGGCCGTTGACCACCTCGGCGAGCGGGGTCGGCTTCTCCGCGCCCTTCAGCCGGGTGCGGCGGGCGTGCTGGGCGAGCATGGCCCGCTCCTGGAGCACCGGGCCGGCGTAGCGCAGCACGCGGTCGACCGGCACGCCGGCGATCCGGGCGACGTCCTCGGCGGACTCGCCGGAACGGATCTTGGCCTGGATGTCCCGTGGGGAGAGTGAGGGCACCGGGTCGGCGGTCGCCGTCGGGGCCACCGCGAGCGGCGGGGCGCCGGGCTCGGCGTGCAACGCGCCGGCGATCCGCTCGTCGATGGGCAGGGCGAGCAGTCGCCCGACCTCGTCGGCGAGCACCAGGGCCTGGCCGTCCTCGGAGAGGGCGACGAAGCGTACTGGGCGCATGGCGTAGCCTCCGTCCCGCTTCGCTGGCCGTCACGCCACGAGCCGGCCACCCGGGCGTCCTCGCACCACCGTACGCGCATCTGTCCGCAGGTGGGGGATGCGACACCCGCATGTCGCGACTGAGCTGCGACGATGATCACGGTCGGGGGGGGCCCCCGCGGCCCGCGGCCCCCCCCCGGGGCCGCGCAAAACATAGCGCGGCCCCCGAGCGGGGGGGTAAAAACCAAACCC
>NZ_JBNCKW010000001.1:653094-810802 GCF_049841735.1 Micromonospora sp. DT46 | reverse complement strand
GTGGGGGGGGGGGGGGTCGCGCCCTCGGGTTGTTGTGGTCGGCTTTGCCCCGTTGCTCTGGGGGGGGGGCCGCCCCCGGGCCGGGCGCCCCCCGACCGTGACGGCGATCAGAGTCGCTCGACCACGTAGTCGATCGACGCGGTCAGCGCCTCGACGTCGGCCGGCTCGACGGCCGGGAAGAGCGCGACGCGGAGCTGGTTGCGGCCCAGCTTCCGGTACGGCTCCGTGTCCACGATGCCGTTGGCGCGCAGCGCCTTGGCGATCGCGGTGGCGTCGACGGACTCGGCGAAGTCGATGGTGGCGACCACGTTGGAGCGCAGCGCCGGGTCGGTGACGAACGGCGTCGCCACCTCGGAGCGCTCCGCCCAGCCGTACACGATCGCGGCGCTCTCGGCCGTGCGCTTGGCCGCCCAGGCCAGCCCGCCCTGGGAGTTCATCCAGTCGGTCTGCTCGGCGGCCAGGAAGATGGTGGCCAGCGCCGGGGTGTTGTAGGTCTGCTCCAGCCGCGAGTTGTCGATCGCGGTGACCAGGTCGAGGAAGGCCGGGATGTAGCGGCCGGACGCCTTGATCTCGCCGGCCCGCTCCAGCGCGGCCGGCGACATCAGGGCCAGCCACAGGCCGCCGTCGGAGCCGAAGCACTTCTGCGGGGCGAAGTAGTAGACGTCGGTCTCGCCGACGTTGACGTCCAGGCCGCCGGCGCCCGAGGTGGCGTCGACCAGCAGCAGCGAGCCGGGGTCGGCGCCGGCCACCCGGCTGATCGGCACCGCGACACCCGTCGAGGTCTCGTTGTGCGGGGTGGCGTAGACGTCCACCCCGGCCTCGGCGGTCAGGGTGGGCGCGGTGCCGGCCTCCGACTTGCGGACGGTGGGCTCGCCGAGGAACGGGGCGTCCTTGACGGACTTGGCGAACTTGGCGCCGAACTCGCCGAAGCTGGCGAACTGCGCCCGGTCGCGGACCAGGCCGAACGTCGCGACCTCCCAGAAGGCCGTGGTGCCGCCGTTGCCCAGCACCACCTCGTAGCCCTCGGGGAGGGAGAAGAAGTCGGCGATGCCGCGGCGCAGCCGGGCCACCTCGTCGCGGACGGTCTTCTGCCGGTGCGAGGTGCCGAGGTAGCTGGTCGCCACCTCTGCGAGGGCGGAGACCGCCGCCGGACGGACCTTGGACGGCCCGCAGCCGAACCTCCCGTCGGCGGGCTTGAGGTCGTCGGGAATCCGGATGGTCGGTGCGTCAGCCACGGTTGTCGAGATCCTTCCGCATGGGCGAGGGCGGGCCCGGTGTTCAGGCGGGCACGGATCGACGGCGGACGCGCGCTCAGGCGCACGACGTGGCCGGGACCCGGGCCCGGTCCGGCGTCACTGCCGGCCCTCATCCTCCCACCCGCGCCGGCCCCGCCGGCCGCTGATCCCACCAGCGACGTTGAGGCGTCCACCACAATCCGTGCCAGTGCGCCGCACCCGACCGCACCCGGAGGCAAGGAAGGGCCCCCTCCTGTACGCCAGGCGTTGGGAGGGGGCCCTTCCTCACATCTCAGACGCCGTGCGGGATGGCGTCCCAGCCCTCGACGTCGCTCGGCTTGCGGGTGCCCGGGCCGACGTAGCGGGCCGACGGGCGGACCAGCCGCTGGAGCTTCTTCTGCTCCAGGATGTGCGCGCTCCAGCCGCCCATCCGGGCGCAGGTGAACATGGAGGTGAACATGTGCGCCGGCACCTCGGCGAAGTCCAGCACCACGGCCGACCAGAACTCGACGTTGGTGGCGAGCACCCGGTCCGGCCGGCGGGCCTGGAGCTCGGCCAGGGCGGCCTTCTCCAGCGCCTCGGCGATCTCGAAGCGCGGCGCGCCCAGCTCCTTGGCGGTGCGGCGGAGCACTCGGGCGCGCGGGTCCTCGGCCCGGTAGACGCGGTGGCCGAAGCCCATCAGCCGCTCGCCCCGGTCGAGGACGCCCTTGACGTAGCCCTCGGCGTCGCCGCTGCGCTCGACCGCCTCCAGCATGCTGAGCACGCGGGACGGGGCGCCGCCGTGCAGCGGGCCGGAGAGGGCGCCGATGCCGGAGGAGATGCAGGCCGCGGCGTCCGCGCCGGTGGAGGCGACGATCCGGGCGGTGAAGGTGGAGGCGTTCAGGCCGTGCTCGGCGGCCGAGATGAAGTAGGCGTCGACCGCCTTGACGTGCCGCGGGTCCGGCTCGCCCCGCCAGCGCTTCATGAAGCGCTCGACGATGGTGGACGCCTTGTCGATCTCCTTCTGCGGCACGGCCGGCAGGCCCAGGCCGCGCGCCGACTGGGCGACGAAGGAGAGCGCCGTGACCGACACCCGGGCGAGGTCCTCGCGGGCCTGCTCTTCGGAGATGTCGAGCAGCTGGTTGAGACCCCAGTACGGGGCCAGCATCGCGACCGCGGACTGCACGTCCACCCGGATGTCACCGGAGTGCACCGGCACCGGGAACGGCTCCGCCGGCGGCAGACCCGGGCCGAACCGCCCGTCGACCAGCAGCGCCCACACGTTGCCGAAGGAGACCTGGCCGATCAGATCCTCGATGTCGACGCCGCGATAGCGCAGCGCGCCGCCCTCGCGGTCGGGTTCGGCGATCTCGGTCTCGAAGGCTACGACGCCCTCCAGTCCGGGTTTGAAATCGGCCATGTCGCTCTCCTGGATCTGCTCGGTGCGCCCGCCCGGGGCTCCGGTCCCGGCCCAGCCGGGCGAGCGCCTTAGGCGACCCTCAGGGATGTGTTCGTGACATCTTGCCTGCTGGGTAACCGGATTCGCGACCCACTGCGACTGTGCCGCACACGACATCCCCGGTCCGGGCGGCCCGGACCGCGTCGGCGACACTGTGCGGTGCGGGCTGGCCAGCGCCGCAGGCAGCGGGCGGGGTCGACGAGGAGGAGGGGGAACGTGACGGGGGACACAGTCCGGCCGGCGGGTATGCGTAACGAGTACGCCCCGGAGCTGGGCCTTTCCGAGGCGGACCTGGCCGCCGACTGGCACGGTCAGTTCGCCCGCTGGTTCGCCGACGCGGTCGCCGCCGGACTGCCCGAACCGAACGCGATGGTGGTCGGCACCGCCGACGCCGCGGGCCGCCCGAGCGCGCGCACCGTGCTGCTGAAGGGGTACGACCCCGAGGGCTTCGTCTTCTTCACCAACTACGGGTCGCAGAAGGGCGCCGAGGCGGCCGTCAACCCGCACGTGAGCCTCGTCTTCCCCTGGTTCCCGCTGCACCGGCAGGTGGTGGTGGCCGGCCGGGTCGAGCGGGTCGACCGGGCGGAGACGGAGGCGTACTTCGCCAGCCGGCCGCGCGGCTCCCAGCTCGGCGCCTGGGCCAGCACCCAGTCCCGGGTGATCCCCGACCGGACCGTGCTGGACGAGGCGTACCGGGCGGCGGCGGAGCGGTTCGCCGAGGTCGAGCCGATCCCCGCCCCGCCGTACTGGGGCGGCCTGCGGGTGCGGCCGGAGTCGGTGGAGTTCTGGCAGGGCCGGGTCAGCCGGCTGCACGACCGGCTGCGGTTCCGGCTCACCGGGCCCGGGGAGTGGACCGTCGAGCGGCTGGCGCCGTGACCCAGCTCAAGGACGCGCGGCCGACCGGGCTGCGCCGGTTCGCGATCGACGTGCGCCCGCTGGCCGTGCCGGCGTACCGGCGGATGTGGCTCGGCAACGGCATCGCGATGTTCGGCATCCAGCTCACCGCCGTCGCCGTGCCGGTGGAGATGTACGCGCTGACCGGTAGCTCGCTCTGGGTCGGCCTGATCGGGATCGCGGCGTTCGTACCGCTGCTGGTCTTCGGGCTCTGGGGCGGCGCGGTGGCCGACGCGCACGACCGGCGCAAGGTGCTGCTGGCGACGGCGGCGGTGCTCTGGGCCGCCACGCTCGGCCTGGCGGTGCAGGCGGTGCTCGGGATCGGCAGCCCGCTGCTGCTGCTCGTCCTGGTGGCGGTGCAGTCGATCGCCTTCGCGATCAGCTCGCCCACCCGCAACGCGATCCTGCCCCGGCTGGTGCCGGCGGAGCTGGTGCCGGCGGCGACCACGCTGAACTTCACCACCTACACGGCCGCCTCGGTGGTCGGCCCGCTGGCCGCCGGTCTGATCTTCGCCTGGTGGGGCACCGACCTCGGCCTGCCGATCGCCTACGCGGCCGACGCGGTGCTCTACGCGGTCGCCGTCTGGGCGACGGTGAAGCTGCCGGCCATGCCGCCGGAGCCGGACCCGGACGCGTCCGCCGCCCCACGGCGGGCCGGCCTGGCCAGCATCGTCGACGGCCTGCGCTACCTGGCCACCACCCCGGTGCTGATGCTCTCCTTCGTCATCGACCTGATCGCCATGGTGCTGGCCATGCCCCGGGCGCTCTTCCCCGAGATCGCCGAGTCCCGGTTCGGCGGCGGCGCGGCCGTCGGCTGGCTCTACAGCGCGATCGCGGCGGGCGCGATGCTCGGCGGGCTGACCTCCGGGTGGATCGGGCGGCTGCGCCGGCAGGGGCTGGTGCTGGTGCTGGCGGTGGTCGGCTGGGGGCTGGCGATCGCGGCGGCCGGCCTCGCCGGCCAGCTCTGGCTGATGGTGCTGCTGCTCGCGGTGGCCGGGGCGGCAGACCTGGTCAGCGCCGTGCTGCGGCAGTCGATGCTGCTGGTCTACGCGCCGGACCGGATGCGCGGGCGGCTGATGGGCGTCAACACGGTGGTCATCGCCGGCGGCCCGCGCCTGGGCGACCTGCGGGCCGGTGCGGTGGCGGCCGGTTTCGGCGGCGGCGTCGCCTGGGTCGGCGGCGGCCTGCTCTCGGCGGCCCTCGCGGTGCTGCTCGCGGTGGCCTTCCCGGTGCTGCTGCGCTACCGGGCGGCGGACCCCTCCGGCGGTGACAAGGCGTGACGGGGCGGGTCGGGGCGAGCGACGGCGGGGCGGGAACCGTTAGGGTCGCCCGCATGGACACCCCCGACCAGCGTCCGCCCTCGGGCGCGCAGTGGACCATTTCCGCCGCCGGCCACGAGGCCGTCATCGTGGAGGTGGGCGGTGGGGTCCGGACATACCGGCACGACGGGACCGACCACCTCGACGGGTACGCCGCCGACGAGATCTGTCCCGGCTGCGCGGGACAGGTGCTGGCCCCCTGGCCGAACCGGATCCGCGACGGGCGCTACACCTTCGGCGAGCGGTCGTTGCAGCTCACCCTCAGCGAGCCCGACCGGGGCGTGGCCATCCACGGGCTGGTCAACTGGGTGCCGTGGCGGCTGGTGGAGCAGTCGTCCGACGCGGTGACCGTCGGCTACGACCTGCCGCCGCAGCCGGGCTACCCGTGGCCGCTGCGGCTGCGTACCCGGTGGAGCGTCGGCCCGGACGGGTTGCGCGCGGAGCACGAGGCGACGAACCTCGGCGCCGAGCCCGCGCCGTTCGGCTTCGCGGTGCACCCGTACCTGCGGGTGCCCGGGGTGGCGGTGGACGACCTGTCGATGCGGCTGCCGGCCCGGACGCGGTTGCAGGTGGACGGGCGGCTGCTGCCGATCGGGGGCACCCCGGTCGCCGGCACCGAGTACGACTGGACCAGCCCCCGCCGGATCGGCGGCGCCCGGCTCGACCTCTGCTTCGGCGACGTGATCCGCGACGACGACGGCGGTTCGGTGGTCAGCCTGGCGGCCCCGGACGGCGCGGCGGGCGTACGGATCTGGGCGGACCGGGAGTTCGGCTGGTGGCAGGTGTTCACCGGCGACGCCCTGCCCGGCGAGCGGCGGCGCCGTTCCGTGGCGGTGGAGCCGATGACCTGCCCGCCGGACGCGTTCCGTTCGGGCCGGGACGTGATCACCCTGAAGCCGGGCGCGACCTGGCGGGGTGCCTGGGGCGTACGGCCCGGGGCCTGAGGCGGGGAGCGCATGGAGTTCGGCGAGGTGGTCCGGCGACGCCGGATGGTGCGCAACTACGACCCGGACCGGCCCGTCCCGCCCGACGTGGTGGAGCGGCTGCTCGACCACGCGGTCCGCGCGCCGTCGGCCGGCTTCGCCCAGGGCTGGGGCTTCCTGGTGCTGGAGGCGCCGGAGGACCGGGAGCGGTTCTGGGCGGCGACCACGCCGGGCGGCGGCGGCCGGGAGCGGTGGCTGGCGGGGATGCGCCGGGCCCCGCTGATCGTCGTTCCGCACGCGAACCGGTCGGCCTACCTGGAGCGCTACGCGGAACCGGACAAGGGCTGGGCGGACCGCTCGACCGAGCGCTGGCCGGTGCCCTACTGGTACGTGGACACCGGCTTCGCCGCCCTGCTGATGCTGCTGACCGCCGTGGACGAGGGGCTGGGGGCGTGCTTCTTCGGCATCCCCGCGCAGCGCCTCGACGCCTACCGGGAGGCGTTCGGGGTGCCGGGGGAGTACGAGCCCGTCGGTGCCGTCACTGTGGGTTATCGTGCGGCTGACCACCGGTCACCGTCGCTGCGCCGGGGGCGTCGCCCGGTGGACGAGGTGGTCCGGCGGGGGCGCTGGAGCTGACCGGCGCCGGACAGGCCGTCGGGTGTTTCCTCCGGTGGCGATCCGGATGGCGGGTGGCGAAACTGACATCGGGGAGCAGAACGCGGTGTGGTGCAGCCCGCTACGCTGGCACGGTCATCGGTGCCGCGGGTCGCGGTGCCGCGCCGCGACCCGACCCGGTGTCGTGGGTCGGCCCGGCCAGGGGGAGGGGAGCGTGCCGTCGTGATCTTCAGAGCGGTCCGGGACGGGCGTCCCTACCCGGAGCACAACCTGACGCTCAAGCAGTGGGCGGAGATCCCGCCGAGGCCACTGCGCCTGGACCAGTTGATCACCACCAAGCGTGAGCTGGCGCTGGACAAGCTCCTCGCCGAGGACTCCACCTTCTACGGCGACCTCTTCCCGCACGTCGTGCAGTGGAACGGCGGGCTCTACCTGGAGGACGGGCTGCACCGCGCCCTGCGGGCGGCGCTCCAGCAGCGCAACCAGATCCACGCCCGGGTGCTCGTCCTCTCCGGCCCGATCGAGTGAGCGCGACCCGCCGGCCGTCCGACCCGTACTGACCTGCGATTTCGCGGATTCGACGCGGCGGTTTCGTCTGCCCGCGCCCTTCGACGAGCGGCTGTCGCACCGGAGCCGTACCGTCATCTCCAGACGACGTGTCTGACGAGGACGGTGAGGGCCATGGCCCGCGACGGTGACATCAACGAGCCCACGAGGGAGTTCCCCGGTTATCCGACCGGCGAGGCGCTCAAGGAGCGGTCGGCTGTCACAACCGAACCGGATCCGGGTGCGCCACCACCACCGGCGGGCGGGCCCGCGCGCGGCCTGCTCTGGGTGCTCGGCGCGGCGGCGCTGGCGGTGGTGGTGCTGCTCGGTGTGCAGGCCACCGGCCTGCTGCCGGACTTCCGCAACCCGTTCGCCAAGGAACAGACCGACCGCAGCCAGCCGCCGCTGCTCAAGTCGATCCAGGATCTCAGCCGCTACGTCGCGGCCGAGGGCAACTTCCAGGTGGTCGTCGATCTCCAGAACGACCGGCGCAACGTGCCCGACTGGCTGCTCAGCCAGCGCACCCTCTTCGTCGGGGCGGGCAGCGTGGAGGCGTACGTCGACTTCGCCAAGATCTCCGAGGGTGCGGTGGTGGAGTCGGCCGACGGCAAGTCGGTGGAGATCAGGCTGCCGGCGCCGCAGCTCGGCAAGACCAACCTCGACCTGGAGAAGAGCTACGTCTTCGCCGAGGAGCGCGGGCTGCTCAACCGGGTCGGCGAGCTGGTCAAGGGCGACCCCAACCGCCAGCAGCAGGTCTACCAGCTCGCCGAGGAGCGGATCACCACCGCCGCCCGCGACAGCGGCCTGACCCAGCGGGCCGAGGAGAACACCCGCAAGATGCTGGAGGGGCTGCTGCGCTCCCTCGGCTACGAGAAGGTGACGGTCACCTACACCGCCCCGTGACGGTGGGCCCACGACGCGACGGCGCCCGCCCCGGTCGACGGGACGGGCGCCTCGTGCTCACCCCCGCCTCGGGCGGGGGTGGGGCTCAGTAGCGGGCGGCGGCGTAGCGGTCCTCGTTCGGCATCAGGACCCAGAGCACCAGGTAGACGACCACCTGGGTGCCGGGCAGCAGCAGCGACAGCAGGAACAGCAGCCGGATGAAGCCGGCCGACCTGCCGAAACGCTGGGCCAGGCCGGCACAGACGCCGGCGATCATGCGCCCCTGACGGGGGCGGACCAGTTTGCGACTCATCGTCGTACTCCCACTCTGCGGCGTTCGCCGCCTCTGCCCTCAACGGTAGGAAGGGGTGGCCACCGCGCCCTCGGTCCGGAGGAGGATCGACGGTGCCCGTACCCGTAGGTGGTTACCCGGGAACCGGCCCCGCGACGCCCCCGGGACCCGCCGGGACGTGCCGACCGGTCGCGGCTGGCGGCAGGGGCTGAGCTGGGCGGGTAGGCTCGCCGGTCGGGCACCCACACCCCCGGGTGCCGGACGGCCGCCCCGACCGGGCCGGCCACGACCGTGCCGGAGACCCACGAGGTACGACGGCGAGGAAGTGCAGCCATGATCAGCGTTTTCGACCTCTTCAGTGTCGGCATCGGGCCGTCCAGCTCCCACACGGTGGGGCCGATGCGGGCCGCCCGTACCTTCGTCGCGGGCCTGAAGGCCGACGGGTTGCTGACCGGCACGGCACGGGTGCAGGCGGAGCTCTTCGGCTCGCTGGGCGCGACCGGGCACGGCCACGGCAGCGACCGGGCGGTGCTGCTCGGGCTGGCCGGCGAGGCCCCGGAGACCGTCGACACCGACACCGTCGACGTGCGGATCACCCGGATCCGTGCCGAGCGCCGGCTGAGCCTGCTCGACGCGCACGAGATCCATTTCGACCCGGACCGTGACCTGGTGCTGCACCGGCGCCGGTCGTTGCCGTACCACCCCAACGGGATGACCTTCGTCGCGTACGACGACCGGGGCGCGGAGCTGCGGGCACGGACGTACTACTCGGTCGGCGGCGGTTTCGTGGTCGACGAGGCGGCGGCCGGGGCGGACCGGATCAGGCCCGACGCCACCCGGGTACGGCACCCGTTCCTCACCGGCGCGCAGCTGCTCGGCGTGACCGCGTCGACGGGGCTGTCGATCAGCGAGGTGATGCTCGCCAACGAGCTCTCCTGGCGCGGCGAGGGCGAGGTGCGCGCCGGCCTGCTGGAGATCTGGCGGGTGATGCGCGAGTGCGTCGAGCGGGGCTGCTCGCGCGACGGGGTGCTGCCCGGCGGGCTGAAGGTCCGCCGCCGCGCGGCCGAGCTGCGCCGCAGCCTGGAGACGGAGTCCGATCTCGCCGACCCGCTGCGGGCGATGGACTGGGTGACCCTCTTCGCCCTCGCCGTCAATGAGGAGAACGCGGCCGGCGGCCGGGTCGTCACCGCGCCGACCAACGGGGCGGCTGGCATCATTCCGGCGGTGCTGCACTACTACACCCGGTTCTCCCCGGGCGCCTCCGAGGAGGGGGTGGTGCGGTTCCTGCTGGCGGCGGGCGCGATCGGCGTGCTGTTCAAGGAGAACGCCTCGATCTCCGGCGCTGAGGTGGGCTGCCAGGGCGAGGTGGGCTCGGCCTGCTCGATGGCCGCCGCCGGGCTGGCCGAGGCGCTGGGCGGCACCCCCGCGCAGGTGGAGAACGCCGCCGAGATCGGCATGGAGCACAACCTGGGTCTGACCTGCGACCCGGTCGGTGGTCTGGTGCAGATCCCCTGCATCGAGCGGAACGCGGTGGCTAGCATCAAGGCGATCACGGCCGCCCGGCTGGCGCTGCGTGGCGACGGGGTGCACCACGTCTCGCTGGACAAGGTCATCAAGACCATGCGCGAGACCGGCGCGGACATGAAGGTGAAGTACAAGGAGACGGCGCGCGGCGGACTGGCCGTCAACGTGATCGAGTGCTGAGGGGGCGTTCGTTCATCGACTGCTAGCCTGTCGTCCGTCCGGTGAGGCGGGAGGCGGCGGTGACCTCTGGCGTCGCGGCGTTGTGGTCGCACCGCACCTCGCTGCGCATCCTCGTCCGGCGCGACCTCGCCGTGAAGTACCAGCAGTCCGTGCTCGGCTATCTCTGGTCGCTGATCGAGCCCCTCGGCCTGGGCGCCATCTACTGGTTCGTCTTCGGGATCCTCTACTCCCGGGACACCAACCGCCACCTCGGCGACGCGGCCGACTCGTACCCGCTGTTCCTGCTCACCGGGATCTTCGCCTGGATGTGGACCAGTTCGGCGCTGAGCGAGGCGACCAACGCGCTGACCGGCCAGGCCCGGCTGATCACGACGATGAACGTGCCGCGGCAGGTCTTCCCGATCGGCCGGGTCACCGGCCGCTTCGCCGAGTACGCCGCCGGCCTGCCGATCCTGCTCGCCGTCGCCGTCGGGTACGCCGCGGCCGGCCGGGTCGAGCCGGGCTGGTCCCTGCTGGCCCTGCCGCTCGCGGTGGCGGTGCAGGCCGTCCTGCTGGTCGGGCTGGCGCTGCTGCTCTCGGCGGTCAACGTGCTGATGCGCGACGTCGAGCGCTTCATGCGGCTGGTCGTCCGGGTGCTCTTCTACGCCACCCCGATCATCTACCCGCTGAGCCTCGTGCGCGACGCCGACCTGCCGGGCTGGCTGAAGGTCGCCTACGAGCTGAATCCGCTGGTCGGCATCTTCCAGCTGCACCACTCGGTCTGGTACCCGGACGAGTTCCCGGACGCCCGGCTGCTCGCCACCTCCGTCGGCGTCAGCCTGCTGGTGCTGGCCGCCGGCTGGTGGTCGTTCCGCCGGCTCGAACCCGCCGTGCTCAAGGAACTGTAGGGATGGCCGATCCGATCATCGAGGCGGAGGGGCTGGGCATCCGGTTCGTCCGCAACCGGCGGCGGCAGTTGCGGCTGCGGGAGCTGTTGATCCACCGGGGGCGGCGCGGCGCCGACGACGGCCGGTTCTGGCCGCTGCGGGACGTGTCGTTCTCGGTCCGGGCCGGGGAGACCGTCGGCGTGGTCGGCCGCAACGGCACGGGCAAGAGCACGCTGCTGCGGCTGATCGCCGGCGTGCTCATCCCCGACGAGGGCCGGATCCGGGTGCGCGGGGACGTCGCGCCGCTGCTGGAACTCTCCGCCGGGTTCTCCAACGACCTGACCGGGCGGGAGAATCTCTACCTGGTCGGCGGCCTGCACGGGCTTCCGTCGGCCTACCTGCGGCGGCACTTCGACGACATCGTCTCGTTCGCGGGCGAGCAGGTGGAGCGGGCCGTCGACACGTCGGTGCGGCACTACTCGTCCGGCATGAAGGTCCGGCTCGGCTTCGCCATCATCTCGCACCTGCCGCACCCGATCCTGCTCATGGACGAGGTGACCGCGGTCGGGGACGAGGAGTTCCGCAAGAAGTGTTATGCGACGATCGACCGTCTGCTCGGGGAGGGGCGCACTCTGGTGCTGGTGTCACACAACGAAAAGGACCTGACCCGGTTCTGCCGTCGGGGGTTGTACCTCGACGGGGGCCGGGTGGGCGTCGACGGCACGATCGCCGAGGCGCTGCACGCGTACCACGTCGCGGTTCCGCGGTGACGCTCGCGATCGTGCTCGCCGCCGACGCACCGGCCGCGAGCCTGCCGACCCGCTCGGGCGAGCACCTCGCCGACCGGCTGGCCGACCAGCTCCGGCGCGCCGGGGCGCACGAGGTGCGCCACGCCGCCGGCCTGGACGAGCTGGCCGACCTCGTCGACGCGGCCACGCAGCCGGTGCTCGTCACCGGCGCCGACCTGGTCGCGCACACCGCCGTACTGCGGCACCTGGCCACCAGCCCTGTGGGGCCGACGGTCGCGCTGGTGCTCACCGACCCGCCCGGCGACGGCCACACGGCCGTGCGCGAGGAGCGCGGCCAGGTGGTCGGGGCCGGACCGGCGCAGGCGCTGGACGGCGAAGCCACCGGCGTGTTCGGTGGCGCGCTGCGGGTCGGCGTCGACGACCTGCCGTCGCTCGCCGCCGCCGCGCGCGCGGCCGCCGCCGGGGTGGTGCCCGTCGGCGCGCCGTCGGCCGCCGCGCCGCCGCCGGCCGGGCCCGCCGTGGACCGGCTCTTCGCCGGCCTCGCCGGCCTCGGTGTGCTGACCTTCGCCCAGCGGGTACGCCTGCTCGTGGCGCACCGGGTGGGCGACCCGGCGGGGCTGGCCGCCGCGGAGGCGGCCGTGGCCGCCGTCGACGAGGACCGGGCCGAGCTGAAGCTCTCGGTGAAGGAGCGGGACGACTTCTTCACCACCTTCTTCGTCAGCACCTGGTCGCCGTACGTGACGAAGGCGTCGGCGAAGCTCGGGCTCGGCCCGACCGCCGTCACGATGATCTCGGTGGCCTTCGCGGTGGCCGCCGCCGTGCTCTTCGGTACGGGCGGCCGGCTGGCGCTGGTCGCCGGGGCGGTGCTGCTCTACCTCGGCTTCGTGCTGGACTGCGTGGACGGCCAGGTCGCCCGCTACACCCGGCACTTCAGCGCGTGGGGCGGCTGGCTGGACACGATGGCCGACCGGGCGAAGGAGTACGTGGTCTACGCCGGCCTCGGCTACGGGGCCACCCAGGCCGGTTTCCGGTACGGCTGGGCGCTGGCGATCGCCGCGATCACCCTCCAGACCGTCCGGCACATGACGGACACCTGGTACGGCGTGCTGCACGACGAGGCGGCGCGCCGGCCGAAGGCGGTCGGCACCGCCGGCGGTGGCATCGGCGACAAGCTGAACGCCGCCTCCAACCGGGTGCAGGCCGACACGGGTTCGGTGTCGTACTGGCTGAAGCGCACGGTGGTCTTCCCGATCGGGGAGCGGTGGGCGCTGATCGCGATCACGGTGGCGCTGTTCGGCCCGCTGGTCAGCCTGTACGCGGTGCTGGCCTGGGGGGTGCTGGCCTTCGCGTACACCGGGGCGCTGCGTACGCTGCGGGCCCGCTGGATGCGGGTGCCGGTGCTGGACACGGTCGACGCCACCCTGCACCGCGACGACGGGCCGCTGGCCCGGTTCCTGCCGGCGCTCCGGCCGGTGGGCCCGCTGGCGCTGGCGGTCGTCGCGGCGCTGGGCCCGGCGGCGCTGCTGGTGGCGGCGCTGCTGACCCGCGACGGGGCGGAGGTCCCGCGGTGGGCGGTGCCGGTCGCGCTGCTGGTGCTGCTGGTCGCCGGCCTCGGCGCGGGCGCGACGCACGCCGGGCCGCTGGACTGGCTGGTGCCGGCCGCGCTGCGGGCGGGCGAGTTCCTGTTCGCCATCGCGGTCGGGGTGGTCGGCGACGTGCCGCCGTGGCTGATCTTCGGGTACGTCTTCGTGCTGACCCTGCACCACTACGACCTGACCGCGCGGCTGGAGAAGCGGCAGTCCGCCCCGCCGCTGCATGGCGGCACGCTGGGCTGGGAGGGCCGGTCCGTGCTGCTGGCCCTGGCGGCGATCGTCGGTTTTGCGGGTATCGGGATGGCTACACTCGGTACGTACCTTCTCGTGGTTTTCGTGGGGAGTGTCGCCCTCGCCTGGGTCGTCCTGCCCGCCCGCGCCGCGCGGGCGTCGGTGGGCCTGGTCGGCGCGGGAGGTCGCTCGCCGGGCTGACGACAGGGGCCGGCCGATGACACTGATCAGCTTCGTCGTGCCGGCCTACCGGGTGCAGGGATACCTGCGCGAATGCCTCGACTCGATTCTCGGCCAGCCGGTCGCCGACATCGAGGTGATCGGCGTCGACGACTGCTCGCCCGACGACAGCGGCGAGATCCTCACCGAGTACGCGGCCCGCGACCCGCGGATGCGCGCCGTCCGGCTGACGGAGAACGTGGGGCTCGGTCCGGCCCGCAACATCGGGCTGGACCGGGCCGCCGGCGAGTACGTCTGGTTCGTCGACGGCGACGACTGGCTCGCCCCGGAGTGCCTGCCCGAGGTGGTCGAGCGCCTCCGCGCGACCCGCCCCGACGTGCTCCTGGTCGACCACGTCCGGACGCACTGGAACGACGCCACCAGCCGCAGCGCGATGGAAGAGGTGTTCCCGGAGCCGCCCGGCGAGGAGACCTTCCGGCTGCGGGACCGGCCCGAGACGCTGCGGCTGCTGCACACCGCCTGGAACCGGCTGGTCCGCCGGCAGTTCCTGATCGAGGAGGGGCTGCGCTTCGCCCCCGGCTGGTACGAGGACGTCTCGTTCAGCTACCCCGTGCTGATGGCCGCCGAGCGGATCGGTGTGCTGGACCGGGTCTGCGTCAACTACCGGCAGCGCCGCACCGGGGCGATCACCAGGACCAGGGGCGAGCGGCACTTCGAGGTCTTCGACCAGTGGCACCGGGTGTTCCGGTTGATGGACGCCTGGGGGCCGGCGGTCGACGACCTGCGTCCCGCGCTGTTCGAGCGGATGATCTGGCACTACCTGAGCGTGCTCGGCAACGGGGAGCGGATCGACCCCGAGCTGCGGCCGGCCTTCTTCGCCCAGATCACCGCCGACCACGCGCGCTGGCTGCCCCCCGGTGGCTATCCGGCCCCGGCGGGCGCGGAGGGGCTCAAGCACCGGCTGGTGGCGGCCGGGCGCTGGCGTACCTTCAGCGCGCTGCGCACCGCCTACCGCGCGCGGGACGTCGCCCGGCGTACCGCGCGGAGCGCGAAGCGGCGGGTCGCGCCCCCGGCCCGGCGCGCGGTCCGGCTGGCCCGGGACGCCCTGCTGCGCGAGTACTACCGGGCCGAACTGCGCCGCCCGGTCGATGAGGCGCTGGCCGTCTACGCGGCCTACTGGTACCGGGGCTACTCGGACAACCCGGCCGCGATCTTCGAGGCGGCCCGGCGGCTGGCGCCGCAGGTGCGCGGGGTGTGGATCGTCCGGCGGGACCGCGTGCACACCGTGCCCGAGGGCGTCGCGTACGTGGTCGCCGGGACGCCCGCGTACTACCGGGCGCTGGCCCGGGCGCGGTGGCTGGTCAACAACGTGAACTTCCCGGACCACGTCCGCAAGCGGCCGGGCAGCGTGCACGTGCAGACCCACCACGGCACGCCGGTGAAGGTGATGGGCCTGGACCAGCAGCGGTACCCGGTCGGCGCGGTCGGGATGGACTTCGCCGGGCTGCTGCGCCGGGTGGACCGGTGGGACTACAGCGTCAGCGCGAACAGCTTCTCCACGCAGATGTGGGAGCGCGCGTACCCGGCCGCGTACACCACGTTGGAGGTCGGCTACCCGCGCAACGACCGGCTGGTCACCGCGACCGCGGGGGAGGTGCGCCGGCTGCGTGCCGAACTCGGCCTCGGGCCCGACGAACGGGTCGTCCTGTACGCCCCGACGCACCGGGAGCACCTGCCCGGCTACCGGCCGCCCTTCGACCCGGAGCGGCTGCTCGACGTGCTCGGCCCGGCCGGTCGGCTGCTGATCCGCAGCCACTACTTCCACGACCGGGACCTACGCGCCCGGCGCCCCGCCGACCGGGACCGGGTACGCGACGTCAGCGGCCATCCGCGCGTGGAGGACCTCTACCTCGTCGCGGACGTGCTGATCACGGACTACTCCTCGGCGATGTTCGACTACGCCGTGCTCGACCGGCCGATCGTCGTCTACGCCCCCGACTGGGAGGCGTACCGGCTGGCCCGGGGCGTCTACTTCGACGTGACGGCGGAGCCGCCGGGCGCGGTGGCCACCAGCTTCGCCGACCTGCTCGACCTGTTCCGTGCCGGCGGCGTCGACTCGGCGGCGGCGCGCGCGGCCCGGCAGCGGTTCCGGGCCCGGTTCTGTGCGCTCGACGACGGCCACGCCGCCGAGCGGGTCGTCCGCCGGGTCTTCCTCGGCGAACCGGCCACCGCCGGCCGGTCGGCGCGCGGAGTCGGCGCGCTGGCCCCGGCGTCGCAGGCGGGAGGCGGACCCCGCTGACGCCGGCTCGTCCCGCCGGGTGGGCGTCACAGGGCCGTCACAAGCCGAACATGGCACGTTTACCCGATGTGCGAACCGCATGATCCTCGTCACAGTCATTCGGGATTCGGTCGACGAGGTGGGGGGAGGGCACGGTGACAACCGTCGCACTCAAGGATGTCACGAAGGTGTTCCGGGACGGCACCCTCGCCGTCGACAGCGTCAATCTCGACGTCAACGACGGCGAGTTCATGGTGCTGCTCGGCCCGTCGGGCTGCGGGAAGTCCACCGTGCTGCGGATGGTGGCCGGGCTGGAGGACCCGACGTCGGGCGCGGTGATGCTCGACGGCGAGCTGGCCAACGACCTGCCGCCGCGCGACCGGAAGATCGCCATGGTCTTCCAGGACTTCGCGCTCTACCCGCACATGACCGTCGGCGACAACATCGCCTTCCCGCTCAAGCTGGCCGGGTTGGAGCCCGAGCCGCGCGGCGAGCGGGTCACCGACGTGGCCAGCGCGCTCGGCATCGGCGACGTACTCGGCCGCAAGCCCAGCCAGCTCTCCGGCGGGCAACGCCAGCGGGTCGCGATGGGCCGGGCGATCGTGCGCCGTCCGGGCCTCTTCCTGATGGACGAGCCGCTGTCGAACCTCGACAGCGGGCTCCGGGCCGAACTGCGCGCCGAGATCTCCGGCCTGACCCGGGAGCTGGGCGTCACCACCATCTACGTCACGCACGACCAGGCCGAGGCGCTGACCATGGCCGACCGGGTCGCCATCATGCGCAAGGGCGTCCTCCAGGACGTCGGCACCCCCACCCAGGTCTACGGCCGCCCGGCCACCCTCTACGTGGCCGCGTTCCTCGGCAGCCCGCGGATGAACCTGCTGGAGGCCTCGGTCTACGTCCACCTCGACCGCTACGTCACCCTCACCCTCGGCGACCAGGCGCTCCACCTGCCGTGGGACGACATCCGCAGCCGGGCGGTCGCGCACTACCACGGTGAGCGGATCGTGGTCGGGATGCGGGCCGAGGCGCTCACCCCGGTCGCGCCGGACACCCAGGGCGCCGTGCTGCACGGCCGCATCCGCTACCTGGAGCACCACGGGCACGAGTCGCTCGCCTTCCTCGACATCGGGGCCACCGCGATCGTGGTGGACGAGATGGGCACCCGGACGGAGGAGGCGCCCACCGGCCAGCGCGGCCTGCGCCGCTTCGGGCAGGTGATGCAGCGGCTGACCGGGCGCGCCCCCGAGGAGGAGGCCCCCGCCCCGGTCGCTGCCACCCGCACCAGCGTGCTCAACGACCCGGGCCGGCACCACCGGCGCCCCGCCGAGCTCGCGGTCCGGCTCGCGCCGTACCCGGGGATCGCCGCCGGGCACCCCCTGGCCGTCTCCGTACGCATGGACGCGCTGCACTTCTTCGACGAGCGCGGCGACCGGATCGACGTGGGCTGGCGCTGACGGGGGCGGTCCTTGCCGACAAAGTTACCGGCTAGTAACGTCGGGCTATGACCATCGACTCGCGCCAGGTGGTGGCCGGCATGCTGGCGGCTGTGCCGTTCGCCCGTACGCTCGGCATCGAATTCGTCGAAGTGGCCCCCGAGGCGGAGGGCGGGGTACGGGTGACCGTCCGACTGCCCGACTCGCCGGCCACCCACAACCACGTCGGCGGCCCGCACGCCGGGGCCATGTTCACCCTCGGCGAGACCGCCTCCGGCGCGGTCGTGCTGGCCGCGTTCGGGCAACTGCTCGACCGGGCCACGCCGCTGGCCGTGCGGGCCGAGATCGCGTACCGGAAGCTGGCCATGGGCCCCGTCCTGGCCACCGCGCGCCTCGACCGGCCGGTCGCCGAGGTGGTCGCGGAACTGGAGTCCGGCCGCCGGCCGGAGTTCCCGGTCCAGGTGGAGATCGCCACCGAGGAGGGCAAGCCGACCGGCGGGATGACCGTGGTCTGGACGCTGCGCCCGAACTGAGCCGCGCGGCAAGCGCACCGAAAGCGGTTTACGGGCGCGGAGGTCTGGATAGATTCGTACCGTGCTGGGCCTACCTGCTCACGTGACCGCCTGTCTCTTCGATCTGGACGGTGTGCTGACGCAGACCGCCCGGGTGCACAACGCCGCGTGGACCGAGACGTTCGACGCCTTCCTGCGCCGCCACGCCGCCACCACCGGCGCGGAGTTCCGTCCCTTCGACCCCGGGCCGGACTACAACCGCTACGTCGACGGCCGGCCGCGCGCCGACGGGGTGCGCACCTTCCTCGCCTCCCGGGGCATCGTGCTGCCCGAGGGGTCGCCCGACGACCCGCCGGACGCCGACACCGTCAACGGGGTCGGCAACAGCAAGAACGTGCTGCTGCTGGAGCGGCTGCGCACCCACGGCGTGGACGTCTACCCCGGCTCCGTCGCGTACCTGGAGGCGGCGAGTGCCGCCGGACTGCGCCGGGCGGTCGTCACGGCCAGCGCGAACGGCCGGGAGGTGGTCGCCGCCGCCGGGCTGGAACCACTGTTGGAGGCGCGGGTGGACGGGCTCGTCGCCCGCGCCGAGGGGCTGCGCGGCAAGCCCGAGCCGGACACGTTCCTGGCCGGCGCGAAACTGCTCGGGGTCGACCCGCGCAACGCCGCCGTCTTCGAGGACGCCCTCGCCGGGGTCGCTGCCGGCCGCGCCGGCGGGTTCGGGTACGTGATCGGGGTGGACCGGGTCGGCCAGGCCGCCGAGCTGCTGGCCCACGGCGCCGACGTCGTGGTCACCGACCTCGCCGACCTGCTCGACACCGGGCAGACCGCGTGATCCGGGAACGGGCCTATCCGGTCGAGCCGTGGCACGTCCGGGAGATCCGGCTGGACATGGACGTCCTGGCCCAGTCCGAGTCGGTCTTCGCCCTCTCCAACGGGCACGTCGGGCTGCGCGGCAACCTCGACGAGGGGGAGCCCCACGGCCTGCCCGGCACGTACCTCAACTCCTTCTACGAGCTGCGCCCGCTGCCGTACGCCGAGGCCGGCTTCGGGTTCCCCGAGTCCGGCCAGACGGTCGTCAACGTGACCAACGGCAAGCTGATCCGGCTGCTGGTCGACGACGAGCCGCTCGACGTCCGCTACGGCGAGCTCCTCGCCCACGAACGGGTCCTCGACCTGCGCGCCGGCACCCTGCACCGGGAACTGCACTGGCGCTCCCCGGCCGGCCGCGAGATCAAGGTCCGCAGCACCCGGCTCGTCTCGTTCACCCAGCGTGCCGTCGCCGCGATCAGCTACGAGGTCGAGGCGGTGGACGGCCCGCTGCGGCTGATCCTCCAGTCGGAACTCGTGGCGAACGAGGCGCTGCCCGCGCAGAGCGGGGACCCGCGGGTCGCGGCCGTGCTGGAGTCGCCGTTGCAGGCCGAGGAGGAACTCACCACCGCCGACGGCGGGCTGCTGATCCACCGGACCAAGGTCTCCGGTCTGCGGGTGGCCGCCGCCATGGAACACGAGGTGTACGCACCGGGGCGCACGACCAGCCAGTCCGAGGGGTACGAGGACTGGGTGCGTACCACGATCGGGTGCGTGCTCCAGCCCGGCGAGACGCTGCGTGTGGTCAAGTACCTCGCGTACGGCTGGTCGAGCCGCCGGTCGTTGCCGGCGATGCGCGACCAGGTCGAGGCGGCCCTGACGGGGGCGCGGATCGACGGCTGGGACGGGCTCCTCCGCGAGCAGCGCGAATACCTCGACGAGTTCTGGGACGCCGCCGACGTGGTGGTGGAGGGCGACCCGGAGATCCAGCAGGCAGTCCGGTTCGGCATGTTCCACGTCCTCCAGGCCGGCTCCCGGGCGGAGCGGCGGCCCATCGCCGCGAAGGGCCTGACCGGTCCGGGGTACGACGGGCACGCGTTCTGGGACACGGAGATGTTCGTCCTGCCTGTGCTCACCTACACCCAACCGGCCGCCGTGCGGGACGCGCTGCACTGGCGGCACGGCACCCTGGCCGCCGCGCGCGAGCGGGCCCGGACGCTCAACCTGGAGGGCGCGGCGTTCCCCTGGCGCACCATCGAGGGGCCGGAGTCGTCGGGGTACTGGCCGGCCGGCACCGCCGCCTTCCACATCGCGGCTGGCATCGCCGACGCGCTGCGGCGCTACGTCCAGGTCACCCAGGACACCGAGCTGGAACGCGAGATCGGGCTGGAGCTGCTGGTGGAGACCGCCCGGCTGTGGCGGTCGCTGGGTCACCACGACCGGCACGGCCAGTTCCACATCGACGGGGTCACCGGCCCAGACGAGTACACGGCGGTGAAGAACGACAACATCTACACCAACCTGATGGCGCAGCGGAACCTGATCAGCGCGGCCGACGCGGTCATGCGCTACCGGGACGAGGCGTTCCATCTCGGCGTGACCGACGAGGAGGCGGCAGCCTGGCGGGACGCGGCGGCGTCCATGCACATCCCGTACGACGAGGAGGTCGACGTCCACGAGCAGGTGGAGGGCTTCACCCGGCTCCAGGAGTGGGACTTCGTGCACACGCCGCCGGAGAAGTACCCGCTGCTGCTGCACTACCCGTACTTCGACCTCTACCGCAAGCAGGTCGTCAAGCAGGCGGACCTGATCCTGGCCATGCACTGGCGCGGCGACGCCTTCACGCCGGAGGAGAAGCTGCGCAACTTCCTCTACTACGAGCGGCGTACGGTGCGCGACTCGTCGCTGTCGGCGTGCACGCAGGCCGTGCTGGCGGCCGAGGTGGGCCACCCCGAACTGGCGCACGTGTACCTGCGCGAGGCCGCGCTGATGGACCTGCACGACCTCAACGAGAACACCCGCGACGGGGTGCACATGGCCTCGCTCGCCGGCGCCTGGATCGCCCTGGTGGGCGGGTTCGGCGGGCTGCGCGACCACGACGGCAACCTCTCCTTCGCGCCGCGGCTGTCGAGCCGGCTCGAGCGGCTGGAGTTCTCCCTCCAGTGGCGCGGGATGCGGCTGCGGGTCGACGTCCGGCGGCACCAGACCACGTACGCGCTGCGCTACGGCGACCCGGGAGACGTGCTGGAGTTGCGGCACCACGGTGAGCCGGTCCGGGTCACCTGCGGGGAGCCGGTGACGATGCCGATCCCCGCGGCGGAGGTGTCGGGCCCCGTCCCGGAGCAGGCCCCCGGCCGGGCTCCCCTGCTCCGCCTGCCCGAGAGCGAGCCGTGACCGACCGCCGGCCCGCCGTCGACGACGGCGGGCCGGCGGTGTAGGACCCTGGTGCCGGTCGCCCGGCGGCTTCGGTCAGAGCGGCCTGCCCTGTGACGGGCGGTCCGCCGCGTCGCGGGGCGCCATCGCCCGCGGGTCGTCGGCCGTGCGCGCCTGGGCGGCGTCGTCCGCCCAGTCCCGGCCGCGTTCGGTGTCCTGTTCCCGCCGGTCCCGGTCGGTGGTCTGCTGCCGGGTCTCCCGCTGCTGCTGGGCCATGGCGATCCTCGCGATCCGTCGGGGCGCGGCTGCGCCGGTACGGTCTGCGGTCACCCGACGCCTACCCGGGCCCCTCGGCGACAAACGCCGGGGGTGCCGGGGCCGCTTGCCGGCGCCGGGGACGGGTATGCGGCCGGAACGGGGACGACCGAGGACGTACGGAGGCGAGATGGACGTGCGCAGCAGTGCGGTGGCGATCCCGGCGGGGGACGCCGAACTTCCGGCCGACCTGCTGGTCCCGGCGGAGCCGGCCGGCGTGGTGCTCTTCGCACACGGCAGCGGCAGCTCCCGGCACAGCCCGCGCAACACGGCCGTGGCGCACGTGCTCAACCGCAGTGCCCTCGGCACCGTGCTGGTCGACCTGCTGACGCCGGCCGAGGACCAGGTGGATGCCCGTACCGCCGAGCTGCGCTTCGACATCCCCCTGCTCGCCCGTCGGCTCGCGGCGATCGTGGACTGGCTGGCGGCGGAGCGACCCCTCGGCGCCGTGCCGATCGGGCTGTTCGGGGCCAGCACCGGGGCCGCAGCCGCCCTGGTGGCGGCGGCGGCCCGGCCGGACCTCGTCGGCGCGGTGGTCTCCCGTGGTGGCCGTCCCGACCTGGCCGGTGCCGCGCTCGATCAGGTGCGCGCGCCCACGCTGCTGCTGGTCGGCGGCCTGGACGAGCAGGTGATCACGCTCAACGAGCAGGCCCAGGAGGCGCTGCCGGACACGGCCGAGCTGACGGTGATCCCGGGGGCGACCCACCTCTTCGAGGAGCCCGGCACCCTGGAACAGGTGGCACACAGCGCCGCCGACTGGTTCACCACCCACCTCCCCTCCCCCCACTGAGGACCCCACCCGGCAGGGTGGTCAGGCGGGGGTCGGGGGCGCGGGCGTCGGGCGCTGGCGGTGTTGCTGGATGGTGTCGATGACCCGCCAGACGACGGCGGTGATCGGCACCGAGACGAAGGCCCCGGCGATGCCGGCGATCAGGGTGCCGGCGGTCACCGCCACCAGGATCACCGCCGGGTGCAGGCGCACCTGACGCTTCATGACCAGCGGCTCCAGCAGGTTGCCCTCCACCTGCTGGACGGTGATCACGGCGGCGAGGACGAGCAGTGCGGTCACCGGCCCCTTCGCCGCGAGCGCGACCAGCACCGCCACGGCGCCGGCCACGGTCGCCCCGATGATCGGGATGAAGCCGCCGAAGAAGGTGATGAGCGCGAGCGGGAAGGCCAGCGGCACCCGGAGCACCACCAGCGCCAGGCCGATGCCGATCGCGTCGATCGCGGCGATCAGCATGGTGCCCCGGCTGTATGCGCCGAGCGTCCGCCAACCCATCCGGCCCGCCTCGGCGGTCACTTCCCGGTTCGGCCCGGTCGTGCGGGACAGCGTCCAGCGCCACATGGACCTGCCGTCCTTGAGCAGGAAGAACAGCAGGACGAGCGCGAGCAGCGCCGAGCCGAGCACCTCCGCGGCCGTCCTGGCGCCGGAGACCGGGTCGACCGAGCCCTGCCCGAGCCCCTGGCGGGCCTGGTCGAGCAGTTGGTCGAGCTGTCGGTCGCTGACCGGCAGCGTCGAGGTCACGAAGTCCCGGGTCCGTTGCAGGCCCTGCACCAGCTCCTCGCTCAACTCGCTGAACTGGTTGGCGGTGAGGCTCCACACCAGCGCGCCGACGCCGAACAGCAGGCCGAGCAGCAGCAGTACGGTGAGCAGGGCGGCCAGTGCGGCGGGCAGATGGAGCCGGCGCAGCGCGAGCTGCACCGGGTCGAGCAGCGCGGTGAGGAAGATGGTGACGGCCAGCGCGATGGCCAGCGGCGCGAGCAGCACCGCGATCTTCCCCAGCAGGTACAGCCCGGCGACGATCACCACCAGGCAGGCGCTCCACACCACGGCCGAGCGGACCAGCCAGGGGAGCGCGGCCCAGGTCTGTCGGGAGCCGGCGCCCCGGCCGGGCGTTCTCTCGGGCGTACGCCCGGCATCGTCTGCGACCACGTCGGCCCTCCTCGATCTCCGGCGAGTCGGTACCCGGCCGGCGTCCCTTCGACACCCGCGTCCCCTTTCACGCTAGATGGGCGGCCGGGGCGTGCCGTTTCCCGACCGCCCCCGGGCCGCTGCTCCGTCGCGTTTGGGCCCCCGGGCCCAGGGAAGGCAGGGATCGGAACCGGCTTCGAGGAGGACCCCGATGAGCGACTTCATGGACAAGGCCAAGGACTTCGCCGACAAGCACGACGAGCAGGTCGACAAGGGCATGGAGAAGGGCGGCGACATGGCCGACAAGCGCACGGGCGGCAAGTACGACGAGCAGATCGACAAGGGCGTCGACCAGGCCCAGGCGCGCACCGGCGAAGGCGACCAGGTCCGCTGAACCCCTCGTAGCGTCCCGGGTCGCCGCGCAGGCAGGTGGCCCGGGACGACTGTTTCCTGACGGATCGACGCGTACCGCTAGCCAAGGATCGATGACTCTCGCTACTATCCGCAGTCGGAACATGACTCAACGTGGAGTCGTCCCCGACCGGACCGGCGCCCTCCCCTTGGGGCGCCGTGACGAGAGGAAACCATCCGGTGACCGAGGCCCCCGAGACGACCGTCCCCCACCGCTATCCGTTCAGCGACCCCGACCGGCTCAACCTCGACCCGCGCTACGCCCGGCTGCGCCGGGACGAGCCGCTCACCCGGATCCGGATGCCGTTCGGCGAGCCGGCCTGGCTCGCCACCCGGCACGCCGACGTCCGGACCGTGCTCGGCGACGCCCGGTTCAGCCGGGCCGCCTCGGTGGGTCGGGACGAGCCCCGCAACTCGCCGCGACAGCAGGAGGGCGGGATCCTGTCGATGGACCCGCCGGAGCACACCCGGCTGCGTCGGCTGGTGGCGAAGGCGTTCACCGCCCGCCGGGTGGAGGAACTGCGGCCCCGGACCAGGGAGGTGGCCCACGAGCTGGTGGACGGCATGCTCGCGGCCGGTCCACCGGCCGACCTGGTGGAGCACCTGGCCACCCCGCTGCCGATCCGGGTCATCTGCGACCTGCTCGGCGTACCCGTGGCCGACCAGGACCGATTCCACGCCTGGTCCGAGGCGATCGTGTCGACCACCTCGTTGAGCCCGGAGCAGGCCCAGGAGTACATCGACAGTCTCCTCGCGTACATGGGCGAGCTGATCGCGCGGCGGCGCGAGCAACCCACCGACGACCTGATCGGCGCGATGGTCCGGGCCCGGGACGCCGACGACCGGCTCGCGGAGGACGAGGTCGTGCGCCTGGCCGCCGGGCTGCTCGCGGCAGGGCACGAGACGACGGTGACCCAGATCCCCAACTTCGTGTACGCCCTGCTCACCCACCCGGACGAGTGGGCCCGGCTACGGTCGCGGCCGCACCTGGTGCCGGCTGCCGTCGAGGAGCTGATGCGGTACGTGCCGCTCGGCGCGTCCTCGGCCTTCGCCCGCTACGCGATGGAAGACGTCGAGGTCGGCGGCGTGCTGGTACGGGCCGGCGAGCCGGTGGTGGTGTCGATCTCGTCGGCCAACCGGGACGAGACGGTCTTCGCCGACGCGGACCGGCTCGACCTGACCCGGCAGGTCAACCCCCACCTCGGCTTCGGGCACGGGGTGCACCACTGCGTCGGCGCGCAGCTCGCCCGGATGGAGCTCCAGGTCGTCCTGGAGACGCTGATCGCCCGCACGCCCGACCTGAGGCTGGCCGTGCCGGAATCCGAGCTGACCTGGAAGAGCGGCCTGCTGGTCCGGGGGCTCGTCGCCATGCCGGTGAGTTGGTGAACAGATGAGTGCGACGGACGAGCAGTGGCGGGTGCACGTGGACCCGACGCGGTGCATCGGGTCGGGGATCTGCGCGGGCACCGCGCCGAGGCACTTCGTGCTGGTGGACGGGTTGGCCCGCCCGCTGGCCGAGCGGGTGGCGCCGGACGACGCATTGGTGGACGCGGCGGACTCCTGCCCGATGGAGGCGGTCATCGTGTCCGAGGCGGACGGCCTGCGCCGGATCGCCCCGGAGACCTGAGCCGGCCGGTGACATGCCGGTGGCCACGCCCCGGGCCGGGCGTGGCCACCATGAGCGGGGGCGGTCAGCGCTGCTGCTGGCCCAGCTCCGCCGTCGACGTGACGCGGCCGCTCAGCGCGTCCCGCATCCGGTCCACCAGGCCGGCGCCGGGGTTGAGCAGCCGGTTCGCCGGCGGCCGGTCGGGTGCGGCCGGGTGCGGCCGGGTCGGAGCGGTCTTCTTGGTCGCCTCCACCTTGCCGGCCAGTTCGACCATCTCCTCGGTGGCGACCGCAGCGCGCAGGCGGGGGAAAAGGTCCGACTCCTCGTCCTTGACGTGGTGCCGGATCGTGCTCGTCAGGTGCGCCAGGAGCTCGTCGAAGCGCGGGTCGGACGGGTCGACCGACTCGAGCTCCTTCATGGTCCGCTCGGCGTCGGCGTGCTCGGAGATCTCGTGCTCGGCGATCTGGTCGCCGTCCGGCAGCGCCTTGCGGGCGGTCGGATAGACGTGCATCTCCTCGGCGACGGCGTGCCGGACCAGCTCGGCGATCACCACGTCGGCCAGCTGCCGACGGTGCTCGGGGGTGCCCTGCCGGCTCTCCAACTGCACGAAGAGCGCCTCGACCTCACGGTGGTCGGCGGTCAGGACGTCCACGACGTCCTGACCCCTGATGTCCTGTGGGTTGGTCATGTCTGCCCCTTACCGGTTGCGGAACGGTCGGTTGTGGGCCTGGTACCCGGGAACCGTCCACCGAACCCACCGGTCATCGATGTGTCGCCGACCCGCGTCCCGTGCTCGGCGGGCGCCCGTCGCGCCGGCACGGCAGAGGGCCGGCCCCCGTAGGAGGCCGGCCCTCGGCGGGTCGGATCAGGACGAGTAGCCGCGCTCGGCGGTCCAGTTGGCGACCTTCTCCAGGGTCATCCAGTACTCCCCCTCGGGGGCGGCCGGGTCGGCGATCCGGATCAGGTCGCCGCCGTCCCGGTAGCCGACCAGGGTCAGGTAGTGCCCGCCCTCGTACGAGTGCGGGTTGCCGACCGTGTCGACCGCGGTGCCCTTGATGTTGGCCACCACCGGCCGGCCCTTGTCGAGGGCCGCGACGACGTCGGACCGCAGCCGGTCGACCTGCTCCGGCTTGGCCACCGGATCCGGGATCTCGGTGGTCCGGTATCCGCCGCCGGTCAGCTCGTTGAGCACGCGGGTGATGTCGAGGGCGGAGTCGGTGCCGGCCTCGGTGGTGCCCAGCCTCTTCGCGACCTCGTCCTGGGGGAGCGCCCGGCCCAGCGCCGACAGGGCGATCCGGGTCGCGGCCGGACCGCAGTAGTAGAAGTTGGGCTGCGCCTGGTACTCGATGCCCACGGCGCGCTCGGCACGCCGGTCGGGGCGGCCGTTCTTGGCGGCGCGGTCGTCCGTGTGCACCGCGCCGACCGGGGTGGTCGTCGCCGGCGCCGCCTGGGCGGTCACCGCCGGACCCGCGAGGCATCCGCCGGCCACCAGCAGGCCGGCGACGGAGAGACCGCTCTTCTGGACGATCGGATTCATGGTCGGGCTCCAATCGGGGGTCGACGCCGCCGGGGGGACCGGGGCGCACAGCACCGGGAGAGGCGCTCGGCTCGGGGAATTCGACGGCCCGGGGCGGTCGGCCCACGGGGCGTACTCAGGGATGCAACGGCCCTGCTCCGATGGGCATTCCGGGCCCGCGACCGGGGGCGCACCGGCCGCACGTCGAGGTTCAACCGGGCCACGGGCGGCAGGATTCCGGCGTACGGATGCCCCGCGTCACACCCGGACCGGTCAGGCGTACGTGGGTGGCGCGGGACGGGACGAACCGGTCAACCGGTCACAGGCTGCCCAGCAGGCGCGTCACCGTGATCTCGATGACCACCCGGTCCGGATTCGGGCGGGGCGTCCGGTAGCGCTCGGCGTACCGGCGCTCGGCCTCGGCGACGGCCGGCCGATCGGAGCGCACGACGGCCCGCCCCTCGATGGTGAGCCAGCGCCGCCCGTCGACGTGGCAGACGGCCACCGGGGCGCCCCCGGGACCGGCGGCGGCGACGTGCCGCGCCTTGCGGGACGCGCCACCGGTGATCACGCGGGCCAGCCCGGTCGACGCGTCGAAGGTGACCCCCACCGGTACGACGTGCGGGGTGCCGTCCGGGCGCAGGGTGGTCAACGTGGCCAGGTGCCGTTCCCGGCAGAACGCCACGACCCGCTCGTCGTGGGGCGCCAACCGATGGTCGCCGGGCATGTCCGTCCCCTGTCTCGCGGTGCGGCGCCGATCATGGCACGCGACGGTCCGCCCGGTCGGCGCCGGACGGCGCGTCGGGTGCCCCGGGCAGCGGCGCGCTCGCGGCGCGGCGCTGCCGGACCAGCCGACCCAGGTAGAGCAGCGCGCCGGTCAGCACCGCCATGTCGTCCAGGTAGATGGGGTCGGGAAGCAGGTCGATCGGCAGGACGGTGTAGAGCATCGCCCCGTAGAAGGCGAGCTTGCCGTTCAGCCCGAGCGTGCCGAGCAGGCGGCGGGTGCGGATCACGCGGACGGCCAGCACCACCGCGCCGACCAACGTGACGACCGCCACGACGCCGACGACGATCCACGCCTCCCTGGACATGCCGTCACGCTAGCCCAGCGGGACCGGTTCCGCCCGGCCATGCCGGTCAGTACGCGGGAACCGCCGCCCGGCCCCGGGCCACCGACGGCACCTCGCGGCCGGTCAGCACCGGGAACTCCCGGGTCTGCTCCGCCACTGCGGCGCCCTCGACAAGCGGCAGCAGCGACTGCGACTCCTCGGGGCGGCGGTTGACCGCGGCGAACGCCTCGTCCCGCAGGCTGCGCGCCGCCTCGGCGGCGTTCTCGGCCGCCCGCCACGCCGCCTGCTCCCGCTCCCGGGCCGCCCGCTGCCGGGCGAGCAGGTGGTCGCGTACCGCCCGGCGCAGCACCAGTTCCTGCTCGACCGGGTGCAGCCGGGGGTCCCACCCGTCGCGGTGCGCGAAGACGTCGCTGAGTTGTTCGACCGACAACTCCTTCCGCCAGTACGCGTCGAGGGCGGCCCGGTGCAGGAAGCGCTCGCGCTCGGCGTACTCGGCGGGCGTCCGGACGGTACGCGGCAGGGGCATCGCCTCGGTGACCGCCAGCCGGCGGACGTCCACCTCGGCGGCCTCGTACGCCTGCCAGGCCGCCTCGACCTCCTCCTGCGCGGTCAGCCACTCGGCCCGCAGGCGGGCGGCGGTGGTGGCGGCCCGTTCCGCGGCGACCGAGACCTCCCCCGCGTACCGGGAACGTTCGCGCTCCTCCTCGGCCCGTTCCAGCTCACTCGGCATCGCGGCGCGCCGGATGCGGGAGCCGGCGTCGAAGCGGAGGCGACCGGGACGCAGCACCAGGCCGGCCACGGTGACGGCGACGACCCCGAGCAGGCTCAGCCAGATCACGGCGGCCCGGGGCACGTCGAGCAGGACGGAGGAGAACACGTTTTCCATGGTCAGCACCTCGCGGTCGATCGAGGGAATCGACAGGGTCTGTGCCCGGCGTACGGGCGGGTGGGCATCGTGGGCGCGCGTGCGGGCGTACCGCGGCGGTGGCCGCTCCGGCGACGGACCGACGGGTGGCCGCCGGTGACGTGGCGGCCGGGGCACGGGGCGGACGGACGCGCGTGCCGGTGGTCCGTCGCCGTCCGTCGCCCCGGCCGCGGAGCCGGTGGGCCGACGGTTCAGGCGGCGGGCGGACCGCGCCGGGCGGGGACGCCCCTGCCGGGGTCGCGGGCGGGGCCGTCCGGGCGGGCGACCGCCACGGCGGCGGTGTCGGCCGGAGTGTCGTCGCGCCGGACCGCCGACGGGGCGGCGAAGCCGTCGGCCTGCTCGGCCACCGGCTCGCGGCGCGACAGCGGTGGGGTGAGCCGGGCGCTCGCGACGGCCGGACCGGCGGCCGGAACGGGGGCGGTGACGGCGGCCGGGCCGGCGGCGAACGGTGGCGGGGCCGGTGCGGCGCTCGCGGCGCCGAGGCCCACAGCGAGCACCAGCGCGGCGATCGCCAGCCGGGTCAGCTCACGCAGGGAGCGCAGCGTCAACGACCAGAACGGGTCGACGGACGCTACGGAGGGCACCCGTCCAACCTATCGCCCGGGCCGGGCTCGTGCAGCGCGCCGACGACCTGGGATCGGGTGACCGCCGCCACGATGTCCGAAAAGGATCGTCGAGCGGGTGTGACGGCGCCCGCCGGGACCGACGCCGCACGTGCGACGGCCCACCCGGTGGTACGCCCGCCGGGTGGGCCGTCGTCGTGCTGGTGCGCGTCAGCTGTCGGTGCCGAGCACGGGCGGAGCGGCGGCGGCGCCGTCGCCCCAGACCATGTCGTCCTCCGTCAGCCAGGTCAGCCGGCCGTCGGCGTCGTCGTCGTGCGTGCCCCGGGTGCCGCCCAGGACGCCGGGGCGACCCGCCCCGCCGCGTGCGCCGCCCGCACGTCCCGTCCCGCTGGCCGCCCGGTCGCCGCCCTGTCGTGCGCCGTTGTCGAAGCGCCGGCCCATCCCGGTCGCGGACCGGTTGTCCGCCACCGGAGTGCCGCCGACGGACCGGACCGCCGAGGCCGGTGCGTTGCCGCTCGCGGCGAGGGCTCCGGTGCCGAGCACGCCGCCCGACGGTCCGAACTGGAGGCCCGGCCCGCCGGCCGAGGCCGTCGAGGTGCCGCCCAGCCCGACGGGACCCGTCGTGGGGGGCGTGCCGGTCAGTGCCGTGGCACCGGCGAGGGAGGTGCCGGCCGGGACGCCGCCGGGAACGCCGTCGGTCACGCCGCCGCCCGGCTGCCCGCCGCCGACGGCGCCCGGGACGAGCGTCCCGGTCGCGCCGCCGCCCGGTCCGGAGCTCGGCCGGTCGGGGGCCGCGACGGTGGCGCCGCCGGGCTGCCCGGCGAGGCCGGAGGTGGTCGGCGCGGCCGTCGGCGTGCTGGCGCCCGGGCCGCTGCGCGGGGGCGTCGAATCGCGGCTGGTCGTGCCCGGGGTGTCCGGATGCGGTGGCGGCGGCGGGACGAGCCGGCCGTACGCCGAGAGGTCGTAGCCGGCGGCCAGCTCGGCCACCACGTTGACCATGCGCTGGTGGGCCTTCTCCTGCTCGGCCTTGTCCTGCTGGTGCCCCAGCAGCCCGCCGACCACGATGCCCGGCACGCCGAACACGGCGCCCTTGGCCGCGCCGGAGAGCGCCTGGTCGTGGTCGTCGGTCTCGGCCGGACTCTCCGCCTGCGTGCGGGCGGTGCGCAGCTCGCCGGACATCAGGGTCAGGCCCCGGCTCACGTCCGCCATGCCCTCGCCGAGCTTGTCGGCGTAGTCGGTGACGAGCGTCAACCGCCGCTGGAACTCCTGCGAGGCCGAGCCCGTCCAGGTGTTGGCGAGCTTGTCGAGGTCGCCGCTGAGCTCGCGGGACAGCCCGTCGAGCATGCCCTTGAGCGCCGTCCACTGCGCGGCGACGCCGTCGATCTGGCCCGGCTGGCCGGCCATCACGGCGTCGTAGAGCTGCTGGTGGCTGACGTGCTGGTAGCGCTGGGTGTATTCAGACACGCGGATCCTCCTTCCGCTTCAACGCGTCGTCCACGCCGTTCAGCGCGGCGGCGATGTCGGCGGAGTTGGCCGCGTTGCGCTCCTCGGCGGTGCGGTAGTTGGCCAGGATCGTCGCGGTGGCGCTCTGCGCGGCCTTCACCGCCGCACGCAGCCGGTCGACCTGGTCCACGTAGGACTGGTGGATCTCGGAGTAGCGGCGGGAGTTCTCGGTGGCGTCGGCGAACGAGCCCAGCGCCGGGGGCCGGCACTGCATCTCGGTGCTCAGCTTCCGCAACGCCTTCTCCGCCTCGGTCAGCCGGTTGGCCAACTTCTGGTGGAAGTCTTCCAGGGACAGCAGGTCGACTGTCGTGCGCCCGGTCATGGCAGCATCCCCGTACGTCATCGTCGATAACCGTTGGCAGGGCTCAGGTTAGTCGACGGGTGCGACGCGGGCGACCCGCCACCGGCGTCGATCCGTCACGCGCGGGTCCGGCCCCGCTCGCGGGCTGACCTCAGCCGTCCGCTCCGGGGCTGGCGGACGAGCCGTCCGGCGAGGCCGGCGCGTCCGACGCCGGTTGCCCGGAGGGCGTCACCGGCGTACCGGACCGCTCCGGCCCGGGGCTGCCCGTCGGCTTCGCCGCGCCGGCCGACGGCTTCGCCGGGGCCGACGGCGCGGGGCCGGGCGCGAAGTGGGCGAGCGCGTCGTCCCGCGAGAGCGTCGGCCCCGTGGGCACGAGGGCCAGCAGCGACGCGGGTACGGCCAGCGGGGCGACCCCCTCGTAGCCCAGCGCCGACATGGCGCCGACGCCGAGCGGGTAGCGGACGCCCTGGGCGCTGATCAGGTGGACGGTGGCGCCGGGGGCGGCCGTGCCGCTCTCGCCGGACCCGGGCGTGGCCTGCACGAGCACGCCCTTGCCGCCGGGCAGCAGCACGCCCTCGGCGGTGCGCACGCCGTCGCGCGCGCTCTGCCGCACGGGCACCCCACCGGGCGCGGCCAGCTCCGCCGGCACCCGGTCGAAGACCTCCAGCGTGGTGGTGGGCGGCCCGCCGTCGGCGCCCGCCCGGTAGGTCGCGCAGACCGCCGTCCGGCCCGCGGTGACCGGGTGCAGCGCGGGCAGGGCCTGCGGCATCCCGGCCTCCTCCGCCCGCTGGTCGGTCAGCAGCTTGCCGGCCTGCGCCGGGGTGATGTCGGTGACCTGGCCGCCGTCGCGCAGCAGCAGCAGCGCGCTGATCTCGCCGATCGCGGAGAGACCCTCCCGGGTGAGCACGTAGTGCTGACCCGCCGCCCGGAAGACCTGACCGACCTTGGCCGGGCGCTCGGTCAGGGTGCTGGCCTCGTCCTCGCCGGCGATCGTCGGCTGCCGCATGACCGGCCCGGCCGGCACGGCGTTGAGCAGCTGCTGCCCCACGGGCAGGCGGGGCGCGTTGGCCATCCGCAGCGCGGCGAGCGCGGAGTCGCCGCCCGTCACCTGCAACCGCCGGTCGCCGGTGAGCAGGTGCCGCTGGCCGTCGGCCTCCACCAGCACGGCCCGGTCGCCGAGCGGCGCACCACCGGGCAGCGGGCGGTCGATCACCACCCGGGTGCCGGAGCGGCGGGGATCGGCCGGGTCCGGGACGTCGCAGACGGACCACGGCAGGCCCGTCAGGGACTTGCGGTCCGGCAGCGCGTCGGGGGCGCCGACGATGCCGACCGTACGACCCCGGGGCCGGTCCCGGATCGACGCCTGGGACATCGTGCGGACCTGCGGGGCCGGCTCGTTGATGATCAGTCGGGCCGAGGCGTAGTTGAGGGTGGGGTGCAGCTGCCCGTCGACGAAGACGTACGTCGCCCCGGTCTCCCGCTCGATCACCAGGGTGTTCGGCTCCAGCGGCGCCGTGTTGCCGGTGAACTGCCCGTACGCGCCGACACCACCGAGCACCACGGCCGCGGCGATGACGCTGCCGAAGACCGCCATGCCGAGCCGCCGCATCGGCAGGTTGCTGGTCTCCGGGTCGCCCGACAGCAACGCCGAGACGATCCGGCGGGTGACGAAGCGGTACGCCTGCACCTGGTCGCGGCGGGTCCGCATGACTTACCTCCGGCGGGGGTGGGTCCGCGACGAGCAGGTCCGAGTCGGTGTCGCGGGCTTCCCTACGATAAGGGGCCGTCGACGGGTCACCGGGACCAGCGCCCGACCCGATCCGGCGGACGCTCCGCCGTCCAGAAAGGGACTGTCAGCGATGACGCAGGTTCAGGCGCCACCCGGTCGTCCGGCACCGCAGCCGTCCGGCGTCGCCCAGCGGCCGGTCGTCCCGGCCGACCGGCGCGGCCGTGGTCGGATCGGGCCCGTGGCCGTGGGGCAGCTCGTGGTGCTGGAACTCTGCGCCCTGGCCGTCTGGGCGGCGCTGGGCGGGCAGGTCTGGCTGGCCGCCACCGTCGGGGTGCTGTCGCTGGCGGTGGTGGGCGCGGTCTTCGCCCGCCGGGGCGGCCGCTGGTGGTACGAGGACCTGCTGCTGCGCCGGCGGCTGCGGCGGCGTCGGGAGGCGGCCAGGAGCGCCGTCGCGGCGGGCGGCGGGACCGATCCGAGGCTGGCACCCCTGGCCCCGGAGCTGACTGTGACCGAGCTCACGGACCGCGGCACCCGCCTCGGCATCGGGCAGGACGCGCAGGGCTGGTTCGCGGCGGTGGCGTTGCAGGGCCACGCCGGGGCGCCCGCCGGATCGGTCGACGCGTCGGTGCTGGACCGGGCGCTGCGCGTGCTCGCCGACTTCACCGGCCCGGTCACCCGCACCCAGGTCGTCTCGCACACCCTGGTCTGGTACCCGGCGCCGGGGGCGCCACCCGCGGCCCACCGGACGGTCTGGCTGGCGCTGCGGCTCTCCGTACGGGACGCCCGCGTCGAGACCGTCAGCCGGGGCGGCGGCATGCCCGGCGTGCACCGCACGCTCTCCGCCGGCGTCGGCCGGCTGGGCAAGGCGTTGACCGGCGCCGGGCTCGCCCACCGCCCCCTCAGCCGCGACGAGCTGCGCGCGGCGGTCGTCTCGGCGGCCGGGCTGGACCTGGCGCCGGCGCCGCCGGCGGAGACCTGGACGGGGCTGCGCGGCGGCGGCTGGACCCAGCGTTGCCTGGTCCTGCGGCCCCGGGCCGACGCGCCGTTCGGCCCGCTGGTGGACGCGGTGACGGCCACGTCCGCCCCCTCGCACACCCTGGCCGTCGTGGTGCAGCCGGGCGGGCGCGTCGCCCCACCGATGCTCCGGGTGGCGGCGCTCGACGACCACGTGGAGGCGCTGGTCAAGGCGGTACGGGAGGTGGCCCGCCGGTCCGGCGCCCCGGCCCGCCCCGTGGACGGCCAGCACGGCCCCGGCGTCTACGCCACCGCCCCGGCCGCCACCACGATCACGACCCTGCACCCGACCGACTGAGGACCGGGGACGCCGAGCGCGGGTCAGGGGCGCAGGTTGACGATCCAGCCGTAGAGGCCGACGACCCAGAAGGCCAGCGGGACCAGCGCGATGATCAGCATGATCTCCACGATGTCCAGCAGCCGGCCCCAGACCGGGGAGATCCGCTTGCCGGCCACGGTGAGCCCGTAGATCAGGCTCACCACGGCCGCGAGCACCAGGCCGCCGAGGATCAGGCCGAGGCGTACCGCCGTCGAGCCGTTGCCGAACGTGGCGGCGGCGGTCAGGCCGAGCCCGGCCGTCCCGGCGAACAGCACCGGGGTGCGCTGGGCACGGCCCAGGAACGGCCGGGCCCGCAGCAGCGACAGCAGGGCCAGCACGAGGCAGAGCAGCACCGCCGGCAGGCTGCCGTGCAGCGCGAGCACGACCTGGGCGCCGAGCACCAGCAGCGACACCGTCCAGAGCAGGCCCGTCAGGAACCCGTCGGCCCGCTCGCTGAGCTGGAGGACCTGCCGGCCGTCCACCGACTCGGTGTCGCTCTTCAGGTCGTCGGGGCCGGTCGGGATGGACGGCACCGGCAGCCGGGCCAGCCGGTACGCCGCCATCGGCAGCGCCGGCACCGCGCCGAACGCGACCGCGGCGACGACGGCCGCCGCGGCCGGCGCGTCGGTGTCGAAGGCCAGGCTGACCACTGCGCCGAGGCCGGTGCCCGCGCCGACCGCGACCGCGCCGAAGAAGAGCGGAAGCCGGTCGCCGACGGCCAGCGCGGCCACCGCCGCGCAGAGCACCACCGCCGTGGCGCCGAGGAGCACGTGCGGGGCGCCCAGCCCGGTCAGCGGGCGGTCGCCGGCGAGCAGCAGCAAACCGCCGACGCCCGCGTACGCCAGGCCGACGACCCCCAGCACCGACCCGGTCGCGCTGTCGGCGGCGGCCCGGGACAGCACGGCCGCGGAGACCACCAGGGCGACCGCGACGACCAGCGCGGCCAGCGCGCCCGGCAGGTGCGGCGGCCCGGTGAACAGCGCCGCCACCGCGCCGGCGCCGAGCGCCGCGGCGGCGAAGAGCACCGAGAAGGAACGGGTGGTGCCGACCTGCCAGGCGCCCGGGCGCTGGTTGGTGGCGGTGGCCACGGCGTCGACCACGTCGTCGAAGACGATCTCCGGCGCGGTGGCCGACCGGGGGTTGAAGTAGAGCACCTCGCCGTCGCGGACGCCGAGCTGCGTGGCGGTCCGGCCGCCGTCCAGCGGCTGGCCGCCCAGCCGGGCCAGGCTCCAGCCGCCGTGCCGCACCCCCTCGTCGGCCAGGTCCTCACCCGCGTAACGGAGCAGGGTCGGCAGCAGGTCGGCGAGCGGTACGTCCGACGGCAGCGCGAGGTCCATCCGGGTGCGGGGCGCCACGATGGTGATCCGGCTCAGGCCGCCGGTCGCCGTCTTCGTCGCCACAGTGGCCTCCTCGCGCTCTCTACGATCACCCCTGGCCGGCGGCGCCGACGCACGGGTTCCTGACGCCCACGGGAGATTACCTACGATGGCGGGCACGTACGATGCCCACCCGACGACTCCGGTCGCTCGCCGAACTTCATCAGGGCCGCTTCTGGGGAGGAGACAGCCGTGAGCACGGTGGTGTTCCGCCGGCTCCCGCGTCAGCCGGGGCCTGCGCTGCCGCGAGGCGAGGTGCTGCTGGAGTCGCCTCCGGAGCTGCCCGAGCCCACCCCGCGCGGGATGGGGCAGCTGCTGATGATCCTGCCGATGGTCTGCGGCGTGGGCGCCATGGCGTTCCTCTACGCCGGCCGGGGCGGCGGCACGATGACCTACATCGCCGGCGGCCTCTTCGGTGTCTCGATGCTGGGCATGGCGATCGGGTCGCTGAGCAACGGCAACAACGACAAGGCCGAGCTCAACGCCGACCGGCGCGACTACATGCGCTACCTGGCCCAGATGCGCAAGCGCACCCGGCGCGCCGCCGAGCAGCAGCGGGCGGCGATGGCCTGGCGGCACCCGGAGCCCGACGCGCTCTGGTCGATCGCCGCCTCCCGGCGGCTGTGGGAGCGGCGGATCACCGAGGACGACTTCGGCGAGACCCGGATCGCCACCGGGCCGCAGCGCCTGGCCGTGGAGATCGTCCCGCCGGAGACCAAGCCGGTCGAGGACCTGGAGCCGATGAGCGCCATCGCGCTGCGGCGCTTCGTCCGCGCCCACTCGAGCGTGCCGGACCTGCCGACCGCGCTCTCCGTACGGGCGTTCAGCCGGGTGGTCCTGCGCGGCGACCGGGAGCCGGTGCTCGACCTGACCCGGGCGGCGCTCGGCCAGCTCGCCACCTTCCACGCCCCGGACGACATGGTCGTCGCGATCGTCGCCGCGCCCGACCGGCAGCCGTCCTGGGACTGGGTGAAGTGGCTGCCGCACAACCACCACAGCGCCCGGACCGACGCGGCGGGCGCCCGCCGGATGGTCTTCGCGAGCCTCGCCGAGGCCGAGGAGGCGCTCGCCGGCGAGCTGGCCGGCCGGCCCCGGTTCGCGCCGGAGGCGAAGCCGCTGACCAGCGCGGCGCACCTCGTGGTGGTCATCGACGGCGGCGAGGTCTCGGCGGCCTGCCAGCTCATGGGGCCGGGGCTGCTCGGCGCGACCGTGATCGACCTCTCCGGCACCGTGCCCCGGGACGCCGGGCGCTGGCTGCTCTGCCTCGACGTGGGCGACGGCAGCTCCCTCGAACTGGTCCGCGGCACCTCCTCGTCGCGGCTCGGCCGGCCGGACCGGCTCACCGAGTCCGCCGCCGAGGGGCTGGCCCGGCAGATCGCCCCGTACCGGCTGTCGCAGCAGCAGACCACGTCGGAGGAGCCCCTGGCGAAGAGCATGGAGCTGCCGGACCTGCTCGGCGTCGGCGACGCCGCCGCGGTCGACGTGCAGCAGACCTGGCGCCCGCGCAGCCACCGCGACCGGCTGCGCATCCCGCTCGGCGTCGGGCCGGACGGCAACGTGGTCGAGCTGGACTTCAAGGAGTCCGCGCACGAGGGCATGGGCCCGCACGGCCTGATCATCGGCGCGACCGGCTCCGGCAAGAGCGAGCTGCTGCGCACGATCGTCGGCGCGCTGGCCGTGACGCACTCCTCCGAGGAGCTCAACTTCGTCCTGGTCGACTTCAAGGGCGGCGCCACCTTCGCCTCGCTGGACGCGCTGCCGCACACCAGCGCCGTGATCACCAACCTGGCCGACGAGCTGCCGCTGGTCGACCGCATGAAGGACGCGCTGGCCGGCGAGATGACCCGCCGCCAGGAGGTGCTGCGGGCCGCCGGCAACTACGTCTCCCGCTACGACTACGAGAAGGCCCGCGCGGCCGGCGAGCCGCTGGACCCGATGCCCAGCCTGCTCATCATCTGCGACGAGTTCAGCGAACTGCTCGCCGCGAAGCCCGACTTCATCGACCTCTTCGTGATGATCGGCCGGCTGGGCCGGTCGCTCGGCGTGCACCTGCTGCTGGCCAGCCAGCGGCTGGAGGAGGGCAAGCTGCGCGGCCTCGACACCCACCTGTCGTACCGGATCGGTCTGCGTACCTTCTCGGCGGTGGAGAGCCGGATCGTGCTCGGCGTGCCCGACGCGTACGAGCTGCCCAACGCCCCCGGCCACGGCTACCTGAAGACCGACACCAGCACCATGCTGCGGTTCCGGGCCGCGTACGTGTCCGGGCCGTACCGGGCCCCGGGGCAGGCCGCCGCGTCGTCGCGGGCGCTGGTGCAGCGCCGGATCGTCCGGTACGGGGTGGACTTCGTACCGGTGCAGAACCCGACCCTGCCGGTGCCGGACGCGCCCGAGCCGGAGCAGCCCGCCGACGGCAAGGCCGTGGCGATGCTGGACGTGCTGATCGACCGGCTGAAGGGGCGGGGCCGCCCGGCGCACCAGGTCTGGCTGCCGCCGCTGGCGGAGCCGCCGGGCCTGGGCGAGCTGCTGCCGCCGCTGAGCGTCGACCCGAGGTACGGCCTCTGCACCGCCTCGTGGCGTGGTCGCGGGCGGCTGGCCGCTCCGGTCGGCATCGTGGACCGGCCGTACGAGCAACGCCGTGACCCGATGCTCGTGGACCTGGCCGGCGCGGGCGGCAACGTGGTGATCGTCGGCGCCTCGCTCAGCGGCAAGAGCACGATGCTGCGCTCCATGCTCGCCTCGCTCGCGCTCACCCACACCCCACGCGAGGTGCAGTTCTTCTGCCTGGACTTCGGTGGCGGCGCGCTGCGCAGCCTGGACGGGCTGCCGCACACGGCCGGCGTGGCCGGGCGGCGGGACACCGAGGCGGTACGCCGTACGGTGGCCGAGGTGGTGGCCGTCCTGGACGAGCGGGAGAACCGGTTCGCCCAGCACGGCATCGACTCGGTGGCGAGCTACCGCCGCCGCCGGGCGGCCGGGGAGTTCGCCGACGACCCGTTCGGCGACGTCTTCCTCGTCGTCGACGGCTGGAACACCCTGCGCCAGGAGTACGAGGAGCTGGAGCAGACGATCACCACCCTGGCCAACCGTGGCCTGGGCTTCGGCGTGCACGTGGTGCTGACCGCCGTGCGGTGGGCGGAGATCCGGATCAACATGCGGGACCTGCTCGGCACGAAGCTGGAGCTGCGTCTCGGTGACGCCAACGAGTCGGAGATCGACCGGCGGGCGGCGGCGAACGTCCCGACCGGCTCGCCCGGCCGGGGTCTGACCCGCGACAAGCTGCACTTCCTGACCGCCATCTCCCGGATCGACGGCCGGCGCGACATCGACGACCTGACCGAGGCGTCCATCGCCCTGTCCCGGCACGTCGCGGAGGCCTGGAAGGGCCAGCCGGCGCCGAAGGTACGGCTGCTGCCGCGCAGGCTGCCCCTCAGCGAGCTGGCCCGGGTCGTGGACCGCTCGGCGCCGGGCCTGCCGATCGGCGTCAACGAGTCGGCGCTGGCCCCGGTCTACCTGGACCTCGCCAACGAGCCGCACCTGACGGTCTTCGGCGACGCCGAGTGCGGCAAGACCAACCTGCTGCGGCTGATCGCGCGGGGCATCACGGAGCGGTACACGCCGGCGCAGGCCCGGCTGGTCATCGCCGACTACCGGCGCGGGCTGCTCGGTGCGGTCGAGGGTGACCACCTGCTCGACTACGCGCCGTCGAACCAGGTGTTCGCGCAGGGGCTCGCCTCGATCCGCAGCGCGCTGTCCAACCGGCTGCCCGGCCCGGACGTCACCACCGCGCAGCTGCGCGACCGCAGCTGGTGGAAGGGGCCGGACCTCTACATCCTGGTCGACGACTACGACCTGGTCGCCTCGGGCGGGAACAATCCGCTCAGCGCCCTGCACGAGCTGCTGCCCCAGGCTCGCGACATCGGCCTGCACCTGATCGTCACCCGGCGCGCGGGTGGCGTGGCCCGGGCGCTCTACGAGCCGGTCCTGCAACGCCTGCGCGAGCTGGACCAGCCCGGCCTGCTGATGTCCGGCAACCGGGAGGAGGGCGCGGTCTTCGGCACGCTGCGGCCGAGCCCGCAACCGCCCGGCCGGGGCACCCTGGTGCGCCGCCGCGACGGCCAGCAGCTCATCCAGACGGCCTGGTCGGAGCCGGCCTGAGGGGCGCCCACCGATGCGGCGGTCGGCGGGACCGCCCCGGTGTGACGGCATCCGGTAACCTGCGGCACGAGCGTCGCAGCCGACGAGAGGACCGTTTTGAGCACATCGTGGACGCCCGGCGGCATGGGCGGGGCCGGTCTGGAGGGCATCCTGCGTCAGGCGCAGGAGCAGCAGCGCCGGCTCGCGGACTTCCAGCGGCAGCGCGCCGAGCTGCGGATCGTCGGGGAGAGCCCGGACGGCCTGGTCCAGGTCACCGTCGACGGCGACATGAAGGTCGGCGACATCCAGATCGACGCCCGGGCGATGCGGCTGGACAGCTTCAGCCTGGCCGAGTCGCTCCAGGCCGCCATCGACGCCGCCTACGACGCGCACGCCGAGCGGCAGCGCGAGCTGCTGGAGGAGATGCTCGGCGGTGCCGACCTGGTCCGGCGGGCCGAGGCGGGCAAGGTCACCCCCGAGGAGTGGTTCCAGCAGTTCGGGGTGGATCTCAACGACCCGCTGCGCCGGCTGCGCGGCTGACGAGAGGGAGGGTCCCGTGGCCAACGTCGTCGACGTCGACGCCATCCGCAAGGCCGGGCAGAAGCTCGCGGCCGCCGACGGCCCGATGGCCTACCTGCGCAACGCGCAGCGGGCACTGGAGGGCGTCAAGCTGTCGGGCATGTCCATGACACTGCTCGGCCTGTCCGCCGTCAGCGCGCACAACGATGCCGTCGACGGTCACCTCGACAACCTGCGCACCGGCGTCGAGCACCTGGAGAGGGCCGCCGCCAACCTCGAACAGAGCGCGCTCAACTGGGAGAAGTCGGACCAGCCCTGGGTGGTCAAGTGACCTCGCGGGTGCGGGACGTAGGGAGGGCTCGATGCCGGAGATCCTGATCGCGAATTCCTCGGGCTCGGTGGTGGGGACGCACAGCGTCGCCGCGCAGACCGCGCCGGTCCGCTCGCTGGCCGGGGCGGCCCGGGCCAACTGGGTGTGGCTGGTCGGCGCCGCCTTCCTGACCGCCGCCATCATCCACCTCGAGACGTTCGACAACGACGAGGTCAACCAGTCCATCAAGGAGTGGGGCGACGCGGCCCGCTTCCTGGGCGGCGACCAGTTCGGCGCGGCGCTGGAGAGCGTGATCCCGTCCAGCGAGGAGTGGGACTTCGACGACCGGGACGCGTTCGACGCCTTCGTGCAGAAGCTGAACGCCGAGATCGGGGCGCTCGCGGAGGCGCTCAACGCCAACAAGGACGCGCTGACCGCCGTCCGCGACCACTTCAACGCCTCGATCGACGCCCTGGTCGGCGCGCTGGTGCCGATCCTCATCGCGGTCATCGCGGCCGTGGCCCTCCAGGCGTTCCCCGCGACCGCGCCGCTGGCGCAGGCGATCGGGGTGGCCGGCCTCACCGCCACCGCGGCGATCCTCGGGCTCATCTTCACGGACATCGGCGCGCTGTTCTCCACGGTGGCGTCGGCGTTCCGTGGTAACAGTCAGTACAACTTCGTCTCGGACTCGCGCCCGGGCTGGGCGACCGGCGACGCCGACCCCGACATCCAGGACATCCAGATCGACTGGGTGCAGGACCCGGGCTTCTACCGGGCCTGACCGACCGGGCCGAGAGGTGGGGGCCACCGTGTGGCAGAGCATGTTGTTCGGGTACGCGCTGGTGACCATCCCGGTCTTCATCGTCCTGGGGCTGGTCGCGCAGCTCACCCGGTCGCGCCTGGCCCGCAGGGCGATGGAGCTTGTCCTGCTCAGCGGGGTGGCGGCATTCGCGGTGGCCCTCGGCACCCTCGCCGACGACGCGGTGCAGTGGCTGCTCGCATCGATGCTCGCCCTGACCTTCGTGGTCGGGGTGGTGCTGCACGTGCGCTCGTACTCCCGCTCCGGATAGGTGCGAGGGGCCGCTCCGGCGGCGGTCGGGCGACCCACTCGGGGCAGGGCTGCGGGGCATGGACACCGTCCGCTACGGTCTTGACTGAGTGTCCGTCGGTGGGGTGATTGCCTTGCGGCGGGGGAGGACGCGGCGACTGCGCCGCCACAAGAAGACGGAAGGGTGTGAAGCATGGCGTTCGAGGTCGAAGCAGCGACTCTGCATACCGCCGCGGGTGACGTGCGCTCCACGCGCAGCGATGTCGACGGCGAGCTGAAGAAGCTGTGGAACGTGGTCGACGACCTGGCCATCGCCTGGAAGGGGCAGGCGTCCACCGGCTTCCAGTCGCTCATGCAGCGCTGGAACGAGGACACGGGCAAGCTGCTGACGGCGATGGACAACATCGCCGACCTGCTCGACAAGTCGGGTACGACGCACCAGGTCAACGACGAAGAGCAGCAGCAGATGCTGGACAAGTTCCACTCTGCACTCAACCCGTGATCCGCCGAGACGAGCAGAGGAGGAACTCATGAGCATCAAGGTCGACTACGCGGTCCTCGAGAGCAGCAACCAGCAGATGATGGCCATCTCGAAGACCATCGACGAGAAGCTGGACACGCTGCGTTCGATGCTGTCGAAGCTCCAGTGGGACGGCGAGGACCGTGCCGCCTACGAGCAGCACCAGGCGCAGTGGGACGCCGCCGTCCGGGATATCAACAAGATCCTGAACGACATCGGTGGCGCCGTGGGCATCGCCCGCGAGAACTACGTCAGCACCGAGATGAGCAACGCCAAGGCGTGGAACTGACACAGTCGCCGACGCGGCTCCGGTCCGGTTCGACCGGGCCGGAGCCGCGTCGCGTTGTGCGCCGATAGGTCCTGGGAGAATCATGCGTGCGGGCAAGCCTTCGCGGTCCAAGCTCCGGCTGGCCGTCGCGGCGCTGGCGGTGGTCGTCGTCGGCGCCGGTTCCGGTCCACTGGCCGCGCCGGCCCCGGCCCGCGCCGACACGGTGCGCGGCCTCCAGTGGTACCTCGACACCCTGAAGATCCCGCAGGCCCACAAGCTCACCAAGGGCAGGGGCGTGACCGTCGCGGTCATCGACACCGGGGTCAACCCCAACCTGCCGGACCTGCGCGGTCAGGTCCTGCCGGGCAAGGGCATCGGTTCCGGGACGGCGGCCGACGGTCGCCGCGACGACGACGCCAGGAAGGCCCACGGTTCGGCGATGGCCGGGATCATCGCGTCCCGGGGCGGTGGCGCGATGCGGCACCTGGGCATCGCCCCGGAGGCGAAGATCCTGCCCGTCGCGATGGGCGACTCCTTCGATTCGGCGGACCTCTCGAAGGGCATCCGCTGGGCGGCCGACGCCGGCGCCGACGTGATCAACATGTCCGTCGGGACGGGCACGGCGGCGACCCCCGACGAGATCGCCGCCGTCCGCTACGCCCTGGACAAGGACGTCGTGCTGATCGCCTCGGCCGGCAACCGGCTGCAGAACGACCGCGTCGTCACCAGCCCCGCCAACATCCCCGGCGTCATCGCGGTGACCGGGCTGGCGAAGAACGGCGAGTTCTTCGCGCAGAGCGCCACCGGTCGGGAGGCCGTGCTCGCCGCGCCGATGCAGGAGATCATCTCTCCCCGGTCCGCGTCCGTGTCGTCCAACGGTTACGGCATCGGCAGCGGCACGAGCGACGCCGCCGCCATCACCTCCGGGGTGGCGGCGCTGGTCCGCGCCAAGTACCCGGACCTGGACGCGGCCAACGTGGTGAACCGGCTGATCCGCACCGCCCGCGACCTGGGCCCGGCCGGCCGCGACAGTCAGCACGGCTTCGGCGCGGTCGACCCGCTCGCCGCGCTGACGCGATCGGTGCCGGCGGTCGACGCGCACCCGCTGCTCGGCGGCGCCCCGGACGGCGCCGCCCCGTCCGCGGGCGCGGCCACGCCGCAGAAGGACGACGGGCCGGCGGTGTCGATCAGCATGAAGAAGGACACCGGCGCGCTGGTGCAGGGGGCGCTCTGCCTGCTCGTGCCCGTCGCGTTGCTGATCCTCGTGATCGTGCTGGTGCGCCGGTCCCGCCGGAAGGCGGCCGTCGCCCGGCCCGGCCCGCCGGGTTACCCGCCGCCCGGCGGCCCGCCCGGCTATCCGCCGCCGGGCTATCCGCAGGCCGGTCCGTCCGGTTACCCGCCGCCCCCCGGCCACCCGCCGGCCGGCGGCGCCCCGGGAGGATCGCACGGCAACCCGCAGTTCGGCGCGCCCGGCTATCCGCCGCCCGGCGGGGCACCGGGCACGCCCGCACCGCCCCAGGCGGGACCCCCGCCCGGGTACGGCCCGACGCCCACCGGCGGAACCCACCCGTACGGTGCGCCGCCGGCACCACCCCCGCCGGCCCCCGGCGGACACCAGCAGTAAGCCACATTGTCAGTCGGCGACGGGGAGGAACCGATGACGGACGATAGGACGGACCAGCCGGAGGAGATCCGGGTGGACACCCCATACATGCCCATCACCCCGCTGGCACCCACCGTGCATGTCAGCGGCATCACGATGGACAACGTCAACCGGGCGCAGACCCCCTCCGGCCTGGTGCCGGGGTCGGGCGAGAGCGGCGACAACACGGAGTGGGACGCGTCCAGCCTGGACAAGGCCATCGAGTGGTTGGAGTCGCACGCCTCGTTTCTCAACAAGCAGTCGTACACGATGGTCGAGATCCAGGACCGGATGGGCGGCGCGGCGGCGTCGGGTGGCATGAACGGCGTGGGGGGCGGGGCGACGAGCCCGCTCGGCGCCTTCGACCGGGCGGGCGACCTGGCCCGCAAGCACGGCAGCCTCTTCACCACCACGCAGCAGAGCGTCCGCAAGCTCGCCGAGGACCTCTACCAGGCCGCCAACGCGCTGCGCGAGGTCAAGGAGAACTACGAGACGGCGGAGAAGGCGAACGCCATGTCCGCCGCCGAGATGGAGCGCGCCTTCAGCCAAGCCGCCACCAACGGATCCAACGGCTGATCGGGAGGGTGACAGGATGCCGAGCTGGGAAGAGATGTGCCAGCAGATCGTCGTCGCGGGCAGGCCGGGCGACGTCACCAGCGCCGCCCTGGGCTGGGAGCAGCTGCTGAAGAACCTGAACTCCGTCAAGGAGAGCCTGGAGACGAACGTCGCCGATCTCGGTGAGGTCTGGAAGGGCCCGGCGTACGAGTCCTTCAAGACCCACGTCAAGCAGATCGCCACGGACACGGGCCGGGTCGTCGACGACGCCGAGAAGCACAACGGCATCGTCCAGTCGCTGAAGACCGCCGCCGACAAGCTGAGCGCCGCGCAGGCCGAGTTCCCCATCCCCGCGAGCTGCGTCAACGACGTGCTGGAGGCGCGCAACGGCCGCATCGTGATCGACACGGGCCTCTTCGAGATGAAGGTCAAGCCCGACTTCCTGGGCCTGCTCGACCCGCTCACCTCGCTCGCCGACTGGCTCAACGACAAGTCCGACGAGGCGGCCAAGGTCTACAACCAGGTCAGCGGCGAATACGTGACCATCGACTCGGGCACGCCCGGCCAGACCACGCCGGGCACCACCCAGTCGCCGGACGTGCAGACCCCGGACCTCGGCGGCGGCCCCGGCGCCGGCAGCACCGGCGGCGCGCCCAGCATGGGCGGGATGCCCTCGACCGGTGGCATGCCGGGCGGTGGCATGCCGTCGCTCAGCGGGGCCGGCGTGCCCGAGACCGGGACCACCGGGATCGGCTCCACCGCGCACCCCGGCCTGACCACTGGCGGCTACGACCCGAGCGGTGGTTACGACCCCAACGGTGGCTACGACCCGAGCACGGGCAGCCTCGCCGACGACTACGGCAGCGGTCTGGCCGGTGCCGGTGCCCCGACGGTCCCCGCGCTCGGCGGCGGTGGCGGTGGCGGCGGCCTGCCCGGCACCACCGGGCTCGGCGGCGGTGGCGGTGGCGGGCTGGGCGGCGGGGGTCTCATCCCGGGCGGCGGCTCGCTCGGCCGGCCGGTGAGCCCCAACATGGGCCCGATGATGGGCGGCGGCGCGGCCGGCGCCAATCGCGGTGGCGGCCGCGGCGCTGGTGGCAAGCTCGGCGCTGGTGGCAAGCTCGGTGCGGGTGGCATGGGCCCGATGATGGGCGGTGCGGCCGGTGGGGCCGGCCGTGGCGGCGGGCGCGCGGGTGCCGCCGGCGTGGGCGCCAAGGGCGTCGGTGCGGGCGCGCGGGGCGTCGGTGGCATGGCCGGCATGGGCGCCGGCTACGGCGAGGAGGAGACCCCTCGCAACACCTGGCTGGAGGAGGACGAGGACGTCTGGGGTGCGGACGGCGGCGGTACGCCGGGCATCCTGCGCTGACGGAGTCACGCCGAGCGCCGTCCACCGCACCGGTGGGCGGCGCTCGACGTTGTCCGGGCGGGATCGGGGTGGTGCGGGAGAAGGGCGTCAGCCGGTCGTGGCGTCCGTTGCGGACGGGCGGCGGCCCGGGCGCCAGCCCCGGCGTCGCCCGCGGATCAGGATCGGTTTGACGGACAGCAGCAGCGCGGCGACGAGCGCGCCGACGACGGCGGCCCAGACCGCGACGGTGCCCTGCCAGGCGAGCGGGTCCTCGGTGGAGGGCGGTGCCGGCATCGCGCCGGCCGGCGGGTCGGTACGGGTGCCGAGCACGGTCGCCACCGCCCGGTACGGGTTCACCACCCCGTGGCCGACCTCGGCGTTCTTCCCCTCGGGCGGGCTGTCGGCCGTCCGGATCAGCCGGTCGGCGACCTGCTCCGGATTGAGGTCGGGGTGGGCGGCCCGGACCAGCGCGGCCACCCCGGAGACGTACGCGGCGGCGAAGCTGGTGCCGCCCTGCGGCTCGGCGAGGAAGCCCTCGCCCCCGGGGGCCGGGCCGAGGATGTTCAGCCCGGGTGCCGCGAGGTCGACGTAGTCCCCGCTGACCGAGCTGCCCACGTGACCGCCTTCCTCGTCCACCCCGGCGACCGCGATCACTCCCGGGTAGGCAGCCGGGAACGCGGGCCTGTCCTGCTGGTTCTCCTGGCGGTTGCCGGCGGCGGCCACCACGACCACCCCCTCGTCGAGGGCGTAGCGGACGGCGTCGGCGAGGTCCTGCCGGTCCAGGGTCACCAGCGACAGGTTGATCACGTCGGCGCCGTTCTGCACCGACCAGCGGATCGCCTCGGCGATCTGCCCCGGCAGCCCCTCGTCGGCGGTGGTCCTGGTGTCGGGCAGGACGCGTACCGGGAGGATCCTGGCCTGCGGCGCGATGCCGCTGAACGACGCGCCGGTGCCCTCCTTCCCGGCGATGATGCCGCCGACGATGGTGCCGTGGCCGGCGAGGTCGCAGCGGCCCTGCTGCTGCGGCAGGCCGTTGAAGTCCCGGCCCGCCTTGACCTGGCCCTTCAGGGCGGGATGGAGGGCGGAGACGCCGGAGTCGATGACCGCCACCGTGATGCCGGCGCCCCGGGAGATCCGCCAGGCCGACGAGGGTTCGAGTCTCCTCAGCGGCCACGGCGTCTCGGCGGGGGCGGCGACGCCGGGGGGCCCGCAGCGGGGGACCGCCGCCGAGGCGGGCGACGGGGCGATGACGGCGGTGCCGAGCAGGACCGCGGCCGCTCCACCGAGGACCGCGCGGGCACCGCGCCCGCCTCGGCGGGCCGGCCCGGTCCCGCCCGGTCGGAAACTCTCGCGCACGCGGTGAGATTACCGCCGAGGGCCGGAGCGGCGTGCCGCCGCCCGGACCCCTCGTCAGGAACGCTCGCTGGCCTCGGCCGGCTCCTGGTCGTCGGCGAAGAGGGCGAGGAGGGCGCCGACCTGCCGGTCCGCTTCGGCGGGGTGTCGGAACCGCCCGGCGGGGTTGAGCGTGTACTCGTTGCGTCGGCCCACCCGGGTGCGGTTCAGGTAGCCGCCGGCCTCCAGGTCGGCGACGATCGCCTGCGCGGCCCGCTCGGTGACGCCCACCTCGTCGGCGACGTCGCGGAGCCGGGCGGTGGGGTTGCGGGCGATGGCGAGCAGCACGTGCCCGTGGTTGGTGAGGAAGGTCCAGTTGCGGGTGCTCCCGTTCTCCCCTGTCGTCGCCATGCCCGCCATCGTATGGCCCCTGCTTCGTGTTTTCCTGCGCGCCCTCGCGGCCGAGGGACGCGCGGAGGCCCGGCCGCCGTCGCACCGGGCCGCCGGACATATGAAATGCATATCACGCATCCCTTGACGTATCTTGCAGTGCGTGTGACGGTGGTGGCAGCCCGCGTCCAGCGTCGGCCCGGGTGACCAGGCCGTTCACGTGAGGTAGCGAGGTGTGGGATGAGTCGTCCCGGATCGCCAGGAACCCAACCGGGCCCGGAGCGGACGCTCCCGGCGCCGGCCACGGGCGGGACCCCGGCCGACGTCGGCACCGCGTTCGCCGTCCCCGCGAGTCCCGAGCAGGCGCTCGCCGAGCTGCACGCCGGTAACCGGCGGTTCGTGACCGGCGCCCCGCGCCACCCCAACCAGGACGCCGGGCACCGCGCCGCGGTCGCCGACGGGCAGCACCCCTTCGCGGTGATCGTCGGTTGCTCCGACTCCCGGCTCGCCGCCGAGATCATCTTCGACCGCGGCCTCGGTGACCTCTTCGTGGTCCGCACCGCCGGGCACACCATCGGTCCCGAGGTGCTGGGCAGCGTGGAGTACGCCGTCACGGTCCTGGGCACGCCGCTGGTGGTGGTGCTCGGGCACGACTCCTGCGGGGCCGTCCAGGCGGCGCGTACGGCGGCCGCCACCGGCACCCCGCCGGTCGGGCACCTGTGCGCCGTGGTGGACGCCGTGGTGCCCAGCCTGCGCCGGGCCGCCGCCGAGGGCGTGGACGACATCGACGGGATCGTCGACATCCACATCGCGCACACCGTCGAGGCGATGCTGGGCCGCTCCGCCGTCCTCGCCGCGGAGGTGGCCGCCGGCCGTTGCGGGGTGGTCGGCATGTCGTACCGGCTGACCGCCGGCGAGGTGCGGACGGTGGCCGAGGTGCCCGCCGCTGCGGCCGACGCGCCGGAGGCGGCGGCCAGCGCCGCGCTCGCCTGAACAACCACCCACCCACCGCCCGCCTGTCACCGCCCTGGCGGGCGGGTCCGTACGACGAAACAGGGCCGCCCCGCGTTCGGCGGGGCGGCCCTGTCCGCGCTCTCGGCTGTGCCGCGCGCGTGCGTGTCTACCAGAGGGACACGTGGACGTGGTCGGTGTGGTTCGACGGACCGCTGTAGGAGCTCCAGCCCGTCGCCGGGAACCAGATCTGTCTGTTCCAGATCACGTAGTAGACGCCGAGCCGGTCGGCGTTGCGGACCAGGAACGCGGTCAGGTTGTTGCCGTACATGTAGGTGTCGTCGTTGTGCCAGGGGGAGAAGCCGCTCTTCTGCAGCGACCAGTCGCAGGCCCGGCCCTTCGGGTGCTCGTAGGGCCCGCCGGGGCGGTAACAGCCGACGAACCGGTTGAAGCCGGCCCGCTTGACCTCCTTGTACATGTGCAGGGTGCGCGCGGTGATGCGGCCGGAGGTGGTGGGGTCGGCCTCGGTGGGTGACAGCGGCGTCCAGTCGCCGTCGGCCGCCCGCCCCGGCGCGATCTTCGCCACCGGCGAGGTGGCGACCACCTTGCCGCTGGTCAGCCCTCTGCCGCCGACCAGCGCGAGCGCCTTCTCCGCCTCCCGCTTGCCGCGCGCCATCTCGTTCGTCAGCTTCTGCTGTTCGCGGACCTCGGTGTCGAGCGCCAGCTTGGCCTGCTCGGCGCGGTCCTTGACCGCGTTCACCTCGGCGAGCTTCTTGGAGTTGACCAGGTTGAGCTCGTCGAGGGCGGCGGCGCGCTTGACGAACGAGTCGGGGCTGGCGGTGTCCAGCAGCATGGACACCGCGCCGATCCGCCCGGTGCGGTAGGACTGGGCGGCGATCTGGCTGACCTGGGGAGCCAGCGCGTTCAGTTCGGCCTGCGCCCGGGAGACCTCCAGGGCCAGTTCGAGCTGGCGCTTCTTCGACTTCGCCAGCTTCGCCTTGGCCTGCACGTAGGACCGGTTCCGGGCCTCGATGAGGTCGTCGAGCAGCTTGGGCTCGTCGTCCCCGTGCCCGGAGGGCTTGGGCGGGGTGGGCGCGGCCGCCGCCGGGAGAGGCCCGGCGAAGACCGCCAGAGCGGCGAGTACGGCCACCACGGGCGTCAGCCAGCGGCGTAGGGGTGCCGTCACAGTTTTCCCTTCCGTCGACCGCCGACCGGGTTAGCTGACGGGTTCGGGGCGGAAGTGGCCCCTACCGCTGTCGCGGATTCACCCCACGTACCTGGGTCCCCGGTTCGCCTCGCGGCGATTGGGCGGCGGCACCGCAGGCGCCGCTGCGCGCCTTCGGCGGTGACCGGCAGCGAGGTTACCCGAGAACGCTCCCGGGGATCTACGTCCCTAAGCCGACTAAATGCGTTATTTCGTAATGGCGGACGGTGACCAGTGACGCATTTATCAGGACGAACGTCCTGTTCGGTCACGCTGAGGAGCGTCACCATGCGGTGTCCGTACTTCTGTGCCCATCGGGCCATCCGGCGGGAGCGGCGGACGGCGTGTCCCCGCGCGGCCCGCTGAGGGCCTCCAGCGCCTCGGACCGTTCGGTGGCCGGCCGGGGCGTCGGCGCGGGCGCGGTGGCGGCGCGGTCGGTCGCGTCCCCGCCGCGTCGGCCGGCCGTGGTCACCAGGGCCGCCAGCGCGGTGGTCAGCGGCACGGCGGCGATCAGACCCAGGGTGGCGACCGCGCTGCGGACGATCTCCTGGGCGAGGAACTCGCTGGTGAGAAGTTGGGTCACCGCCCGCGAGTCGGCGGTCAGCAGGAGCAGCACCGGCAGGGAGGCGCCGGCGTACGCCAGCACGATGGTGTTCACCGTCGAGGCGATGTGCGCCCGGCCGACCCGGGTCGCCGCCCGGTAGAGCTGCGTCCGGGACAGCCCGGGGTTGGCGTGCGCCAGCTCGGTGACCGTGGCGGCCTGGGTCACCGTGACGTCGTCCAGCACGCCGAGGGAGCCGATGATGATCCCGGCCAGCAGCAGCCCGTGCAGGTCGACGTCGGCCTGGTACATCGACAGCGTGGTGGCGTCCTCGGAGCCGAACCCGGTCAGGTGGGTCGCGGCGGTGGCGATCGTGCCGAGGACACCGGTCAGCACCAGGCTGCCCAGCGTGCCGAGCACGGCGACCGAGGTCTGCGCCGTCACGCCGTGGGTCAGGTAGAGCACCACGAACATGATCAGAGCGGCGCCGACGACCGCGACCAGCAGGGGCGGGTTCCCGGCGCTGATGCCCGGCAGCACGAAGGTCAGCAGGATGGCGAAGCTCGCCGCCAGGCCGCCCAGCGCGGCCAGCCCACGCCACCGCCCGAAGGCGACGATGGCGGCCGCGAAGAGCGCCACCAGCCAGACCAGCGGCTTGCCGCGCTGGTGCTCGGCGATGTTGTAGGTGCTGGCCGTGGGGTCGGCGGGGTCGGTGAGCTCGACCAGGATGATCTCGTCGTCCACGGCGACGGTCGGCGCGCCGGGGCCCACGGGCACCGGCGTCTCCACCTGCTGGCCGGCGTCGGGGCCGTCCTGCACCCGTACGGTGACCGTGCCGCAGGGGCCCTGTGGCGCGTCGGGGCTCCCCTCCGGGGTCTCCGGGGCGGGCGGGCACGGCTCCGTCACCACCCGGGTCACCGTGCCGTGGTAGCGGGGCGCGTCGGTGCCGGTCGCCGGGTCGGGCGCGTTCCACGGCCACAGCACCAGGGCGGCGATCAGCGTGGCGACGAAGAGGGGCACCACCGTCGCGACGAGGATCCGCCGCACCCTCGGCGGGGCGGACGGAGCGGGACGGGTGTGGTCGGCGCCCATCGAGTGTCTCCCTACGAATCCAGGGCGGGGTACGTGCCGGCGGGGCCGGTCGGTTCACCCGTCGCCGCGTGGCCGGGACGGGGATCGCTTCCGCGTGGCGGTGCGGTCACGTACCGCGGTCCTGGGCCCCCGTCCGGTCGCGGGCGGGCGGTGCCGCCGCCCGGCGGGGCGCGCGGGGCGGGCGGTGCGGAATCCGGAGGGCCACCGGCCGAATGGTAGCCACCCCGGCATCCGGGCGCAGGTCGTGCGGGTGGTGTCGGAGGTGTGGTGTCGGAGGTGTGGCGTCGCCGTGGGGCCGCGCCTCGCGGGGTCGGGTGCCGGGGCGGGTCAGCCGCGCTTCATCAGGCGGCCGACGGCGGCCATCATCTCGGTGGCCATCTCGTCGGCGCGGCCCTCGGCCGCGCCCTCGCGCATGCAGTGCCGGGCGTGCCCGTCGAGCAGGCCCAGCGCGACCTTGTCCAGGGCGGCCTGGATCGCGGAGATCTGGGTGAGCACGTCGATGCAGTAGCGATCCTCGTCGACCATCTTCTCGATGCCACGGACCTGCCCCTCGACGCGGCGCAGCCGCGCGAGCAGCTGATCCTTGCTGGCGGTGTAACCCCTGGTCGGGGTGGGCGTCGGTGTGGTCATGGGGTCGAGGATACCGTACCCCTCGGGGGTATGGTACGTTCGTTCCTGGCCGGGATACCCCCACCGGGTACCGGTACAAGGCACGGGCACCGGTCCGCCTCCGATTTACCCCCGGGGGGTATAGGCTGGGGGCGGCGAGAGGAGAGTTCGATGATCACCACGACGTACCAGGTGCAGGGCATGACCTGCGGGCACTGCGCCACTGCGGTCAGCACCGAGGTCGGCGCGATCCAGGGCGTCAGCGACGTCCAGGTCGACGTCGCCGCCGGTCGGGTCACCGTCACCAGCGAGGGTCCGTTGGAAACCGACACCGTGCGCTCCGCCGTCGACGAGGCCGGTTACGACCTCGTCGGCGCCTGAGATCGGGCACGGGGAAAACGAGGCACACCATGAACACGGCGACGAAGCTGAGCGGTTTCGCCCTCGGCCTCGCGGTGGTGTTCGGCGCGACGTACGGGGTCGGCCGGGTGGCCGACCCCGTGGCGCCGCCCGCCGAGGCCCCGCACGAGGCCGGCGGGGGGCACGGCGAGGACGGCGGAGCCGGACACGGGGGCGACAATGGCGCGGCGGCGCACCTGCCCGGCGGCCTGCTCGTCTCCGACCGCGGCTACACCCTGCGCCCGGTGGACGCCCCGGCCGGGCAGTTCGCCTTCCAGGTCACCGGCCCGGACGGCGGGGCGGTGACCGCGTACGACGTGGCGCACGACAAGCGCATGCACCTGATCGTGGCCCGCCGCGACCTCTCCGGTTTCCGGCACGTGCACCCCGAGATGGCACCGGACGGCACCTGGCGGGTCGACTCGCCGCTCGCCGGGCCCGGCGTCTGGCGGGCGTTCGCCGACTTCACCCCGACGGGGGGCGAGGCGCTGACGCTCGGCGTCGACGTGACCGTCCCCGGCGCGCTGACCGGGCGGCCCCTGCCCGCCCCGGCGACCAGCACCACGGTCGACGGCTACACGGTGACGCTCGCCGGCGCCCCGGAGCCCGGCCGCACCGCCGAGCTGACCCTGACCGTGAGCCGCGCCGGCGCCCCGGTCACCGACCTGGAGCCCTACCTGGGCGCGTACGGCCACCTGGTGGCGCTGCGCCAGGGCGACCTGGCTTACCTGCACGTGCACCCGCACGGCGAGCCGGGCGACGGGCGGACGCGGCCCGGCCCCGAGGTGAGCTTCTCGGCGGAGATGCCGTCGGCCGGCGCCTACCGCCTCTACCTGGACTTCAAGCACGGCGGCGTGGTGCGTACCGCCGAGTTCACCATCGTCGCCACCAGCCCTCCGACCGCGCCGGGTGCCCCGGCGGCGACCAGCTCCCCGACGGCGGGCACGCCCGCCGCCACGAGCTCCCCGACCGCCGGCGCCGGCCACGGCGTCCCCGGTCACGGGCACGACTGACGGGAAGCATGATGACCACCAAGCCCTTGCTGACGGCGCCGAACCAGATCGAGCTGGCAATCGGCGGTATGACCTGCGCCTCCTGCGCGGCCCGGATCGAGAAGAAGCTGAACCGGATGGACGGGGTGACCGCCACCGTCAACTACGCCACGGAGAAGGCCACCGTCCGGTACGCCGACGAGGTCACCCCGGACGAGCTGATCGCCACGGTGGAGAAGACCGGCTACACGGCGGCCCTGCCGCCCCCGCCCACGCCCGCCGGCGGCGAACCGGCCGCCGAGCCGGTGGACGAGCTGCGCGGCCTGCGTACCCGGCTGTGGGTCTCGGCCGTGCTCACCGTGCCGGTGATCGTGCTGGCGATGGTGCCCGCCTGGCAGTTCGACTTCTGGCAGTGGCTGTCGCTCACCCTGGCCGCCCCGGTCGTGGCCTATGGCGGGCTGCCCTTCCACCGGGCGGCCTTCATCAACCTGCGGCACGGCGCGGCGACCATGGACACCCTGGTCTCGCTCGGCACCCTGGCGGCGTTCGGCTGGTCGGTCTGGGCGCTCTTCCTCGGCACCGCCGGTACGCCGGGGATGACCCACCCGTTCAGTCTCGCCATCAACCGCTCCGACGGCGCCGGCAACATCTACCTGGAGGCGGCGGCCGGGGTGACCGTGTTCATCCTCGCCGGCCGCTACTTCGAGGCGCGGGCGAAGCGGACCGCCGGCGCGGCCCTGCGGGCCCTGCTCGAACTCGGCGCCAAGGACGTCGCCGTGCTGCGCGGCGGCACGGAGACCCGGATCCCGGTGGACCAGCTCGTGGTGGGGGACCGGTTCGTCGTGCGGCCCGGTGAGAAGATCGCCACGGACGGCGTGGTCGACGAGGGCACCTCGGCGGTCGACGCCAGCATGCTCACCGGCGAGTCCGTCCCGGTCGAGGTCGGCCCGGGCGAGCCCGTGGTCGGCGCGACCGTCAACGCGGGCGGCCGGCTGGTGGTCACCGCCACCCGCATCGGCGGCGACACCCAACTGGCCCAGATGGCCCGGCTGGTCGAGCAGGCGCAGACCGGCAAGGCGGCGGTGCAGCGGCTGGCCGACCGGATCTCCGGCGTCTTCGTGCCGATCGTGATCGCCCTCGCGGTGGGCACCCTCGGCTGGTGGCTCGGCAACGGGTCGGGCGGCACCGCCGCGTTCACCGCCGCCGTGGCGGTGCTGATCATCGCCTGCCCGTGCGCCCTCGGGCTGGCCACGCCGACCGCCCTGCTGGTCGGCACCGGCCGGGGCGCGCAGCTCGGCGTCCTGATAAAGGGGCCGGAGGTGCTGGAGTCCACGAAGCAGGTCGACACGGTCGTGCTGGACAAGACCGGCACCGTCACCACCGGTCGGATGACGCTTGTGGACGTGGTCCCGGCGGCCGGCGAGGACCGCGCGGAGCTGCTGCGGCTCGCCGGGGCGCTGGAGTCCGCGTCCGAGCACCCGATCGCCCGGGCCGTCGCCGCCGGGGCGGCCGAGGCGGGCGTGCTGCCGCCGGTGACCGGTTTCGCCAACGCCGAGGGGCTCGGCGTGAGCGGGACGGTCGACGGCCGGGAGGTGTTGATCGGTCGGCCCCGGCTGCTGCGCGAGCACGGCCTCGACGTACCGGAGGAGGTCGCGCGGGCGGCGGCCACGGCGGAGGCCCAGGGACGGACGGCGGTGCTGGCCGGCTGGGACGGTCGGGCCCGCGGGGTCCTCGCGGTGGCCGACGTGGTCCGACCGACGAGCCGGGCGGCGATCGCACAGCTGCGCGCGCTCGGCCTGACGCCGGTGCTGCTGACCGGCGACAACACCACCGTCGCCCACGCGGTGGCCGCCGAGTTGGGCATCGACGAGGTGGTCGCCGAGGTGCTGCCCGCCGACAAGGTCGACGTCGTGCGGCGGCTCCAGGACGAGGGTCGGGTGGTGGCGATGGTCGGCGACGGGGTCAACGACGCCGCCGCGCTGGCCCAGGCCGACCTCGGCCTGGCCATGGGCACCGGCACGGACGTGGCGATCGAGGCGTCCGACCTGACCCTGGTCCGGGGTGACCTGATGGCCGCCGTGGACGCGATCCGGCTCGCCCGGCGCACCCTCGGCATCATCAAGGGCAACCTGTTCTGGGCCTTCGCCTACAACGTGGCGGCCCTGCCGCTGGCCGCCGCTGGCCTGCTGAACCCGATGATCGCCGGCGCCGCGATGGCCTTCTCCTCGGTCTTCGTGGTCGCCAACAGCCTCCGGCTGCGGGGCTTCCGCCCGGTCTCCTGACCCCTGCGCACCGTGCCGCCGGCCCCGTCCGTCAAGGGCCGGCGGCACCGGTCGTGGCGGGCCCGGCGGCCCGCCGGCCGTCGGCGGTGGGCGACCGGACGGTTGGACGCTGGCGGTGCGGGGTATTCGAGGGGCGTACCGGCACCGCCAATCGGGAGGTCGACATGGGTTTCGAAGACAAGGTCAACAACACGACCGAGGATGCGGCCGGCAAGCTGAAGGAAGGCGCCGGCCGGGCCACCGACAACGAACGGCTCGAGGCCGAGGGGCGCAACGACCAGGCCAGCGCCAAGCTCAAGCAGGCCGGCGAGAAGATCAAGGACGCCTTCAAGAGCTGACCCGCGTACGCGCCCTCCGCCGGATCGGTCACCAGCCGACCCGGCGGAGGGCGTACTGGCGCGTCCGGCGGACGTTTCCCCCGGCAGGCGCCACTCGTTGGCAGGTCGACGTCCCGCCGCCCGGCGCCGGCCGCACCCGTGCCGTCACCCCCGGGAAGGCCGAGACCCCGAACGGGAGGTCCCGTGTCCCGATCCGTCGTCTACGCGCGCCGCGCCGCCGCCACGGTGGCGCTCGGGGTGCTGGCCGTGGGATGCCAGGACACCGCGCGGGAGGAGACCGCCCGGACCGGCGCGGCCCCGCCGAGCCCGACGGCCCCGGCGAGCGCCGCCCCGAGCCCCTCCCCGGTCGCCACGACCGCCGCCAACACCGTCGAGGTCTGCCGCGAGGTCGACCAGCTCATCCTCGCCGGCAGCCGGCGGATCGCCACCGACTCGGCGGCCTCGGTCCCCCGCGACCTGACCGGTGAGCAGGTCGCCGACCAGCTCCGGCGCAACCTGGCGGGGCTGGCGGACGACGTACGCGCGCAGGCCCGCCGCGCCGCCGACCCGGAGATCCGCGCCCTGATCCAGGACACCGCCGACCGGATCGACGCCGGTTCCCGGGCGTCCCGGCCGGCCGCCTGGATGGACTCCACCTTCACCGCGATCCCCCCGAAGCTGACCCGCGAGTGCCGCGCCTGAGGCCGACGGGCACGTCGCCCGGCGTCGTCGACACCTGACCCGGGACTCCGGTCGGCATGCACCCCCGTGCCGCACGCCGGCCGGCGTCCGTCAGTGCGGCTCCCGCAGCCGCCGGGACTCGTCGGTCCCCGTCAGCCGGGCGGCCCGCAACTCCAGGTAGCGCTGCTCCGGCAGGCTCGTCGTCCCCCGGGCCGCAGCCAGGTACGCCGCCCGGGCCCGCTCCGGTTCGCCGGCCAGCTCCAGCAGGTGGGCGCGGACGGCGGCGAGCCGATGGTGCCCGGCCGTGCGGTCGTCGTCGTCGAGCGGGGCGAGCAGGGCCAGGCCGGCGCGGGGACCGTCCACCATGGCCACCGCGACGGCCTGGTTCAGGGTGACCATCGGGCTCGGGGCGGTCCGGGCGAGCAGCCGGTAGAGCGCCAGGATCTGTCGCCAGTCGGTGCGTCCGGCGGACGGGGCCTCGGCGTGCACGGCGGCGATCGCCGCCTGGAGCTGGTACGGGCCGGGCGGTGACCAGGTCAACGCCTCGGTGACCAGCGCGGTCCCCTCGCCGATGGCCTCGTGGTCCCAGCGGTCGCGGTCCTGCTCGGCGAGCGGGACCAGCTCCCCGGCCGGCCCGGTGCGGGCGGCCCGGTGCGCGTCGGTGAGCAGCATCAACGCGAGCAGCCCGGTCACCTCGCCGTCGTCCGGGAGCAGCCGGTGCACCAGCCGGGCCAGCCGGATCGCCTCGGTGGTCAGGTCGGCCCGGTGCAGGTCCGGCCCGCTGGACGCGGTGTACCCCTCGTTGAAGATCAGGTAGAGCACCTGGAGCACGGCCCGTAGCCGCTCGTCCCGGTCCCCGGGGGCGGGCATCGTGAACCGCGCCCCGGCGGCCTCGATCCGCTGCTTGGCCCGGCGGATGCGCTGGCTCATCGTCGCCTCGGGCACGAGGTACGCCCTCGCGATCTGCGCGGTGGTGAGGCCGCCGACCGCCCGTAGCGTCAGCGCGACCTGGGCCGACCGGGCCAGCGCCGGATGGCAGCAGAGGAACAGCAGGGCCAGGGTGTCGTCCCCTGCCGGTGACTGTTCGTCGACGGCCGGCGCGTACGCCGGCTCGCGGGCGGCCAGCGCGGCCTCCCGGTTGCGTCGGGCACGCTCGCTGCGCCACTCGTCGGCCAGCCGGCGCGTGGCGACGGTGAGCAACCAGGCCCGAGGGTTGTCCGGCACGCCCTGTCGCGGCCACTGCACGGCGGCGGCGAGCAGCGCCTCCTGCACGGCGTCCTCGGCGGCGTCGAACTGGCCGTGCCGGCGGACGAGCAGGCCGAGGACCTGCGGCGCCAGGTCGCGCAGCAGGTCCTCCAGGTGGCCTCCGCTCACATTTCCGTCCCGGCCTCATCCATGATCGCCCGCACCTCCAGCACGCCGAAGCCCCGCCGCACGTCCGGCCAGCTGGCGGCGATCTCGGCGGCCCGCTCGGGACTGTCGCAGTCGACCATCAGGTAGCCGGCGAACTGTTCCTTGCTCTCCATGTACGGCCCGTCGGTCACCTCCGGCCGGTCCCCGGCCAGCCGGACCGTACGCGCCTGCGACGGGTCGGCCAGGGCCTGGCCGCCGAGGAACTCGCCCGACTCGGTCAGTTCCCGCATCAGCTCGTCGACCTCGCCGAAGAGCGCGCTGCGCTCCTGCTCCGACAGCCCGTCCACGAACCCCGGGCGGTTCCAGATCAGCAGCATGTACTTCATCGGGTGCTCCTCGTTTCCTCGGCCGAGCCCATGGTGGCGCGTTTCCGGTGAGGGGTCGGAGCCGACCCGCCGGTTCCGACAGCCGGCGGTACGGAATCTCAGCGCCGGCCGCGTACCTGGCGCTTCGGGGCGGGGCCGGCGCCGAGCGAGGCGCGGTCGGCGGCGGAGGTGCCCGACGACCAGCCCTCGGCGTCGCGCACCGTGAGCCGCCCCCGGACGACGCCGGGGAAGAGCGTGTCGAGGCGTTCGCGTACCGCCTCGGCGCGGGTGGCGAGCACCGGCAGCAGCCGTTCCGGCCCGGCCTGCGCCGTCGCCTCCCGGTCGGCCGCGTCGGTGGCGGCCCGCAGCCGCTCGCCGATCCGCAGCGCGAAGGCGTTGAGGAAGGACTCGTCGTAGTCCCGGGTCCGCCGGCCGGTGCTCCTGGCCCGCCGTTCCCCCCGGCCGCGCAGCATCGCCGTGGTGGCCTGCACCAGCAGCGAGGTGTAGAGCAGCTCGACCGCCTCCAGGTCGGCCGGCCAGCCCAGCACCGTGGTGAAGCCGAGGTCGTCGGACCAGACGGCCTCGCAGCGGTTCGCCGCCGCCACCTCCTGCGCCAGCAGCGCCTTCGCGCCCGCGTACGGGGGCTCGGTGCCGAGGCGCATCCCGCCGGGCCGGTCGGCGGGCTCGGCGACGCCCGCCAGCAGCGCCTGGTCGATGCTGTGCCGGGCGATCAGCTCCTGGGCCTTGCCGGTCAGCGCCTCCGCCTCGGCCGGGTAGGTGGTCGACTCCGCCTTGGCCAGCAGCGCCCGCACCCGGTCGAGCATCCGGGAGCCGCTGCCCGACCCGCCGCGCGCGACGGCCGTCCCGGGCGCGCCGGGCGGCGGGCGCAGCACGGCGATCGGCGGGAGCCCCTCGACCAGGGCCAGCGCGTCGACCGCCGCCCGCAGCGCGGTGAACCGGTCGCACCCGACGCGGGTGGACCAGGCGGCCAGGTGGCTCTCGTCGGCGTCCCACCACACCCCGGCGCCCAGGTCGCGCAGCTGGTCGTCCCACCACGGCGGCACCGGGTCGGTCAGCTCGCGGCGCTGCGCGGCGAGCGCGTCGGTGACCAGCCCGGCCGCCCGGGGGTCGAGCCGGCGGGCGGCGAGCCGGCCGAGGTCCACCGGCTGCCAGCCGTGCTGGGCCAGCCGCCCCACGCCCCGCGCCAGGCGGCGCAGGAGCGCGGCGTCCACCGCCGCCGCGCCGTCCGCGGCGCCCGTCCCGATCATCAGCCGGTCCAGCTGCCGCTCCGCGAGGCGTACGTCGGTGCCGCGTACCGCCGCGAGCGCGTCGTTGACCAGTTCCTCGGCGTCCGGCACGGCCGTGTCCTCCTGGGGTCTGCTTCTTCCGCGCCGGGAAACGATCGTCGCCCGCCCGCCGAAGGTACCGCCGGGTCCGCGCGCCGTCCGCCGGTCGTGACCCGTGCCACCGGAAGGCCCCGGCCTGGCCGTCCCGTCAACGGGGAACTTCCGCATGGTTCGGCCGGTCCTGGGTAGTTCGGGGGTGGCGAGCGATGCGAGGTGGTGAGATGGCGGGATCGCGGTTTTCGGGCAACGGCTCCGGCGCACCTGATCTTCGCCGGTCGGTCCTCGCCGCCGCGGTCATCGGGGTGGCGGTGATGGCCGCCGTCGACGAGATCGTCTTCCACCAGATCCTCGGCTGGCACCACTTCTACGACCGGTCCACCCTCTCCGTCGGGCTGCTCTCCGACGGGCTGCTGCACTCGGCCGAGCTGCTCGCCCTGGTCGGCGGCTTCTTCTGGTTCGCCGACCTGCGCCGCCGGGGCGCCCTGGTGCCCCGGGCCGCCTGGGGCGGGTTCCTGCTCGGCGCGGGGGCGTTCCAGCTCTTCGACGGGATCGTCGACCACAAGGTGCTGCGGCTGCACCAGATCCGCTACGGGGTGCACCTGCTCCCGTACGACGTGGTGTGGAACGTGGCGGCGGTGGCGCTGCTGCTGCTCGGCGCGTGGGTGACCTGGCGGGTGCGGTCCCGCTCCGGCCGCGACGCCCGGTGACGGCGCTCGCGCACACCGGTGCCGCCGCGGGGCCCGCCCCGCTGCCGCTCGCGGCGGTCGCGTTGCTCGCCGCCGGCTACCTGCTGGCCGTGTCCCGGGACGGGCGCGGCTGGCGTCGCCGGCGTACGGTCGCCTGGCTGGCCGGCTGCGGGGTGCTCGCGGTCGCCCTCGGCCCGCTGGCGGGCGGGCCCGGCGACCCGCGCGTGCACATGGCCCAGCATGTGCTGCTGGGCATGGTCGCGCCGCTCGCGCTGGCCCTCGGCGCCCCGGTGACCCTGCTGCTGCGGGTCGTGCCGCCGGCGGCCGGCCGCCGGGTGGGCCGGTTCCTGCGGGCCCGGCCGGTGCACGTGCTCGCCCATCCGGTGACGGCGGCGCTGCTCACCACCGGCGGGCTGGCGCTGGTGCTGCTCACGCCGCTCTACGCGGCGGCCGAGCGGAACCCGGTGCTGCACCACGCCCTGCACGTGCACTACGTGGTCGCCGGCTACCTGTTCGCCTGGTCGGTGGCCGGCCCGGACCCGGCGCCGCGCCGGCCGGGCCCGGCGGTGCGGGTTGGCGCCCTGCTCGCGGCGGGGGCCGGGCACGCCGTGTTGGCCAAGTACCTCTACGCGCACGCCGCCACCCTGCCGCCCGGGCTGCCCGAGCGGGACGTCGACGCGCTGCGCGCGGCGGCCCGGTTCATGTACTACGGCGGCGACGTCGCCGAACTGCTGCTCGCCACCGCCCTCTTCGCGGCCTGGTACCACCGGCGCCGGCCCCGCCGACCGGCACCCTCCGCCGGCGCGGGCCCGCCCGGAGGTGAGGCCGTCCCGGTCAGCCGGTGTACGCCTTCCCGGCCGTCAGCCGGAGCGTGAACCCGGTGTCGTCGCGCTGCCAGGTGACGTGGTTGCAGGACTGGTAGGTGATCCAGAGGCCGAGCCCGCCGGGTGTGCCGTCGGACACGGGGAGCAGCCCGCAGAACGGGTCGCCCGGCCCGTCGCCGCCGTCGCTGACCGTCGCCACGATGCGGTCGACGCCGGCCCACACGCGCAGTCGGACCGGCGGCCTGCCGTGGCGCAGCGCGTTGGTGACGATCTCGCTCACCGCGACGACCAGATCCTCCACGTCGTCGTCCGGCACCTGGCCCTGGTCGGCCTTGTGCACGGCGGCGCGCGCCTCGGCCGCCGTCGGGTCCGTCAGCTCCACGGCCGGCGGCTGCGCCTGGAGAGGGTCGGGCACGACCCGGGGGCCCTGCCGCAGGAATTCCCTCGGCGGCGTCCAGGTCGGGCTGGGCACGTGCCGCCCGTCGGGGGTGGCGAACCGGGGGTGCGTCCGGGCCACGTCCGCCAGCACCTCCGGCGGCGTGATCCGGGTGTCGTACGCGCACATGCTCCACAGCGGGAAGTCGTCGTACGCGTGGTTTATCGCCGACTCGTAGCGGGCCCACCAGTCCCAGGTCGCGCCGAACGAGACCGAGGGCACCTCACCGATGATCCGGATCTGCCCGGCGCCGGCGGCCACCTGCTCGGCGAGGAGCTGGCGGTAGGAGCGGATGGCGGCGGCGGGCCGGGCGTAGACGTCGCCGCCGGGCAGGAACTCGACCCCGGAACCGGCCGGCAGCGCCGAGCGGACCAGCCCGCCGGTGCGCTCGCCCAGGGCCACGAAGGTCGGCTCGCCCGCCTCGACGCCGCCGAGCAGGAACGGCACCGCCACGGCGAGCAGCTCGTCGTCGGAGTCGTAGCGCACGGCCTCGTGGTAGTAGCCGTGGTGCTGGGCGGCCGCACCCGTCCTCATGGCGTGACCTCCACCCGCACGCCGGGCAGGTCCAGCAGCTCCACCAGGCGGGCCGCGGCCGAGCGGGGGGTGCGCAGCACGGCGGTCGCGCCGCGGCGGTGCGCGTACTCGGCCAGGTGGGTCAGGGCGCGGTGGTCCACGAAACGCAGGCCGGCCGCCGACAGCACCAGCTCACCGTCGGTGGGCCGCAGGTCGGCGCGGTCCAGGGCGGTGCGGAACAGGTCGTGGTTCGACATGTCCAGCTCGCCGGCGAGCGCGGCGTGCCCGTCGGCGGGCGCCACGGCGTACAACTGGAACAGCAGGTCCTCGACGTTGGTCTGCGGGTGCATGCAGGCCAGCTCGGTGACCGCCCGGTCGCCCAGCTTCACCCGGTGGTAGGCGCACATGGCCTTGAACGGCCGGGTGCGCATGTAGCGGTCGATCTGGTGCTCGTAGCGGGTGAAGACGTCGAGCTGGGCCGGGGTGCGGACGAGTTCGGTGGCCTCCGCGACCACGCGTAGCCCGGTGTGGCCGGCGGCCAGCGCCTCGTCCGTGGCGGCCGCGTAGGCGGCGACCTGCGCCGCCGGGTCGACGACCTGGTCGGGCGAGTAGGTCGAGACCAGGGGGACCACCGCGGCGGCGCCCCGGCGCTCCGCGTCGGTGAAACTCGGCAGCGCGTGCAGCCGCTCGGCCACCAGGTCCGAGGGGCGCGGTGTCACGTACCAGAAGCGCTCGCCGGCCGCGAGGCCCGCGGCAAGGTGGCGCTCCGCCTGGTCGGCGAGGGATTCCAGGTCGTCGTACGACCAGCAGATGTGACTGCCCGGCGCGGTCCGCCGTTCGCTGTTGATCATGCTGGTCGCCTCACGCTGACCAGTGTAGGCCGCCTCGGAACGGGCACCGGGTCCGCGACCTGCCGGGACGCCGGGGGCGGACGCTTTCGACCGGTTCGCCGCCCGACGGTGGGCCGGCCGGCCGTTCCGCCCCCGGGGGCTGCGCCGCCGCGCCGGCCGGTGCCCGGTCAGGCGCTCCGCGCGCCACTGAGGCGCTCGGTGCGGGGAAAGGACGCCCAGATGTTCTTGGTGGTGCCCGTGGCGTACCAGCCGACGTCGAGGGAGAGGGCGCGGGCCAGCTCCAGGCCGCGCCCGCCGTCGCCGACGGGCCGGGCCTCGGCGAGCTGCGGCAGGGACCCCAGGTCGTGGTCGGCGACGTCGAGGATGAGGCAGTCGTCGGTCGCGAGCAGCCGGACGATGGTCGGCGGGATCCCGTGGCGCAGGGCGTTCGTCGCCAGCTCCGTGGCGATCAGCGCGACGAGCTCGGGAACCTCCTCCAGGGCCTCGCCCTCCCCGAGCACGTCGCCGGTCAGTTCCTCGTGCAGGGACGCCCGCAGGGCACGCAGGTCCACCGCCTCCTGCAACGTCCACCGCCGCAGCTCAACGGCCTGCGGCGGGGGTGTGGAACTGCTCAGCTGGCCCATGGTCTCGTTCTACCCGATCTCCGGCCGGCTCACTCCAGGGCTCATCGGTCGGCGCACCGGATCGTGGGTGCCCCGGGGCACCCCCGGGCGGCAGCGACGCACCCGCTCGGCGGCCATCCGTCCGCCCACCGCCAACCCGTGCCGTTCCACCGCCGTCAACCCGTACGCCCCGCAGGTCGGCGTGAAGCGGCACCGTCCCGGCCAGTGCGGCGACAGCCACCGGCGGTAGCCCCGGATCGCCGCCACCCCCGCCCGGTCCAGCACCGGCGCCCGGGTCGCCGCCGCCGTCGCCGCGCCGAGCGTCAGCAGGGTCGAGAACAGTCCCAGGTCGCAGCAGTCGCAGCAGCCGTCGGGGTTCTTCGACTTCGACATGAGCCGTTGCTGCCGGCGGTTCTCGCGGGCCGTCTCCCGGAGGCGTCTGAACATCACGGTCCCGATCATCGGCCAACGCGACGCCCGACGCGTTGTCGCCCCCCGGAGCCGACCGGCCGGTGGGACCCGGAAGCGGTGTCGACCCGGACGGTATCGACCGGTACCGCCGGCGGCCGCATGCCGGGCGTCGGTCGCGGGTAGTGCTCAGGCAATGACCGAGAGGAGAACGCCGTGCCAAGCACCACGATGCCGATGCTCGAGACGTACCCGAAGTCGATCAACCTGGACCGGGCCAAGCTGGCCGCCGTCGTCGAGGCGCTCAACACCTGCGCCCAGGCGTGCACCGCCTGCGCCGACGCCTGTCTGAGCGAGGACATGGTCGCCGAGCTGACGAAGTGCGTACGGACGAACCTGGACTGCGCGGACATCTGCACGACGACCGCCCGGGTGCTGTCCCGGCACACCGGTTACGACGCCAACATCACCCGCACGCTGCTGGAGGCGTGCGCCACCGCCTGCAAGTCCTGCGGCGACGAGTGCGCCGGCCACGCGGGCATGCACGAGCACTGCCGGATCTGCGCCGAGGCCTGCCGCGCGTGCGAGCGGGCCTGCCGGGACCTGCTCGCCACCATGAGCTGACCGTCCCCGGAGGACACGGCGCCGGCATCCCGCGTGGGGTGCCGGCGCCGTGCCGTCAGCGGCGATGGTCAGCGCAGCCGGACCGGGCCGGCGTCGATCCGGATGCGGAACAGGGCGTACGGCTTGCGCCGGAGGTCCTGCCCGCGCTGGTACTTCGCCTGGCGGTGCAACTGGTTGGCGGTCACGTACAGGTGCCCGTCGCTCGCCACGGACATGGTGTCGGGCCACAGCAGCCGCGGGTCGTGGGCCACGGTCTCGTATCCGCCGTCGGGGAGGCGGCGCAGCACCGCGTCGTGCTCGTACGACGTGAGGTAGAGCCGGCCGGCGTCGTCGGTCTCCAGGCCGTCGGAGGCGCCGCCCTTGTCGCCCTCGTCCACCACCGACGCGGCGACCTGGTCGTCGGCCGTCGAGCGGTCGGTGAGCGCGTCGGTGGACACGCTGTACCAGCGGCGGGAGGCGAGCGGGCAGTAGTGGAGCCGGGACCCGTCGGCGGAGATGGCGATGCCGTCCGCGCCCATCGTCACCGGCTTCGGCGGCCCGTCGGCGGGGCGCTCCAGGAACGGCCGGCCCTCGACCACGGGCCGGAACGTCTCCAGCGGCTCGGCCTTCGTGGACGGATGGTCGTGCAGCCGCCGCCAGGACGCGCCGCTGGCCAGGTCCACCACGATGATCCCGTTCGGGCCGGAGTCGGAGGAGTCGGTGATGTAGGCGGTGCCCGCCTCGCCGCGGCGCAGGTCGAAGCGCACGTCGTTGAGGTAGGTGCTGGGCAGGGCGACGTCGGTCGGGAAGGTGATCACCTGGGCGACGGTGTCGGTGTCCAGGTCGACGCGGACCAGTTTCGGGCCGCCGGGCGTGGTGGGGCGGAACATCGGGCTGCCGGTGTCGAGGACCCAGAGCCGGTCGGCGGGGTCGACGACGACGCTCTGCACCGACACGAACGCCTCCGCGTCGTCGTCGCCCGACGGGCTGTTCCACCGTTCGTCGGGGAAGGGCACCTCGCGGCCGTCGCGCAGTTCGACCACCGTGGCGGGCACCTCGTCGCCCCACTTCGGGAAGTTGACGAAGATCCGGCCGGTGTGCGAGACGCTCACGCCGGTGGGCATCGGGCCGGTGAAGGCGTGGACGAGTTCCAGCTCGCCGACCGGCTCGGCGGCGACCGGCCCGCTCACGACGCGCCCCCGGGACGCGGCGCGGCCTCGTCCCTCACCCGACGCGGATCCTCATGGAGCACGTGCATGGCGTCATCTCCCTCTCGCGCGGGTTCGACCGTCGGGCTTCCCGGCGCCCACCGCCGCAAACCCTCCGCCCGCCTCTCCCAGGTGACCCGCCGGGGGTCAGCCAAACCCGGGGCTGCCGTGCGGGATCGCCGGGGAGGCGCGGGCCCCGGGGCCGGCTTCTCGAAGAGATCCGACGACGTATACCCGGAGGGGGTATATCGTGGGTCGGGAGGAGGCGCAGATGCCCCACGAGACGCACCACCACGACGGCCACCCGCCCCGCGCGACGGGTGCCTCCGACACGCACGCCGGCCAGCACGCCCACGGCGCGGGCGGGCACGCCGGGCACGACAAGCACGCCGGGCACGACCCGGAGATGTTCCGCCGGAAGTTCTGGCTGAGCCTGGCGCTCACCGTGCCGATCGTCCTGACCAGCGAGATGGTGATGGACTGGTTCGGCTACCGGCTGGAGTTCCCGGGCATGGCATGGGTCGGCCCGGTCCTCGGCACCGTCGTCTTCCTCTACGGCGGCTGGCCGTTCCTGGCCGGGGCCGTGCGGGAGGTGCGCGACCGGGCGCCCGGCATGATGCTGCTCATCGCGATGGCCATCACGGTGGCGTACGTCGCCTCGGCGGCCACCGCGCTCGGCGTCTTCGACCTGGACTTCTGGTGGGAACTCGCCGCCCTGGTCACGATTATGCTGCTCGGGCACTGGCAGGAGATGAAGGCCATCGGGCAGGCGCAGGGCGCGCTGTCCGCCCTGGCGGCGCTGCTGCCCGACGACGCCGAGCGGGTGGCGGCGGACGGTGGGGTCGAGCGGGTGTCCGTGGCGGACCTGCGGGTCGACGACCTGGTGCTGGTCCGGCCCGGTGCGCGGGTGCCGGCCGACGGCCGGATCGTCGAGGGCGGCGCCGAGCTGGACGAGTCCATGGTGACCGGCGAGTCGCGGCCGGTCTCCCGGGGCGTCGGGGACCGGGTGGTCGCCGGCACGGTGGCCACCGACGCGGCGGTCCGGGTGCGCGTCGAGGCGGTCGGCGAGGACACCGCGCTGGCCGGCATCCAGCGCCTGGTGGCCCAGGCCCAGCAGTCCAGCGGTCGCGCGCAGGTGCTCGCCGACCGCTTCGCCGCCTGGCTGTTCTACGTCGCGACCGTGGTGGCCCTGGCGACCCTGGTGACCTGGGCCGTGCTCGGCGACCTCGGCGGGGCCGTGGTGCGTACCGTCACCGTGCTGGTGATCGCCTGCCCGCACGCGCTGGGCCTGGCCATCCCGCTGGTGATCGCGCTGTCGACCGCCGTGGCGGCCAGGGGCGGGATCCTGGTCAAGGACCGGTTGGCGCTGGAGCGGATGCGCACGGTCGACGCGGTGCTGTTCGACAAGACCGGCACCCTGACCCGGGGCGAGCACGTGGTGTCGGGGGTGGCGGCCACGGGGAACGGCAGCGAGGACGAGGTGCTCGCCCTGGCGGCGGCGGTGGAGGCGGACAGCGAGCATCCGCTGGCCCGGGCCATCGTGACCGCCGGGGCCGGGCGCGGCGTGGCCCGGCGGGCGACGGGGTTCCGCTCGCTGACCGGGCGCGGCGTCCGCGCCGAGGTCGACGGCACGGCGTACGCCGTCGGGGGTCCCGCCCTGCTCCGCGAGCTGGGCGCGCGGACGCCGGACGACCTGGCCGACCGGCAGGGCGAGTGGTCGCGCCGGGGCGCGGCGGTGCTGCACCTGCTGCGCCTCGACGGCGACACGGCCACCGTCCTCGGCGCCCTGGCGCTGGAGGACCAGGTCCGTCCCGAGGCCCGCGAGGCGATCGCCGAGCTGCGGGAGCAGGGCGTCGGCAAGATCGTCATGATCACCGGGGACGCCCGTCCGGTCGCCGAGGCGGTCGCCGCCGACCTCGGGTTCCGTCCCGGCGTCGACGAGGTGTTCGCCGAGGTGCTGCCCGCCGACAAGGACGACGCCGTGGCCGACCTGCAACGGCGCGGGCTGCGGGTGGCGATGGTCGGCGACGGGGTGAACGACGCCCCCGCGCTGGCCCGGGCCGACGTGGGCATCGCCATCGGCGCCGGCACCGACGTGGCGATCGAGTCCGCCGGGGTGGTGCTCGCCTCGTCCGACCCGCGGGGCGTCACCGGCGTGATCCGGCTGTCGCGGGCCTCGTACCGCAAGATGATCCAGAACCTGGGCTGGGCGGCCGGCTACAACGTCGTCGCCCTTCCGCTGGCCGCGGGCGTGCTGGCCTGGGCCGGGGTGACGCTCAGCCCGGCGGTCGGGGCCATCCTGATGTCCGCCTCGACGATCGTGGTGGCGCTCAACGCCCAACTGCTGCGCCGCGTGCGTCTGCGTCCCGTCGAGGGGTGACGAGCGGACAGCAGCGGGAACCGTCATTTATCCGTCACCGGCCATTCGATCGGCTGCCGATGATCTCCGGCAACGTCGCTCGTTATGATACGGCCGTGGGGAGTCGCCGACGTAACGCCTGATCTGCCGGCCCGTCCGCCACCATTTCGCTCCGACCGACCGAGGCTGATCTGGCGTGAAGGTCCAGGTGGCGTACGTCGATCGTGCTCTTGACTGTTCCTGCTGCTCTCATGTCTTCTGGACTGCGCTTCGCATGGGGCGTGCGGGAACAATTCGGAGGCGCGTTGAACGGGCCGGGCAATGGGCAGGCGCAATTCCGGGCCTGGCCGAGGGCGACGCTCCTCGGCCGGATGAATCCGACGACGAGCCGAGCACTGTTGGGAATCGGGACCGGCGTATTGTTCCCGCCTGACCGTGTGATCATCCGGCAGGGTGACCGTGACAGTCACGTTTATCTTCTGCTCTCCGGCATCGTCAAGGTCACCACAACGGAGGCGGACCAGGAATCGATGCTCGCGGTGCGGGTCTCCGGTGACATGGTCGGAGAGATGGCGGCGCTGGAGCGGCGACCCCGCTCCGCCAGCGTGGTCACGTCCGTGGAAACCCGCGCCCGGATCATCAGCCGTGCCGAATTGACGGCGTTCATCGGCTCGTACCCGGATGCGGCGCTGGAACTCATGCGCATGATGAGCGAGCGGCTGCGCTGGTCCAACAGTCGACGGGTGGACATCACCACCCGCCCCGCCGGGGTGCGGCTCAGCCGGATCATCCTGGAGATCGGGCGGATCTACGGCCACCGGGCAGCCGACGGCTGGGACCTGGGCGTGGCCCTGACTCAGGCCGAGTTGGCGTCCCTTGCCGGTGTCGCGCTGCGCACCGCCGAGAAGGTGCTGCACGGCCTGAACAAGGACGGTCTCGTCGTCCGCGGATACCGACGAATGGTGATCACTGATCTGGCGGGCCTGCGGCGGGCGGCGGAGATGTGTGACGAGATCCCGCACTGAGACGGATTGATCTTGGGGGATCGGCGTCAGAGTGGGGCCACCGAACCGATGCGGCAGGAGAACGGATCATGGTGGCCCGATCTACGAGTACCGACCGTCGTTTGTGCGTAGCCGTCGACATGCAGGGTTACGGCCGCCGGGCCGGCCGTCAACACACCGACATCCAGCAGAATTTGGTTTCACTGATCGCCGACGCGGCGTCGTGTGTGGGTCTCGACCACGACACCTGGGATACGCAGCGCAGCGGAGACGGCGAGCTTTCGGTGCTTCCGACCGGTCAGCGCGAAGAGTTGCTGGTCGACGACTTCGTCCGCGAGCTGAACACCGGGCTGCGCCGGGTCAACGAAGGGCGTAAGGCTGACTGGTGCATCCGCCTGCGCCTGGCGATCCATCACGGGCCGGCGTGGCGTGCCGCGAACGGATTCGCCGGAAGTGCGCCGGTCACCGTGGGGCGCCTGCTGAACAGCGACCAGTTGCGGCAGGCCCTCCATGCGTCCGATGAGACGTTCCTCGCGGTGATGCTGTCCCGCCAGGTCTACGAGGACACCGTGGTCGCCGCGCACACCAGCCTTGAGCCGACCGATTTCGTGCCCGTGCGGGTCCGCGCCAAGGAATCCGATCACGTGGGCTGGGTGCGGGTGCCGGGCCTCGCGCCGTCGGTGCTGAAGCGTGTGTTCGGTAAGAAGGCCGCCGCGGCCGAGGGTCGTAAGGATGCCGCTGCGGCAGATGGCCGCGACCGGCCGCGGCAGGCAGCGACAGCCGACAGCGAGGGCCGGGTACAGCAGGCCGGCCGCGACCTCACCGGCGCGCGCTACGGCGGGGGCGAGGGCCCGACGTACGTCAACCACACCACGTTCGAGGAGGGCGTGACGGTCGATCGCGGCGTCATCGGTTTCAACTTCGGGGGCGAACGAAATGGTTGACGACGAGCCGGGCGCCCCAGTTCCGCCGGCGGAGGAGAAGCCGACCGACGAGAACCCACCAGGTGCCCCGGCGCCGCAGGGGACGGCGCCGGCGGCGGAGTCCGAGGAGGACCTCCGCGACGAGGTGCATGAGCATGCGAGGTACATCAACTACCAGTACTTCTACGGCGTCTCGGCGTCGAACTCGAACTTCGGCATGTCGTTCGACGGGTCCTCGCGCCGTCCTGCCGCAGCCACCGGGCCCATGCGGCCCGAGGATGTGCGGCACGCCCTTCGCTGCTACCTCCGGCCGCCGGAGGCGTTCCGCAAGGCGCGGGACGTGTTGAACCGGTGCGGCATGGTGGTCCTCTGCGGCCCTGACGGCATCGGCAAGTACACCGGGGCGATCGCGCTGCTGCACGAGGTGGCGTCGGACCAGATCCCACCCACGAACATCTCGCCGGCGTTGTCCCTGACCGAACTGGCGCGGCTCAAGTTCGGCAACGCCGGCGGTTACATTGTGCGGGACCAACTGCGCGACGGAGAGGCCAGCGCCGTCCAGCAGTTCGAGGTGCAACGACTCACCGCCGCGCTGCGGGGACAGGCGCATCTGGTGATCACCACCAACCTCGGGGTGCGGCCCCGGGGCCCGATGGCCGATCTGATGGTCGACTGGGCGGCGCCCGATCCTGTCAGGTTGTTCGACAAGTGGCTTGCCGAGATGCCAGGCGAGGTCTGCAACACCCCCGCGTTCGAGCAGTTGCGCCAGCACGTCCGCACGCTGATCTGTCCCCGGGACGTCCTCAAGGTCGTGGAATTGCTGGCGGACGGCCCGGAGCAGGCGCTCGCCGGGTTGAGGAGTTCCGAGCAGGAACGCGTGGCAGCCTGGTTCGATCGTGAACCGAGCGTTGACGAGGTGCTCGGGGTCGCCGCGCTCACCTTCGCCGCGGGCACGCCAGAGCCGACGTACGAATTCCTGCTCGACCGCCTCAAGGCGCTCTACCGCCAGAGGATCGGTCCCGTCCCGGCGGCCCGCGTGGAGACCGGAGCCGCAGCCGTGGGCACCGTGATGCCGCAGTCCCGACGCCGCGACCGGAACGACAGCCTGATCGCCGTCGACAACAGGAAGCAGCTGAATCTGGACGGTGAGGCTGCCGGGCGCAGCGTGTCCTTCGCGCAGCCCGGCATGCAGGAGTTGGTGCTGCGGCAACTGCACGACCGTTACGGCTACGAGTTGTGGGCTCCGCTTCGCGACTGGTTGGACGAGGTCGCTGCCCGCCCGCCGTCTTCGCTGCACATACGTCTCGGCATCGGTATGGCGCTCTACAGCACGCTGTCCTTTCAGGAGGTCGGACACGCGATCCTCGATCGGTGGGCGGACGGCACCGCCCCGGAACGCCTCGCGGCGGCCTCGACGCTGTCCTGGATCGGCTTGGACGGCCGCAACGCCTCCGCGGCGCTCGGCATCACCAAGCGGTGGGCGCAGAACTCCGGCCAGCGACGGGCGACGACAGCCGCGAGTGCACTCGGCGGACCTCTGGGCGCACGGTATTCGTCCGACGCACTGCGCTGGCTGTGGGCCCTCGCGATGCGGAGCGTCAGTATCCGCATGGTCGCCTGCGCGGCGCTGGGCATGCTGTTCGCCACCGCCGTGGAGGATCCGGACACCACCCGTCGGGTGCTGAAGTTCCTGCAGATCCAACTGCGGCGCTCGCTCGAGCCCGGCTCCCGCCAGCGAGACCGTCGGGCCACCTTCGAGACGGTGCTCAACGTCCTGTCCGCCCGGCAGGAGCCGACGGACGCGCTGGTGGCGGCCACCGTGATCCGGCAGGACCAGCGAAACGCCGCTCGGCTCGGCTCGCTGTGGGGCGAACTGTTTTGCAGCGCCCCGCACCGGAGCCGGACCCGGACGACGCTGTTCGCCGCGCTACAGGCGCTGAACGGCGACCAGGACTCCCTGCCTGCCGTTCGTCGACTGGGGGAGGCGATGCGCGAGGTCCTCTCTCCGCAGCAGTGGGCGGACCTGGACGGGGGCCTGCGACAGGAGGCGGACCGTGCCGACAACGGGCTGCCCCTCACCACCGTGCTGACGGCGCTGCTCGGGTGCCGGTTATCGACAACCACCACCTGGCCGTAGGGAGAGCCCGATGACTGACAGTACCTATCCGGTGATTTGCGAACGCCCACTCGACCGACCCCGCTCGTCCTTCCTGAAGTTCGCCCGGCGGGACCTGTCCGAGCTGCCGCGGCAGGAACCGGGGACGGTCCTCGTGTTCGATCTGGGCAGTCGGTATGCGGTCTTCGAGGACCGCCGGCACCTCACCGGCCGTGAGGAGGCGGTGGTGGAGGCCGTCGCCGTCAGCCTCGTTCACGTACGCCCCAGGCGGGTCACGGTCGACGTACGGATCCCGTCGAAGAGCCCGGCGGACGTGTTCCGCGTCCGGGTGGCCTTCCAGTGCCGCGTCACCGACCCCGAGACCGTCGTCCGGGACGGCCTGCTCGACGTGACCGGGCCGTTACTCGACCACATCAAGCGGGACCGGGAGCTCGACAGCCTGGGCGTCAGCTATCCCGTCGACGCCATCAACGAGGTCCGCGACGAGGTCAACGCCGAGCTGAGTGCGTACTGCACCATCCACCCGCCTCGGATCCGGGGAATGGAGGTGGAGTTCGGGATGGTCGAGGTGGCGACACCGTCCGCGCTCGTCGACCACGCCTCGAAAATCCGCGACACGAAGTGGCAGCAGAACCTGAAGGACCTTGAGGGCGGGTTCGTCACGAAGCAGGCCGAGGAACTGGCCGACCTGATCCGTACCGGCCCCGAGGTGCTGGAGGCCCTGGCCATCGCCCGTGGCGAGACCAGGGTGTCCCACGCCGCCGACCGGGCCTACGCCCGATCGGCGGAAGACCAGGGCAAGATCACGGAACTGCTGGCCATCCTGCAGAAGGACGGCCACCTGGAGCGTCTGAACGTCGATCCGAGCCTGCTCGTGCAGGCGTTCACCGACAGCCTCCGACTGCGTCGGTCGGAGCCCGCCTCCGGGATCGAGTCCGGCGGCGGGCCTGGGCAGCGGCCCCGCAGCATAACCGCCGAGGGCGGCGACGATCTGCTCCTGGACGAGGACGAACTGAATGATGAACAGCCGTAGTCCCCAGGAGGGACCGTCGCCGGAGGCGGCTGCCGTGCAGGAGCCGACGACCGACAGTGACGCCAGCTTCCACGTGGAGAAGGCCCCGACGGACCGAGGCCCCGGCCGCTACCTGCGGGTGCTGACCGGCGTCGACGAGGAGATGCTGGCGTGGGTGCCGACCGAACGCGCCCGATACACCGCACTGGGCGGGGTCGTGCTCGGGACGGCGGTGCTCGCCGGGTTCTCGATGTGGAACGCACTCAGCGCGGTGTTCGGCCGCAACTACTGGTGGCTCGCCCTGCCGGTGCTCGCGTGGATGCTGTTCGTGCTCAACCTCGACCGCTGGCTGGTGGCCACGTCGACCGGGTCGCAGTGGCGGCGGCGGGCGTCGGTGCTGGTACCCAGGTTGGTCGTCGCGGTGTTCCTGGGTGTCGTGGTGGCCGAACCCCTGGTGCTCAAGATTTTTCACACGGCGGTGGTGGAGCACATCCAGGACGGCCGCAAACAGGAACTCGACGACCTCCGCGGAAGCATCGTCGCCTGCAATCCGCTGCCCACGGATTCTCGGGAGAGGACGATCACGACGCCGTCGGACTGCCGGCCTTTCGTCGTCGCGTCGGGAGCATCTCCGACCGGTGCCGCCAGCCAACTGTCCGCTGCCCGGAAGGACGCGTCAGCGCTGCGCAAGCAGATCGACGAGGACACTGCGGAACTGCGCCGCCTGCGGGATCTGACCCGGCGGGAATGTGCGGGTGCCAGCGGCAGCGGACTCAGCGGTGAGGTCGGCGAGGGCCCTCGTTGCCGACGTCTGGAACGCCAGGCCCAGTCGTTCGAGGCGGAACACCCGATCGGGGCGGACAACGAACGTCTCGTGGCCCTGCAGAGAACGATCTCGGAACTGGAGTCGCAGGTTCGTACCGGGACCGAGACCGCCGAGCAGCAACGGGCCGCCGAGATCGACAGGCAGGTGGCCGAACTGGCGAGCCATCAGGGCGCGATCGGGTTCCTGGAGCGACTGGAGGCACTCGGTGATCTCACGGAAGACGTGCCGTCCCTGCTCGCGGCCACCTGGCTGATCCGCATCTTCTTCATCCTGATCGACTGCCTTCCGGTGCTGGTGAAGTTCATTACCGGAGCCACGGCGTACGACCGGTTGGTGGACCAGCGCATCGCGAGTACCGAGCGCCTTCACGAGAAGGCGACGCGCAGTGCCGAGTCGACCGTGGCCGAGGATCTCGATGTCCAGCGCCACCGCGCCCGGGCCGACGGTGACATGCGGCGCCAGCGCATCGACTTCGAGGTGCGCAGGCACACCGCGCAGATCGAGGCCGAGGGGAGCAGGGCGGTGCAGGATCTGGCTCAACGTCTGCGACGGTCGGCGGCGTCCCAGCCAGGGGCTTCCGACGACGCACCGACGACCCGACCACGAAACGGCCGGGTCAACGGTGCCCGGGCGTCGTCCAGGACATCAGCCGAAGGCGACATCTGACCACGAGGAGGGCATCGATGGATCCGAGTCAATGGGCGGAACTTGCACAGGCCGGGGCGGCCGCGCTGGTGGCCGCGATGGCGACCGAGGCATGGACCGCCGTACGCGGCACGGCTGCCCGGCTGGTCGGCGGCAGCGACGAGCGTGACGCGGTCGCGTTGGAGTGGCTTGAGAAGCGGCGGCAGGACCTGGCGACGCTGCCCGGCCGCGACCGGGACGCGGCCACCGACGCACTGCGCGAACAGGTCGCCGGTGTGCTGTTGACCCGGTTGACCGATTATCCCGACCGCGTCTCGTTGGTGGAGCGGATCGTGTCGGCGGCCAACGCTCCGACGCAGCCCGTGACCGTCACCCAGCACGCGTCCGCCACTCTCGGCGGTCGGGTCTACCAGGCGGGGCGCGACGCCACGTTCGTCGACCGGTAGGAGTGACCGGCCTGCGGGGCGGGGTGCCCCGGCATCGCAGGCCGAGGTGGGTAGCGACCGACAATTGCAGCTGTCTTGACAAGAAAAATTGTCGGTGGGACGCTGTGCCCATGTTCGACATCGCAGTGATCGAGGATCCGGCGGCGGCCGAGGCGTCGCTGGACCCGATGCGGGCCCGGCTGCTGGCCGCGCTCGCCGAGCCAGCCTCGGCGACGATGCTCGCCGCCCGCGTCGGCCTGCCCCGACAGAAGGTCAACTACCACCTCCGGGCGCTGGAGCAGCACGGCCTGGTCGAGCTGGTGGAGGAGCGCCGCAAGGGCAACGTGACCGAGCGGGTCATGCGGGCCATCGCGGCGTCGTACGTGATCTCGCCCGCCGCCCTCGCCGCCGTCCGGCCCGACCCGGCGCAGTCGCCGGACCGGCTGTCGGCGCGGTGGCTGCTGGCGCTGGCCGCCCGCCTCGTGCAGGACGTCGGTGCGCTCATCACCGGCGCCGAGCGGGCGAAGCAGCGGGTGGCGACGTTCGCGGTCGACGGCACCGTCCGGTTCGCCTCGGCGGCCGACCGGGCGGCCTTCGCCGAGGAACTGGCGGCCACCGTCACCGCCCTGGTCGGCAGGTACCACGACGAGAACGCCCCCGGCGGCCGCGAGCACCGGGTGGTGGTCGCCCTGCACCCCAGCGCCGACCCCGACGACAGCACCGCGAACGAGGAGCACTGACTGACATGGGACATCACTTCGAGCTGCGCAAGGACGTCGAGCTGGCCGCCACGCCCGAGCAGGTGTGGGAGGCCATCGCCACCGGTCCGGGCATCGACTCCTGGTTCATGGGCCGCACGGAGGTCGAGCCGGGCGTGGGCGGCCGGACCCGCCTGACGATGGCCGGCCACGTCGAGGAGTCGACGATCACCGCGTGGGAGCCCGGCAAGCGGCTCGCCGACCGCACCGAACCGGCCCCGGACGGCACGTTCATGGCCATGGAATACCTGATCGAGGGCCGCGAGCGGGGCAGCACGACCCTGCGGCTCGTCCAGAGCGGCGTCCTCGGGGACGACTGGGAGACCGAGTACGAGGCCATGGGGATCGGCTGGGACATGTACCTCGGGACGCTGGCCGCGTACCTCGCCCACTTCCCCGGCCGGACCGCGACCCCGGTCTCGGCCTTCCGCCCGGGCGTCGGCGGCGCGGACCGGGTGTGGCCGGCCGTGGCCGAGGCCCTTGGCGCGGCCGGTCCGCTCGCCGAGGGGCAGCGCGTCCGGTTCACCGTCGCCGGGCTGCCGCCGATCGAGGGCGTCGTCGACCTGGCCGGCCTGCCGACCTACGTCGGTGTCCGCACCGCCGACGCGCTCTACCGGTTCCTGCACTCCGGTGCCGAGCGCGGCGACGCCCTGGTCCTCGGGCACCACGTCTTCGCTCCCGGGCAGGACCCGGCCCGGAGCGAGCGGGCCTGGCAGGACTGGCTGGCCGCCCTGCCCGTCGGCTGACCCCGACGACGAGAACGCCCGGCGGACGGGCCGGCCCGGACGCCCGGGTGGTGGACGGGGGCCGATCCGGCCGCCCGGCAGGCGCTGCCCGGTGGGAGCCGGGCCAGCCCCGCCGGGCGTCCGGGTGTGGTCAGGGCGTGAGGACGAGGCGCCCGCGCAGGCCGCCTCCGGCGAGGCGGTCGTGGGCCACGCCGACCTGGTCCAGCGGCAGGGTGTCCGCGACGCGCGGGCTGAGCCGTCCCGCGCCCACCAGCGCGGCCAGTTCGGTCAACCGCGCGCCGTCGGCGAACACCTCCTGCACGACGACGCGCGTGGCCCGCAGGGGCGGCGGCGCGAACGGTGCGACCAGGGCCACGAAGGTGCCCTTCGGCCGCAGTGCCTCGTGCGCCGCGACACCGACCACCGCGGCGTCGACCACCGCGTCGACGCCACCGGGCACCTTTCGGCGTACGGCCTCGGCGAGCCGTTGCGTGCGCGGCACGAACCAGGTCGCGCCCAGGCCGCGGACGACCGCTTCGTCGTCGGAGTCGGCGACGGCCACGGTGCGCACGCCCCGCATGGCGGCCAGTTCGAGCAGCAGCCCGCCGACGCCGCCCGCGGCGCCGGTGACGAGCAGCGTCTGCCCGGCGCGCAGCCCCGTGAGGGTGAGCGACCGGTCGGCCGTGAGCCCGGCGAGCGGCAGGGCGGCGGCCCGCGCGGCGGGGACGCCGGCCGGCGCCGGGGCCACCGCGCGGTCGTCCAGGACGACGTACTCCGCCTGGGCGCCGCCGGCCGACAGCACGTCGCGCAGGCCGATCACCTGGTCCCCGGGGGCGAACCGGGTGACGCCGGGGCCGACCTGGTCGACCCGTCCGGCCACGTCCCAGCCGAGCCACACCACCGGGGCGGGGGCGAGCAGTCCGGCCTCGCTGAGCGCCCCGTTGCGGGTGGACAGGTCGATCCGGTTGACCGCCGCCGCGGCCACGCGGACGCGCACCTGGCCGGGCCCGGCCTCGGGCGCAGGTACGTCGACGATTTCCAGGACCTCGGGGCCGCCGAAGCGGCGTACGGCAACAGCCTTCATGCCGCTCACGCTAGGGCTGCTACTCTCCGGCGGTAAGTAGGTACCCGAAGGTGCGTAACCCTCCCGGAGGTCCGTCATGGCGACCCTCAGCGCCGCCCAGCTGCGGGAGCACCAGCGCGACGAGTACAACGCCTTCCTCGCGCAGTGCCCGGGTCACCAGCTGCTGGCGACGCTCAGCGACAAGTGGGTGACGCTGGTCCTCGCCGCCCTCGCCGACGGGCCCATGCGCTACAGCGACCTGAGCCGCACCATCCCCGGGGCCAGCCAGAAGATGCTGACCCAGACGCTGCGCAAGCTGGAACGCGACGGCCTGCTCACCCGCACCGTCACGCCGTCGGTGCCGGTGCGCGTCGATTACGGGATCACCGCGCTGGGTCGTACCCTGCTTCCGATCCAGCAGGCGATCAAGAACTGGGCCGAGACGCACATCGAGCAGGTTCATCGCGCCCGCGCCGCGTACGACCGCGGCGCCGCCGGCTGACCGCCGCGCTCCCGCGTGGACGGGGTGTGGCTTGGGCTACATGGCCGCCTGGCGCTTGTTGCACGAGATTGGCAATTGCGGAATGCTGGCGTTAGTGGCCGGCTGCCCCGGGCGCGATGAGCCAGACCACGGCCGGGGCGTCCGCCCGCTCGTGACCGTGGACCGCTGCGGGCACGTCGGCCAAGATCAGGACGCCGGCCCGAGTGCGACGCCGGGCGGTCGTGCGAAGAACAGACCCGGGAGCATGTGATGGGTACGCCTGTGTCCAAGCGCGTGGCGGCGGTGGCCGTCGCCGGTGTCCTCGCCGTGGCCGGCTGCTCCTCGCCGACGACCACGTCGACGGGCGCGGCCGGCGCCGGCACGCTCGTCGTGGCGACGGCGGGCGAGCCGGACGCGTTGAACCCGGTGCTGAACTACGGCGTCGACGGCGGCTCCCTGATCTTCGACGGGCTGGTCGCCCGCGACGCCCGCAACGAGCTGGTGCCGGCGCTGGCCCGGGAGCTGCCGACCGTGTCGGCGGACGGCAGGACGGTCACCGCGAAGCTCCGCGACGGCGTGCTGTTCCACGACGGCAGCCCGTTCACCGCCCAGGACGTGGTCTTCACCTACCAGGCGGTGCTGGACCCGAAGGTCGACTCCACGCTCCGCTCCGACCTGGACATGCTCGCCTCGGTCACCGCGCCCGACCCGTCGACCGTGGTGTTCACCCTGAAGTACGCCTACGCGCCCTTCGCGCAGCGGCTGGCCCTCGGCATCGTGCCGGCCAAGGCGCTGACCGGGCAGGACATCAACAAGGCCGAGTTCAACCGCAAGCCGGTGGGCACCGGCCCGTACCGCGTGACGTCGTGGACCCCGGGCGACCGGCTCGTGCTCGCGGCCAACGAGAGCTGGTGGGGCGGCAAGCCCGCCAACGGCGGCGTGGTGGTGGCGTTCGTCGCCGACGACAACGTACGCGCGCAGCGGATGCGGGCGGGGGAGTTCGACGCGGCGGAGCTGGCGCCGAAGCTGACCACCGGCTTCGACGGGCAGGCCGGCTACCGGGTGCAGCGGGTGCCCACCGCCGACTACCGGGGCGTGATGCTGCCGCTGGGCAACCCGGTCACCGCCGACCTCGCGGTGCGGCGGGCACTGAACGCGGCGGTGGACCGCGCGGCGATGGTCACCGGGCTGCTCGGCGGGGCGGGCGAGCCCGCGTTCGGGCCGGTCCCGCCGACGTCGGAGTTCGCCGAGCCGTCGATCGTGGGCAGGCCCGCCGCCGATCCGGCCGCCGCGACCGCCGCCCTCGACGCCGCCGGCTGGAAGCCGGGCCCGGACGGGATCCGTGCCAAGGACGGCCGGCAGGCGGCGTTCGCGCTGATGTACCCGGCCACGGACAGCCTCCGCAAGGAGCTTGCCCTCGCGGTGACCGCCGACGCGAAGAAGGTCGGCATCAAGATCACCCCTGAGGGGCTGACCTGGGACGCGATCACCCCCCGGATGGGCAGCGACGCGCTCGTGATGGGCTACGGCACCCCGTACGATCCGGACTTCGTCTCCTACAAGCTGTTCGGCTCCGCCTTCGCCGGCCAGGGCTTCTTCAACCCCGGCTCCTACCGGTCGTCCGTGGTGGACAAGGCGTTGCAGGACGGCCGCGCCAACGCCGAACCGGCCGCCCGCAAGGCCGCGTACGCCACGTTCCAGAAGCAGCTCGCCACCGACATGCCGTGGGTGTTCCTCACCTACCTCCAGCACACCTACGTGGTGAAGGACGCGGTCGTCGGCGTGACCCCCCGGGTGGAGCCGCACGAGCACGACGTCGCCAACAGCCTCTGGTGGAACATCCACACCTGGACGAGGAAGTCGTGACGACGCCCGCCCCGACAGCGAAGACCCCCGCCCCGACCGCCGCGCCGCCCCCGGCGAGGACCACCGCCCGGCGCCGGCCGCGGCGGCTGGCGGGAGCCGGCACGGTGGTCCGCCGGCGGCTGCTGGTGGCCGTACCCATCCTCGCCGCCACCAGCGTCGGCATGTTCGCCCTCGGCGCGGCCTCGCCCATCGACCCCGCCCAGCAGTACGCGGGCGCGGCGGCGTTCACCGCGACCGAGGAGAACCTGGCGCAGATCCGCGCCAACTGGGGCGTCGACGACCCGCTGCCCGTGCAGTACCTGCGCTGGGTGGGCAACCTGCTCCAGGGCGACCTGGGCTGGTCCACCAGCCGCCACGAACCGGTGACCGCCGTGCTCGCCGCCCGCGCCGGCTGGACCCTGCTGCTCGTCGGCGCCGCCCTCGCCCTCGTCCTCGTGGCGAGCCTGCTGCTGGGCACGCTGGCCGCGTACCGGCGGGGCGGCTGGTTCGACCGGGCGCTGCGCGCCACCGCGTACGCCGTGCAGTCGATGCCGGTGTTCTGGATCGGGCTGGCCGCGATCGCCCTGTTCGCCCTCACCCTCGGCTGGCTGCCGGCGGGCGGGCTCACCGACATCACCGCCACCGGCACCGACCCCGCCGACGTGGCCCGGCACCTGATCCTGCCGGTGGGCGTGCTGGCGATCGCCCAGATGCCGTGGTTCGTGCTGTTCATCCGGGACGCCGTCGCCGACAGCCTCCGCGACGACCACGTCCTCGCCGCCCGGGCCCGGGGCCTGCCGGGCCGCACCGTCCTGTTCGGCCACGCCCTGCGTACGGCCCTGCTGCCGTTCCTCACCCTCGTCGGCACCCACCTGCCGGAGCTGATCGGCGGCGCCGTCCTGGTGGAGACCGTGTTCTCCCTGCCCGGCCTCGGCGCGGTGACCGTACAGGCCGCGCTGGGCAGCGACTTCCCGCTGCTGGCCGCCACGACCCTGGCCACCACCGTCGTGGTGCTGGCCGCGAACCTCGGCACCGACCTCGCCTACGCCGCCGCCGATCCCCGGGTACGCCTCGATGACTGACCTCGCCCTGCCCGCCCGGCTCCGGCGGCCGAAGCCGCGTACGGGCCGGGTCGGTGCCGCCGTCGCCTGGGCCGTGCTCGTCGGCGCGGGCCTGGCCTGCCTCCTCGCCCCCGTCCTCTGGCCGCTCGACGAGAGCGCGGTGGACCTGGCCCGTACCCGGCTGGCGCCATCCTGGGCGGACCCGGCGGGCACCGACGACCTGGGCCGCGACGTGGCCCACCGCAGCCTCTACGGCCTGCGGGTCTCGCTGCTCGTCGGCGCGGTCGCCGCGCTCGTCGCCACCGTGATCGGCGGCCTCGTCGGCGCGGTGGCAGGCACCCTCGGCGGCTGGGTCGACCGGGTGCTGATGCGGGTGGTCGACACCATCGCGGCGCTGCCGCACCTGCTGCTGGGCATCTTCATCGTCGCGATGCTGCGTCCGAGCCTCGGCGCGGTGATCCTGTCGATCGGGCTGACGCACTGGCTCTCCACCGCCCGCATCGTCCGGTCGGAGCTGCTCAGCCTGCGCACCCGGCCGTTCATCGACGCCGCGATCTCCGGCGGCGCGAGCCGTGCCCGGGTCATCACCCGGCACCTGCTCCCGCACGTGCTGCCCCGGTTGGCGCTGGCCACCACGCTGATGGTGCCGCACGCCGTCTGGCACGAGACCGCGCTGTCCTTCCTCGGCCTGGGCCTGCCCCCGCACCTGGCCTCGATCGGCAACATGATCAACGACGGGCAGCGGTCCCTGCTCACCGGCGCCTGGTGGGCCAGCATCGTGCCCGGCCTGCTCCTCGTCGTCGTCACGCTGGCCCTGGCCGCCCTCACGGGCCGGTGGCGCGACCGCCTCGACCCGCGCGTACGAGCGGAGCTGCACCTGTGACCACCACCCGCGAGCCCACCGCCGTCCGGGCCGACACCGCCGCCCCCGCCGGCAGCGCCGCCACGGCCGACGCCGTCGCCCCGGCCGGTACCGCCGCCGACGGTCGGCCGGGCCTGTTGGAGGTCGACGGGCTCACCGTCCGCTTCGAACTCCGCGACGCCGTCGTGCAGGCCGTCACCGACCTGCACCTGACGATCCACCCGGGCGAACTCCTGGCGGTGGTCGGGGAGTCCGGCTGCGGCAAGTCGGTGCTCGCGCACGCCCTGCTCGGCCTGCTCCCCGGCAACGCCACCGTCACGGGTCACGCCCACCTGCGCCCGCCCACCGGGGCGCAGGTCGACCTGGTCAACTCCTCCGAGCGGCACCTCGCCCGCGCCGTACGCGGCCGCGCGGTCGGGCTGGTGCCGCAGAGCCCCGCCACCGCCCTCACCCCCGTACGGACGGGCCGGCGGCTGCTGGAGGAGACCCTGCGCGCCCACGGGCGCACCCGGCGCGAGGCGCCCGCGGCGGCCGAGCGGGTCGCCGACGACGTCGGGCTCGACCCCGCCGACCTCGACCGCTATCCCCACGAGCTCTCCGGCGGCATGGCCCAACGCCTGGCCACCGCCCTCGCCCTCGCCCCCGACCCGCCGCTGCTGCTCGCCGACGAACCCACCACGGGCCTCGACCGGCCCCTGGTCGACCACACCCTCGACCTGCTGCGCCGCCGCTGCGACGCCGGCGGCGCCGTCCTGCTCATCACCCACGACCTGGCCGCCGCCCGCCGGGTCGCCGACACGGTCGCCGTCATGTACGCCAGCCGGATCGTGGAGCGGCGGCCGACGGCCGAACTCTTCGCGGCACCCGCCCACCCCTACACCGCCGGCCTGCTCGACGCCCTGCCCGAGCGGGCCTTCCGGCCGGTACCCGGCCACCCGCCGATGCTCACCGACCTGCCTCCCGGCTGCGCCTTCGCCCCGCGCTGCGACCGCGCCACCGACGTCTGCCGCACCCCGCCCGCGCCCTCGGCGGGCGCCCCGGCCCGGATCGCCTGTCACCACCCGCTGACCCTCGGAGCGCCGGCATGACCAGCACTGCCGGCATGAGCAGCACTGCCGGCGTGCCCAGCACCGCCGGAGCACCGGCCGTGAGCAGCACCGCCGGCATGACCACCACCGCGCTCGCCGCCCACGAGGTCGCCGTCTCCTACGGTGGCCGGCGCGTCCTCGACGGCGTCGACCTGCGCGTCGCCCCCGGCGAGACGGTCGGCCTGCGCGGGCCCTCGGGCAGCGGAAAGTCCACCCTCGCCCGGGTGCTGGCCCTGCTGCACGCCCCCGAGGCCGGGCACGTCACCCTCGACGGCCACCGGATCGTGGGGGCCCGGCACCGGCTGCCCGCCGCCGTCCGTACCCGCGTCGCGATCCTTTTCCAGAGCCCCCGCGCGGCCACCGACCCCCGGCTGGGCCTCGCCGACATCATCGCCGAACCGCTGCGCGCCACCGGCACGCCCGAGGCGCAGGCGCGGGCCCGCGCGGCGGAGCTGGCCGACCTCGTCGGCCTCACGCCCGACCTGCTCGCCCGCCGCCCCCACGCCGTCAGCGACGGGCAGCTGCAACGCGCCTGCCTCGCCCGCGCGCTCGTGCACCGGCCGGACTACCTGCTCTGCGACGAGGCCACCGCCATGCTCGACGCCTCCACCCAGGCGCACCTCGCGGCCGTCATCACCGACTACCAGCGGGAGCACGCCGCCGGGGTCCTGCTCATCACCCACGATCCGGCGCTGATGGCCCGCTGGGCCACCCGGGTGGTCGACCTGCCGTCCCCGCCGCAGCCCTGACCGGCCCGCCTCCTCCGGGCCGCGCGCCGACGCCTACGGGGTACGGGCCGACGTCGCGGCGGAACCACCGGAGTCGGCGGCGTCGGCGCGGCCGGCGGCGGCGAGGAACGAGTTGTAGTGGGCCAGGTCGTCCGGCTCGCCGGTGGCCTCGGCTCGGGCGGCGGCCCGGTCGAGGCGGGCCTGCTCCCGCCGGTCGGCGCGGATCCACTGGCGGACCAGCACGACCAGCACGATCGCGGCGGGGATCTCCCCGAACGCCCAGGCGATGCCCGCGCCCAGCCGCTGGTCCTCCAGCAGCGACGACGCCCAGTCGGGGTGGACGGCGACGTACCAGTCCGGCGCGATGACGCTGGTGGTCTGCATCAGCACGAGGCCGAAGAAGCCGTGCGCCATCATCGCCGCGAGGTGGATGATCACCAGGATGGGGTGGGGGAGCCTCGGCCGGCCCGGATCGACCCCGATGAGCACCCAGAACAGCAGGTACCCCGCGACCACGAAGTGCGTGAGCATGGCCAGGTGGCCGAGGTGGGAGCGCATCAGCGTGCCGAGCAGGTCGCTCAGGTAGAGACCGAAGAGGCTGCCGGCGTAGATGCCCAGTGCGACCAGAGGATGGGTGAGCAGCCTCGCGGGCCGGCTGTGCAGCACCAGCAGCAGCCACTCCCGGGCACCACGGACCTGCGGGTCGGCGGGGCGACGCAGGGCGCGCAGCGCGAGGGTGACCGGGGCGCCGCCGACGAGCAGGATCGGCACCAGCATCGACAGCACCATGTGCTGCACCATGTGGGCGCTGAACAGCACGTACGCGTAGCGGGCCACGCCCAGGTTGGTGACGGCGGCCAGCACCAGCAGACCGGCCGACCAGCTCGCGGTCCGGGCCAGCGGCCAGCGGTGCCCGGCCCGGTGCAGCCGCCACACCCCGGCCAGGTAGCCGCCGATGCCGAGGACGGTGAGGGTCAGGAAGAACATGTCCGGCAGCGGCTGGCCCACCAGGCGTTCCGGGGTCGGCGCGGCGGGCATCGGGAAGCCGAGCAGCTCGGTGATCGGATCGGCGTCGAGCGGGTCCTGCGTCACCGGGGTGGGGCTGCGGGACAACGCCACCGCCAGCCCGACGGTGGCGGCGAACACGACCACCTCGCCGGCGGCAAGCCGGGCGAACGCGCCGCGTCGACCCGTACGCAGGGCCGGCAGGGTCCGCGACCGGTGCACGGCGCCCAGGGTGCCCAGGACCGCCAGGGCGACGAGCTTGCCGAGGACCAGCCAGCCGTACCGGGACTGCCAGAGCTGGGCCACGTCGCCGAGGCGTACGGCCGCGTTGGCCGATCCGCTCACCGCGACGGCCACGAAGCAGCCCAGGGCGAGGCGGCCGTACCGGTGGGCGGCGTCGGCGAGCTGCCGGCTGCGACGGACCATCAGCAGCGCCACCAGCCCGCCGACCCAGAGGGCGGCGGCCAGCACGTGCAGGGCGAGGCTGGACACCGCGATCTGGTGGTTGCCCGCCCCGGCGGCGTGCCCGGTGAACGCCGGCGGCAGCACCCCGACCAGCGCGACCAACGCCGTCACGGCGGCGAGCCCGCGCGACACGCCAGCCCGGGCCAGCACGGCCACCGCCAGCGCCAGCGCCGCCTGGAGCAGCAGCGCCTGCCCCTGCGAGATCGAGGTGGCGAAGCTGACCACGGTGGGGGCGCCAAGCCCGTCCACGGGGACGCCTAGCAGGTCCGAGACCGTCAGCACGATCAGCGTCACCGCGGCCACCGCCCAGCCCGCCGCCGCCGTGCCCGCGCGGCGCAGCAGCAGCCAGCCGTACGCCGAGACGCTCCGCCCGTCGCCGGGCAGCAGGAAGGCCGCCGTCACCAGCATCCCGACCGTCAGGGTGGCGAGGCCGTCGGCGAGCAGCCGGACCACGGGCAGCGCCCACGCCGTGACCGGCCCCGGATCCGGCAGCCCGGGGATCGCGACCGCGAGCGCGTCGCCGGCCCGCAGACCGAGTAGGAGTACGGCCACCGCCGACGCCACGGCCGCGACGGGTACGAGCCACGCGCCCCGCCCCCGGGAGCCGGGACGGACGCCGGCGCCGGGCGGGCCCGCGACCGGCCCGGCGTCACCGGGCGGCGTCGTCGCCACGGCGTCGGCGTCCGGGCCCCGGGCGGGCTGGGCGGGGCGGGAGGTGGTGTCTGGCACGTCGGTGTCCCTTGGGTTCGGGGAGGGCGGCGGTTCGCGTCCGGGGGCGGCCCGGGGCGCGGTGCCGGAGGGGCGGGGTCGGGGTGCTGCCGGTCAGCGGGTCTCGCGGCGCCGGCGCAGCAGCAGCGCGGTCCCGCCGAGGACGGCGACCAGGACCCCGGCGGCCAGCAGCACGCCGCCCGTCCCGAGGCCGCCGGAGCCGGTCGCGGCGGCGGGGTCGACCGACCCGGCGGCCGGCGGGGCGGCAGCAGCGGTCGGGGCCGCGGCAGCGGTCGGTGCGGCGGCGGCAGACGCGGCGGCGGCCGGCGGATCGGTGACCGCCCCGGTCGCCGTGCCCGCCCCGCCGGTGGTGTCGCCGCCGCCGGCGACGGTGAACCGGTACGACCCCTGCACCGGATGCCCGTCGGCGGAGACGATCCGGTAGGCGACGGTGTAGGTGCCCTCGCCCAGCGTCTCGTCGACGGTCACCGTGCCCTTCGTCCCGTCGACGGTGGGCCCGCCGGTGGGGATCTTCCGCCGGGCGGCGTCGGTCAGCGCGATGGTGGTGAAGGTCGGGTCGAGCCGCTGCGCGAACTCCAGCGTGACCCGCGTCGGTGGTGTCGTCAGGCGGTCGCCGTCGGCGGGGCTGGCGGCCCGCAGCGTGTTGTGCGCGGCGGCGGGGGCGGCCGGTACGAGCAGCAGCGCGGCGGCCAGCGCGGCGGCGACGAGGGCCGCGACGGTCGGGCGGCGGGACGGGATGTGCATGTCTGGTGCTTCTCCTGGTTGGTGGTGGTCGGCCGGGCAGCTGGTGACCGGTCAGGCCGCGCGGCGGTCGGAGACGTGGGCGGAGCCGGGATACGGCGACGGGAGCAGCCGCAGCCCCGGTGCCTCCGTGGGCTCGTCGGCGGGCAGGCTCCAGCGGGGTTCGTCCGGGCGGCTGCGCCGCGCCGGGCCGTCGGGGCGCAGCCCCGGGCGGGACAGGGCGACGACGATGACGTAGCCCGCGAGCAGGAAGCCGTGGCTGACCAGCCGGGCGGTGTCCACCCGCCCGGTCAGCAGGTCGTTGACCGACAGCAGCGCCAGCATGCCGACGAAGGCGCTCAACATCGGCACCAGCCCGGTCGGTGGGGTGCGCCGGGCGGCCACGAAGAGGAAGCCCGCGCCCACGGCGACGTTCCACGCCGCCGACTCGTGCCACAGGTGCCCCGACATCAGCCCGCCGGTCGCCGCGTGTGCGTGGGCGCTCGCCGTGCCGCGTCCGATCTGCGCCAGGCCCAGCACGAGTTGCAGCGCCCCGACCAGGCCCAGGACCGCCCGCAGGGTGAGCACGACCCGCTCCCGCCGGCGGCGCGGAGCCGGGGCGGGCAGCGCGCCGAGGATGGCGTCGGTGCGGTCGTCACCGGCGACGGCGACCGACAGCCGCGCCCGGCGGGTCACCGCCGTGGCCCGGTCGTACCACGTCCGGCAGCCGGCGCAGCCGGCCAGGTGGGCCGCCACGGCTGTCCGCTCGGCGGCGGTCTCCTCCCCGTCCAACTGCGCCGACAGCACCTCACGCCACTGCTCACACCCCATGTACCGGTAGTCGTCCCGGACCCGTCGTTGGTTCCCGCGCAGTTTCGTGGGCCGTCGCCTTCCCGCAGGTCAGCGCGGGCGGGTGGGTCAGCCGGTGGCGTCGCCGCCCCGGCCCGCGTCCGGCTCCGACCAGCCGTGCGCGGCGGCGACCAGATCCTCCCGGGCCCGGGCCACCCGGGAGCGGATGGTGCCCACCGGGCAGCCGCACACCTCCGCGGCCTCGGCGTAGGACAGGCCCAGCACCTGGGTGGCGACGAACGCCTCCCGTCGGTCCCTGGGCAACGCCGCGATGAGGCGTTCGAGCACGACCTGCCGGTCGAAGCCGCTGCGCGCCGGGTCGGGGACGTCGTACCCGTCGGGCATCGGCACCGTGCGCGGCCGTGACGTGACGGTACGGACGTGGTCCGCCGCGACCCGGCGGGCGATGGCGAGCAGCCACGTCCGCGTCGAGGAGCGTCCGGCGTACGACGGCAGCGACCGCATCGCCCGCAGGAAGGTCTCCTGGGTCAGGTCGTCCGCCTCGCGGGGCGCGACCAGCGCGGCGAGGAAGCGGCGGACCTGCTGCTGCGTCGCCCGGACGAAGCAGGCGGCGGCCGTCCGGTCACCCCGGCCGGCGGCCAGCGCCCACGCGGTCAGCTCCGCGTCGTCAGCCATCCGGCACCTCCGTGTCGGCCACCGGAGGGCGGGTGCCCGACGGTGATCACGACGGGTCGTAGTAGTGACTGGTCGGTAGCGTACCGCAAGCGGCCCGGTGGCGACCCTCCCCGACGCCCCCGCCGCCGGGTGCCACCGCGCCCGTCGCCGAGGGCTGCTGTCTAGCATGGACGGCCCCGCCCGACCGTCGAAGCAGGCAGCCCATGACCGGTACGGTTTTCGAGAACGCCCGGATCCACACCCTCGACCCCGCCCGTCCGCACGCCGAGGCGATGCTGGTGCGCGGCGAGCGCATCGTCGCCGTCGGGGACCTCGACGAGTGCCGTGACCGCGCCGGCGCCGGCGCGCGCCGCGTCGACCTCGGCGGGATGACGGTGCTGCCCGGCCTGATCGACAGCCACCTGCACTCGGCGCTCTACGTGCGCGGCCTGGAGCAGGTGGACCTGCGCGGCACCACCAGCCTCGACGAGGCGCTGACGCGGATCGCCCGGCACGCGGCCACCCTGCCGCCCGACGCCTGGCTCTTCGGCGGGCGCTGGGACAGCCACAAGTGGGACCGCCCGGTGCAGCCGACCCGGGCCGACCTGGACCGCGTCTGCCCGGACCGGCCCGCCGTGCTGCCCACCATCGACGGGCACACCACCTGGGTCAACACCGCCGCGCTCCGGCGACTCGGCATCGACGCCGGCACCCCCGATCCGATCGGCGGGCAGATCGTCCGCGACGAACGCGGCGAGCCGACCGGCATCCTGCGGGAGGCGGCCGGCGACGCGGCGTACGACGTCATGCGCACCTCGCTCAGCGGTGACCTGGTCGCGCAACTGCGCACCCACCTGCCCCGGCTGCTCTCCGTCGGCCTGACCAGCATCCACGACATCGACGGGCAGGACTGCCGGGCCGCCTACGAGACCCTGTACGCCCGGGGCGAGCTGCCGCTGCGGGTGCACAAGTCGATCCCGTCGACCGCGTTGGACGAGGTGATCGACCTGGGCTGGGCGACCGGCGACGGGGACCGCTGGCTGAGCACCGGCCCCGTCAAGATCTTCACCGACGGGGCGCTCGGCTCGCACACCTGCCTGATGACCGAGCCGTACGACGGCGAGCCCGACAACCACGGCATCGCCGTCACCCCGGCGGAGGAGTTCGAGCGGCTGGTGGCGAAGGCGGCCGGGGCCGGCATCGCCGTGGCGGCGCACGCCATCGGCGACGCGGCGAACGGGATGGTGCTGCGGGCGTACGCCAACTGGCAGGAGTCGGCGCGCACCAACCCGACGGCGGTACGGCGGCTGCGGCACCGGATCGAGCACACCCAGCACCTGCGCCCGGCGGACGTGCCGCTGCTGGCCCGGCTGGGCGTGATCGCCTCGATGCAGCCCACCCACTGCACCAGCGACATCCCCCTGACCAGCCGGATGCTCGCCGGCCGGGACCTCGCCTCGTACGCCTGGCGCAGCCTGCTGGACGCCGGCGCGACGGTGGCCTTCGGCTCGGACGCCCCGGTGGAGGACCCGGATCCGTTCTTCGGCATCCACGCCGCGGTGACCCGGCAGCAGCCCGACGGCACCCCGCCCGGCGGCGTGGACCCGCACGAGCGGGTCGATCTCGACACGGCGCTGCGCTGCTTCACCGAGGCGGGCGCGTACGCCTCCTATGAGGAGCACCTGAAGGGGCGGCTGACCCCGGGGATGCTCGCGGACTTCATCGCGCTGCCCACCGACCCGTACCGGGTCGAGCCGGCGGACCTGCGCGACCTCACGGTGGCGCTCACCGTGGTCGGCGGGGTCGTGCGTTGGCAGCGCTGACCGGGGCCGTCGCTCGGGGTCGCCCCTTGCCCGCCACCCCGCGTTCGCCCGCCGGGCCGGGGTCGGCGGTCAGGCGGGCCGCTCGGGCGGCAGGTCGACCACCAGTGCCGGGCCGGTCCGGCGGCCGCCGCCGGGGCGTCGGGTCAGCGCGACCACGGCGTCCGCGGCACGCGGGGACCGCAGCGCCTCCTCGGTCGGCCGGCGCGGCCCGGCGTCGGCCGGGGCGACCGTCAGTCGCCGGGCGCCGGCCGGCGCCTCCGTCACGCTGGTCGCCGCCCCGGTCAGGCCGAGCGGGCCGGCGTCGGGCAGGTCCGCGGGACGGGCCCCGTCTCCGGCGTGCGCGGTGACGTCCGGGCCGCCGCAGCGCAGCAGGGTGACGCGCCCCTCGGGGGAGACCTCCACCAGGGTGGCGGCGAGGTAACCGCCCGGGGCGATGCCCCGCACGAGGTCGTCGAGGGCCCCGGCGATCCGCGGCAACGATCCGCCGCCGCGCAGGGCCTCGTCGCGGAAGGCCGACTCCAGCGCCCGGGTGTGCTCCGGGCGGGCCAGGGTGGCGCCGTGCGCCACGCCGAGGAGGACGCGCAGGCCACCCCGGCGCAGCGGTACCGCCGCCGCGACCTCCCCGGGGGCGCGGCAGACGGCCAGCGCGGCGCGTCCCGTGCCGGCGGGCATGGTGAACACGGCGACGTCGCGGGGCGCGGGCACGCGGGCGACGGCCCGCGCCTCGCGGCGTCGCCTGGCCCAGGCCAGCAGCGGTACGGCGGCCAGGCTCGCCGCGGAGGCGCCGAGCGCCCACGGATCGGCGCGGTGCCCGGGTACGACGGGAACGACCACGGACGCCGCCAGCAGGACGGCCGCCCAGGCGGAGATCAGCGCCGCCACCCGGGGGCGGGTGGACACGCCGAGCAGCCCCGGAAGCAGCACCCAGCCGAGCGGCGTGCTCACCTCGGCCACACCCATCACGAGGGCGTTGCCCGTCGCCCCGGCGAGAGCCGTCCGGGTCGACACCAGCATCCCACTCCGCATCGCCCCACCCATCCGTCGCCCTCGATTTCCGGCGCCGTCGCGTCGCGCCCGGGTGCGCGTCGTCGCCCTGCTCGCCAGGTCGCCAAGGGTATCCGCAAGGTGGGCGATCGCCTCCTGATCATGATAAGCAGGAGGGGCGCGGGCGACGAGGCCGCCGCATCGGCCCCCGTGGACCTCCCGACGGGAGGCCGACGGCCGGTCGTTCGCGCCGCCGGCGGGCACGGGCACGCCGGCGGCGCCGTATCGCCGATATGCAGATTCGCTCCTTACCGGTTAGGGTTGGCTAACCGGTTGTCGAACTCTGGGGAGGGTATGTGCTGGTTCTGGTGGCGGTCCACGCACTCGCAGCCGTGATCGCCCCGGGACTGATACGTATCTGGGGCCGAAAAGGGCTCTACCTGGTGGCCCTGGCCCCCGCGGCGACCCTGGTCTGGGCGCTGACCCGGACCGGGACGGTCCGCTCCGGCAATCCGGTCGTCGAGACGGTCACCTGGGTTCCCCAGCTCGGCCTGGAGATCGCCCTGCGGATGGGCACCCTGGCCTGGCTGATGGTGGTGCTCGTCGGCGGGGTCGGGGCGCTGGTGCTCGCCTACAGCGCCCGCTACTTCCGCTCCGACGACCCGGGCCTGGGCCGCTTCGCGGCCGTCTTCGTCGCCTTCGCCGGGGCGATGCTCGGCCTGGTGGTCTCCGACGACCTGCTGCTGCTGTACGTGTTCTGGGAGCTGACGACCGTCCTCTCCTACCTGCTGATCGGCAGCGACCCCACCAAGCGGGCCAGCCGGCGCGCGGCCATGCAGGCGCTGCTGGTGACCACCCTGGGTGGCCTGGCGATGCTCGCCGGGTTCGTCATGCTCGGCCAGCACGCCGGCACGTACCGCTGGTCGCAGATCGCCACCGACCTGCCCGGCGGCGGCTACCTGGCCGTGGCCCTGGTGCTGATCCTGCTCGGCGCGCTGAGCAAGTCGGCGATCTTCCCCTTCAGCTTCTGGCTGCCCGGCGCGATGGCCGCGCCCACCCCGGTCAGCGCCTACCTGCACGCCGCGGCGATGGTCAAAGCGGGTGTGTTCCTCGTCGCGCTGATGGGACCGGCCGTGGTCGGGGTCACGCCGTGGCGGCCGGTGCTGCTGGCCGGCGGGCTGATCACCATGTTCCTCGGCGGCTGGGCGGCGCTGCGGCAGGCCGACCTGAAGCTGCTGCTGGCCTACGGCACGGTCAGCCAGCTCGGCCTGCTGATGGTGGTCCTCGGTGCCGGCACCCGCGACACCGCGCTGGCCGGCGCGGCGATGGTGCTGGCCCACGCGCTGTTCAAGTCCACCCTGTTCCTCGTCGTCGGGGTCGTCGACCACGTAGCCGGCACCCGTGACCTGCGCGAACTCAGCGGCCTCGGGCGGCGGGCGCCGGCGCTCGCGGTGGTGGCGGGCCTCGCGGCGGCCTCCATGGCCGGCCTCCCGCCGCTGGCCGGATTCGTCGCCAAGGAGGCGGCGGTCGAGGCGTTCCTGCACGGCGGCACCGGCGACCTGGTGGTGCTCGCCGGCCTGGTGCTCGGCTCGGCGCTGACCGTGGCGTACACGCTGCGTTTCGTCTGGGGCGCGTTCGCGACCAAAGGCGACGTGCCCGCCACCGAGGCCCGGTCGGCCGGGTGGCCCTTCCTCGCGCCGGCCGTCGTGCTCGCCGCCGCCGGCCTGGCGGTGGGACTCTTCGCGCCCGCCGTCGACAAGGTCCTCGCCCCGTACGCGGACCTGTACGAGAGTGCCGAGCCCGGCTACCACCTCGCGCTGTGGCACGGGCCGACCCTGGCGCTGGGCCTGTCGGCGCTGGCGGTCGCCGGCGGCGTGGGGCTGTTCCTCCTGCGGCACCGGGGGCGGCTGGGCGCGTCGGTTCGACTGCCCTTCGACGGGGCCGCGGTCTACGACCGGCTCATCGGCGGGGTGGACCGGCTTGCGGTGGAGCTGACCGGCGCCACGCAGCGCGGCTCCCTCCCCTTCTACCTCGGCGTCATCCTGCTGGTGATGATCACCTTGCCGGGTGGGGCGCTGCTGGCCGGGATGCCCTGGCCGCAGCGGTTCCAACTGTGGGACACCCCGTTGCAGGCCGTCGCCGCCGCGGTGGTGATCGTGGCCGCCGTGGCCGCCGCCCGCGCCCGGCGCCGACTGACCGCGATGATCCTCGTCGGCGTCGCCGGCTACGGCACCGCGCTGCTGTTCATCCTGCACGGCGCCCCGGACCTGGCCCTGACCCAGTTCCTGGTGGAGACCGTCACGATCGTCATGTTCGTACTGGTCCTGCGCCACCTCCCCGCCAAGTTCTCCGAGCGGCCCATCCGGTCCAGCCGGCGCGGTCGCATCGCGCTCGGCGTCGCCGTGGGCGTGGTCACCGCAGGCATGGCGTACGTGGCGGCGGGAGCGCGGATCGCCACCCCGATCTCCGTCGACTTCCCCGACGAGGCCGTCTCCTACGGCGGCGGCAAGAACATCGTCAACGTGACCCTGGTCGACATCCGGGCCTGGGACACCATGGGCGAGATCGCCGTGCTGGTGGTGGCCGCCACCGGCGTGGCCAGCCTCATCTTCCGCCACTCCCGGGACCTCGACCTGCGCAGGGGCATCCCCGGCGTCGGCCGCACCGAGTCGGCGCGGCCCCGCTGGCTCACCACCGGCGCCACCACCCGTCAGCAGTCGGTCATCCTCCAGGTCGTCACCCGGCTGCTGTTCCACGCCATCGTGCTCTTCTCGATCTACCTGCTCTTCTCCGGGCACAACGCCCCCGGCGGCGGCTTCGCCGCCGGACTGGTGGCCGGGCTCGCGCTGGCCGTGCGCTACCTGGCGGGCGGGCGCACGGAACTCAACGGGGCCGCCCCGGTCGACGCCGGCGCGGTGCTCGGCGCCGGGCTGTTCGTCGCGGTCGGCACGGGCGTCGCCGCGATGCTGCTGGGCGGGGAGTTCCTCCAGAGCGCCCTGCTGGACCTGCACCTGCCGGTCTTCGGCCACGTCCACTTCGTCACGTCGGTCTTCTTCGACGTCGGCGTCTACCTCATCGTGGTCGGCCTGGTCCTGGACATCCTGCGCAGCCTGGGCGCGGAGATGGACCGGCAACAGGAGACCGACCAACGCGAGACCGAACAGGCCGACGACCGGACGAAGGAGCTGGTGTGAACCCGAACCTGACCTACGTCCTCGTGGTCGGCGTCCTCTTCGCCGCCGGGGTGACGCTGCTGCTGGAGCGCAGCCTGACGCGGGTGCTGATGGGCGTCATCCTGCTCGGCAACGGCGCCAACCTCCTGCTGCTCACCGGCGGCAAGGCCGGCGGGCCGCCGATCGTCGGCACCACCGCCGAGGGGGACATGAGCGACCCGCTGCCCCAGGCCATGGTGCTGACCGCGATCGTCATCACCCTCGGCATGACCGCGTTCCTGCTCGCCCTGGCGTACCGCAGCTGGCACCTCAACGGGCACGACGAGGTGCAGGACGACGTCGAGGACCGCCGCATCATGGAGTTGGCCGACCGGGACGAGGGACCCGGTACCGCCGACAACGACGCCGGAGACGGTGACGGCGACGGCGACGTCGCCCTGGCCACCGTGCCCGCCGACGACACCACGGCCAGCCCGGCCGGGGACGCGGGGAGGGGCCGATGACCTGGCTCGTACCCCTGCCGGTGGTGATGCCGCTGCTCGGCGCGGCCCTGACGCTGCTGCTCGTCGGCCGGCCCCGCGCCCAGCGCTGGGTCAGCCTCACGGTCCTCACCGCCACCGTCGCCGTGGCGGCCACGCTGCTGGTCCGCTCCTCCGTGGACGGGCCGCTGGTCGTCGAGGTCGGCGGCTGGGTGGCGCCGCTGGGCATCGTCCTGGTCGCCGACCAGCTCGCCGCGCTGATGCTCGTCGTCTCCGCCGCCGTCACCCTCTGCGTGCTCGTCTACTCGATCGGGCAGGGCACGGCCGACGGCAACGAGGAGACGCCGCTGTCGGTCTACCACCCGACCTACCTCGTGCTGACCGCCGGCGTGTGCAACGCGTTCCTCTCCGGCGACCTGTTCAACCTCTACGTCGGCTTCGAGATCCTGCTGGTCGCCAGCTACGTGCTGCTGACCCTGGGCAGCACGGAGACCCGGATCCGGGCCGGCACCACGTACGTCGTGGTCAGCCTGCTCTCGTCGCTGATCTTCCTGGTCGCGATCGGCCTGGTCTACGCGGCGACCGGCACGCTCAACCTGGCCCAGCTCGTGGACCGGCTCGACGCGCTGCCGGACGACATCCGGCTGGTGCTGCAGGGGATGCTGCTGCTGGCCTTCGGCATCAAGGCGGCCGTGTTCCCGCTGTCGGCCTGGCTGCCGGACAGCTACCCCACCGCCCCGGCGCCGGTCACGGCGGTCTTCGCCGGCCTGCTCACCAAGGTCGGCGTGTACGCGATCATCCGCACCGAGACGCTGCTGTTCCCCGGCGGGCGCACCGCCGACCTGCTGCTGGTGGTGGCGGCGCTGACGATGGTGGTGGGCATCCTCGGCGCGGTCGCCCAGTCCGACGTCAAACGGCTGTTGTCGTTCACCCTCATCAGCCACATCGGCTACATGCTCTTCGGCGTCGGGTTGAGCACCTCCCTCGGGCTGTCCGCGGCGATCTTCTACGTGGTGCACCACATCACCATCCAGACCACCCTGTTCCTCGCCGCCGGCCTCGTCGAACGCCGGGGCGGGAGCACCGCCCTGGACCGGCTCGGCGGGCTGGCCCGACTCTCGCCGCTGCTGGCCGTGCTGTTCTTCCTGCCCGCGCTCAACCTCGCCGGCATCCCACCGTTCTCCGGCTTCCTCGGCAAGCTCGGCCTCGTCCAGGCCGGCGTGGACGACGGCGGTCCGCTGGCCTGGACGCTCGTCGTCGGCGGTCTGCTCACCAGCCTGCTCACCCTCTACGCCATCGCCCGCGTCTGGAACCTGGCCTTCTGGCGTGCCCCGCACCCGGACATGCCCGCCGCCGGCGACGCCGTGCGGGCCGCCCGCACCGAGGGCGCCGAGCAGCCGCACCGGGAAGCGGACCCCGAGGCGTCGGGCGCCGTGCTGCCGCGGCTGATGATCGGGTCGACCGCCGCCCTGGTGGTGCTCGGCCTGGCGCTGACCGTGGTGGCCGGGCCGCTGTTCGACATCAGCACCGACGCGGCCGACGACCTGCTGCGCCGGACCCCGTACGTCGAGGCCGTGTTTCCGGACGGTGCCCCGTGACCAGTGACCCGATGAGCCCGCCGAAGCCCGTCGCGCCGACGAACCCGCCGCTGACCCGCACGGCCCTCCGGCGCAACCGGATCGTCGCCGTGACCGGGCTGACCGGCGTCTGGGTGCTGCTGTGGGGCACCCTCTCCTGGGCCAACCTGATCAGCGGGCTGGTGCTCTCCGTCGTGCTGCTGGCGGTCTTCCCACTGCCGCCGGTGACCTTCGCCGGGCGGATCCGCCCCGTGCCGCTCGCGCGGTTCTGGGTGCGTTTCCTGCGGGACCTCGTGGTCGCCTCCGCCCAGATCGCCTGGCTGGCGGTGCGGATCGGGAAACCCCCGCTCAGCGCGATCATCGCCGTGCCGCTGCGGGTCAACACCGACCTCAACCTCACGCTGACCGCCGAGGCGCTGTCCCTGGTGCCCGGCAGCCTCATCATCGAGGCCGACCGGACGACCGGCACCCTCTACGTGCACGTCATCGGCGTACGCAGCCGCGAGGAGGTCGAGCGGTTCCGGCAGGGCGTGCTCGACCTCGAAGCGCGGATCGTCGCCGCCATCGGCTCGCCCGACGAACTGCGCCGCGTGACGCAACCCCACGCCGCCGGCCCGTCGGAGCCGGCCCACCCGGAAGGGGTACCCAGATGACCGTCGTCGCCGTGACCGTCGCCGCGCTGCTCGCCGTGGCCGTCGGGCTGACCCTCGTCCGCATCATCCGCGGACCGTCCATCCTCGACCGCGCCGTCGCCACCGACGTCCTGCTCGCCGTCGTCGTCGCCGCCATCGCCACCGAGGCCGCCTACAGCCGCGACGCCACCGCGCTGCCCGTGCTGGTCGTCCTCGCCATCCTCGGGTTCGTCGGCTCGGTCAGCGTCGCCCGGTTCGCCGCCCGGAGGAACGACAAGTGACGCTCGACGCCGTCCTCGACGTCGCCGCCGGCGTCTGCCTGATCGCTGGCGCGCTGCTCTGCGTCGCCGCCGGGGCGGCGCTGCTGCGCTTCCCCGACCTGCTCGCCCGGATGCACGCGGCGGCCAAGCCCCAGGTGCTCGGCCTGCTGCTCGTCCTGCTCGGCTGCGCGCTGCGCCTGCGTACGGGGGTGGACATCACCACCCTCGTGCTCGTCGGCGCCTTCCAACTCGCCACCGCGCCCGTCGCGGCGCACATGGTGGGCCGGGCCGGCTACCCGCACGACGAGATCCGCCGCGACCTGCTGATCACCGACGAACTCGCGCCCCACCTGGACCGCATCAGCTCCGGCCGCTCCTGACCGGAGGGCCACGGCAGCTCTGCGAGGGCCGGCCGGGACGACTCGCGGGAACGGATCGAGGCCCATTCCGGGCCGGGGCCGTCACGATCGGCGTCCGACCGGACATGGAATGGACGTGACCTCCGCGACCGAGCACGAGGACCATTTCCGACGCGTCTACGCCGACGGCTTCGAGCCGCTGCTGGCGTACGCCCTGCGGCGCGTCGAGCATCCCGAGGACGCGGCCGACGTGGTCGCGGAGACCTTCCTCGTGGCCTGGCGGCGCAGACACGAGATGCCGACGGACGCCGAGACCCGGCTGTGGCTGTACGGCGTCGCCCGGCGTGTGCTCGCCAACCACCACCGCAGCGGCAGACGCCGGCAGCGGCTGGGCGAGCGGCTACGGCAGGGGATCACGGCCGCGATCGCCGCCGACCCGGGCAGTGAGGTGCCGGAACGGCTCGCCGTCCGGGCCGCGCTGGCCCGCCTGTGCGAGCTGGACCGGGAGGTGCTGATGCTGACCGTCTGGGAGGGCCTGGAGCCCCGTGAGGCGGCCGCGGTCCTCCGGGTGAACCCGGCCGTGGTCCGTACCCGCCTCTCGCGCGCCCGGGCCAGGCTGCGCGACCTCGTCCGTGACGACCCCGACCCAGCCGGACATGTACTCGACGTCCTGACCGCACCCACCCCGAAGGAGGACCGATGACCGAGGAGCACCTCGACCGGATGGTTCGAGACGCCGACCCCTACCGACCCGATGTCGTCGGGCACCTGGACGGGGCGAAGCAGATCCTCCTGGAGGAGATCATGTCCGAGCCGAGGCTCGAACGCGTCGTCGAATCACCGCCACCACGCTCCCGCGTGGGCCGCGGCACGGTCCGCCGCTTCGCCGGCGCGCTGACCGCCGCCGCCGTCCTCACCGGTGTCCTCGTCGTCTCCACCGTGTTCCGAGAGCATCCGGACGACAGCCAGTCCCCTCCCACGGACGCCGCCAGCGCGGGCGCCCCCGTCGTCTACTCGCCCGTGGCGATGAAGGCCGCCGAGGGGAACCCGCGGCTGCTCATCGACCAGCCGGGCTGGAAGGTGACCACCGTCTACGGGTTCACCGAGCAGCAGGGCACCATCGCGTTCAGCAACGGCGGGCGCCAGTTGGAGATGAACTGGTACCCGGCCGCACAGTACGAGGGCTACCACGCCGACCGGCGCAATGTCAGCCCCCCGAAAGCGGTGCGGGTCGACGGCTGGCCGGGTGACCTGTTCCGCTACAGCGCCGACGACTTCGCGGTCATGCTCCGCCCCCGCGACGGCGCCTTCGTCGAGCTCCGTACCGGAGAAGGCTGGAGCCGGAACGACTTCGACGGGGTCCTGGCCGACATCGTCCGCGTCGACGTACGCACCTGGCTGGCCGCGCTTCCGGCGGAGATCGTCACGCCCGCGCGGGTGGACGAGCAGGCGGCCAAGGTGCTCGTCGACGTGCCGCTTCCGCCGAACTTCGACCGCACCGCGCTGGGCGACGTCGGAACCAACGACTTCTACCAGTTCGGCGCCCAGGTGACCTCCCGGGTCGGCTGCGCGTGGATCGCCGAATGGCTACGCGCGAAGCGGGCCGGCGACGACGCCGCACTCCAGCGGGCCGGCGACGCCCTGCGCAGCAGCCACAACTGGCGGGTGCTGCACCAGATGAACGACGAGGGCGACTGGCCGGAGGTGTTCTGGGAGATCGCCGACAAGGTCGCCGCCGGGAACCCGCCGCCCGCGTACGCCCAGGGGTTGGGCTGCGCCTGAGCACCTCGGCCGTTCCGACGCCGGCACTCGCGCAGCGTGAGTGCCGGCGCGGCCGAACGTCCAGGTCGGGCTGAAACTACTCGGTGGGCAGTTTCCGCGCGGTGGTGTCCGATTCCTGGGAGGCGGCCCAGGAGGCGAGCAGGCGCAGCGCGTCCTCGGACGGGGAGCCGGGTTCGGCGGCGTAGATGGTGAGGGTGAGGCCGGGTTCGGCGGCCATCTCCAGGCCCTCGTAGGCGAGGGTGAGGTCGCCGACGATGTGATGGTGGAACCGTTTCGCGCCGGTGCCGTGGTGGCGGACGTCGTGGGTTCCCCACCGGGTGCGGAACTCGGCGCTGCGGGTGGACAACTCGCCGACGAGGTCGTGCAGGTCCTTGTCCCGCGGGTCGCGGCCGGCCTCGGTACGCAGGATGGCGACGCAGACGTCGGCGGCGGAGTCCCAGTCGGGATAGAAGTCGTGGGCGTTGTCGTCGAGGAAGGTGAACCGGGCGATGTTCGCCGGGCGCTGCGGATCGGCGTACGCCTGGGCGTAGAAGGCTCGGGCGAGCTGGTTGGCGGCGAGCAGGTCCATGCGGCCGTTGCGGACGAACGCGGGACCGGCGGTGACGGCGTCGAGGGTCCATTGCAGGCTGCGGTGCGGGGTCCACTGCCTGGTGCGGCGGCGCCGGGGCTTCAGCAGAGCGCTGCCGTCGGCGGCGCGGGCGAGGTCGAACAGGTGTGCCCGTTCGGCGTCGTCGAGCTGTAGGGCGCGGGCGACCGCGTCGAGCACGCTGGCGGACACCCCGGCCAGGGCGCCGCGTTCGAGCTTGGAGTAGTACTCGATGCTGACCCCGGCCAGGGCAGCGACCTCGGTGCGGCGCAGCCCGGGGACGCGGCGGTTGGTCCCGGCGGGCAGGCCGGCCTGCTCGGGCGTGATCTTGGCGCGGCGCGAGACGAGGAACTCGCGGACCTCGGTGCGGTTGTCCACGGCTCCGACGGTACGTCGCGTGGCGCGGCGCTGGGGGTGCCCTGTCGGTACACCTCTCAGCAGGAACTCCCTGTTCGGCGGGATCCGCGCTTTGCTGGTGGTCGTTGTCCCGTGGCTGGCCGCGCGACCCGCTGGCCGGCCTGGGAAACGTGGTCAGAGTTCAACCTGAGACAGAGGAGAACCGCCATGCGTGGTGCCGTCCTGCACGCCCCTGGTGACGTCCGGGTCGAAGGGCTCGACGAGCCGCGGATCCTCGCGCCCACGGACGCGATCGTCCGCCTCTCCGCGGCCTGCGTCTGCGGCTCCGACCTGTGGCCGTACCGGGGGATCGAGAAGCTCGACGGGCCGCGGCCGATGGGGCACGAGTACGTCGGCGTGGTCGAGGAGGTCGGCCGCGACGTCCGTACGGTGCGGCCGGGGCAGTTCGTGGTCGGCTCGTTCTTCGCCTCCGACAACACCTGCGAGATCTGCCGGTCCGGATACCAGAGCGCGTGTGTCCACCGGGAGGGCGTCGGTGGGGCCCAGGCGCAGTACCTGCGCGTACCCCTGGCCGACGGCACCCTGGTCGCTACCCCGGACATGCCGTCGGACGACCTGGTCCCGAGCCTTCTGACCGCCTCCGACGTCCTGGGGACCGGCTGGTTCGCCGCGGTGGCCGCCGAGGTCGGCCCGGGCCGGACGGTCGCGGTGGTCGGGGACGGCGCCGTCGGGCTGCTCGGCGTCCTGGCGGCCCGGCAGCTCGGCGCCGAGCGGATCATCGCCATGAGCCGGCACGAGCCACGGCAGAAGCTCGCCATCGGGTACGGGGCCACCGACATCGTCACCGAGCGCGGCGCCGACGGGGTGGCGCGGATCAAGGACCTCACCGGCGGCCTGGGAGCGCACTCGGTCATCGAGGCGGTCGGCACCCAGGAGTCGATGATGCAGGCCATCGGCGCCACCCGCCCCGGCGGGCATGTCGGCTACGTCGGCGTCACCCACGACGTGCGGCTGCCCGGCATGGAGCTGTTCTTCTCCCACGTGCACCTGCACGGCGGGCCCGCACCCGTGCGCCGCTTCCTGCCCGAACTGGTCGATCTGATCACGAGCCGGCAGATCGACCCGGGCAAGGTCTTCGACCTCGACCTGCCCCTCGACCGGGCGGCCGAGGCGTACCGGGCCATGGACGAGCGCCGCGCCATCAAGGTGCTGCTACGTCCGTGATCCTTCGCGCCGCCCGACAGCGACGGCGCAACAGCGCGGGAGGGTGCAGGGCGGTCCCACCGTCACCATCGCTGACGCCGGCTGGCACCGCGAGCAGATTCAACACCCGGCTAGAGGGAAGCCAGCCGGTGGCCCCGCAGCTTCCGCACCGGGCTGCGAGGCCATGACGAGCGCCCGCGCCAGCAGGGCGCTGCCTCGCCCCTGGCCGAGCACCACACCGAGGAGCAGTACCTGATCGCGAACCAGCACCACGCCTGACAGCCACCCGCCGGCACCCACGAGGGCACGAGCCGGCGCCACCGACCCCGACGACGAGGAGCAGACCATGACCGCCACGGGCAAGACCGCCGACTACGAGGGCAAGGTCGCCTTCGTCACCGGCGCGGCCAGCGGCATCGGCCGCGCCACCGCACTGGCGTTCGCCCGCGCCGGTGCCAGCGTCACCGCCGCCGACGTCTCCGAGCCAGGCGTCCGGGAAACCGCGCGCATGATCGAGGAACTCGGCGGTCGGGCGCTCGCCGTCCGGTGCGACGTCACCTCGTCCCAGGACGTGACCGCCGCCCTGGCACAGACCGTCGAGACGTTCGGCCGCCTCGACGTCGCCTTCAACAACGCCGGCGTCGAGCAGCCCGTCACGCCCACCGCCGACATCACCGAGGACGACTGGGACCGGACCGTCGCGATCAACCTGCGCGGCGTGTTCCTGTGCATGAAGCACGAGATCCCGCTGCTGCTCCAGCACGGCGGTGGCGCGATCGTGAACACCTCCTCCGGCGCCGGGGTCGTCGGCATCGCGGGACAGGCCGCCTACACCGCCGCCAAGCACGGCGTCGTCGGGCTCACCAGGTCCGCCGCCCTCGACTACGCCCGTTCCGGCGTACGCATCAACGCCGTCTGCCCCGGCATCGTCGCCACCGAGATGATGGACCGCTTCACCGGCGGCACTTCCGAAGGACGCGACCGCGTCATCGCCCAGGAACCGATCGGGCGCATGGGCACCGCCGACGAGATCGCCGCAGCCGTGCTCTGGCTCTGTTCGGACGCCGCGGCCTTCGTCATCGGCCACGCCATGGTCATCGACGGCGGCCAGACCGTCGGACCGGCATGAGCCCGAGGCCATGGCCTTGATGGACCCGCGAGGTGATGACGACCCGCCCCGAGCCGGCGCCGTCCGGCCGCAGCGTTCCCTCCACGGGCGCGGTTCCCGCTCCGTCAGTCATCACCGCCTCGAGCGGCTGGTCCCTAGGAAGCCTGGCGGACGGGCATGTCGGCCCGCCAGACGTCGGCCAGGTCGCTGAGCGGGACGTCGAGCGCCTGACTGAGGCCGACCACGGTGCCGAACGCCGGTGCGGGAAGGCGGCCCGCCTCGATCTTGCGCAGCGTCTCGGGGGAGATGCCGGCTGCCAGGGCCACCTCGACGAGGCTGCGGCCCGCCCGCGCGGCCCGGAGGGCGGCTCCGAGGCGCTGGCCCGCTGCGATCTGTTCGGCGGTGAGTGGTTGGCGAACCATGCCAGCAGGATACCCCCGAAGCATCCCGACCTGGCGTGGTATAAAAATACCGCACAGGGGAGAGGGAGGCTGTCGTGATCGAGCTCAAGTCCGCCGAGGAGATCGACCGGATGGCGGTGACCGGCCAGTTCGTCGGCGAACTGCTCGCCGAACTGCGCGACGTCGCCGCGGTCGGCGTCAACCTGATGGACCTCGAACACCACGCCCGCCGCCGGATCAAGGAACGCGGCGCCGAATCCTGCTACTGGGACTACGCCCCTTCGTTCGGCCGCGGCCCGTTCCGCAACGTGCTGTGTCTGTCGGTCAACGACGCGGTGCTGCACGGCCTGCCGCACGACTATGTCCTGCGCGACGGCGACCTGCTCAGCATCGACATGGCGGTCGGCATCGACGGCTGGGTCGCCGACTCCGCGCTCTCCGTCGTCGTCGGCACCCCCGACCCGGCCGACCTGAAGCTGATCGAGGCCACCGAGGTCGCACTGGAGGCCGCCATCACCGCCGCCCAGCCCGGTGGCCGCCTCGGCGACATCTCCGCCGCGATCGGCGAGGTCGCCCGCTCCTACGGCTACGGCGTCAACGCCGAGTTCGGTGGCCACGGCATCGGCCGCACCATGCACGAGGCCCCGCACGTGTCCAACGACGGCCGCCCCCGCCGCGGCCTGAAGCTCAACCCCGGCCTCACCATCGCCATCGAGCCCTGGTTCTGCCGCTCCACGGACAAGATCAAGTTCGACAAGGACGGCTGGACGATCCGCTCCGCCGACGGCTCCCGCACCGCCCACTCCGAACACACCGTCGCCATCACGGCTTCCGGCCCTCAGGTCCTGACCCGCCGCCTCACTCAGGGTGCCGCCTCGGCCGGCCCCGCCACGAAGTCCGCCACAGCCTCCTGACCCACTGCCCGCCTCGGGCGTGAGCGGATATCGACGGGACGGCGGGCCGGGGCTGCGCCGACGGCTCTCGCGGACGACGGTCCCGCTGACGGCTCTCGCCGACGACGGTCTCGCTGGAAGCTGAGACCTGGTCAGGATTCAGAGCGCCTGACGTTCCGCCGCTCCTGCTGGCCGGCCGGCACCGGGTCGAGCGCTGTCTCATCGGCCCGTCGGGGCGGCTGCCGGTCGTCGGGCGGTTGCGGCGGCGAGATCCAGGTGACCAGCACGACCGAAATGATCATCAAGAGGAACCACGACGTCAGCTTTGTCAGCGAGACCGGATGCCATCCGCCCACTTGGCTCGGGTAGAGCCAGGCGTTCGACCAGGTGGCGATGTTCTCCGCGAGCCAGATAAAGAAGGCGACGAGGAGGAAGGCCAGCAGCAGCGGTATCCGCCACCGCACCCGGAATATGCGGAAGTGCATGACACAGCGCCCGAACACGAGTGCGACGACCGCGACGAGCAGCCACCGCAGGTCCTGCACGTAGTGGTTGGCGAAGAAGTTGAGATAGATCGCAGCCGCCACCACGGCCGTCGACCAGCGCTTCGGGTAGCGCGTGAAGCGCAGGTCGAACAACCGGTTCACCCGGACCATGTAGGAGCCGACCGCGGCGTACATGAAGCCGCTGAACAGGGGCACCCCGCCGAGCCGGAGCACGCCGTCGGGCTCGTAGGTCCACGAACCGATGTGGGTCTTGAACAGCTCCATGAGCGTTCCGACGAGGTGGAACAGGACGATCACTCGTAGCTCGCGCAGGGTCTCGAGGCGCCCGGCCAGCATCGCGACCTGGACGGCGATGGCGGCGACCGTGAGGGCATCGTTGCGGGCGAACGCTGCTTCGTCCGGATACCACAGGTGCGCCGCGCAGATGACCGCGAGCATGGCGGCACCGAACACACATGCCCACGCCTGTTTGAGCCCGAAGGCCAGGAACTCGGTCAGCCAGCCGGCCGGCCCGTGCCGCGGCAGCTGGGCCAGCGCGACGCGCAAGCGGGCATCGATCGCGCGTTCGGCCGAGGTGAGCGAGGCCGGTTCGACGGGGACGTGTCGCATCGCCCGAGGTTAGTGCTCTCGAAACGGCGACATCCGCGCCGGCGGCACGCGGATGGCCCACACGATCGCGACTTGCCGGACGGCGATGACGGCAGCAGCCGGCGGCACTGGAAGACCTACTGTGTTTCGTCGAGTGGGCCGCAGGACGGCGGTTCGTCTGGGTCGACGACGAGATGGCCGACGTCGAACGGACCTGGGTGGCGACGCACGACAACGCTGCCGTTTCCTGCACCGCGTGTATCCCTGGCCGCCGTGACGCGTCAGGCCAGATCAGCCGATGCCGTCGACCGCGGCCCTGAGTGCGTTGATCGACGGATCCCAGCTGAAGTTCAGGACGGGGAGGCCGGAAGCGCCGGCATTGCTGTCGCCACCAAGGACCACCGCCCGCGGCTTGCCGGTGCCCTGGGGGACAACGAGGTACCAGTTGCCCTTCACATTCGCGATGAACACTTCATCTACCTCCTGGTCGGGTGGGTTCGGGTTGGCGACGTCTCCGACGTAGTTCTCGAAATCCACAGTCGCGCGGAAATTCGTCGGACTGCCGGTGTTCAGCCAGAGACTCGTATGCACATGCGGCCCGACACCGCGGTCGCTGCCGTGCGCCGAGGCGCCGGAGTACGCGATCGTCTGGCCTCGCGACACACGTTGCCCGGTCGAGACGGCGATCGTCGACAGGTGCAGGTGCCGGGTGTAGTTGCCATCATCGTGGGCCATCCCCACGACGCGCCCGGTCGCGGTGGAGGTGTCGGTCTTCACGTAACGGATGGTGCCGTTCGCCGCGGCCTTGACGGGAGTGCCGGTTCCGACCGCATAGTCGGTGCCCGGCTCTCCCGAGGGCGGCGTCCGGTTCCGGTGGTCTTGCCACGAGCTCGAGATCCGGACGTTTCCGCACGGCCTCTGATAGCTGCCGGCAGCCTGAGCGGAGCCGGGCAGCAGAGCAAAGGCGGCCGACACCCCGGATGCCGCCAACGCAGCGCCTGTGATGAACCCCCGTCTCGAAAGTCCACGCAGATAGGCGATGCCACCGAGATCCTCGGGCGGCAGATCGTGGCTGACACCCTGAGGAGGGTCAGGGCGAGGCTCCTCGCTGAGGATCATCGATGCAACCTAAGGCTACTTCCGTTGGAGGGCAAGGGTTTCCCTGCGATCGCTTTGGGGCGTCACGCGAGCCCTCTCCGTGATGTAGCCAGGCCAGGGCATGCGTCTTCGTAGGTCACATTGCGCGTCGGTCGCTTCCAGGAAGATCGCCGGGTGGACCGGGCCGGTTGCTGCGTGCTTGGGCGACGCCCAGCCACTCGCTGCGCTGACGGCGGACCCGGCTGCGGCGATACCCGCCGTGCACCGCCCCGGTTGGTGGTGGATCAGACAGCGATCCCGACCCGGGTGCGGCTGTGGCCGGCTTGGTCAAGAACGTCGCGCTCCACTGGGCGACCAACGACTCGGAGGTATGCGGTGCCAGTGGGGTCGCGGCCAGCGCCAGGTGTGGGACCACCCCGTTGTTGCCTGCCTGTGCAGGCGGCGGCGCACGCGAGGATCTTGGCAGCGAGACGCGCCGGTGCGTACGCGGGCGGGATGGCTCGTAGTTGAATGTCGTTGATCTTCGATGAGGTGCGCGGTGTGTGCTCTCCGGCGGGTGCCAACATGGGCGAACCGGTGCCAGTGTGGGTCACCGCTGCCGACCATCGGCCGCAACCGGGTTCGTGTGCTCCGGGTGTAGTCCTGGGCTGGGAGAACGGCGGTCCGAGAAGCGTGGGTGAACGTGGGCCACGCCCTGCCACCCAGGTGAACCCTCAGGTCGCTAGACTAGGCCCTCGCGCCCTCGTAGCTCAGGGGATAGAGCATCGGTTTCCTAAACCGTGTGTCGCAGGTTCGAATCCTGCCGGGGGCACCTCGAAGATCAGCAGAAACGCCATCTGACCAGCGGATACGTCACCGCGTCGATCGGTCGACCTGTGCAGCCGGATGCCACCCTGAGCCGCCGTTTGTAGCCGTCCGTGCAGAGTGCGTGCAATGATCTTGAAGCCCAGAAGCGCCAGTTTCCGCAGGTCGGGTCCTTGAGGCGAGCCTGAAGCCGCGTTCGTAGCCTGCCCCGACCTGCCCTTGATCATCATCGCGCTCAGGCTGCTTCACGCTGGAGACAAGGATGAAGCGGGAGGTCACCTGAGTACCGTGACTGCTCGCGAAGGCTGTCGTGGTGCCGGCGGCACGAGGAAAGAACGCCGCCAGTGGCCCTCTACGCCTTCGGCTTGATCGCATGAACATTCTCCGTCGAGCCACATCTCAAGTCGCTCGTACTCTATGTCCGGGTTCCCCAGATGCAGCTCTACTTTCTCGCCCGACCTAATGTTCCCCGGCTGGACATCGGAGTAGCTGTTGGCCGTGTAGTAGATGCGTGCCCGGTACGTGAACTCCTTCGGGCTCGCATTCCTTACGGTCGCAACGTAGCTTTGGAGGTTCGGAAGACTCTTACTTTCTCGCCGCTCAAGGCTCTCCAGCTCAACTCTGCTTGCTCCGTAGTCGTGGTGATCGCGGCGCGCATCCATTGCAGCCGCCCTCAACCCAGCCTCAGCCGATCGTTGGGCCTCCGCCTTCGCGGCATCAGCGATACGCACCTGTTCTTCAGCGGCATCGGCGGAGCGCTTTGCCTCAGCCCTTGCGCCTTTTGCGATAGCTGTTTGCCTATGGGCATAAAGCACGGCTGAGGCAGCCGCAGCGATGGCCACTATGACGCCCAGGCGATCAACGTTCAGCCAAGCCAACCAGTGGGACATGTGCAGAGCCTCCTTTGGGTCGAGACGGCGGTGATGTCCGTCCGTACTCATACACCACTCGACCGACACCCACTTCTGCATCAAGTGAAGGTGGCCGAGCCAAGCACTGCCTCGATTCGCTCGTTCATCCGGCTACGGTCTCCGTCGAGGCACTTCGCGTACACCTTGAGCAGCACGTCGACCGAGTGCCCGGCCCGCTGCGCGACCTCGGGCGCCGGCAGCCCGGCGTTCAGCCAGAGCGACACCCCGGCGTGCCGCAGGTCGTAGGGACGCCCGGCCAGGGGAGACGCCGCCCGGTCCGGGGTCAGGCTCAGCGTCCGCGCTTCCTCCCAGACCCGGGAGTACGTCGACGACGACACCACATTGCCCCGGTCGCTGCGGAACAACCGCCCGTCGGCGCCGACGCCGAACCGGTCGATGTGCGACCGAAGAATCGCCACCAGTTCCGGCGGGATCGGCACCTCCCGCGCTTCCGTGTCGCCCCGGTGCTTGAGTCCCCGGTCGTCGTGCACCTCGCCGCTGTCGGTGTAGCGCTTCCCGGCCGCCGGCCGTGACTTCTCCACCGTCAGCAGGCCCCAACCGGTTGCCGGAAGATGACAGTCCTGCTCCCGCAGGCCCAGCGCCTCACTCGGCCGCAGAGCCGCGAAGTAGAGGCAGGCGTAGAAGGCGACCAGGCGCTCGCCGCGCCGGCCGTTCTTCCCGCGCTGACCGACGTACGTCACGCCGGTCAGCAGCTCGCGCGCCTGGCGGATGTTGACCACAACGCGGCGGTCCACCTCCCCGGCTACCTTCCGCCGCGATGACCGGACCCGCAGCTTGTCGACCGGGTTGAAGCCCAACAGCTCCAACTCCACTGCGTACTGAAGAACGTTGTAGAAGACCGAGCGACGCCGCCTGGTCGTCGACGCCGCCGCCGGCCGCCCGTCCAACGTCAGCCCGAGGGTGTCCAGCGCCGGACGCACCACCGCGGCTTCCGCCAGCGCCGACAACGGCAGGGACGCCTTGCCGAGCCACCGCAGCGCGGCAGCGATCTCCGCCGGCCGGTCGAGTTGCCGAGACGCGGGCGGAAACTCCCACTCCCGCAACGCCCGCCGCAGCAACGCCGGATCCGGCTGCCCGGCCAGGTCCCGCACCAGCACCGCCGTCACGGTCGCCAGCGCGTCCGTCGTACTCTCCCGGGACTTGGCCGCCGCGCCCGGCCACTTCATGTCGACGTACCGGCGGACGAAGCCGAGCCAGCTCACCGACTCCACCGGCGCCATCAACGACTCAGGCAGCCCGGAGTCGCCGTCGAACGCCTCACCCCGGTTCGCCGCCTGCATCAGGTCCGACCGGAAGTTGTCCGCCAGCGCCCGGGTGCCGAACGTCCGGGACTTCGGCCCCCTGCCCACCACCCAGCGGACGGTGTACGACTTCTTGCGACCGCCCAGGGCGTTGACCTGAATGCCCCGGATCCGCACCTCCCGGGACTTCACGCGGCCTCCCGGTGCTGCTCCAGCCACGACCGCAGGTCGCGCCGCTCGATGCGCAGCTCACCGTTGGGCAGCTTGATGCACTCCGGGGCGATGCCCAACTCACGCCAGCGGTAGAAGGTCCGCCGTGACACACCGTTGAGCACGGCGAGGACTTCTGGAACGGTCAACAGCTCACTTTCCATGAGGGGTTCTTTCCTTCGGATCAAGCAGCAGAGGAGAGGCGAGCAGCGGTTGCCGAAACGGCGGCGGCTGTTCGTAGCCGTGCCGTGTCGAGGTCAGAGCGCCAGCGGATGCGGGCGGAGATCGCGCGCAGGAGCCGGTGTTCCAGCGGTGGCACGTCGGGGTCTTCGGGTCGGGCGAGTTCGAACCGGTATCGCTTCGACCCGTCCGCGTCGTCGGCGGCCTGGTCGTGCTCTTCGGTGTCGGCCATGCCGCCGGCGAGGATGGCGCGGACCCAGGACCGGTTGTCGGCGCGGTGGTCGGCGAGGGTCTTGCCGGACCACTGCCGGGAGACGAGTACGCGTCGGCCGGTGAAGCCGAGGGTGGAGCGTTGGTGGACCTTCCCGGTGCACCGTCCGGGGGTCAAGCCTGCCTTGACCCCGTCGGGCTGGACGCCGTAGAGCAGCCAGTTCGCGCACGTCGGCGAGCACGGCAGGACAGCGAGTTCCGCGTGGAGCCGATCGAAGTGCGCCTTCTGCGCGTCGGAGCGCGGCTTCGCCTGGTCGGTCAGATCCTTGGTGACGTACTTCGTCACGTACCGGATCGACCGCTCCGCATCCTTGGTGCCCTGCTCGATGCCCCGAGCGTCGATACGCCCGAGCCGGGCGACGTAGGCGGGCCGGCTGTCGGGTTCCTCCAGGGCGTCGAGGGCTTCACCCCAGGTGGGCAGCGGCTCGCGCGTCTTCGGGTCGACGTACGCCTGTCGGTCGACGTCCCAGACCGGCGGCTTGTCGACCGGGTAGGCCAGCTCATTGAAGGGCGGCCACCACACCTGGTGATAGGTGGCTGCCGCGATCTGCTTGAGCAGCCGGCGGGGCAGGGTGCCGCGGATGGCGAAGTGCGCGTGTGGGGCGAGGCGGCGTTGCAGCTCGACGGCACCGGCATATTGGACGTTCCAACCGGCGGCGCGGCGGACGTTCTGCCACCACCGGTCGAGGACCCGCGCGAAGTGGATCGCATCCAGGGCCGCGCGCCGGTAGTCGTATGTGGTGGGGTCGACGGGGGTACCGAGCACGTCGTCATACGGGCCGTGCCGTTGGCCGCACTCGCACGGGGCGACGTAGGCGCCGCGCCGCAGGTGGGAGTGCACCGAACCGTGTGAGCCGAGCGTCAGCGTGATGAGCATCGACGGCCGGTGCGTCTTGCCCGCCTTACCGGAGTAGGCGCGGCCGACCGTGCGCGGGTCGACCGGCAGCCGGGGCAGGTCTGGGGAGTCCTGCCGCCGCCTGGTCGAGCGCTTGCGCCGGGGCCGCTCGTCGCGCTCCTTCGGGGTGAGGTGTCCTCGCAGGCTGGTTTCGGCGAGGGCTTCGTCCAGCTCAGCTATCGCAGCATCGATCTCGGCGATCTGCGCGGCCCGCTCGTCGGGGGTCATCGGCTGGTACTGCGCCGCTTCGCGTTCGAACTCCAGGTGTGCCCGGACCCGTACGAGGGCGAGGACGTCTTCGCCGGGTTGGTCGGGGCGAACGGCGGGTTCGTCGGCGAGGTGCCAGCCCTCGCGGATCTGTTGGATGCGCAGCCGCCGGCCCCGCTCCGCGCACGGCTTGCACTTCGCTGCCAAAGTCGCGCCGCAGGGCACCTCGACGACCTCGGTCAGGCCGGTGGCGGTGTCGGTGCGGCGCAGGGCAAGAGGGCGGACGCAGACGCCGTTCTGTTCGGCGAGTTGCTTGAGCGCGTCCTTGGCCAGGGGCTTGCGCATCCGGTCCGCCCGCGACCCCGGCCGAGGCTGCTCGACGGGAGTCGTGGGGACGAGTTCAAGTTGGCTCACCGGTCACGCTCCCCGCCGAAGACGCTGCTGTTGCGGAGCGCGAACGCCGCCGCCGGCACGGGCACCAGCCCCGGCCGCCTCTCCACCGGCACCACGGGAACCGAGCGGAGAGCCGCAGGGCTGCTCGTCGGTGGCCTTCACGGCGACGGGCACCGTCTGGTCCTCGTTGGCGACGGCGAGGGTCACCGCCTGGCCCTCGTCGGCGACGGCGAAGGGCGGCCGGTCGTCGACCGGGTTGTAGCCGGGCGGGACGTCGCTCCACTCGCTGGCGTCTGTCGGCTTGTTGACGGGCACCGCCGCCGGGGCGGCGGGGGTGGTGGAGAAGATGAGCTTGGACAAGCCGAGGAAGGCCAGCGCCGGCACGGCTGACAGCAGCCACCCGGACACGCCCGGCTAGGCCACGGCGAGTTGCGCCGACAGGGACAGGGCGACGGCGCAGACGAGCAGGAACATCGGGTACCGGATCGGGCCGCCGGTGCGGCGGCGCCGGCAACCGGTCTGGCCGCCCGGTGACGACTCGCGCGGCGTAGGACACGCTGGCTCTACAGGCCATCTTGACGTGACGGGCCAGGGTGGCTGCCTGCTTTAGGGAGGCGAGTCGACGGTAGGCGGGATGGTAGAAGCAGCATCTGCTGTTCTCACAAGCCCGCCGAAGCTCGAAGGCCGGTTTAGGCGCGCTACACGTGACGTTTATTCGCGGCTACGGGCGACCTCGCAATGAGCGCCCTGCCGCCGCGACAATAGTTGTCGTGAGGATCCATCCAGCGATTATCAGGACTGAGGTAACCGCCTTGGAAGCACCTGTAGGATCCCACGAATTCTCGTGTCCGAGGTTCACGAGCGGAATAAGAAGATCTGCCGAGTAAAGCCAGGCGTCCCACGTTGGGTGTTCATTAGCCTTAATCGGGCAGAGCGGGAGGTTTTCCATGCCGGGATTACCGCAAGCGAGAGGGGCAAACGTGAACCATAAGACTGAGCCTGTAAGGAGAAGGAAGGATATAAATAATGCCCGGAAAGGCGCGTAGCCGTAGCCCACAACGACATCCTGCATCTTTCCCCATGCGCGAATTAGGGGACGTGTTGCTTCGTAGGAGCGCCGGATAGCAGATAGGCGCACTTGTCTTGCCTCGTCGTCTTGGCCCGAGGCTGAGAGCTGTGATGCAAGTTGCTCGTAAGGATGGGGGGTGTAAGTTGGTGTTGCATGCCGAAGAATTCGTAAGCGATCGTTTATTGTCAGTTCTGTGTCGATGGAAGCGTAACGGAGTGCATCGAGCGAAATAGGAGCTTCTTCGGGCCAGGAATTGGCGTCGTCAATGATCGTTCCAATAGTGGCTGAGGTCAACAATACCGCGCCGGTCGGCCGCGTCTTCAGCTTCAGGCTTAGTATCGTGGCCCGCAGAAACCGTGCGGCTAAGGCGCTGGATTCTTCGCCCTCAAGGCGACTTGAGTCAAGGTAGACTGCTCGCTGCACAGAGGCAGACTCAAGCACCAGAGATTGGGTGAAGCGTGCGCCACGCAGGTTGATGTCACCGCTAACCTTGCTAGCAGTGGCGCGCAGCGAGGCTCCCCGCCAGTCACCTCCACGGAACGGGTCAACTTCGGTTCCCCTCGAAGCCTCTTCCAGTGGGACCCCATTCAGGGTGGCATCTGCGAGGCTCACATCGCCGTCTATGACGGCGGCGGCTAGATCTACAAGGCCGTCAACTTCGATTCGGTTGCAGACGAAGTTGCCAGTGAGCACGAGTCCGGCCGAATTCAGGGCTTTCTTTCTGGGGTTGGCAATCCTTGCGTCACTGAAGTCTATACCTACGGCGACTTTCGCATCAGCCAGGGAAACCATCCCCTGAGCGCTAAATCCACCTGTCGCAAAAATTCCTCCCCGCACATCGGCGCGACGAATATCAAGGGCCACGGAGTTGTTTGCGGCAAGCTTTGCCGACTTAAGGCTGACGAGCCCCATAACCGTTGCGCCCTCAAGATCAAGGTAGCCTTGAAAGTCACAATTATTGCCGTATAGCGTTCCGCCAATCGAGGCGCCATCTAGCGTAAAGGCTGGCCCTTTATCGGTCAATATTCGCGCCTCACTTAACGACAGATTGCACTCAATTTGAGCGCCGTGCATATGCACTAGCCCCTCTGAGCGGAATCCTCCATTCATTGCTGCCGAACCCTCTACTATTATATGGTCGGCCGAAATCGCCTTCTTGTCTCGGCACCTAATTATCTGGGCATTTGAGAATGAGAGCTGGCAGCCGATGCGGGCATGATGCAGGCGTACCGTTCCTTCAAATCTCGCGCGGTCTGCCGTGGCGCCTAGTCTGATCGTTGTATGGTCTAGATCTAGAGCAATGTCATCTGGGCGCACGACTCGGGCACCGGTCAAAATGACCTGACCGTCGACCTTCGCTCCCTCTAGATAGATCGCTCCGTTGCAGCGGAAGTTCTTCGTGAATAAGATGGACCCACCCACGATCATCTGCTTGCCGGAGAGGGCCACAGTGCCAGGGCAGTCCAAGTTGGCGCCCGTAAAGGTAATGTCACCAGATATGGAGGCATTATGAAGGTGAACGGACCGGTTGGCGATTAGCTGATCCAGAGCCAAGTCGCTCGCAATGCGAGCGCCGCCGAGGTCGATCGAAAACAGTTGAGAAGGGGTTTCGAAGCTGGTTTCCCGAAAAAGTACGTCGCCGGCAATATTCGCATCCTCCAGGTCCACCCCCCCTGTGACCCTGCAGTGCGTGACCCAGACGGGCCCACTGCATGTCATGCGCGCGGCGGAGAGTCCGGGGAGTAGGCATCTAACAAAGCCCACGAATTCTGCGGCGGCGTCGTTGAGATTCGGTTCTTCCTCGAAGAGACAATTGATCAGAGAGAAAGGGGCGACTTTGCTGCAGCCGAGGTCGAGCTTGCCAGAGATTCGCGCTCCAGACAGAATTAGCCGATTGGGTCGACCCGGTTCTTGTGAAGGACTATGAAGAAGGAGGCTGGCTAGAACCTCTGCCCGTATTGTCTTATCTGGACCCCAATGGTCGGAGCCGGCGACATTGGTGGTTACGGGGTTGACCCCGTGTAGCTTGAGTTCCTGACCTCGACGAAAGGAGGACCATAGCCGCTGTTCAGGATCTGTCCAATGTTTAGGAGGAGCGAGGTCCGTGGGCTCAGCGGTAGTATTTTTGTCCACTTCGGAGTCCATCACGTGAGTAAGCATACGGTCACGGTTCGACGATAGGCAGCCCCGCTAAGGGGCGAGATTCCTCTGTCCAGAGGTGCGGGCGGCTGTTAAAGCGGCCGGGTCGCTCGTCACGATCGACCGATCGCCTCACGTTGTGCAACCATGCCGCCTGCTCGCACCTGAGAGCCGGACGAGGTGGAGCAGGGCCAAGCGGGAGGCTATGTCGTCGGCAGTTGATCATTTCAAGATCGAAAGCGGGCTGAGGTCGTTTGCCGAAACGATCTCTTTAGGATCAAGGGGCCGCGCAAGCGCGGCCCGCCCGCCGCACTCGGCCTGCTGGCGGCCTCCGGCCGGCATCGGCCGGCGCGGCGGGCCATCGTCCCCGAAGACAGTTCGAGAAGTCGCTACCAGTAGATCCGGCGGCACCCTGCTCCTGACGTGGACCTGAAGACGGCGGTGGAGACTGTCACGATGCAGTCGACGATCCGGCGCCACCGCGAGCTGTTCGCATCCGTGCACAAGCGGCCCCTGATGTACCTGATTCGGCCTGACTTCAGCTCAGCCACCGCGTTCGTGCTCGGGTGCCACGTCGCCGACGAGGCGATCCTGACGGGCTTCCAAGAATGGCTGGTCACGCGGGTGGGATGCGGGTCGAACGTCTTCTGGCCACACCTCGTCCTCAGGCTCACCGAGCCAGTCGGTCCGAAGAACGCACGCGAGCTGGACCCCGAGACTGATCGCAGAGCCTTCGACGCGCTGTTCTCCCTGTTGGACGAGTTCCTTGCGCTTCGAGAGGAACACGACAGCCTGCGCAGGGTCTATCGAGCTTACGAAGAGTGGCAGGAGCTGCGCGACGACAACGGATGCCTTGAGACCGAGGCTCCGGAATGCCCTGTCGTGGATTGGCCGCGTCCCGCGTCAATCGGCTGAACTGGGGCCGTGACGATCGCCCAGGTGGTCGGGCACCGCCGAGGGCGGGGCGATCGCTGCCGCGACGCTTCGCGGCTTGCCATCGGAGATCGGGGGTCCAGGCGCGCGGAGAGCCGGGGACACGGCAAGCCGCCCCCGGCCCGACGGCCGGGGGCGGTAAGCCGTACGCCGCCGGACAGCTGCGCGCTCACCGGGCAGCCGTGCCAGCCACGTGCCAGTAGCCGGTGTCCCAGACGGTCAGCAGCGGTCATGATCGGACCGCCGCTGACCAGGCACTCCGGACAGATCACGACAGCCGAGAGCGATTTTCCAAACTGGCGGTGCGCGGATCTCTCTTGTCCTGACTGTGCCGGCGCGCCACCGTCGCAGTATGGGCAAGAGCAGGAAACAGAAGCGCCTGGCGGAAGTTGAGCGGCGCATGCAGAAAGAGCGCGACGAAGACGGGGTGTCGCTGGCCTGGTCCGAGGATCAGGCCGCCGTAGTGGCTGAGGCGTGGAGTCGCTTGGCTGACCCTGGCGTTGATCTACCGCCGCGGCCGACTCGCCGAGATCTCTGGGCCGCCGGCATCGCAGACACGGACATCAGGATCGATCACTTCTACCTCGGTCCAGACTGCACGACCCAACTCAGTGTGCGTAGGGCGGCGCTGGATTCCGCGCGGCGTAGACCGTGATCGAGCACTCGGGCCGGTCGCAGTCGGGGCCGTCGACGGAGTTGCCGAAAGTCCGGACGGTGCAGAGTACGTGCAATGATCTTTGGTGACCGTGCAGGTGACCGTGCAGGTGACCGTGCAGGTGACCGTGCAGGTGATCGAGCCATTCGGCCAGGTCAAGGCCGTGTGAGCCCTCCCGTCTGAGTCGCCTTCCTAAACCGTGTGTCGCAGGTTCGAATCCTGCCGGGGGCACCAGGTCACAGCCATGATCATCGTTCGTTCTTCCACCTGTGCCGTCGGAGAGGCTGGCGCGGTCCACGAGCCCGATGAAGAGTCCCACTCTCATCGACCGAGGAACCGTACGATGTCATCGCGCAGCCGTCGATCGGGGTCGCGAGGATCGAGGTCGGGGCCGGACACCGGTGGCCTGGCGACGAGTTCAGCCAGGACGGATGCCAGCCGGTTCCGTTCCGCGCGTAGGTCCGACCATGCAGAGTCGGGTAGCTGGAGCACGCTGGACAGCAGGTCGCCCGGGTAGCGGTCGCCCGCAGCCAACGGATCGTCGAGCAGCACCCGTACCGCGCGGGGCAGCAGGGCGGGCACGCCAATCTCCTGCTCGAGCATGACGCGCAGGTCTTCGACCGTGAACTCAGCCAACGGCTTGCGTCGCAGACCCGTGCAACGCCTGACGAGAGAGGTGGCGTCCGGGCCGGCGTCCGGCCAGACGTTCCGTTCGAGCTGCTCGATCATCGTCACGGCGGTCAGGGTAGTTCCCGCCGCGATCACGGGGCTTCAGGAAGGCGACGCGCCCAGCCGCGCCGCGACCTGGCCGACGGTCAGGCCGTCGGCGTCGGTGGCATCAGGCATGCTCCGCATTGTCGCCGCGAACGGCGGCCGGCGGGGTGATCCCCATGGCTTCCAGGTTGCGCGCCTCCTGACTGGCCGGGTCGAAGGGCTTCGCCGCGGTGAAGACGATCCGTGCCTTCTCGGGGGTGACCACCTCGATGTCGCGGGTGTTCCAGGGCATGTCCCGTGGGCCGTCGACGCAGTCCGGGTCCAGCGCACGGCAGGCCTCGACCAGGGGGTCGATCTGGCTGAGCACGCACGCGAAGCTGATGCTCATCGCCGGGGCCTGCGCCGGGACGTCCGCCGACGGGACGAGGAGCACGTCCTGGAACGCCCACCGGCGCAGGTGCACAACGCTGCCGGGGACGCTGAAAAGCTCGAAGAACCCCAGCCCACGGGTCCAGAAGTCCACCGACGCCGCCAGGTCGCCCGTGGGGATCGTCGCGAACGCGGGCATTCCGTAGATGCCCCGGAACGGCTCCGGGGCGACCGCGTCCGGGCCGGGAACGGGCACGGGGCTCATCTCGAAGGCGTCGTAGTAGTCGCTCATGTGCCCAGCCTGTGGCCTGACGCGGCGTAAGGGTCAAGCCCGCCGTGGGACGGACCCGCGCGACGACGGACGCCGCCCGAGGTGCGGCTACGCGGCGGACGCCGCATGGGGCGACGCTACGCGGCGGACGCCCGTTGACGGTCCGCTACGCGGCCGACACCGCCGGGGGCACCGGCGCGATCGACCGGTACGACCCGTGGAGATAGAGCAGCGGCGCCTTCGCCGGATTCAGTGGGCCGTACGAGACCGCCTCCCCGATGACCACCGAGTGGTCGCCCTGGTCGGAGAGGTCGCGTACGCGGCAGTCGAAGTAGGCCAGTCCCTCGCTGAACACGAGGCAGCCGGTGGCCGGTGCCCGGTGCACCCGGACGCCGGCGAACGCGGCCGCGCCGGAGGGCCGCCGGGCGTCGGCGAACCAACGGGCGACGTCCCGTTGGTCCGCCGCCAGCACGGTGACCGCGAAGATGCCTGAGTCGCGGATCTGGGCGAGCAGTCGACTCCGGTGCTTCAGGCAGGTCAGGACCAGGGTGGGGTGCAGCGAGACGGTGGTGAACGAGTTGACCGTCATCGCCAGCGGGATGTCGTCGTACACGCTGCTGACGATGCCGACGCCGGTGGCGAACGCCCCGGCGGTACGGCGGAACTCCACTGCCCGGTCCTGGTTGGTCATGGCGTCAGTCCTGACCCCAGACCAGGCAGAACGGGTGTCCCACCGGGTCGGCGTAGACCCGGAAGCCGTGGTTGCGGCTGCCGCCGCCGCGCAGCCGGGTGGCGCCCAGCCGCAGCACCGCCTCCTCGGCCTCCTGGATGTCGTCCACCTCCACGTCGAGGTGGGCCTGCTGCGGGAAGGCCGGATCCGGCCACTGCGGCGGCTGGTAGTCGGAGACGCTCTGGAGGCAGAGGCGGGGATGCCCGTCCGCGCCCTTCAACGTCACCCAGTACCCGTCGCTGTCGGCCCACTCCAGGCCGGTCAGCTCGACGTAGAACTCCGCCAACTTCTCGGCGTCCGGACAGTCCAGCACCACCGAGTGCAGTCGACCGATCATCCGACCTCTCCCGTCATCGTCGTACGCGCGATGACCGGCGCCCCCGGTCACCGTGTCAGTGAAGGTACTCGCCGAAGGTGGTGAAGTAGTCGATGGCGCGCACGGGTGGCCCGGTCTCGGTGGAGACCTGGAGCAGCACCACCCCGCGGTCGTCGCCGTCGCCCGGTCCGCCGCTGGCGACGACCACACCGCCGTAGTCGGCCTTGACGATCCGGCCGGGCGTGCCGCCGTGCGCCCGGGTCGGCCGGGTGGCGGCCTTGACCCACAGCCGGAACCCCCGGTGCGTCGTCCACGCGTTGACGAACGGGTCCGACTGGCCGCGCACCAGGTCGCAGATGGTGGTGGCGCTGTCCCGCCAGTCGATGCGGGTGTCCTCGACCCCGATCCGGTGGTAGAACGACGCGCCCTCGGGCGGCTGCGGCTCGCCCCGGTGGCCCTCGGCGACCCGCTCCAACGCCTCGAGCGTGACCGGCACGTACTCCGCGAGGAGGCGCTCCAGGATCTGGCCGGCGGTGTCGTGCGGGCCGATCTTCACGCGGGCCTGGGTGATGACCGGGCCGGTGTCCAGCTCCTCCGCCATGTAGTGCACGGTGAGGCCGGTCTCCTCCTCGCCGTTGCGGATGGCCCAGTTGACGGCCCCGAACCCGGCGTACGCGGGCAGCAGCGCATCGTGCGTGTTGACCGCGCCGCGTTCCGGGATCCGCAGCACCTCCGCCGGCACCCGGGTCCGCCAGTTGGTGGAGACGATGAGTTCCGGTGCGAGGTCGCGCAGCTGCTCGTGCAGGTCGGGCTCGCGGGCGGTGGCCGAGTAGCGCACCGGCAGTCCCAGCTCCGCCGCGGCCAGCTCCACGTCCGGCTCGCCGAGCCCGCTGAACTCGGCCCGGTGGGTGAGCACCAGCAGCACCTCGTGGTGCGGTGCGATGCCCCGCAGCACGGTCGCGCCGAGCTCGCCGTACCCGAAGAAGACGATCCTCACGGCTTCGCCGCCCGGGTGGCCCGCCCGGCCCGGAAGCGGACGGTGTTGACCCGCAGCCAGCCGGAGGAGTCGCGCTGGTCGAACACGTCGTCCGCCTCGAAGGTGGCGAACGCGGTGTCGTAGCGGCTGTGCGGGGAGCGGCGGCCGATCACCTGGACGGTGCCCCGGTGCACCCGCAGGATCGCGTCGCCGGTGACGTCCTGCTGGCTGAAGTCGATGGCGGTCTGCAACATCAGCCGCTCGGGGGCGAACCACAGGCCCCGGTAGACCAGGGCGGTGTACTTCGGCATCAGCTCCTCCTTGAGCTGCGCCACCTCCGGGTCGAGCACCAGCGACTCCACCGCCCGGTGGGCGTGCCAGAGCAGGCTGCCCGACGGGGCCTCGTAGATGTTGCGGGTCTTCATGCCGAAGATCCGGTTCTCCACGATGTCGAGCCGGCCGATGCCGTGCCGGCGGCCGATCTCGTCGAGCGCCTCCAGCACGGCGCTGGCGGACAGGGGAGTCCCGTTGACGCCGACCGGGTTGCCGCCCTGGAAGTGGATCTCGACGGTCTCGGGCTCGTCGGGGGTGTCGGCGATGTCGCGCACCCGGAACAGCAGCCCCTCGGGCGCGGGCTGCGCCGGGTCCTCCAGCGCCTCGCCCTCGTACGAGGTGTGCAGCAGGTTGCTGTCGATGGAGTACGGCCGTTCGCCGCTGCTCAGGTCCAGCTCGATGCCGTGCCTGCCGGCGTACGCGAGCAGGTCGCTGCGGGAGGCCAGGTCCCACTCCCGCCACGGGCTGATCACCGTGAGGTCGGGGCGCAGCGCGGCGAACGTCATCTCGAAGCGGATCTGGTCGTTGCCCTTGCCGGTGGCCCCGTGCGCCACGGCGTCGGCGCCGACCTCCTCGGCCACCCGCACCTGCGCGGCGGCGATCAGCGGCCGGCCGATGGAGGACCCCATCAGGTACTGCCCCTCGTAGAGGGCGTTGGCCCGGTACATGGGGAAGGCGTAGTCCCGGGCGAACTCCTCGCGCAGGTCGACCACCCGCACCTCGTCGGCGCCGAGCTTCTCGGCCTTGCGGGCGGCCGTGTCCAGCTCCTCGCCCTGCCCGAGGTCCGCGATGAACGCGGTCAGCCGGCAGCGGTACCGCTCCTTGAGCCAGACCAGGGCCACCGACGTGTCGAGCCCGCCGGAGAAGGCGAGCACGATGTGCTGGGGGGCGATGTTGTTCCGAGTCGACATGATGGTCACACCTCTCCGGCGGGCACGGTCGCCCACAGCTGGTCCATGGTTTCGTGGGTGAAGTCGCGGGTCAGGTCGGACGTCGAGGCGTACCCCATGTTGATGATCTTGCGGCGGCCCTGGCGGACCGGGGCGACCCGGTGCAGCGTGGTGTTGGTCCGCATGAGGTACAGGTCGCCGGGGAACAGCTCCATCGAGTAGATCGGACGGCTGACCAGCGCCCGGTTGATCTCCGGACGCTCCTTGTTCCAGACGGTGTTGGGCACGCACTGGACGAAGCCGCCGTGCTCCACCGGCGGGCACTCGACCACCCAGACCAGCGCGAAGGTGAAGTCGTCCCAGTGCCAGCCGTGGGTGTCGCCGTCCTTCTCCAGGCAGGTGATGACGAACTGCTCCGGCTCGTACGGGCAGGGGTGCACCGGCTCGCCGGCCACCTCCGACAACACCCGCAGGATCGGCTCCGCGGTGTAGATCCCGTTGATGACGGTGCCCAGTTCGGCGATCTCGGCCCGGGTCACGTTGCGCATCCGGCGGGGCGTGTAGTCGGTCTCGGCGAACCGCAGGTCCCGGCGCGTACCGGCCTTGTCGATCAGCTCGTTGACCTCGTCGGCGACGGCCTTCTTGACGCTGTCGGGGGCGACGAAGGAGACCTTCGCGTGCCCCAGGTAGGAGAAGTCGCGGCGGGCCGTGGCGATGTCGTCCGGCGCCACGTCGCGCTCCACGTGCTCCCGCAGTTCCTGGTACAAGACTCTCGAGTCGAACACGGATCCTCCTTGGTTAACCTCGCGCCGCCGCGACGCGCGCGAAATCGATGACGGCCGCCGCCACCTGCGTCACGGCGGCGGAATGCAACACTCCGAAGTGGTCGGTGCCGATCCGCTGGGACCGGGCCGCCCCGACCCGCGCCGTCCACTGGGCGAGCTGCGCGTCGAGCAGGTCCGCGCCGATCACCAGCGCGGGAGTGTCGACCGGGCCGTCGTGGACGTACTCGGCGCTGGCCCGGACGTGGCGCTCGTAGCTGCGCCACCGGTGCGCCAGCAGCGCCGTGGGGACGGGCTGCTGGACGGCGGCCAGGCTGGCCGCGAGCGCGCCGAGGGCCAGCCGCTCGTCGAAGCCGGCCGGCTCCGGGCCACCCGTCACCCGGGGCCTCGGGGCGTCCGGCTCCAGGTCGAGGGCCCGGTGGATGTTCTCGGTGAAGGTGTCGAAGCGGTCCCGGACCTCGTCGGCCGGTAGCTCGTACCCGACGGGCGGAGCGGAGTCCAGCAGCACCAGCGCCGAGCGCCGTCCGGCCTGGTCGGCGGCCATCTGGTAGGCGACCTGACCGCCGAAGGACCACCCGCCGAGCAGGTCCGGGACCAGCCCCGCCGCGTCCAGGTCGGCCCGGTACCGGCGGGCCAGCGCCGCCACCGTCGGCAGCTCCGCGCTGTCGCGGGAGGCGGTCACCCGCCAGTGCTCCGGCAGCTCCGCCAGCAGGTCCTGGTAGTCCTGCGGGCTGCCCCCGGCGCCGTGCACGAGGTGCAGGTGCGGCCCCGGGCCCGCCCGCAACTCCACAAGCGTCGACTCCGCCGTCACCGGCTGCGACCCGTTGCCCAGCAGGTCGGCCAACCGGCGGGGGGTCGGCTCGCCCAGCCACCGCACGACGTCCACCGCCGGTCGCCCGTCGGCCGTCAGCGCGTCCACGAGGCGCAGGGCGCTCAGCGAGTTGCCGCCGGCGGCGAAGAAGTCGACGTCCGCGTCGGCCGGCGGGCCGCCGAGCACGTCGGTCCAGGCGGCGACGACGTGCTGCCAGTCCGCCGACTCGGGCAGCGGGCCGGTCGCCCGGTCGCGGTCCGCGGTGGCCGGGGCCGCGCGGCCGGCCCGGGCGCGGGTGGCGACGTCGAACGAGCCGACCGTACGCTGCGGCTCGGCGCCGCCATCGGCCAGCACCTCGTCCAGGTCGTGCAGCAGGGCCAGCACGCTGCTCTCCCGGTAGCGCCCGGTGTGGTACTCGATCTCGGCGAGGTAGCCGCCGTCGGCCTCCCAGACGGACATCGCCAGGTCGGCCCGGGCGGCCCGGTTCGGGCTGGGCAGCAGCGTCGCCGGGACCGGGCCGAGCCGCAGGTCGGTGCCGATCGGGCCGAGGTAGCTCAGCAGCAGCGGCGCGGGATCGCCCAGCGCGCTCCGGGTCGCCTCGGGCAGCGCCCCGAACACCACCGGGTACGGCACCGCCTGGTGGGTCAGCATCTGCCACATCCCGTCCCGGGCGGCACCCACCACCCCCGCGACGGTGTCCGCCCCGTCGACCGTGGCCCGGGCCACGCAGAGGTTGGCGGTGTACCCGAGCAGCGCCTGGTCGCGGGCGGTCATCCGGTTCGCGGTCACCACGCCCACCGCCACGTCCGGCCCGGCGCCGGCCCGGGCGAGCACGATCTGCGCCGCGCCGAGGATGACCGCGAACGGGGTGGCGAAGGTGGCCTTCGCCAGGGCGGCGATCCCGGCGCCCGCCTCGGCGCTGAAGCCGTAGCGCAGGATCGCGCCGGGCGCGCCGCTGGCCACCTCGCCCGGCAGGTCGGGTTCCAGGACGGCGGAGGTGGCGCCCGCGAGCGCGTCGCGCCAGTACGCCAGGCTCTTGTCCCACCGGCCGTCCGTGCGGGCCGCGGCCTGCTCCCGCGCGTACGTGCTGAACGGCACCGGGTCGGCCGGGAAGCTGACGGCACGTCCCTCCCGAGTCGCCGCGTACGCCTCGGACAGCTCGCCGACGAGCAGTTGGACCGCCCAGCCGTCGAGCACCACGTGGTGCACGGTCAGCAGCACCTCGTGCCGGTCGCCGACCCGGACCAGGGTGATCCGGGCCAGTGGCGCCGCCTCCGGTTCCATCGGCCCGGCGTGCACCTCCTCGGCGACGAGCCGCAGCAGGGTGCCCGGGTCGGCGGGCCCCGGGTCGTCCACCTCCACCCGGTGCAGGCCCACGACGATCCGGGGCGCCACCACCAGCGTGACGGCGTCCGCCTGCCGTACGACCGAGGTCCGCAACGCCTCGTGCCGGTCGACCATCGCCTGCCAGGCGACGGCCAGCGCCGCCTCGTCGAGCGGCTCATCGACCGCGAGCCGCCAGGTGAGGTGGTAGACGGACCGGTTCCGGGCCCGCTGGTGCACCCACCACAGGGCCTCCTGCATGCCGGTGGCCGGGACCGGGCCCGGGGCCGCCCCGGCGTGCTGCTCAGCCACGGGTGGCGAGCAGCTCGGAGGTCAACCGCTTGCGGTCGACCTTGTCCACCTCGGTCAGCGGGATCTCCGCCCGGTGGTGGAACGCCCGCGGCCGCATGTACGGGGGCAGGTGTCCCACCAGGTGGGTGAGGTCGTCGTCGGCGAGCGCGGCGCCGGTGTAGACGGCGTGCAGGTCCAGCTCCCCGTCGGAGCCGGCCACGGTGAGCACCACGGCCTCCACCACGTCCGCGTGGGCGCGCAGGGCGGCCTCGATCTCGGCCAGCTCGACGCGGTTGCCGCGCACCTTCACCTGGTGGTCGATGCGGCCCTGGTGCACCAGCTCGCCGAACTCGCGACGGACCCGGTCGCCGGTGCGGTACCAGTGCGCGGCGGTCAACGGCCCGGTGCCGTCGTAGAGCCGGGCCCGGTCGCCGTCGAAGGAGACGAACCGGCCCGCGTTCTCCGTCGGGTCCAGGTAGCCGGGGAAGCGCTGCTCACCACGGACGCACAGCTCGCCGTCGTCGCACGGGCGCAGGTCCTCGTCGAGCAGCACGTAGTCGAGGTGCGGGTAGATGTCCCCGATCGGCACCGACCGGTTCGACGACTCGATCCGGGCGGCCGGGTCGGCGGGCACCTCGTACGCGGTGACGATGACCGTGGTCTCGGTGGGGCCGTAGCAGTTGATCACGGCGGTGTTCGGCGCGGCGGCCGTCCAGTCGTTGACCTGCTCGATGGTCAGCGGCTCCCCGCCGAAGGAACTCAGCCGCAGCGTCGGCATGCTCTCCGGCGCCAGCGCCCGCAACCGCTTGGCGAACGAGATCAGCGACGGTACGGACAGCCAGTGCGTGAGCCGCTTCGTGTTGATGAAGCGCACCGGCGTCAGCACGTCGCCGCGCTGCGCCACGCACAGGGTGGCGCCGGTGCCCCACGCGCCGAACATCGCCAGGATCGAGCCGTCGAAGCACATCTCGAAGGTCTGCGAGACCCGCGACTCGGGTCGGAACCGGTACCGCTTGGTCACCTCGGTCAGGAACGAGTCGACGTTGGCGTGGGTCGCCGGCACGCCCTTGGGCTTCCCGGTGGTGCCGCTGGTGAAGATGATGTACGCGAAGTCGTCGCGGCCCCGCTCCACCTCCGGCGGGATCTCCGCCGCGTCGCCCGGGGCGAGGAACCGGCGCCAGCCCTCACCGGTCAGGTCGAGGACCGTGACGGTGGTCTGCGCGCGGAACTCGGCCAGCCCGTCGCCGGAGGTGTCGTCGACCATGACGAGGTCGAGCCCCGCCTCGTCGGAGATGGCGAGGTTCCGGGCCGCCGGATTGGCGGGGTTGAGCGGCACCACCGTCGCACCCAGCCGCAGGGCGGCCAGGTAGGCGATGTAGCCGACGAGGCTGCGGGAGGTGAGCAGCCCGACCCGTCGGGGTGGCCGTCCCGGCGCGCGCTGCATGGCGGCCGACAACCGCTCGGCCGCGGCCCGCAACTCGGCGTAGGTCAGTGCGTCCGAGGCGACCTCGATCGCCACGTTGTCCGGGTACTGCCGGGCTGACGTACGGAACCAGTCGTAGAGGGTACGGGTCTGCATCGCACATCCTTCACAAGGTCTGCCGGTGCGGGCGTTCCGCCGCCGGCGCTGGGGTGGTCGACCGGTCTCGTTCCAGGTGCCGCAGGTGGTCGAAGGTGGTCCGCACCAGCGCGGACCGGGGGCGTCCCCGGCGGGCCGACTCCACCGCGAAGCGCAGGGCCCGGGGCAGGTCCGCCCAGGCCCGCACGGCCTCGTCGTCGCCGAGGTGGCGGTACCGGAACGTCCGGTGCTGCGCGACGGCCCAGAGGTCGTCCAGGTGCGCCCCGGCGGCCTCCGGGTGCGTGACGACGTGGTCGCGGAGGAACTCCAGGGCCGCGTCCTCGTCCAGCAGCCAGTCGCCGGGCAGCTCCGGCTCGTCCCCGGCGCTGCCCGTACGGACCAGCCAGTGCGGGTGCCCGCCGGCTGGCGGGGGCATCCAGAAGCCGAAGGCCAGCGCGTTGCGCCGGTCCTGTTCCGGGCGCCACGCGGGCGGCGGGGTCATCGCGGCGAGCAGCCCGGCGGTGCCGAGCCAGCCGGCGTACGGCTCCTGTTCGCCGGCGGGCAGCAGCCCGCTGAACCCGTCGACCACGTGCCAGTCGTCGCCGCGCCGGTCGTCGACCAGCAGCCAGTGCGGCGCGTGGGCCGTGCCGCCGGTCGAGGGGGACCAGGGCAGCGCCACGTTGTCGGTGACCACCAGCACCCGGCCGTGGCGCCGCAGCTCCGCGTCGACGGACTCGACGATGCCGTCGACCGGGGCGGTGGCCCACGCCAGTCGGGTGCCGTCCGGCAGCCGGTCGAGCGGCACCCGGTGGTGGGAGAAGGCGAGCTGCCCCTCCGGCAGGTCCGTGCGCACCGCGACGCGTACCGAGTCGGCGAACCGGTCGGGGGTGTCGGCGAACTCGCCGGCCCGGTAGCCGGCCAGGTTGGCGGTGTAGCAGCTCAGCCCGGCGAAGCGGGGGTCGGGGGCGGTCATCGCGTACCCACCACGTGCGCCACGCTCGCCGGCACCCGGCTGTGCCCGCGCAGGCTCACCCACCGCAGGTCGGCCCACCGGCCCGTCCGCCGTCCCGCCGGCACTGGAATGGCCCAGGGCCGGCCGGCGAGGCCCGCCCCGGTCGCCTTCACGCACGCCTCCTGCACCGTCCAGATCCAGGCGAACTCGCGGTCCCGGGCCGGTGCGGGCAGCCGGTCCAGGGCGGCGCGGACCGCCGGGGCACAGCAGCGGCGCAGCAGGGCCGGCGGCGCGGGCACGGGCACCTGGACGTCGACGCCGACCGGCACGCCCCGGCCGAGCGCGGCGGCCACCGTCCCGGCGTCGTGGGACAGGCTGACGCTGATCCCCGGCCACTCGGGCAGGTGGGGCTGGCCGCCGTCGCGGGCGGCGATCGGCGTGGCGCCGGCCGCCCGGCCCAGCTCGGCGGCGAGCAGCAGGCGCAGCAGCGCCCGCGCGGCCAGCCGTTCGGCGCGCGGGCCGGCGGGGAGGTCACCGACGGTCGCCAGGTCCGCCGGGGCCGGCGGAAGGTGGGCGAGCAGTCGCTGCTCGGCCACGGCCACCCGCACCCGGGCGCCCAGCCGCAGCCGGACGATGCCCCGGTGGCGGCCCGTCGGGTCCCGGCGCGGCCGTGCCCGGCAGGCCAGCGCCGTCCGCTGCCGGGCCGTCACCACGGCCGGTCCCGCAGCAGGTCCGGCACGTGCTCGGCGATCCCGGCGAGCATCGCGCCGGTGGCGCCGCCGGCCGTGGCGAACATACCGGCGGCGGCCCGCAGCTGCGCCAGCCCGCCCTCGGCGTACGCCTCCGCGCCGAGCAGGGCGGCGCACTCGCCGAGCACCACGTCCAGGCCCTGCGCCACCGAGGTCTTCAGCAGCATGCTGGTCACCAGGGGCTCGGTGCTTCTCCGGTGGGCGTCGCAGGCCGCCCCGATCCGCCAGGCCTCCACCACGCACCGGGCGAACCGCTCCCGGATCGCCGCGTTGTCCCAGGCCCGGCCGTCGCCGAGGGGACGCTCGACGAGCCGGCGGTGGGTGTCGGCGAGCACCCGCCGGCACATCGCGGCGGCCCACACGCCGCCCGCGAAGCGTTCCGTGGCGATGTGCCGGGCGAAGCTGACCATGCCCCGGCCGGGCCGGCCGACCAGGTACGACCGGTCCAGGCACACCTGGTCGAAGTGCAGGTCGCCCAGGCCGGCGCCGCTCAGCGGGGTGCCCCGGGTCGCGGACACCCGCACGCCGGGGGCGTCGGTGGGCACCAGTACCCACACGAAGCTGGTGAAGTGCCGCTGCGGGCGGTGCCGGGCCAGCACGAGCGCGTGGCCGGCGGTGCGGGCGTTGGTGATCCACCGCTTCCCGCCGTCGAGCACCAGCGACCGGTCGTCGAGGCGTACCGTCGTGCCCAGCTCCATCAGGTCGGAGCCGGCGCCGTCGCGGTCCGTCGCGGCCAGCGCGAGCGTCGCGCGACCGGCGACCGCGTCGAGGTACGCGGCCCGCACCGGCCCGTCCGCCGGCTCCGCGTCGACCTGTTCGCGCAGGACGGGCAGCGCGCTGGCGACCTGGACGCAGACCGACAGCACCACCCCGACCGGGCAGTACGCGTCGAGGGTGCCGAGCAGCCCCGGCAGCTCGGCCGGCCCGAGGTCGCGCAGCAGGCCGTGCTCGCCGAGCGCCCGCCACACCGCGCGGGCGTCGGCGGGGGTGGCCAGCCCGCGCAGCGCCGCCTCGGTACGCGCGGCCACGTCGGCGCCGGGATCGGGTGCCGCCGGGACGGGCGCCGTGGGGGCCGTCGTCGGTGCCGTCCGCAGCTCAGGCAAGGTGCACCTGCCGGTCGCGCAGTGTCAGCGCCCCGTTGACGAGCAGCAGCCGGTCGTTGGCGTAGTTCAGCGAGGCCGAGCGGAGGTCCCGGAAGACGCGCTCCAGGTACAGCGGCGACGACCTGAGGTAGCCGTGCCGCAGGCCCACCAGCTCCACCATCTCGTCGGCGGCGGCGAAGCACTGCTCGGCGGCGTGCACCTTCAGGGAGTTGACCAGCAGCTGGGTCGACGGGTCGGCCACGTCCGGGGTGCCCTCCACGGCGGCGACGGTGTGCCGCAGCAGGGCGTTGACCAGGTCGAGCCGGCCCCGGACCCGGGCCAGCCGGGTCAGCAGCAGCTCCGAGGAGGGATCGAACTGGCCCCGGCCGGCGTCGCGGATGTGGTGCAGGATCCGCGACAGCGCGCCGGTCGCCGCGCCGAGCCACGCCGCCGACCAGCCGATGTGTGCCAGCGGCCCGAAGGTGGGGGCGACGATCTCGCGGAACTTCCCGGGTGCGCCGATCACCTGGTCGGCCGGCACCCGCCCGGTCAGCCGCATCGGCACGCTCTGGGTGGCCCGCATCCCGAGCGGCTGCCAGCCGCCGCGCACCTCCAGGGTCAGCTGGTCGCGGCGGGCGTACACCAGGGAGACCTGGCTGGGCGAGGTGGCGTCCGGCGCCAGCGTGGTGATGAGGTACGCGTCGGCGTGCTGGCCGCCCGTCACGATCGGGGCGTCCCGGTCGATCGTCAACGTCCCGGCGTCCTGCCGGACCGTCGACTCCGAGCTGAGCAGGTGTCCGCCCTTGCCGCGTTCGGTGGTCACCGAGGCGAGGTAGACGTCGCCCTTGCCGAGCTCCGGCAGGAGCCGCGCGGCGAGGGGCCCGTCGGCGTGCCGGACCACCGCCACCACCTGCTGGCAGTGCATCGCGAAGATCAACGCGACGGACATGTCCACCCGGGCCAGCCGCAGCGTCACGTCGACGAGGTCGCCGAGCCCGCCGCCCCCGCCGCCGTGCTCCGCCGGCACGAGCAGGCCGAGCAGGCCGGTCGCCCGCATCGCGTCCAGCGCCGCGACGGGGAACTCCGCCGCCTCGTCCGCCTGCTCCGCGTGCGCGGCGGCGGCGGCCAGCACCTGCTCCAGCGCGGCCTCGTGGCGGGTCGCGGTGCTCACGCCGCCCGCCCCCGCAGCGACTCGATGGTGTTCCACAGGCTGCCGGCGGTGGCGAAGGTGCTGTCGGTCAGCAGCTCGTCGGGCATGGACACGCCGTAGGTGTCCTCGATGGTGAACAGCAGCTCGATCGCGCGCATCGAGTCCAGGCCCAGCTCGTTGAGCGAGGCCTCGGCGGTGATGGGCTGCGTTCCCGCGTACTTGAGGAACGGCTTGAGCAGGTCCGGAAAAGCGGCGTCCATTGTCAGATCAACCCCTGTCGCTGCCGATGACGGTGTGCCGGGTGAGCTCCAGCCGGGTCACGCCGGTGATCCGGCCCCCGGCGACGGTGACCTCGACCGGCATGGGATGCGCGAGGAAGGCCACCAGGCTGGCGTAGAGGCCGTACGCGCCCACGTTGGGCACGGCGACCAGCTGGCCCGGGACCAGCGGCGGGAGGGCCGCGGCGCGGGCCCACGTGTCCAGCGGCGTGCACAGCGGACCGGTGACGATGGTCCCGGGCACCGGCGCGCCGGCCGCCGCGTCCACGGTGACCAGGTCCGGCACGATCGGCGGCAGCCGGCGCAGCCCGGACATCCCGCCGAGGTGGTGGATGCCCGACTCCAGCACCACCACGGTGGCGCCCTGCGACCGCTTCACGTCCAGGACCCGGGTGACCAGCGTGCCGCAGGTGCCGACCAGGTACCGGCCGGACTCGAAGGCCACGCCCGGCCCGCGCTCCGGCCAGCCCGGGAAGGCGTCGCCCAGCAACGCCGTCAGCCGGTCCGCCAGCTTCGGCAGCTCCGGTCGGTCGCCGGCCCGCGCGAAGGGCGCCCCGAAGCCACCGCCCAGGTCGATCAGCTCCGGCTGCGTCCCGGTCGCCGCCGCCAGCCGCCGTACGGTGTCGACGGACTGGGTGAACTGGGCGAGCAGGGCGTCCTCGCCGTCGACGTTGCTGCCCATGTAGAGGTGGAACCCGACCGGGGACACGTTCCGGCGCGGCCCGAACAGCTCGGGCCGGTCCAGCACCCAGCGCACGTCCGCGCCGAACTGCGAGGCGACGCCGGTCATGGTGAGGCCCTGCCCGGGGGCCGGGGTGTCGTCGTTGATGCGCACCAGCGTGCGGACCTCGACGTCGTGCTCGCGGGCCACCCGGTCGAGCTGGTCCAGCCCGTACGGCGAGTCGACGGAGAAGAGCCCCACCCCGGCCCGTACGGCCTCGACCAGGTCGACGTCCCGCTTGCCGGGGCCGGTGTAGAGGATCTCGGCTGGGTCGCAGCCGGCCGCCAGCGCGACGCGCAGCTCGCCGGGGGAGCAGACCTCCGCCCGACAGCCCGCGGCGGTGAGGTCGGCGACCACCGTCGGGTGCGGGTTGGCCTTGAGCGAGTAGAACAGCTCGGCGGGCCCGGGCAGGGCGGCCCGCAGCGCGGCGTACGAGCGGGCCAGCTCGTCGGTGTCGTAGAGGTACGCCGGGGTCTGCGGCGCGTCCGGCCGGTCGAAGAGTTCCGCGAGCTCAGACACGGGCGCGCTCCGACCACATCCGGTACAGCTCCGCCCGGTCGACCTTGCCGTTGCGGGTCAGCGGGATCTCCGGCACGACCAGGCAGGTCCGGGGCGTCTTGATCTCGTCGAGTTCGGTGCGCAGCGCGGCGAGCACCTCCGGCGCGGTCAGCTCGGTCACCGCGAACAGGGTGGCCGAGTCGCCGCCGTCCTCGGCGCGGGGCGGCAGCACGGCGGCGGCCTGCATCTGCGGTATCCGGTGCGCCGCCGCCTCGACCTCGGTGACGCTGACGCGGATGCCGCGTTCCTTGTAGATGTCGTCGCGCCGGCCGACGAAGTAGAGGTAGCCGTCGGCGTCGAGCCAGCCGTGGTCGCCCGTGCGCAGCTGGGGGAAGAGCCCCTCGGCGCGGGGGAAGCGCTGCGCGGTGAGCTCCGGGCGACGCCAGTAGCCGGCCATCACGTGCGGGCCCCGGACCACGATCTCGCCGACGGTGCCGGGCGGCACCGCCGCGCCGTCCGCGTCCACGATCAGGATCTCGGTGCCGGGCAGGGCCCGCCCGGAGGCGCCGGGCCGGCGCAGGTCCTCGTCCACCGGCATGATCGCGGCCCGCTTGCACTCGGTGAGCCCGAACATCAGCTGTACGCGCAGCGTGGGGATGCGGGCGCGCAGGTCGCGCAGCACCTCGGGCGGCATCGCCGCGCCGGTGTTGGTGAGCAGGCGCAGCGCCGGCACGGCCGTGCCCGGGCGGGACAGCATCCGGGCCAGGCCACGGGCGAGGGCGGGCACGGCGGGCAGCACGGTCGCGCCGCTGTTCACCAGGTGCCGGGGCAGCGTCGGGCCGGTGTCGGCGGGGGAGGCCAGGTGCAGCCGGGCGCCGGCCAGCGTGCTGAGGAAGATCTGGTACATGCCGTAGTCGAAGGAGAGCGGCAGGGCGCACCACACGACGTCGTCGGCCCGGTAGCCGAGCTGGGCGGCGATGGCCCCGGCGGCGAAGACCACCTGCGCGTGGGTGGACACCACCGCCTTCGGCATGCCGGTGCTGCCGGAGGTGTAGATGAGGCAGACCGGATCGACGGCCAGCGGGGCCGCCGCCGGCTCGGCGTCCGGGCCGTCGCGCACGATCCGGCGCAGCTCCGCCGAGCCGACGGCCGGCACCCCGTGCTCGGCGGCCACGGCGAGCGCCCGGGGGCTGTCGCTGACGAGCAGCGCCGGCTCGGCGTCGGTCAGCACGTGGGCCAGGGCGATCGCGGGGGACTGGTCGTTGACGACGCTGAACACGGCGCCCGCCCGGGAACAGGCGTACAGCAGGGCGGGCAGCAGCGGGTCGGTGGGCAGGCAGACCACCACCCGTTCGCCCCGGCGCACACCCCGCCCGGCGAGCCAGCCGGCGAGCCGCCGGCTGGCGGCGTCCAGCTCGCCGTAGCTCTGGACCAGGTCGCCGTGCGCGATCGCCGGTGCGTCCGGCCGGGCGGCCGCGGTGCGGTCCAGCAGTTCGTGCAGCAGCCCGCTCACCGGCCCGACACCCCCTGCGTCGCCGGCCGGGCCCGCTCGAACACGGCGCCCAGCGAGTCGAGGTCGTGCAGGGCCGTCCCGGTGAGGTCGTCCGGGTCCAGCTCCACCCCCAGCCGGGTCTCCGCCCGCTCGATCACCTCGACCAGCCGGAACGAGTTGAAGCCCGACAGCGTCCGCAGCGGACGCCCGTCGACCGGCACCTCCGGGCCCACACCGAGGACGCCACGCACCTCGTCGGCCAGCACCTCGCGGATCCGGCCCGGGTCGGCGGTCGGCCCGCCCCTCGGCGGTGGCACCGGCCCGGCGTCGGCGAGCCGTCCGGCGAGCGCCACGTCGTCGCGCAGCAGGCCGGCGAGCTGGTCGAGGACGGGGGCGGGGAAGACGCCGCCCCGGCGGACCCGGCGCATCGCCACGTAGCTCTGCCCGGCGAGCGCGAGCCAGGCGTCGGCGCGACCGGCGGCCTCCCGTGCCGCGTCGGCGGCGTCCGGGTCGCCGGCCAGCCAGGCGGCGTGCAGGGCCCGGGACCGGCCGAGCAGCCACACGTCGAGCACCAGTTGGGCCGCCACCTCCGCCTCGCCCGCCCGCCGTCGGACGGCCGCCAGGTAGTCCTCGATCCGGTCGGCCTCGGCGCGCAACGCGGCGGCGTTGTCCCGCAGCACCGCCGCCCGGTCGAGCACCGGGGCGCCGTCGGCGACGACGGTCATCGCGGTCGCTCGGGGCACCGCCGCGTCGAAGTCGGCGGCCGACATCCGCCACGTCCCCGGTCGCGCGTCACCCCACTGGGTGGAGTTGTGGTAGCCGTCGACCACGACGCAGTGCTCACCGGCGTCGACCAGCAGGAAGCTGTGCTCCATGTGCTGGTTTCCGGCGTACGGCAGCCAGCTCATGGTGAACGTGTCGGCGACCACGTAGAGCGGCGAATGCTCCGCCACCAGCTCGCGCAGCCGCGCGCCCGGCACGTCGTCCCAGCGTCGGGCGACCCGCAGGCCGAGCAGGTCGGCCGCCTCGGCCAGCCGCTGGTCCACCGAGGCGGTCACCGCCGGCGTCCCGGCCGGCCCCTCGGCGGTGTGGAAGCGCAGGGTGGCCCCGAGCGCCAGGTGCGCGCCGGGCCCGTAGGCCCGGTCGGCCAGCGCGGCCAGGTTCACCTGTACGCAGTCCAGCACGTCGGCGCGGAGACCGGTCAGCACCGGCGTCCACTCCCGGCTGCGCGTCGGCACCGCAGGCACAGCGACCATGTCACGCCCTTCAGATCTCGTGGACCGCGCGGAGCGACGCCGTCGCCGCCCGCAACGCGTCCGCGTCGGCCGGCCGGTCCTCGGGCAGACCGGCGAGGAGCTTGTCGTACGCGGCCAGGTCGAGCAGGCCGTGCCCGCTGACGCAGACCAGCACCCCGTGCCGCGCCGGGTGCCCGGACTCCCGCCCGGTCGCCACGCGGGCGGCGGCGGCCAGCGCGTGACCCGACTCCGGCGCGGGCAGCACCAGCTCGGTCAGGGCGAACGTCCGGCCGGCGGTCAGCGCCTCCCGCTGGCCCACCGCCAGCGCCGAGATCTGCTCCCGGTGCCGCATGGCGGAGATCAGCTTCGCCGCGCCGTGGAAGCGCAGCCCGGCCGAGTGCGACGCGGGGATCGCGTACCCGCTGCCGATCGTGTACATCGGCTCCATCGGGCCGGTGCCGGTGGAGTCGGTGTGGTCGTAGGCGTACACCCCACGGGTCAGCTTCGGGGTGGCGCTGGACTCGACCGCGATCAGGTCGGCGGGCACGTCCAGCTCGCCGGCCCGCCAGGCGGCGAAGAACGGCAGGGCCAGGCCGCCGAAGTTGCTGCCGGCGCCCACGCAGCCGATCACCGCGTCCACGGTGGCGTCGACGGCGGCGAGCTGGTCGATCGCCTCCAGGCCGATCACCGACTGGTGCAGGATGCTGTACGTCTCGCCGCTGCCGATGCAGAACGCCCGCTTGGGATCCGCCCGGGCGTACTCGACGGCCTCGCCGATGGCCAGCGCGAGGCTGTTGCCCTGCCCCGGCTGCTCGGCGGCGGCGCGTCCCACCCCGGTCAGCGGGCTGGGACTGGCGTGCAGCTCCGCGCCGTAGAGCCGCATCAGGCTGCCCCGGTACGGCTTGTCGCGCAGGCTCCCGCCGACCATGAAGACGGTGCAGGCCATGCCGAACGCGGCGCAGGCGGCGGCGAGGGCGCTGCCCCACTGCCCGGCGCCGGTGCCGGTGACCAGCTCCCGGAAGCCCGCCCGGTGGTAGTAGTGGGCCTGCGCCAGGGCGGTGTTGAACTTGTGGCTGCCGGAGATGTTCCCGCCCTCGTACTTGACGTAGATCGGGACGGTGGCCCCGATCTCGGCCTCGAAGCGGCGGGCCCGCCACAGCGGCGCCGGCCGGTAGGCCCGGTAACGCTCGGCCACCGGCTCCGGGATCGGCCAGAACTCCCGGGCCGACACGCTCTGCCGGATCAGCTCCAGGGGCAGGGTGGCGGTCACCGGGCCGTCGGTGTCCTCCGGCGTCACGTCCGCGGGCAGTTCGTAGCCGAGGTGCGGCAGGACGCTGCGCCAGGCCGGGGGCGTCTCGGTCACGACTCCTCCTTCACCACGTCGGCGACGACGTCGACCAGGTCCGCGACGGTCGTGAAGACCCGCCCGGCGAAGATGTCGTCCGGCAGCGTCACGTCCAGCTCGTCCTCCAGCCGGACGAGCATGCCGAGGAAACCGAGCGAGTTGACCCGCAGCAGGTCGCCGTTGAGGGGCTCGTGGTCGTCGACCGTGCCGGGGTCGACCGCGAGCCGGGACTCGCGTACGACCAGCCGTTTCACCGCCTCGTTGATCAGGGACCGGTCCGTCATGCCGCCTCCGTCCCGTCGCCGCGCAGCCTGCCCCCGGCGTCGACGACCCAGCTCCAGGTCAGCAGGGCGGACAGGTCGACGGGCCCGCGTACGTGCAGCCGGCCCGTGCTGATGGACAGCTCCGGTCCCAGTGCCATCGTCGGACCGTCGTGCAGGCGCAGGGAGCCGTTGACCACCAGCGCGGCGGCGTCCACCCTGGCCAGGAACCCGTCCACGACCGCCGGGTCGGTGGCCACCACGCCCTCGGTGTGCCGGGAACCGAAGCGGCGGATGTGGGCCGCCGCCTCGTCGAGGCCGGCGACGGGCCGGATGCCGACCGCGCGTTCCAGGAACTCGCGGCCGTCGTCGGCGGCGGTCAGCTCGGCCACCGGCGCCCCGGCGGGCACGGCGGCGGTCAGCCGGGGGTCGACCCGCAGCAGCCACGGCTCGGTCAGCCCGGCGCCGGCCCGCAGCAGGGCCCGGGTCAGCTCCTCGGCCACGTCGGCGTGGGCCAGCACCAGTTCGAGGGTGTTGCACGCGGTGGGCTCGCCCAGCTTGCTGTCGAGCGCGATCCGGGCGGCCAGTTCCAGGTCGGCGCTGCGGTCGACGTAGAGGTGGTTGACCCCGCCGCCGCTGGCGATCACCGGGATGGTGGAGCTGGTCTGGCAGTAGTCGATCAGCGTCGGGCTGCCCCGGGGGATCAGCACGTCGACCGCGTCGTGCCGCTTCAGCAGGGCCCGCACCAGCCGGCGGTCGGGGTCGGTGACGATCCGTACGGTGCCGTCGGGCAGCCCCGCGTCCGCCAGCGCCTGCCCGACGACGACGGCGAGGGCCCGGTTGGTGGCCGCGATCTCCGACCCGCCGCGCAGGACGGCCACGTTGCCGACCGCCACCGGGAGCAGGGCGCCCTCCACCGTCACCGTCGGCCGCGCCTCGAAGATCATCAGAACCACGCCGAGCGGCTTGGGCAGCCGGCGTACGGTGGCGCCGTTGCCGGCCCGGTGTCCGGCGCTCGGCGCGGTCACCGTCGGCAGCGCTGCACGGGTCCGCGCGATCAGGTCGACCAGCGCGTCGAGGTGGCGCTTGCCGAGCGCCAGGCGGTCCACCAGCTCGGGGCCGAGGCCCGCCTCGGTGCCCCGGGCCACGTCGGTGGCGTTCGCCGCCAGGACGTCGGCCCAGCCGGCGGCGAGCCGGTCGGCGAGCGCCGCGCAGTACCGGTCGTAGCGCCCGTCGCCGGGCGGGGGCAGCTCGGCCCGGGCCCGCGTCGCGCCGTCCAGGATCTCGTCCACATCGGTCACCACATGAACTGCCCACCGTCCACGATCAGCTTCTGCCCGGTCAGGTATCCACTCGCCGGCCCGACGAGGAACTCCAGGGCGTCGGCGATCTCCTCGGTGGTGCCGATGCGGCCCCGGGGGATCTCCGCGACCACCGCCGCCCGGGCGGCCGGGTCGTCCAGCCGGAACCGGGTCACCAGCTCGTCGGTCTCGGTCATGCCCGGGATCAGGCAGTTGACCCTGATCCGGGGCGCCAGCTCCAGCGCCAGGCACTTGGTGAGCTGGAGCAGGCCGGCCTTGCTGGCGCAGTAGTTCACGCCGTTGCGGCGGGGGCGGATGCCGGTGGTGGCCCCCACGTTGACGATCACGCCGTCGCGCCCGGCCGCCAGCATCGCGGGCGCGAACGCCCGGGTGAGGTGGAAGACGCCGGAGAGGTTGGTGTCGAGCACCCGCCGCCAGTCCTCGGTCGACATCTCCAGGAACGGCCGGTCGATGTTGATGCCCGCGTTGTTGACCAGCACGGTCGGCGGGCCGTGCTCCGCGAGGACCGTCTCCACGGCGGCGCCGACCGCGTCGGCGTCGCCGACGTCGAGCCGGACCGGGTGGAACGCGGCGCCGAGCTCGGCCGCCGCCGACGCCGCCGCGACGGCGTCACCCCGGTACGGCGCGACCACCCGGTGCCCCAGCTTCACCAGCCGGCGGCTGAAGGTGAGCCCGATGCCCCGGGTGCCGCCGCTGACGACCGCGAGCGGGCTCATCGCAGCACCGCACCGGAGGCCCGGCCGAGGAACGGCGTCACCTCGTCGACGAGCTGCGGCAGGCGCTCGGGGGCGAAGACGTCGAAGTGCCCCGCGTCGAGCCGCCCGGCGCTGAGCTCCGGCGCCAGTTCCCGCCACCGGGCCTCGGCCTCGGCGCGGAACCCGAACTCCTCGTCGGTGCACATCAGCATCAGCACCCGGCCGGCGTACGACCGTTCGGCCCGGTAGTCGGCGAGGGCGGCGACCTGGGTGTCGAAGACCCGCCGGACCCGCTCGACGGTCGCCGGGGCGGGGCGCGGCCCGAGCATCCCGACGACGGTCTCGCGGACCCGGGCGTCCTCCTCGGCCGTGGCGCGGCGCGGCAGCGGCGTCGCGTCCACCAGCACCAGGTCGGGCAGGTGTCCCCGCTCGGCCAGCCGGACGCACAGCTCCCAGGCGACCGAGCCGCCGAGGGACCAGCCGAGGACGGCCGCCGGGACCGTGCCGTCCGCGTCCAGCGCCTGCGCCGCCGCGTCGGCCATCTCGGCGATGCTGAGTTCCGGCTCCTCGTCGGGCAGCAGGCCGGCCGCGCGTACCGCCGCGACGTTGTGGGTCTTGCCGATGGCCGCGGCGAGCCGCAGGTAGGGGTGCAGCCCGCCGCCGGCGCCCGGCAGCAGTACGCACGCCGGTCGGGCGCCCCGCCGCAGCAGGGGGACCAGCCGGCCGGGCAGCCTGGTCGTCACGGCGTCACCGCCGCATCGTCGCCGCCCCGCCCCGCGCGGACGAGCCCCGCCAGGGTGGCCACGGTGGGCGCGGCGAAGAAGTCGACAAGCGGCACCGCCACCCCGTAGCGCTCCTGCACCTCGGCGAGGGTGGTGAAGATGTTCAGCGAGTGTGCGCCGTACTCGATGAGCGGGCGGTCCGGCCGGATGCCCTCGACGTCGAGCACCCCGCCCCACAGCCCGGCCAGCTCCCGCTCCAGGTCGTCGGCGTACGCGACCTCGGCGGTGTCGGCGCTCTGCTGCTCGACCAGCAGCTCGTCGGCGAGCCGCAGCAGGGCGTCGCGGTCGGTCTTGCCGGTCGGCGTGGTCGGGACCCGGTCGACCGGGAAGATCCACAGGGGACGCATGTAGACCGGCAGCGCCGTGGTCAGCCGTTGGCGGACCTGTTCCGGGTCGACGGTCGAGTCCGCGTCGGGACGGACGAACAGCCCGAGTTCCCGGTCGGACCCGGAGCCCCGGACCACGGCCACCGACTGTCGGACGCCGTCGACCTGGTTCGCGACCGCCTCGATCTCGCCCAGCTCGATCCGGTACCCCCGGATTTTGACCTGGGTGTCCATCCGGCCCAGGAAGACCAGGTCGCCCCGGTCGTCGCGGACCACGAGGTCCCCGGTGCGGTACATGGTCGCGTCGGGCGCACCGGAGAACCGGTCGGGCACGAACCGTTCGGCCGTGATCTCCGGGTCGTTGATGTAGCCGTCGGCGGGGCAGTCCCCGCCCAGGAGCAACTCGCCGGCGACGCCGGGCGGGGCGAGGTGGCCGGTGGCGTCGACCACGTACGCGCTCACCCGCGGGTACGGCTGGCCGATCGGCACGTGGGTCGGCCACACCGCGTCCCGGTACGACAGCCGGTGCGAGGTGACCGCGTGGGTCTCGGTGGGGCCGTACAGGTTGACCAGGGTGCAGTGCGGGTGGGCGAGGAAGAAGTCGCGGATCTCGTCGTCGACGATGAGCTGCTCGCCGGAGACGCACAGGTAGCGCAGCGCGGGCAACCGGGTGCCCCGGCTCGCGGCGGTCTGCACCAGGGGGCGCAGCGCCGCGACCGGCAGGTAGACGTGGGTCACCTCGGTCCTGGCGATCCGGCTGAGGACGGCGGTGAACATCCGCCGGTCGGCCGGCTCGCGGGAGACCACCGTCCCGCCCGCCGCCAGGGTCGGCAGGATCTCCTGGAAGGAGACGTCGAAGCCGAGCGGGGCGTACTGGAGGAAGCGGGTCTCGGCGTCCATGCCGAGGGCCGCGATCTGCCAGCTGGTGAGGTTGGCCAGGGGGCGGTGTCCCATCTGGACGCCCTTGGGCTGCCCGGTGGAGCCCGACGTGTACATCACGTAGATCGGGGCGTCGGGATCGGCCAGCGGGTCGGGCACCGGCTCCGTCGTGGCGGCCAGGTCCGCCACCGCGACCGTGGGCACGTCGGGCACCAGGGCCTCACCGACGACGAACTCGCAGCCGGCCCGCCGGACCATGTACTCCAGCCGCTCGGCGGGCAGGCCCGGATCCAGGGGGAGGTACGCCGCGCCCCGGCGGAGGATGGCCAGGATGGCGGTCACCGTGTCGCAGAGCGTCGTCGCGGCGAGGCCCACCACGGCCCGGGGGCCCACGCCGTGCGCGGCGAGCCCGGCGCTGATCCGCTCGGCCTCGGCCAGCAACTGGCGGTAGTCGAGCCGGCGGGTCGGGTCCTCGATCGCGGGGGCGTCGGGTCGCTGCCGGGCCGCCGCCGTCACCCAGTCCCACGGCGTGTCGCCGGTCAGCGGGCTGGTCCAGCCGTCGGAGCGGACGCTGGCCGTGGCGGAGGCGTCGGCGAAGAGGTCACCGAGCCGTTGCGAGCCGTCCCGGACCGTTCCGCGTACGGCGTCGCGCAGCGAGGTGAGCAGCCCGTCGGCGACGACGGGTGCGATGAGCTGCCGGTCGTACTCGAGTTCGAGCAGCCAGCGGCCGTCGACGGGGGTGGCGCCCAGCCAGAGGTCGAACTTGGCGGTGCCGTTGCCGGGCTCCAGGACCCGCAGCACGGCCCCGCCCGGTTCGGGTGTGAAGGTGTCCTGCATGGCGAGCATCGCCGAGAACAGCGGGTTGCGGTTGCTGGACCGGTCGGGCCGTACGTCGGCGACGAGCCGGTTGAAGGTGACGTCGACGTTCGCGCGGCAGAAGTCGATGGACTCCCGGACCACCTTGCCGAGATGCTCGTCGACGGTGCGGCTCCACTCCACGTCGACGGTGACCGGCAGCGTGTTGACGAAGAAGCCGCCCAGGTCGAAGGCGCCGATCGTGCGGCGGGCCATGAACGGGCTGCCGACCAGGACGCTGGACACGTTGCCGTGCCGGGCCAGCACGGTGCCGTAGATGCCGGAGAAGAAGACGAAGGGGGAGATCTCCAGCCGCCGGCAGGTCTCCGACAGCGCGGCCGTCTCGGCCTGGCTGAGGTACCAGCTGACCCGGTCGCCGGTGAACTCCGTCTGCGCGGCGCGGCCGGGCAGGGGGGTCAGCACCAGGGGCGGGACCTCCCGCAACCGGGCCGCCCACTCCCGGGACCGGTCGACGACGCGGTCGGAGGTGGCGGTGCGGTTCTGCGCCGCCAGCTCCTTGACGAAGGCCTTCTCGCGGGCGGCGCGCCGCTGCTCGACCTCCGCGCCGGCGAGGCGGCCGGACAGTGCCTCCTGGAGGTCCCGCACCAGGGGCCCCATCGACACGCCGTCGAGGATGATGTGGTGGTCGCAGAGGAGGACGGCCACCCGGGGCTCGTCGACGCAGCGGACGACGGCGAAGCGGTACGCGGGGCCGTTGGCCAGGTCGAACTCGGGTCGGCCGATCCGCCGCTGCGCCGCGCCGACGGCCTCCTCGAAGTCGCGCAGCCGAGCCGTGACCCGTTCGAGCGGGAAGTCCTCCGGACCCGGCGGCGGGGTGAGCCGCGCGTGCATCTCCGGGAGCAGCCCGAAGACCTGGCGCATCGCCGGCTGGACGGCGACCACCGTGGCCAGCGCGCGTTCGATCGTCTCGTCGGGGATCGACGGGTCGATGTCGAAGCGGACGAGCTGGTTGTAGACGGCGCGGCCGGGCGAGCGTTCGTTGACGACCAGCAGCCCCTTCTGCGACTCGGTGATCGGCAGTCGCACCGGCCCGGTGTCCGTCGCGGGTTCCGTCCCGGCCGTCGTGGTCACCGTGCGCCCCCGGTCTCGGCGCCCACGGCGCTCAGCTCGCGTAGCCACTGCTTGAGGTCACCGACGGTGCGGAGGTCCACCAGGCGGGTGGCGTCGATCTCCGCGTCGTCGTCGTCGGCCAGCTCGACGGCGAGCCGCAGCAGGGACAGCGATTCGAGGCCGGCCTCCAGCAGGGGGGTCGAGTCGTCGAAGGCCACCGACGCGTACTTCGCGATCGTCGTGTCGAGGTCAGCTGGAGTCGTCATCCCTGCTTCCCGTTCACCTGAGGTCGGCCGCGCCGCAATGATCGGAAACCGGGCGAGGAGCCGGGCCGCCGATCGAGGTGGGGGTCGACTGAATTTGCGCTTGAAAGTTCTACGGGTCCGAGCATCCCGGCGCCGATGTTCTCTCGATGTTCCCGGGATGGAATGTCGTTGGTCGCTGATTCGGGTGGCATCCCGGAGCCCGTCCGGTACCGGGCGGAGGCGGCGTAAAAGGGGCGCTGGCCAGTGGCGCGAGCCTGGAGGCGGGGCCCGGCGGGGCGGCAATGCCGCCGTAATCGCCTCAGATGCGGCACCGGGCGACAGAAACCCCCGTACGTATTATTCGGGTCCCGGTGGGCTGCCGTGGCCGCCGCCGGAAGGGCCGGCCGACGCACTGACGTGAGGATGGACACGTTCCCCCGGATGACCTATGGTGCAACCAGCGCAACGCAGAGTATTCCCATAAGGTGCGAAAAGGACTTTCCGCGATTGTTGGAGCCGCCTGCCGATACCCGTACGACCACCCTGTCAACGCGCGGACCCCGATGACCTGCGACTCCGTTCAGCCCCGGCGACCGGTCCGATCGGAATTGCCGGCGATGGCCGGGGCGGAAGTGCGGGATCGGTCCCCGACCCGCCCGGCATTGCGTGTCAGCTAATTGACAAGCACGGTCGGGTAAATGGTCCCTTATCGTTTGTCCGGGTGCTGTGCGAACTCCGCGGCGGAGTTCTGATTCACTTCTCCCAATTCAAGACCGTGCGAGGGATTGTCGTGGCCACAGCTCAAACCACAGCGCAGGCGGATCCGCCCGGAGCCAGGCGAAACGAATGGATTCTGGTCATCTTCACGGGCACTACCAACATCGCCGACGCGGTGGCCCGGATCGCCCTCCCGCTGCTCGCCGCCCAGATCAGTCGATCACCCGTCGTCGTCACCGCCGTCGCGGCCATCATGAGCCTGCCGTGGTTGGTGGCCGCGCTGCACGTCGGCGTCTTCGTCGACCGGATGGACCGGCGGGCCCTGCTGATGGGCGCCGAGATCGCCCGGATGGTCGCCGTCGGCGCGCTCCTCGTCGCCGTGCTCGCCGCGAGCCCCACCCTGGCGCTGATCTACGCCGCCGCCCTGGTCATCGGCCTGGCCGACGTGGTGGCCGGGATCGCCGGAGTCTCCATCGTCCCGTCGGCCGTGCCGAAACACCGCTGGGAGACCGCCAACGCGCGGATCACGGCCCTGGAATACCTGTTCAACGGCTTCGCCGGGCAGCCGATCGGCGGCTTCCTGGTGGCGGTCGGGTTCGGGCTCGCGCTCAGCGTCACCGGGTTCGCCTACGTGGCCGGCGCGGTCCTGCTGCTCCTGTTGGTCGGCAACTTCAAGGTCGCGGCCCCCGAGCGCAAGCGCTCGGTCAACGAGGACATCCGCGAGGGCCTCCGGTTCCTCTGGCAGCACCGGCTGCTCCGGACGATGGCGCTGCTCATCGCGATCATGGCCGGCTGCTGGGCGGCGTGGCTCGCCCTCATCCCGGTCTACGCCGTCGGCGGCCCGCTCGGCCTCGACGAACGGCAGTACGGCTTCCTGCTCACCGGCCTCGGCGCGGGCGGGGTGATCGGCACCGTCATCGTCGGGCCGGTCAACCGGTGGATCGGCCGACGCTGGTCCATGTTCACCGACATCGTCGGCGCCTTCGCCCTCGTCGCGGCCCCGGCGCTGCTGCCCGCCGCGCCGTCCAGCGCCTGGGCCATCGGCGCCGCGGCGTTCCTCGCCGGCGCCGGCGGCACGATGTGGACGGTCAACTCCCGGTTCATCACGCAGTCCCTGGTGCCGGCCGACATGCTCGGTCGGTTCAGCGCCGCGAGCCGCCTCGTGGCCTGGGGCATGACCCCGGTCGCCGCGATCCTCGCCGGCATCCTCGCCGAGTTCTTCTCCTACCAGGTGGCGTTCGGCTTCTTCGCGGTGCTCTGCGTACTGCTGATCTACCCGTTCTTCAAGGTGGTCACCCGGGAGCGCATGGCTGAGGTCGACGGCCCGGCCGCCGCCCCGGCGTCCGGCGACCCGGACGACAGCGGGGGCGCCGGCACCGCCGACGACGGTGGGGACCTGCCGGAGGCGGCGACCACCGGCGGCTCCCGGTGAGCGCGGGCGGCCCGACGCTCTTCCAGGGGTTCACCGACACGGTCCGCCGCCATCCCGACGCCCCGGCGCTGCGCGTCGCCGGGCACGAGCTGACGTACGCCGAACTCCTGGACCGGGTCGAGCGGCTGGCCACCCGGCTGGTCGCCCTGCACGGCCGCCCGCCCCGGGTCGTCGGGCTCTGCGCGTCGCGCAGCCTCGCGGCGTACGTCGGCTATCTCGCCACCCTGCGGCTGGCCGCGACCGTCGTGCCGCTCGGCCCCGACGCGCCGGCGGAACGGATCCGGCGGACCTGCGCCCACGCCGGAGTGGACGCCCTGCTCGCCGACGACGCGGGCGGCCGGGTGGCCGACGAGGCGGCCGGGCCGGTCGGCGTCCTGCACCTGCCCGACACCCCGCAGCAGCGCTGGTACGACGTGCCGGCCGAGCGGTGGACCGACGCGTACGCCGGCGGCCCCGACGACGTCGCGTACACCCTGTTCACCTCCGGGTCCACCGGCACGCCCAAGGGGGTGCCGATCCGGCACCGCAACCTCGCCCCCTACCTCGCGCACTGCGTGCAGGCCTACCAGGTGGGGCCGGGGTCGCGGCTGTCGCAGACCTTCGAGCTGACCTTCGACCCGTCGGTGTTCGACATGTTCGTCGCCTGGTCGTCCGGCGCGCTGCTGGTGGTCGCCGCGCCCGGCGACACCCTGGCCCCCGTCCGCTACGTGAACGACAACCAGATCACCCACTGGTTCTCCGTACCGTCGGTGATCTCCCTGGCCCGCCGCCTGCGCACCCTGCGTCCCGGCAGCATGCCGGGCCTGCGGTGGAGCCTCTTCGCCGGTGAGCAGCTCACCCTGGCCCAGGCGCGGGCGTGGGCGGACGCCGCGCCGGGCAGCACCCTGGAGAACCTGTACGGGCCCACCGAACTCACCGTCACCTGCACCCGCTACCAGCTCCCCGCCGATCCGGCGCGGTGGCCCCGCACCAGCAACGACACCGTGCCGATCGGGCGGATCCATCCGCACCTGGAGGGGGTCCTGCTGGCGGCCGACGGGGTCGCCGGGGACGACGGCGAGCTCTGCGTGCGGGGCGGCCAGCGGTTCGACGGCTACCTCGACCCCGCGCAGAACCCCGGCCGGTTCGTCGACCACGACGGCCGCCGGACGACGCCGGTCGACGGCCCGCCCGGCCCGGCGAGCTGGTACCGGACGGGGGACCGGGTCCGACGGGAGGACGGTGAGCTGGTCCACCTGGGGCGGCTCGACGACCAGGTCAAGATCCACGGCTACCGCATCGAGCTGGGCGAGATCGAGTCCGTCCTGCGCCGGCACCCGGGGGTGCACGACGTCGTCGTCCTGGCGCTGCCCGGTGCCGGAGCGGTCGAGCTGCACGCGCTCTACACCTGCGACACCGTGGCGGAGGCGGCCCTGGCGGAACTGGTGGCCGACCACCTGCCGCCCTACATGGCGCCGGCGCGGTACCACCGGGTCGAGTTCTTCCCGGTCAACGCCAACGGCAAGGTCGACCGCCGGCGGCTGGCAGCGGACGTCGGACTGGTCTGAGCGGCGCCGACTCCCACCACGCTCACGAATCGAGAGCAGAGATGCCCATCCCGCGGCAAGCACCACCCGCCCGCCTGCGTTTCCGGTTGATGGGGCCGGTGGAGTTCCACGACGGCGTCCAGTGGCGGGGGATCGGCTCGGCGAAACAGCGCGCGTTGCTGGCGATGCTGCTGCTCAAGGCCGACCAGGTGGTGTCGCTCGAACAACTGGTGGCCGAACTCTGGGACGACAACCCGCCGGCCTCGGCCAGCGGCCTCGTCGCCGGGTACGCGTGGCGGCTGCGCCGCGCCCTGAACGACCGCGACGGCCGCGTCCTGACCACCCGCAGTCCCGGCTACCGCCTGGTGGTCGCCGCGGAGACGATCGACATCGGCGAGTGCGAGCGGCTGATCAGGCAGGCCCACGCCGATCTCGCGGCCGGCCTGCCGGACGCCGCCGTCGAGGGGTTCGACGCGGCGCTGGCGCTGTGGCGCGGCGCCCCGCTGGCCGACGTCCGGCCGACCCCGCTGGTGATGGCCGAGGTGGCCCGCCTGGAGGAGACCCGGATCGCGACGGTCGAGGCCCGCATCGGCGCCGAGCTGGAGCTGGGCCGGCACGGCATGCTGCTGCCGGAACTCAAGGTGCTCGTCAGCCAGCATCCCCTGCGGGAGCGCCTGCACGCCCACCTGATGACCGCCCTGTACCGCGACGGCCAGCAGGCGGTCGCCCTGGGCGCGTACCGCGACCTGCGGCGGTTGCTGGTCGACGAGCTGGGCATCGAGCCCAGCGAGTCCCTGCGCGACCTGGAACAGCGGATCCTGCGCAACGATCCGGCGCTGCGGCTGCACCACCCCGGGGCCCGCCCACCCGTGCGGGTGGTCACGCCGAGCCCGCCGGCCTCCCGGTTCCCCGCCGACCCGGTGGCCCTGCACGGGCGGGGGGTCGAGCTGGGCCGGCTGGTCAAGGGAGTGCGGTCCGGGCGGCCGGGCGTGGTCCAGGGGCTGGCCGGCGCCGGCAAGACCGCCCTGGCGGTGCGCGCCGCGCACGAGCTGGCCGCGGAGCACCCGGGCGGGTCGGTGTTCGTGCCCATGGGCGGGGGGACACCCGAGGGGCCGGCGGAGGCCGCCCGGGCGGTGCGGGTCCTGGCCGAGTCGCTCGGGTTGTCGTCGCCGACGGGCGACGACCCCGCGTCGGGCTGGTCCGCCCTGTTGACCGGCCGTCGGGTCGTGGTCGTCCTCGACGACGTGGCGACCGCCGCCCAGGTACGCGTCCTCGGGCCGGTGCCCGTCGGATGCGCCCTGATCGTCACCTCACGCTCCGGGATGACCACCCTCGACGGGGCCACCCGGGTCTCCGTCGGCGCCCTGGACACGGACGACGCGCTCGACGTGCTCCGGTACCACCTCGGCGCCGAGCGGGTGGACGCCGAGCCCGAGGCGGCGCGGACGCTCGTGGAGCGCTGCGACGCACTGCCCCTGGCCCTGCGGATCGTGGCCGCCCGGCTGGCGACGCGGCAGAACTGGTCGCTCGCCGCCTTCGCCGCCCGGCTGGCCGATCCCGCCGCCCGGCTCGACGCCCTGGTCTGCGAGTCGATGTCGATCCGGGACTGCCTCGCCGGCGCGGTACGGGTGCTGACCCGGTACGGCGACGGCGACGATGTGGCGCTGCGGGCCCTGCGGCTGCTGAGTCGACTGGACCGGGGCCTGGTCGGCGTGTCGAACCTCGCCGCGCTGTCGGGCCAGCCGATGGCCGCCGCCGAGGTCGCCGCCGAACGCCTGGTCGACGCGGGGCTCGCCGAGGCGCTGCCCGACGGCCGCTACCGGATCCCCGAGCTCGTCCGTGCCCACGTACGCGAACTGGGCCGCAGCCCGGAGTGCGACCAGGTCGTGGCCCTGCGCGGTCAGCATCCCACCACGACTGCCCGACCGCGCCGGTGAGCCGGCCCGGACGGGCACGCGGCACGGCGGCCCGGCTGCCGGCGGGTGATCGTCGCCGGGTCGGCCGTCGGACGGGCCGGTCAGGCGACGGCGATCGCCTCGATCTCGATGATCCACTCCGGGTCGAAGATTCCGGTGACGATCACCGTCAGGGCGGGGCGGTGTGCGCCGAGCACCTCGTTGCGGACCTTGGTGTTGACGTCGGCGTGCCGGCGGTCGGCCAGGAACGTGGTCACCTTGACCAGATTGTCGACGTCCATGCCGGCGTCGGCGAGGACGGCCCGGATGTTGTCCCAGACCAGCCGGCACTGCGCCTCGGGGGTGGCCGGGACGTGGCCGTCCCGGGACTGGGGGATCTGCCCGCTGATGAACAGCATCCGCCCGGCGGTCTGGACCTCCAGCGCGTTGTGGTAACCGCCCGTGGCCTCCGGCACCGACTCGGGGTTGATCGGCCTCATCTGCATGGTCTCGATCACGTGTAGTCCTTCCGATTGTCCGGGGGAATCCGGATTACGGACTGTGACCTTAGTCTAAAGGTCGTCCCGGGGGACCGAATCCCGGACGGACCGGAACCGCGTCTCGTCCGGGTGTCTTCTGGTACCCGGATCGGGGTCCGACCCAACCTTTCCGAGGGGTGTCTTCGGCGTGGGAACGTCAGTTACGGGCGGGAGGCCCCTCGGGGCTCGTCGGCGGTGTGCCTCATCGCGGCGGCGCGGCCCGGCGTGTAGCCGTACTCCCGGGCGAAGGCGGCGATGAAGGCGGACGGGCTGGCGTAGCCGATGCGGTGGGCGACCTCCCCGACGGGCCGGGTCTCCAGCAGCGCCAGCGAGGCACGCAGGCGCAGCTTCGTCCGCCACTGCGAGTACGACATGCCGAACTCGCGGGTGAAGTCGCGTTGCAGGGTCTTGACGCTGACGTGCAGGCGTTCGGCCCACTCGGCGAGGCCGGTGGTGTCACCGGGGTCGTGTGCCAGCGCCATGGCGACCGTCACCGCGACGCCGGGCCGGCCGGCCTGCCGGTCGTCGGCCGGGTGGGACGGGACGCCGATGCCGGCCATGATGCGGCCGCGGGCCTCGGGGGCGTCCCGCTCGTCGTACCCGGGGTCGGTGAGCGCGAGGACGAGCCGTGCCGCCTCGGCGTCGATGGCGGCGACGCCGGCCCGCAGCCCGTCGAGGGCGGCGGGCACCTCGCGCAGGCAGATCCGGTAGACGGTCTGCCGGTCCGCCGCCTGCACCTCGTGGGTCACCGCCCGGTGGGCCCAGAACACCTCGTCGGGGCCGATGAAGCTGGTGTGCCGGCCGTGCCGGGCGGAGAGCAGGCCGTCGGGCGACCAGTAGAGCTGGTGCAGGAAGTCCTGCCGGTTCTCGCCGAACGCCAGGCGGGTCACCGAGCGGTATCTCAGGACGAGGATGCCGTCGGGTTGGCCGAGGCCGTAGCCGAACTCCTCGCAGCTGACGGGATCCGCCGCGAGGGACTCCGTGACGGTGACGCTCTGACCTCTCCCCGACATGGGTTGACCTCTCGTCGACATCCCGGAACCTTTGGTAAGGCTAGCCTAAGCTTTGCAGCCCAGCGGGGCTGCCACCCCCTTGCAGCCCCTCGAAGGATCAGTAGATGTCCGTACGACAGCACTGGCGTCTGGCCGCCGCCGCCCTGGCGCTCGCCGTGGTCACCGGTTGCGGCTCCGACGGCGCCGAATCCGCCGCGACGTCCGACGGCTCCGCCGGGACCCGCGTCTTCTCCGCCGACAACGGCGAGATCACCATCCCGGTCGACCCTGAGCGCGTCGTCGCCACCGGATACGCGGTGCCGGTCCTCATCGAGGCGGACGCCGCCCTGGTGGGGATCTCCACCTGGAAGCGCGGCCTGGCGATGATGACCGCGCAGGACCGGGCCACCTACGACCGGCTGCCCAAGGTGGCCGGCGAGGCGGCCGCCGAGACCAACTACGAGGCCATCGCCGCCGCCAAGCCGGACCTCATCGTGATCGGCGTGCCGAAGCCCGTCCTCGGCGACATCGACATGAAGCGGCTCGAGAGCATCGCGCCCGTCGTGGCGATCGGCCCGACGGTCCCCGACGCCTGGCGCGAGCTGTCCCGCCGCCAGTCCGACGCCGCCGGGCGCACCACGCACTTCCAGGCGGCCAAGGACGCGTACGAGAAGAAGGCGGGGGAGCTGAAGGCCAAGTACGGCGACGCCCTCGCCAGCCTCAAGTTCGGGCACGTCGGCGCGTACGGCGACATCTCCAAGGGCACGTTCCACCGCGAGTTCGCCAAGTCGTGGGGCACCAACATCGCCCAGGACGTGGGCGTGACCTACTACGGCGAGGTCAAGGAGAAGGGCGGGGGCGGGCTCGACGTCACCGAGTACCCGGCGATCGAGGAACTGCCGGAGAGCCTCGGCGCGGCCGACGCGATCACGTACACGCTCCAGCCCGACGGCACCCCCGCCGAGGCGGTGAAGCAGGTGCTCGACTCCGCACTGTGGAAGAACCTGCCCGCGGTCAAGGCCGGCCGGGTGTTCCCGTTGCAGTACACGGAGGCGGCGACGTACGAGTCTGCCCTCAGGACCCTCGACTCCGTCGACAAGGCGTTCGCGCCGCTGCTCGCGTCATGACCGTCGACCGCCACGATCCGGCCGGCCGGGTCGCCGCCCACCACCGCGCCGGCAGCGGTACGGCCCGGATCGGCTACCCGATCGGGGTGCGCGGCGTCCGGGTCGTCGCCCGGCGGCAGCTGACCCCGCGCATGCTGCGGCTGACCCTCGGCGGCCCGGCCCTCGCCGACTTCCACACCTACCAGGCGGACGACCACGTCAAGATCGTCTTCCCCGACCCGGACGGCACCCGCCGCGACCCCGTCCCGGACGGCCGGGGCATGCTCGACTGGCCACGCCCGCTGCCGACCACCCGCAAGTACACGGTGCGCCGGTACGACCCCGCCACCAACGAACTCGACCTGGACTTCGTGCTGCACGACGGCGGCGTCGCCTCGACGTGGGCGGCCACGGCGGCCGTGGGCGACGAGGTGACGATCGCGGGCCCGCCCGGAGCGAAGGCGTTCCCGCACACCTACGACCACTACGTCCTCGCCGTCGACGCCACCGCCCTGCCGGCCGTCGCGCGGTGGCTGGAGGAATCGCCGGCCGACGTGTCGGCGCACCTGGTGGCCGAGGTCGACGACGCCGCCGAACGGGGCTACCCGCTGGCGCCGCGCGACCGGGTGGCCGTGACGTGGCTGGTGCGCGAGGGCACCGGCTCGACGCTGGCGGAGGAGGTGCGGTCGCTGCGCCTGCCGGCCGGGCGTACGTTCCTCTTCGCGGCCGGCGAGGCGACCGACATCAGGCCCCTGCGCGCCTGGAGCCGGGACCGCCTGGACTCGCTGATCACCGGGTACTGGAAACGCGGGATCGCCGGGCTTGAAGACTGACCTGCCCCGACGGGCGACGCTCCTGCTCGTGTCCGCCGCGCTGCTCGTCGTCGCGGCGGGCACGAGCATGGTCGTGGGGGCGCGCCCCGTCGCGCCGGCCGAGGTGTGGCGGGCGCTCACCGACTTCGCGGGCACCACCGACCACCTCGTCGTACGCGACATCCGGCTGCCCCGCACGATCCTCGGCGTCTGCGTCGGCGCCGCCCTCGGCGCGGCCGGCGTGCTGATCCAGACCCTGACCCGCAACCCGCTGGCCGAGCCCGGGATCCTCGGCGTGACCGCCGGGGCCGGTTTCGCGATCAACCTGGGTGTCCTGGCGGGCGTCGCCGGGTCACAGGCCGGTCAGCTCGGTCTCGCGGTGGCCGGTGCCGTCGCCGCGGCGGTCGCGGTCCACGCCGTCGGGCGCTCCTCGCCGCTGCGGCTGGTCCTCGCCGGCGTCGCGCTGAGCTGGGTCCTGATGGGCGTCTCGCTCGGCCTGCGGCTGACCTTCCCCGACGTCTTCGACCGGTACCGGTTCTGGTCGGTGGGGGCGATGGCCGGTACCGAGCAGACCCCGTTGGCGCTGCCCGTGCTGGTGACCGTGGCCGGCCTGGTCGCCGCGATGGTCGCGGCCCGGCCGTTGAACGCGCTGGCGCTCGGCGAGCACGTCGCCCATGCGCTCGGCGCCCACGTGACGCGGATCCGGGTCACCGTCCTGGTGCTCGTCACGCTGCTCACCGGAGTCGCCACGGCCGTCGCCGGGCCGATCGCGTTCGTCGGCCTCATGGTGCCGCACCTGGCGCGGCGGCTCGCCGTCGACTCGATTCCCTGGATCATGGCGTACTCGATGCTGCTCGGCCCGTTCCTGCTGCTCGCCGCCGACGTCGGGTCGCGGATCCTGCTGCCCACGGGCGAGGTGCCGGTGTCGATCGTCACGGCGTTCCTGGGCGGCCCGGTGCTGATCTGGGCCGTCCGTCGCTACGGCACGGCGGCGCTGTGAGCACGCTGACGCTGCGGGCTGGGCCGGTGATGGTCGAGGTCGAACGGCGTACCGCCGTCGTGACGTCGGCGCTCGTCGCGGTCGCCGCAGCCCTCGCCCTGCTGGGGCTCTGCCAGGGGCAGGACTGGGCCAGCCCGGCGGAGGTGCTCACCGCACTGACCCGGGGCGGCGAGTCCGCCTTCGTGATCCGGGAGTGGCGGCTGCCCCGGGTGGCCGCGGCGCTGGTCTTCGGCGCCTCCCTCGGGCTCGCCGGGGCGGTCTTCCAGAACCTGACCCGCAACGCGCTGGGCAGCCCGGACGTCATCGGCCTCGACGCGGGCGCGTACACCGGGGCGCTGGTGGCGATCACGGTGCTGAACGGCACCGCCGGGCAGCTCGCGGCGGGCTCGGTGGCCGGCGGACTGCTGGCCGCCGCGGTCATCTACGTGCTGTCGCTGGACTCCGGGCTCAGCGGCCTCCGGCTGATCGTCGTCGGAATCGCCGTCAACGCGATGCTGACGGCGCTCAACTCCTGGATCGTCCTGCGGGCCGAGATCGACGTGGCGCTCGCCGCGACCGGGTGGAGCGCCGGCTCGCTCAACGGCGTCGACTGGGCCGAGGTCCGTCTCCCGTTCGCCGTCATCGGGCTGTTCGTGCTGCTGCTCGTCGTGATCTCCCACGCCATGCACCAGGCGGCGCTGGGCGACCAGGTCGCCCGCACCACCGGCGTACGCCTGGGCCGGCTCCGGCTGCTGATGGTCCTGGCCGGCGTCGGCTGCACCGCGACCGTGACCGCGATCGCCGGGCCGGTGGTGTTCATCGCCCTCGCCGCGCCCCAGATCGGTCGGCGGCTCGTGCGGGCTGCCGGGGTGCCCCTGGTGCCGGCGGCGCTGACCGGCGGGGTGCTGCTGCTGGCCGCCGACCTCGTCGCGCAGGTGCTGCTGGCGCCGGTCGCGCTGCCGGTCGGCGTGGTCACGACGGCCATCGGCGGCTGCTATCTCATCTGGCTGCTCGGCATGGAGGTGAAACGACGGTGACCAGCCGCCTGACCGCGGAGGACGTCACGCTCGGCTACGGCGAGCGGGTGGTGTCGACGCGGGTGAGCCTGGCCGTGCCGGACGGCACGTTCACGGCGATAGTCGGGCCCAACGCGTGCGGGAAGTCGACGTTGCTGAAGGCGTTCGTCCGGCTGCTCACGCCCTCGTCGGGCACGATCCGCCTCGACGGCCGGGACGTCGCCGAGCACCGGCCGAAGCGGTTCGCGCGTCAGGTCGGCTTCCTGCCCCAGGGCCTCGTCGCCCCGGAGGACATCGTCGTCCGGCGGCTCGTCGCCCGGGGCCGGTACCCGCACCAGTCCCTGCTCGCCACCGGGTCGGCCGCCGACGAGGAGGCCGTCCGGTCGGCCATGGCGGTGGCCGGCGTCACGGACCTCGCCGAGCGGCCCGTCGAGGAGCTCTCCGGGGGCCAGCGGCAACGGGTCTGGATCGCGATGGTGCTGGCCCAGGAGACGCCGTACCTGCTGCTCGACGAGCCCACCACCTTCCTCGACATCACCCACCAGTACGAGCTGCTGGCGCTCTTCGCGCGGCTGCGCGACGAGGGGCGCACGATCGTCGCCGTCCTGCACGACATCAACCAGGCGTGCCGGTTCGCCGACCACATCGTGGCGATGAAGGACGGCCGGGTGGTCGCGCAGGGGCCGCCGGCCGACGTGGTGGACGCCGCCCTCATGCGCGAGGTGTTCGGCCTGCCGAGCCTGGTGATGCCGAACCCGGCGACGGGGACCCCGATGGTGGTGCCGACCGTCTGACTCCGGGGTTGACCTGAAGCGGGATTGAGGTTGTCGGATGGGGACATGCGTGCCATTCGGCTTCACGAGTTCGGTCCCCCCGGAAACCTGGTGCTCGACGACCTGCCCGACCTGACACCCGGCCCCGGCCAGGTCCGGATCGCGGTGTCGGCCAGCGGCGTGCACCTGCTCGACACGACCCTGCGCCGGGGCGAGGCCGGCGGCCCGCTCCCGCTGCCCGACCTGCCCACCATCCCCGGCCGGGAGGTCGCCGGCGTCGTCGACGAGCTGGGCGAGGGCGTGGACGGGGCGTGGCGCGGGCGGCGGGTCGTCGCGCACCTGGGCATGGTGCCGGGCGGGTACGCCGAGCAGGCGGTCACCGACGTCGGCTCCCTGTACGCCGTACCGCCGGGGCTGACCGACGCCGAGGCGGTGGCCGCGGTGGGCACGGGCCGTACGACACTCGGGATCTTCGACCTGGAGCCGCCGACGGCGGACGACGTCGTCTTCGTGCCGTCGGCGGCCGGCGGGGTCGGCTGGCTGCTGGCGCAGGCCGCGCGGACGACCGGCGCCACCGTGGTGGCGGCGGCGCGCGGCGCCGACCGGACGGCGAAGCTGCGCGAGCTGGGCGCGGACCTCGTGGTGGACTACGGCCACCCGGACTGGGTCGGGACGGTGCGGGACCGGGTCGGCGGCCTGAGCCTGGTGTACGACGGGGTGGGCGGCGCCGTGGGCCGGGCCGCCCTGGAGCTGACGCGGCCGGGCGGCCGGTTCATGATGTTCGGCTGGTCGGCCGGCGAGGCGACCCGGATCGACACCGGCGACGTCGTCGGTCGGGGCCTGACCGTGGGCTGGCTGGGTCAGCGGCTCCGCGCCCTGCCCGGCGGCATCCCGGTGCTGGCCGCCCGGTCGCTGGAGCTGACCGGGCAGGGCTGGTGGCGACCGCTGGTCTCGACCTACCCGCTGGCCGACGCCGCCACCGCGCACGCCGACCTGGAGGGACGCCGGGCGCTCGGCAAGGTGGTGCTCACCGTCGCACGCTGACCCGGCGCCTCAGCCGGCCGGCCGGCGGGCCACCAGGTACGCCTGCGGCGTGCGCTCCGGCTGGCTCCCGAAGGCTTCGGGCTCGCGCACCAGCCGGACGCGGACGTCCAGCCCCGCGTCGGTCAGCAGCTCGGCGACCCGGTCTGGTCGGCGGCGCCGGAATTCCAGCGAGACCGGGTGGCCGAGCGCCTCGGTCAGGTGCAGCGGCTCGTCGCCGACCTGGAACGCCAGGACCAGGTGACCGCCAGGCGTCAACGTCCGGTGGAAGTCCGCGAAGGTGGCCGGGAGCAGGTCGTCCGGGACGTGGATGGTCGAGTACCAGGCCACGACGCCGCTGAGGGAGGCGTCGGGCAGCCCCAGATCGGGCATCGCGCCCACGTCGAAGCGCAGGTCGGGGTGGACCCGGCGGGCGACCTCGACCATCCGCGGGGAGAGGTCGATGCCGAACGCGTCGAGCCCGAGCCCGTGCAGGTACCCGGTGAGCCGGCCGGGGCCGCAGCCGACGTCGGCGACGGGTCCGTTCCCGGCGGCGCGCACGAGGTCGGCGAAGGCGGTGAGGACCGCCCGCTCCCACGGGTTGGCGACCAGCTCGTCCTGGAACCGCTCGGCGTAGTCGACGGCCAAGGCGTCGTAGGACGATCGGGTGTCATGCGGGTGCTCGGATTCGATCACGCCCAGGCACGCTACCGGTCCTGCGCGCCGAACGGCGAACACCTGCGCTACGCGGCGTAGGCGGACGTAACGAGATTCGTGCACAAGACGCTGCGCCGGCAGTCCGCGCGGATTCCCACTGGCGGGAATAGGCTCCGTCGTATCGGCGGCCAGCACGGCGATGGCCATCGCGTACCGGAGGTCGGACGCGGATCGAGGGGGCGCGTCCGGCGCCGGTGTCGCTGCCTCCCGTCGCGGCCCGGCTCCGTCAGCTCCCCGGGAGTTGCTCGGCCTTCGTGACCACCCGGTCGATCAGGCCGTACTCGCGGGCCTGCTCGGCGGTGAACCACCGGTCGCGGTCCCAGTCGCGCTGGATCTCCTCCAGGCTGCGCCCGCTGTGCCGGGCGATCAGCTCCTGCATTGTCTGCTTCACGTGCAGCATGTTCTCCGCCTGGATCGTGATGTCCGCGGCGGTGCCGCCCATCCCGCCGGACGGCTGGTGCATCATGATCCGTGAGTGGGGCAGCGCGTAACGCTTGCCGGCCGTGCCCGCGCAGAGCAGGAACTGCCCCATCGAGCCGGCGAAGCCGAGCGCCACCGTCGCCACGTCGTTGCGGACGAACCGCATCGTGTCGTAGACGGCCATGCCCGCGCTGACCGAGCCACCCGGCGAGTTGATGTAGAGCACGATGTCCCGCCCCGGATCCTCGGCGGCGAGCAGCAGCATCTGGGCGCAGATCTGGTTCGCCGAGGCGTCGGTGACCTCGGTGCCGAGGAAGATGATCCGCTCCTTCAGCAGCCGGTCGAACACCTGGTCGCCGAAGGACGGCTGCCCACCGTCAAACATCCGTACGTCGAGACCGATCATCGCGTCCGCCCTTCCAGCACTGCCGGCGGGCGACCGGAGGGGCGCCCGGGGGACCGGCACCTCCAGCCTGCGCGGAACAGGACGCGCGGGGCCAGCCATTCTGCCGGCGGCAGATCAGCCGACGGCAGAACCGGCCGGCCTAGACGACGGTCAATGTCCGCGCGCCCGCCCGTGTCCGCCCGCAGCCCAGCGCGACGCGGGTACGCGGACCGGAGCGCCCGCCCACGGCGGAGGTGGGCCGCCCGACCCGTAGGGTCGTGCCGCCCGAACGCGGAGCCAGGTGGAGCAGGGGGCCGCCGGCCCGGGGAGCGACCCGCACGGCCGGGGCGGCGGCGTCGGGCCGGCCGACCTCCGCCCGCTCCAGCCGGGCCAGGCCGGCCCGGGGTGCGGACGGGATGCGCGGCTCGACCCGACGCAGGTCGTCGCGCGCCTCCTCCAACAGGTCGGACAGGTGGATGCCGAGCGCCCGGCAGATCGCCGCGAGCACCTCCGAGGAGGCCTCCTTGCGACCGCGTTCGACCTCGGAAAGGTAGGGCACCGACACTCCGGCGGCCTCGGCCACCTCGCGCAGCGTGCGGCCCTGCCGCAGCCGGAGCCGGCGCAGCACCCCGCCGATCACTCGTCGCAGCAACGACATGCGGGCCTCACTCTCGGGCTCGTCGTCCGGGACACCCCCATCATGCCCCCTGTCGGGCGCGCGGGTCGTCCCGTCGTGCCGCGCGTCGTGGGGTGAGCCGTGGGGTGAGCCGTGGTGACCCGGGTCGACGACCCCGCCGTGCGAGATCCGCGCTGGCCGCTATGTTGTGGTCGTGCAGGCGACGACAGGGCCGGGACAGGCCCTCACGTGATCCACTTTCCGGCCCAGCGACGGGGCCCCCTGAGCGCGCTGAGTCTCCGACTGGCCGCCGCCATCGGCCTGGTCTTCGCCACCGTCGCCGTGGTCTACCTCGACCGGGACGGCTACCGCGACGTCAACGAGGACGCGCTGACCCTCCTCGACTGCTTCTACTACGCGGTGGTCACCCTCTCGACCACCGGCTACGGGGACATCACCCCGGTCAGCCAGACGGCCCGGCTGATCAACGTCGTCTACATCACGCCCGCCCGGGTGATCTTCCTGATCATCCTGGTCGGCACCACCCTGGAAGTGCTGACCGAGCAGTACCGCACCGGGCGTCGCCTGTCGCGGTGGAGGAGAGCCGTGAAGGACCACGTCATCATCTGCGGCTACGGCACGAAGGGCCGCAGCGCGGTCTCCGCCCTGATGGAGAACGGGCTCGACAAGTCCCGGATCGTGGTGGTGGAACGCAGCGGTCCGGCGCTGCGGCAGGCCACCTCGGCCGGCCTGGTGGCGATCGAGGGCTCGGCGACCCGCTCGTCGGTGCTCAACGAGGCGCACGTACGCAACGCCAAGGCGGTGATCATCGCGACCGACAGCGACGACGCCTCGGTCCTGGTGGCGTTGACCGTACGGCAGCTCACCGCCGGGCAGGTGCGGATCATCGCCGCCGCCCGGGAGGCGGAGAACGCCCCGCTGCTCAAGCAGAGCGGCGCCCACCACGTGATCGTCTCCTCGGCCACCGCCGGCCGGCTGCTGGGCCTGTCCACCTCGGCCCCGCCGCTGATCGACGTGGTGGAGGACCTGCTCACCCCCGGCCAGGGCATGGCGCTGGCGATGCGCTCCGCCGAGCGCTCCGAGGTGGGCCGCTCGCCCCGGGAGCTGGAATCGCTGGTAATCGCCCTGGTTCGGCGGGGCAAGGTGGTCACCCTGGCCGACAAGGCCGGCGCGGTCATCGAGACCGGCGACATGCTGGTGCACGTACGCGACGACCGCCCGCAAGCGACAGCCGCCCCCTGATCCGTGGTCGCCCTTGATCGGTCGGGCGTTGGTGGCGGGCCGCGGACGTCCGATCCGTGGGTCCGAGCCGGCACCGCTCTTCGCATGGTCAACGGACCCGTCTGTGGTCACGTTCGGTAACAACTCGTCATCCGAGCGCCACTGCAGTCCGTGCCCTTTGCTCTGCATCCATATACGCGCCAGCTTCAAAGCCGACGTCGCTGTCACTGAACGTAGTGAATCGCGAGGAGGCGAGTCCTGTCACTCAACGTGACGCGGCGATGCGGCCCCGGCTCTCGGGTTCCGGCAACCGCGAGAAGGGTGCGCCCCCGGGGGGGGGCGGCCCCAGGTGCGGGGGATTGGCCCGTGGGCGGGCCGCCGCCCCGGCGGGGAGGGGCGGGGGGGGCGGCCGCGCCGG
>NZ_JBNCKW010000001.1:296634-653084 GCF_049841735.1 Micromonospora sp. DT46 | reverse complement strand
GGGGCTTGGGGCCCCGGCTTCGGGGGTCCCGCCACCGGGTCTTGGGGCCCCCCCCGGGGGGGTGGCGGACCCTTCTCGCGGTTCTGGCCCCTTGGGCGGCCAGCCTCCCCGGCTTCTCGCTCAGGGGCGGCCGGCCGCGCCGGTCAGAGGATGGTCCAGGTGTCCCCGCTGGCGAGGAGGCCGGCGAGCTGCTGCTCCGGGGTCTCGGTGACCTTCGCCTTCGCCTCGGCGAGCTGCTCCTGCACCACGCTGTCGTACGACGGCCGGTCCACCGAGCGGAACACGCCGATCGGGGTGTTCCGCAGGTCCAGGCCGGGCAGGCGGGAGAGCGCGAAGGCGTACGCCGGGTCGGTGACCGTCGCGTCGTGCACGACGATCTCACCCGGGCTGACCGACGCGGTCTCCCGGACCTCCAGGCCGAACCCGCCGGGCGGGTGCACGACGCAGAACTGCCCGTCCTTGCCGAACGTGATCGGCTGCCCGTGCTCCAGCCGGATCAGGAAGTCGTCGCGGGTGGCCGGCTCCTTGAGCTGGTCGAACGCGCCGTCGTTGAAGATGTTGCAGTTCTGGTAGATCTCCACGAACGCCGAGCCCTGGTGCTCCGCCGCCGCCCGCAGCACCGACTGGAGGTGCTTGCGGTCCGAGTCGATGGTGCGGCCGACGAAGGTGGCCTCGGCCCCGAGGGCGAGCGACAGCGGGTTGAACGGCGCGTCGGCCGAGCCGGCCGGGGTCGACTTCGTGACCTTCCCGACCTCGGAGGTCGGCGAGTACTGCCCCTTCGTCAGGCCGTAGATCCGGTTGTTGAACAGCAGGATCTTCAGGTTGACGTTGCGGCGCAGCGCGTGGATCAGGTGGTTGCCGCCGATGGAGAGGGCGTCGCCGTCGCCGGTGACCACCCAGACCGACAGGTCGGGGCGGGAGACCGACAGGCCGGTGGCGATCGCCGGGGCGCGGCCGTGGATCGAGTGCATCCCGTAGGTGTTCATGTAGTACGGGAAGCGGGAGGAACAGCCGATGCCGGAGACGAACACGGTCCGCTCGCGGGGGATGTTCAGTTCCGGCATGAACTGCTGGATCGCGGCGAGGATCGCGTAGTCGCCGCAGCCGGGGCACCAGCGCACCTCCTGGTCGGACTTGAAGTCCTTGGCGGTGAGCTTGAGGGCGACGGGCTCAGACATTCTTCAGGACCTCTTCCAGCATCGTCTCCAGCTCGACGGCCGTGAACGGCAGGCCGCGGACCTGGTTGTAGCCGATCGCGTCGACCAGGTACTTCGCCCGGATCACGTGGGCGAGCTGGCCGAGGTTCATCTCGGGGATGACCACGCGGTCGTAGGAGCGCAGCACCGTGCCGAGGTTGGCCGGCATCGGGGCGAGGTGCCGCAGGTGCGCCTGCGCGATGGCGTGGCCGCGCTGGCGCAGGCCCCGGCACGCCGCGCCGATCGGCCCGTACGTGGAGCCCCAGCCGAGCACCAGCACCCGGGCGTCGCCGTCCGGGTCCTCGACCTCGACGTCCGGCACCGGGATCGTCTCGATCCGGGCCGCCCGGGTGCGCACCATGAAGTCGTGGTTCGCCGGGTCGTACGAGATGTCGCCGGTCTTGTCGGCCTTCTCCAGGCCGCCGATGCGGTGCTCCAGCCCGGCGGTGCCCGGGACGGCCCACGGCCGCGCCAGGGTCTCGGGGTCGCGCAGGTACGGCAGGAACGTGGTGCCGTCGTCGCCGTTGGGCTTCGTGGCGAACTCGACCCGCAGGTCGGGCAGCGACTCGACGTCGGGCAGCAGCCACGGCTCGGAGCCGTTGGCGACGTAGTTGTCGGACAGCAGGATGACCGGCGTGCGGTAGGTCAGCGCGATCCGGGCCGCCTCGATGGCCGCGTGGAAGCAGTCCGACGGCGACTTCGGCGCGATCACCGCGACCGGCGCCTCCCCGTGACGGCCGTAGAGCGCCATGTTGAGGTCGGCCTGCTCGGTCTTGGTGGGCATGCCCGTGGAGGGACCGGCCCGCTGCACGTCGACGATGACCAGCGGCAGCTCCAGCGCCACCGCGAGGGAGATCGTCTCGCTCTTGAGCGCGACGCCCGGGCCGCTGGTGGTGGTGACGCCGAGCGAGCCGCCGTACGACGCGCCCAACGCCGCGCCGACCGCGGCGATCTCGTCCTCGGCCTGCATGGTGAGCACGCCGAAGCGCTTGTGCTTGCTCAGCTCGTGCAGGATGTCCGAGGCCGGGGTAATCGGGTAGGCGCCCAGGAAGACCGGCAGCCCGGAGCGGACGCCGGCGGCCACCAGGCCGAGCGACAGGGCCGCGTTGCCGGTGATGTTGCGGTAGGTGCCCGGCCGCATCTTCGCCGGCTTGACCTCGTAGCGGACCGCGAAGTCCTCGGTGGTCTCGCCGAAGTTCCAGCCGGCCCGGAACGCCGCGACGTTCGCCGCGACCAGCTCGGGGCGGGCGGCGAACTTGCGCTCCAGGAAGCGCAGCGTCGACTCGTACGGCCGGTTGTACATCCAGGAGAGCAGGCCGAGGGCGAACATGTTCTTGGCCCGTTCGGCGTCCTTCTTGGACACGGCAAGCTCGGCGAGCGCGCCCACCGTCATCGAGGTCAGCGCCACCGGGTGCACGACGTAGCCGGCGAGGGAGTCGTCCTCGAGCGGGTTCGACTGGTAGCCGACCTTGGCCAGGTTGCGCTTGGTGAACTCGTCGGTGTTGACGATGATGTCCGCGCCCCGCGGCAGGTCGGCGAGGTTCGCCTTGAGCGCCGCCGGGTTCATCGCCACCAGCACGTTCGGCGAGTCGCCGGGGGTCAGGATGTCGTAGTCGGCGAAGTGCACCTGGAAGCTCGACACGCCCGGCAGGGTGCCGGCGGGAGCCCGGATCTCCGCCGGGAAGTTCGGCAACGTGGAGATGTCGTTGCCGAGCTGCGCGGTCTCCGAGGTGAACCGGTCGCCGGTGAGCTGCATGCCGTCGCCGGAGTCACCGGCAAACCGGATCACCACCCGGTCCAGTTGACGGATCTGCTTGGTCACGCCTGCACCTCGCTTCGCTGGGCGCGGTCGCGCGGGCGGCTGAACATGATGGTGACCTCGCCTTGCCCGGCCACGTGACCTCCTTGACGCACCGCTGCACCAGACCCGCCGAGGCGGGCCCGGTCCGCTGTAGTTACCTCACCTGAGAGCCTACGTCGAATCGCGGCCCCAACCTTCTCGGAGGCCGCCCTGTGGGATGCGATCCAGCGAGATTCCACCCCGATTTGAGGTGTTTCCGTCCGCCCGCCGTAATCCAGATCACCGGTCGCGGGGTGGGCGGGACGCAGACCCGGTCGGACCAGGGCCGCCCGGGTCACTCGGTCGGTGCCGTGGACGGTCCACCCGCCGGGGCGGTCGTCCGCCGCCGCAGGGACGTGGTCGCCAGCGTGAGGGCGAACACCACCAGCAGCGTCGAGACCACGATCAGCAGGATCGCCGTCCGCCGTACCGAGCCACCTCCGCCGTCGCCGCTGACGGCCGCGGCGTCGGCGGCGAGCACGCCCTGCGACCCGGTCGGCGCGGGCGGCGAGGCCACCGGGGTCGCCAGCGCGGCGGCGGCGGTGATCCGGAAGCTCATCTGCACCTGCCGGGCCCGGCCGCTGCGCGGGTCGAGCTGGCCGAGCACCGCGCCGGCCAGCGGGGCCTGCCGCTGCGCCTCGGGGGTCGCGGAGACCGGCAGCCGCAGCTGTACGGTCCGGCCGGCGGCGAGAGTGCCCAGCTCGCAGCGCGTACGGGAGGGGTCGACCGTGGTGCAGCCGGACGGGGGCGTCGGCACGGTCACCCCGGCCGGCAGGACCACCTCGATCCGGCCCTCGGCGTCCACCTTCCCGGTGTTGCCCAGGCGCACGTCGAGCCCGCTCGACCCGCCACTGATGTCGAAGGAGACCGCGTCGGCGTCCAGCCTGATCCCCGGCACCGGCGGGCCGGGCGGGAAGAGCACCGCGAACCCCTCGTCGTCGCCCACCGGGCCGGGCACGCCGGGGGCGGTCGCGGTGACCCGGACGGAGCCGCTGAGCGGCATCCGCTTCCAGGCGTCGCCGTCGACGCGTACCCGGAGCAGGGTGCTGAACCGGGCGCCGGGCGCGCTGGCCCACTCCCCGCAGCGGCGCTCTCCGCCGCCGACCGGGGCGCAGCCCGCGGTGCCGGCGTCGGACAGCCCGGCCGGCAGCGTGTAGGACAGCCCGATCCGGGCGGGCGTGGCGCCCGTGTTCGTGATGGTCACCCGGAGCGTGGTCACCGTGCTCGGCGCGTTCCAGTACGCGGCGGTCAGGGTGATGTCGTCGGTCGTGACGCTGACCCCGGCCAGGGGCGCCGGCGGGGTGGTGGCGGGCGCGGAGGGCCGGACCGGCGGCACCGACGGCGCCGGGGGCGGTGCGGCGGTGGTCGGTGCGGCGGTGGTCGGCGCCGGCTGCTCCGGGGCCGTCGTCGTCGGGGCCGGCTCGGTCGTCGGGGCCGGTGGCGTGGTCTCCGGCGGCGGCGCCGTGGTCGAGGGCGCCTCGGTGGGCACCGGCCCCGTGTCCGTCGGATCCGCCGTGGGCGTGTCCCCGCCCGGCTCGCCGGCCGGCTCGGTCGCGGTGGAGGCGGCCCGGGCGCCGGTCGGTGCGGCGGTCGCCCAGCCGGGCACCGCGGCGACGGTCAGCCCGACCGCGAGGCCGATCGCCAACAGGGGCACGACGCGTCGGTCACGCGCCCGCCGGCCGGGCCGTACGTCCACGCGAGCCATCTGTCCTCCGGTGACGATGAGTGAGATCCCAATATTCGGCAATTGTTGCCAGAGGGCACTAGTCCCGCCGGGAAACGAATCCGTAACGGGTTCGACCCGGGCCGCGACGAGGAGCGGTAGGCTCAGCGACCGTGACCGGTTACCTGGGCTCGTACGCGACGCTCGGGCTGCTGCTGCTCGCCAGCGTCCTCTTCTTCGTTACGGCGTTCTCGGCCAACCGGGTGTTACGTCCTGCCCGTCCGGCGGATCCCTTCGGCAAGCGCACCAGCTACGAGTGCGGCCTCGACCCCGTCGGCGCCGACTGGGCGCAGATGCAGATCCGTTACTACGTGTACGCGTACCTCTACGTGTTGTTCGCCGTGGAGTCGGTGTTCCTCTTCCCCTGGGCGGTCGTCTTCGACCGGCCGGGGTTCGGCATGGTCACGGTCGTGGAGATGGCGGTCTTCGTCGCGGTGCTGGCGCTCGGCATCCTCTACGCCTGGCGCAAGAACATCCTGCGCTGGTCCTGACCTCGGCCTCGGTCAGCCCCTCACCACCCTGTTCCGCCACGGGCGGCCGCCGCTCCCGCACGGCGACGGTCAGGCGAGCCCGCGCCGGGTCAGCGTCGGCGGACGGTCGCCCCGGATCGAGGCGACCATGTCGAGCACCCGCCGGGTGGGGCGCACCTGGTGCGCGCGGAACACCCGGGCGCCCAGCCAGGCCGAGACCGCCGTGGCCGCGAGCGTTCCCTCCAGCCGTTCGGCCACCGGCAGGTCCAGCGTCTCGCCGATGAAGTCCTTGTTCGACAGGGCCACCAGCAGCGGCCAGCCGGTGCCGGAGAGCTCGCCGAGCCGGCGGGTGATCTCCAAGGAGTGGCGGGTGTTCTTGCCGAAGTCGTGCGCCGGGTCGATCAGGATCCCGTCGGCGCGTACGCCCAACGCGACCGCGCGTTCGGCGAGCCCGGTCACCGTCGTGAGCACGTCGGCGACCACGTCGGCGAAGGCCGCGCGGTGCGGGCGGGTCCGGGGCGCCAGGCCGCCGGCGTGCGAGCAGACCAGTCCGGCGCCCGTCTGCGCCGCCACCTGGGCCAGGGCCGGGTCGGCGCCGGACCAGGTGTCGTTGAGCAGGTCGGCGCCCGCCGCCACCGCCTCCACCGCCACCTCGGCCCGCCAGGTGTCGATCGAGATCACCACGTCGGGGAAGGCGGCCCGGACGGCGGCGATGGTCGCCACCGTGCGACGGATCTCCTCGGCCACGTCGACCTCGGCGCCGGGACCGGCCTTGACCCCGCCGATGTCGATGATCTCGGCGCCCTCCTCGATCGCCCGCTCCACGGCGCGCAGCGCGCTGTCCTGCGCGAAGGTCGCCCCCTGGTCGAAGAACGAGTCCGGCGTGCGGTTGACGATCGCCATCACCACCAGCTCGTCCGGGCCGAACGTGCGCCCACCGAGCCGAAGCGCCCCGGCCATGCCGCCTCCTGAAGGTCCACCGCCGACCCGTCCCCGCCGTCGGCCGATGACGACGCTAGCCGGTCCGCCCGGATCGGGCCCCGCCGGTCCGCCGTCGCCGCCTCCCGTACGGGTGCGTCGGGCGGAGGGTCTTCGGCACGGATCCGGGGCGCGGCGGGTGGCGGGGTCGCTCCCGGCGGTTCGACGTGCCACGATCTGTGCATGGGTCAGGTTCTGCTCCTGCTGGTCGTGGCGTTGACCGTCGCGGCGGTCGTGTTCGGGGTTACGGTGCTGGTCTCCGGCCGGGATCCCGGCCTGGTGCCGGCCGAGCCGGACGGACGGTCCGTGCCGCTGCCGGCGTCCCGCCCGCTCGCCGAGTCCGACGTGGGCGAGGTCCGGTTCGACACGGCGCCGCGGGGCTACCGCATGGCCCAGGTCGACCACGCGTTGCGCCGGGCGGCCTACGACATCGGCTACAAGTCCGAGCTGATCGGCGTGCTGGAGGCGGAGGTCGCCGCGCTGCGCGAGGGGCGGACGGCGGATGCCGACGCCCTGCGCCGGGCGCGGGAGCAGGCGGCCGGGGCCGCCGCCGCCGAGCCGTCGCCGGAGGCCCGGGGGACGGTGCCGGTCGGGGCCGACCGGGCGGACGCACCGGGGGGCACCGACGTGGTCGTCGCGCCGATCCCCGCGTTCGCGGGCCCGACCGTCGCGTCGGCGGCGAAGGACGCGACGCCGGCCGGCTCCGCAGCCGCCAGGCACTCCGGCGACGCCGCCTTTGCCCGGCCCGGCGCCGACCGCGCCGCGGACCGGACCGGCGAGGACGACGCCGACACCGCCGCCGACACCCCCGTGGACCGGACGGGGGCGGGCGACACCGCCGTGGACCGGTCCGACGCGGGCGACGCGGCCGTGGACCGGCCCGGCGTGGGCGACGCCGCCGTGGACCGGCCTGACGCGGGCGACGCGGTCGTGGACCGGCCTGACGCGAGCGACGCCGCCGTGGATCGGCCCGGCGCGGGCGACGCCGCACCGCACCGCACCGACGCGGGCGACGGCACGACGCGGCCGGCGGGTGACGCGACCAGCCCCGGCCCGGTGGTCGGGTCGGGGTCGGAGTCGAAGTGACCGGTCCGGAACCCGGCGACGACCTGCGCGACGTGGCGCAGCCCGGCGCGGGCGAGGTCACGGCCACGGTGATCGTCGACGCGCCGGCGGAGCGGGTCTTCGCGGCGCTGACCGCCTGGGAGCGGCAGTCGGACTGGATCCCCTTCACCACCGTCCGGGTGGTCGAGGGCGACGGCGGCGAGGGCAGCCTGGTCGAGGCGGTCACGGCGCTCGGCCCCGCCGTGCTGCGTGACGAGATGCGGGTGGTCCGGGTGGACGCGCCCTACGAGGTGGGCGTGGTGCACTGCGGGAAGCTGCTGCGCGGCCCCGGCGTGCTCCGCTGCACGCCGCTGGAGCGGAACCGCACCCAGGTGGTCTGGCACGAGTGGTTCCACCTGCCCGGCGGGCCGGCGGGCCGGGTGGCCTGGCCGGTGCTCTGGCCCGGGTCGAAGTTCAGCCTGAGCCAGGCGCTGAAGAAGTTCGGTCGGCTGGTGGAGCAGGGCCGGCTCCCCTGACCGGGGCGGCCGGGGATCGTGCCCCGTCGGGCGACTTGGCGTGATCGACTCGATGTCGCCGACATCGGGGTGTCGGCGTGACCGGGACGCCCCGATGTCGGCGAACCCGGGCGGACCGGTCCCGGCGGCCGGGGCGCGGCGCGGGGCCGCAGGGCGCGGGCCCGTCGGGGCCGTGCCCTAGCGTGGACGCGTGACTGACCTGGTGATCGGCGCCGACGGGCTGCCGCGATGCGGCTGGGGGCACAGCACCCCCGACTACGCCGCCTACCACGACACCGAGTGGGGCCGGCCCCTGCGCGGCGACGACGCGCTCTACGAGCGGCTCACGCTGGAGGCGTTCCAGTCGGGGCTGTCCTGGCTGACCATCCTCCGCAAACGTCCCGCGTTCCGGCTGGCCTTCGACGAGTTCCGGATCGAGACCGTGGCCGACTACGGCGACGCCGACGTCGCCCGGCTGCTCGCCGACGCCGGCATCGTCCGCAACCGGGCCAAGATCGAGGCGGCGATCGCCAACGCCCGGGCGGCGCTGGAGCTTCCGGAGGGGCTCTCCGCGCTGCTCTGGTCCTTCGCCCCGCCGCCCCGGCCGGCCCGACCCACGTCGTTCGCGGAGGTGCCGGCGCTGACCGCCGAGTCCACCGCGATGGCCAAGGCGCTCAAGAAGCGGGGCTTCCGCTTCGTCGGCCCGACCACGGCCTACGCGCTGATGCAGGCCACCGGGATGGTCGACGACCACCTTGCGGGCTGCCACGTCGTGGCGGCACGGGCGGCGTGATGGGATGGAGGCCATGACGACCGACACCGCGCACCGGGTGGACGGGGCGCGCCCCGCCGACGGCACGGGCGCCTGGGCGGTGCTGCTGCCCACCGGGCGCTACGAGGCCGAGCGGCTCGTCCACCACGACACGCTCGAGTTGACCGGCCTGGCCGACGCCCCCCGACCCCGCCCCGGCGACCGGGTGGCCGTGCTGGTCGACGCGCCGCCCCGGCTGGTGGCGCTGGGCCGGGTCACCGGGGCCGGCGGCGAGGAGCGGGAGGACCCGGACGACCCGCAGTCCGAGCGGGTCGAGGCGCCGCTGGTGGTGGCGTACACCCGGCGGGCCTTCGACGAGCCGGCGCCGGCCGACGCGTTGGCGCTCGACGGGCCGGTGACCGCGCTGGACCCGGCGGCCTTCCGGGCCCTGGCCGACCGGCTCGGCCCGCCGCCGCAGCGGCGCTCCTGGCTGGTCAGCCTGGACCTGCCGATCGAGGCCGCGTCACCCGCCGAGGCGGTCCGCCTGTTCTGGGCCTACGTGCAGGAGCTGGGCCCCCGCGAGCTGCCGGCCTTCGTCTCGCCCTCCGGCGACGAGCTGGCCATGCAGGCGTTCGTGCTCGGCGCGGAGGCCAACCAGGATCCGGAGGAGGACGACTGACCCGACCGTCGACGGCCGCCCGGCCCACCGGCCGGTGGAATGCGGGGCCGGGCGGGCCCGGGGAGGCGTCAGCGGCCCTCGAAGACCGGCTTCTGCTTGTTGACGAAGGCCAGGGTGCCGGCGCGGTGGTCGGCGGTGCCTCCGCAGATCGACTGCGCCTGCGCCTCGGCGGACAGGGCGTCGGCCAGCGTGCCCGCGTCGGCGATGGAGAGCTGCCGCTTGATCGCCCCGTACGCGACGGTCGGGCCGGCGGCCAGCCGGGCGGCCAGCTCCTGCGCGGTCGGCAGCACCTGCTCGTCGTCCTCCACCAGGCGGTTGAGCAGCCCGATCTGGCAGGCGTCCGCCGCGCCCACCGGCTCGGCCAGCATCAGCAGCTCAATGGCCTTGGCGTGCCCGACCAGCCGGGGCAGCGTCCAGGAGGCGCCGGTGTCGGCGGCGAGCCCGACCTTGGCGAAGGCCATCAGGAAGCTGGTCGACGGCCCGCCGATGCGGATGTCGGCCAGGAAGGCCAGCGAGGCGCCCGCCCCGGCGGCCATCCCCCGCACGGCGGCGACCACCGGCTTGGGCAGGTTGGCCAGCCGGGCGGCGATCGGGTTGTAGTGCGCGCGGACGGTGTCCAGCGGGTTGCCGTCGGTGGACTCCAGGGTCTGCACGTGCTCACGCAGGTCCTGGCCGGCGCTGAACGACCGGCCCGCGCCCGCGAGCACCACCGCGCGGCAGGACCGGTCGGTCTCCAGCTCGGCCAGCGTGTCCCGCAGCGCCTCCTTGAGCGCGACGTCGAGCGCGTTCATCGCCGTGGGGCGGTTCAGCGTCAGGGTGACGACGGCGTCGGTTCGGTCGACGAGCAGCGGCTCGGTCACTTCTAACGACCCTTCTGTCGGGCGATGCGGTTGCCGGAGTCGAGGCACTGCTCGACGTACCGGTCGGCGGCCGGCCGCAGCCGCGCCGCGTGCCGGTCGAAGAAACTGGCCGCGGCGGTGCCGGGCCAACGCTCGGGGAGCAGCGCCGGGGGCAACTGCGGGTCCCGGAACAGGAAGGTACGCCACGCGTGCACGAGCCGGAACCGGGCGGCGTACGCCTCCTCGTCGAGGCTGCGCACGGTGACCCCGGCCAGCAGCGGTCGCTGCTCGGCGACGAACTGCTCGTACGCCTGGCCGATCTCCGTCAGGTCCCAGGCCCGGCGCACCACACCCATCGCGCCGGGGGTGCCGGCGGTGTGCGCGGCGGTGAACCGCTCGAAGCGCACGCCTGCCTCGTCGAGCAGCACGTCCACGTCCTCGCCGGGCCGGGTCGCCACCCAGGTGCACTCGTCCAGGGCGCCGTAGCCGAGGAAGGTCAGGTTGGCGGCGAGCCGCTGCCGGTCCCGGCGGGACAGGGGGGCCTCCAGCACCAGCAGGTCGAACCGCCCGTCCCAGGTGATCCGACCCGTCCGGTAGATCCGCGCCGCCGCCTCGTCCAGCCGGCGGGCGGCTTTCGGGGTGATCGAATATCCCGGCCCGGAGGTCAGCCGACACGGGTCGAGCCACCCCTGGCGGACCATCCGGGAGACCGCCGTGCGCACGGCGGGCGGGGCGATCCCGAGCGGCGCCAGCAGCCTGACCAGGGCGGCGACGGGTGCCCGGCCGCCCCTCGCCCGGAGGTGGTCGCCGTACAGGTCGAAGAGTGCCGACCGTGCCTGCATGACCGCACATTGTGACAGGCCTTCTCAGGATAAGCTAGATGCTGTTACATCAATGCTGCTTCGGTTTGGGTCCGGCGGTGTTCATCAGGGAAAATCGTTGGTCGACACCCCCGCGTAGGTTGCGGTGGTCAAGACGAAGTGGCTGTGGGGCAACCCACCGACCCTGGTGTAGGTCTGAGGGGAGACAACATGGCGGCGATGAAGCCGCGGACGGGCGACGGTCCGCTGGAAGTCACCAAGGAGGGCCGGGGCATCGTCATGCGCGTCCCGCTGGAGGGCGGTGGCCGGCTCGTCGTCGAGATGACTCCCGACGAGGCCAACGCGCTCGGTGACGCACTGAAGGCAGCCGCCGGCTGACCGAGGAACGGTCCGCGCGCCCGCGTGGGCCTTTCGTCAACCCCTGAGCCACCGGCCCCGCCGGTGGCTCAGGGTCTTCATTCTCCCGCGGAGCCACGCTCCGCGAGCTTCCTGGAGGTACGGCTCCGCGTGCTCGCCATCCGTCTGCTCGCCGAGCCGGACCGGCTCGACACCCTCGTTCTGCCCGTCCGGCCAGGTGCGGCCGGCGACGAACCGGCCCGACCGGCCCCGACCGGGGCGACGCTGCCCGACGGCGTGGCCGAGGAGGCCGTCGCCCTGGTGCCGGCGGCACGACTGACCGGGCGCCCCGGTGAGGTCCATGCGCAGCTGCGACCCGGGCGAGACCCCGGCCGGCTGCTGCTGCTCGGCGTCGGCGAGGGCGACGAGGCGGGCTGGCGGACGGCCGGCGCGGCTCTGGCCCGGGCCGCGAAGGATGAGATCCACGTCACGTTGGCCATGCCTGCCGACGTCACCGAGGCGGCCGTACGCGGACTGGTCGAGGGGCTGCTGCTGGCCTCGTACCGGTTCCGGCTGACCGACGCCGGCACCGCCCCCGCCCTGGCGGAGGTCGACGTCGTGGTGGCCGACCCGGACGCGCACAGCACGGCCCTTGAGGTGGCCCGGACGACGGCCCGGATGACCCGGTTCGCCCGCGACCTCACCAACACCCCCTCGTCGGTGAAGAACCCGCAGTGGTTCGCCGACCAGGTCGCCGCCCTCGCCGCCGACGTGCCGGACCTGCACCTGCGGGTCCGCGACCCGGAGGAGCTGGCGGCCGAGGGCTTCGGCGGGATCCTCGCCGTCGGGGGTGGCTCGGCCAGCGGCCCGCGCCTGGTCGAGCTGGACTGGCGGCCGGCCGACGCGCGTACCCACGTGGTGCTGGTCGGCAAGGGGATCACGTTCGACACCGGCGGCATCTCGATCAAGCCGGTGGCGTCGATGAAGCTGATGCGCAAGGACATGGCGGGCGCGGCGGCGGTGGTCGCGGCGACCCTCGGCGCGGCGGCCCTGCGCCTGCCGGTCCGGATCACCACGCTCGCGCCGCTGGCGGAGAACATGCTGAGCGGCTCGGCGTTCCGCCCCGGCGACATCATCCGCCACTACGGCGGCACGACCAGCGAGACCACCAACTCCGACGCCGAGGGGCGGCTGGTCCTGGCCGACGCGCTCGCGTACGCCGTCGCCGAACTCCAGCCCGACCTGCTGGTCGACCTCGCCACGCTCACCGGGGCGAACGCGGTAGCGCTGGGCAAGCGCACCGGCGCCCTCTACAGCGACAACGACGGGCTCGCCGCGGACGTGCTGGCCGCTGTCGCCGCCGCCGGCGAGGCCGCCTGGCGGATGCCGCTGCCCGCCGACTACGCCGAGCACCTCGGCAGCGACCTGGCCGACCTGCACAGCTCGCCGGACCGGGGTGCCGGGTCCGTGATGGCCGCGCTCTACCTGCGGGAGTTCACCGGCGGGCTGCGCGACCGGTGGCTGCACGTGGACATGTCCGCGCCGTCGTGGGCCGACGGCGACGACGCCGAGCTGACCCGGGGCGCGACCGGCTGGGGCGTACGCTCGCTGCTGCGCTGGCTGGGCTCGCTGGGTTGACCGCCCGGCGGCGCCCGCCCCCGGCGGGCCCCCGGTCAGCGGCGGGTCAGCACTTGACGGCGGCGAGCAGCCCGTGGCCGACCGGCAGCAGCGCCGGGATCCAGTGCTCGGACTCCCGGATCGCCTTGATCGCCTCGCGGACGGTCACCGTCTCGACGTCCCGAGCGGCGGGGTCGCCGATCCGGCCGCCGGCCAGCGTGCCGTTGAGCGCGACCACGCCGCCCGGTCGCAGCAGCCGCAGCGCGGCGTCCACGCAGGCGGCGAACCCGGTCGCCTCCGCGTCCACGAAGACCAGGTCGTACGCGCCGTCGGCGAGCCGGGGGAGCACGTCCAGCGCCCGGCCGGTGATGATCCGGGTGCGACCGGCGGCGAAGCCCGCCTCGGTGAAGATCCGCCGAGCGATCCGCTGGTGCTCGACCTCGACGTCGATGGTGGTGAGTACGCCGTCGGCGCGCATCCCGCGCAGCAGCCAGACCCCGCTGACTCCCGTGCCGGTGCCGATCTCCACCACCGCCCGGGCGCTGCCGGCGGCGGCGAGCAGCCGCAGCGCCGCGCCGGCGCCAGGGGTCACCGCCTCCAGGCCGACCTCGTGGGCCAGGCTGCGGGCGGTGCGCAGGACGAGATCCTCGGTCACGTACGACTCGGCGAAGTGCAGGGTCTGGGCCGTCGAATTGCCGGAACCGGCGACCGTGGCGATGGGACACCTCCGGGCGGCATGCGTGGTGCGGGGGCGGGTGGGCACTGTGAGCCTAGAGGCGACGTCGAACGGGCGCAGCCGCGCGTCCGCCACCCGACGATCACGGTCGGCAACCGGTGACTCCATCCGCGGCATCCGTGTAATCCTGGAAGCGGTGTTCCGGCCAGCGCGACCGGGCGACGCTGTCGCCGGGTCCGTGGAGCGCGGGATCCGGGGATGGACTGGGAGGGCACCGACGTGACCGACGGCTGGGACTGGCGCCAGCCCGGGGGAACTCCGACACCGGCGCGACCGCCGGTGCCCGGACATCCGCCGGTGGGGTCGCCGCCGACGCCTCAGGGCGCCGGGGGCGGCACGACTTCGCCCTGGTGGACCGACGCGCTGGCCGACCCGTGGCGCGACCCGACCGCGCCGGCCGCCGTGGTGCTGCCGGCCGCGCCGAGCCCCGGCACCGAGCCGGAGCCGGTCAGCGACCCGGACGCACCGGGCCGGCCGACGCTGCGGCAGCTCCTCCTCATCCCGTTGATCACCGCGCTGCTCGCGGGCAGCCTGGGCGGCGCGCTCGGGTACGCCTTCGCGGTCCGCGGTGGCGCCGTGGCCGGCACGGTGCTCGGCGCGGACCCGCAGGCGCCCGGCCTGGCCCAGCGCAGGCCCGAGTCGCTGGCCGGGGTCGCCGAGCGGGTGCTGCCCAGCGTGGTGACCGTCCGGGTGGCGGGCCTTGGCGGCACGAGCGAGGGCTCCGGCTTCATCGCCAGCGCCGACGGGCACGTCATCACCAACGACCACGTGGTGGCGGGGGCGACCGGCAAGGCGTCGGTGGTCTTCAACGACGGCAGTTCGGCCCCGGCGACCGTCGTCGGGCAGGACCCGGAGTCCGACATCGCAGTGATCAAGGTCTCCCGGACGGGCCTGCGGCCGGTCGAGTTCGGCGACTCCGACGCGCTGGCCGTGGGCGACCCGGTGCTGGCCATGGGCTCGCCGCTCTCGCTGGCCAACACGGTCACGGCCGGCATCGTCAGCGCCCTGGACCGGACGATGCGGGCCGGTGAGCCCGGCGGCCCGACGCGCTACTACGCGGCGATCCAGACCGACGCGGCGGTCAACCACGGCAACTCGGGCGGCCCGCTGGTCGACGGCGCGGGCCGGGTGATCGGGGTCAACTCGACGATCAAGTCGCTGGTCTCCGAGGGGCAGGAGGCGGGCAACATCGGCCTCGCCTTCGCCATCCCGATCAACCAGGCCAAGCGGATCACGCAGGACATCATCGGCACCGGCAAGGCCCGGCGCACGGTGATCGGCGCCCAGGTCGGCGGGTCCGGCGCGGGCACCGGAGGATCCGGCGTACGCCTGGCGGCCGTGGAGCCGTCCGGCCCGGCTGCCGGCGCGGGGCTGCGGGCCGGTGACGTGATCCTCAAGCTCGACGGTCGGCCGATGACCGAACCGACCGACCTGATCGCCCTGGTCCGCAAGTTCGCGCCCGGCGCGGTGGTGACCGTGGAGTACCGCCGGGGCGCCAACCGGCAGAACGCCTCCGTGACCCTGGCCGCGGACGCCAAGTAGGGACCGGTCACCCCCTCCCCGACCGGTGCCCCACGTGCGTAGTCTTGCTGCTGACGCCGAAGGAGGCCCGCGCAGTGTTCGAGAACCTGAACTGGTGGGAGATCGGTGCGCTGCTGCTCCTAGCGCTGCTGATCTTCGGTGACCGGCTGCCCGCGGTGATCAGCGACGGCCTGCGCATGGTGCGCAACCTGCGCGCGATGGCCAGCAACGCCACCACCGACCTCAGTCGCGAGCTGGGCACCGACATCCAGCTGGAGGACCTGCACCCGAAGGCGTTCATCCGCAAGCACCTGCTCAGCGAGGAGGACGAGCAGGCGATCCGGAAGCCCCTCCAGGGCGTCTACGACAACCTGCGGGCGGACGTCACCGGCGTGCACAACGAGCTGAAGGACGTGGCCTCCGCCGCCGACGTGCGCGCGAACGGCAGCCGCCCGGCGACCGCCACCGGCGCCGCCCCGGCCCCCGCCCCCCGGGCCAGCTACGACGACGCGACCTGACCCCGGGCCAGCTGCGACGACGTGACTTGCTTCCGGGTCAGCTACGACGCGAGCTGACTCCGGTCAGCGGCGAGGTCGCCCCGACCTGACCCCGGCCCGCCTCGGCGTCGCCACGGACGGCGACGGGGGCGGCGCTCCCGGGGGAACGCCGCCCCCGTGCGGGTGGCGACAGTGCCGGCCGTGGCCGGCGTACGGTCAGCGGCCGGCGGGCTTGAGGCCCAGCGGCTTGCCGAGCAGCGACTCCCGGCGCAGGGCGAGCCGGTCGGCCACCTGGCCCAGCGCCTTCGCGGCCGGCGACTCCGGCTCGGCCAGCACGATCGGGGTGCCCACGTCGCCGGCCTCGCGCACGCGGGTGTCGAGCGGGACCTGCCCGAGCAGCGGCACCTGCGCGCCGATGGTCTTCGTCAGCGACTCGGCGACCGCCTGGCCGCCGCCCGCGCCGAAGACCTCCATCCGGGAGCCGTCCGGCAGCTCCAGCCAGGACATGTTCTCGATGACGCCGACCACGCGCTGGTGGGTCTGCAACGCGATTGCGCCGGCCCGCTCCGCCACCTCGGCGGCGGCGGCCTGCGGGGTCGTGACGATCAGGATCTCGGAGTTGGGCAGCAGCTGGGCCAGGGAGATCGCCACGTCGCCGGTGCCCGGGGGCAGGTCGAGCAGGAGCACGTCCAGCTCGCCCCAGTAGACGTCGGCGAGGAACTGCTGCAACGCCCGGTGCAGCATCGGGCCGCGCCACACCACGGCGGCGTTGCCAGCGGTGAACATGCCGATCGAGATGACCTTCACGCCGTGCGACTGCGGCGGCATGATCATGTCCTCGACGCGGGTCGGGCGCCCGTCCGCGCCGAGCATCCGGGGCACCGAGTGGCCGTAGATGTCGGCGTCGACCACGCCGACGGAGAGCCCGCGGGCGGCCAGCGCGGCGGCCAGGTTGACCGTCACGCTGGACTTGCCGACGCCGCCCTTGCCGCTGGCGACCGCGTACACGCGGGTGCGGGAGCCCGGCTGGGCGAACGGGATGACCGGCTCCTGGGAGGCGCCGCCGCCGCGCAGCTTCGCCTGGAGTTCCTGGCGCTGCTCGGGGCTCATCACGCCGAACTCGATCGCCACGCCGGTCACCCCGGGCACCGCGCCGACGGCGGCCGTGATGTCCGAGCGCAGCTTGTCCTTCAGCGGGCAGCCGGCGACGGTGAGCAGCAGCTCGACCCGTACGACGCCGTCGTCGCCGACCTCGGCGGAGCGGACCATGCCCAGCTCGGTGATGGGCCGGCGGATCTCCGGGTCGTTGACGGTGGCCAGCGCGGCCTGGATCGCGTCGGAGACGGTGCTGACGGGTGCTGACATGCCCGCAATGCTACGTCGGTGGCCCTGACCCACCGCCGTCAGCGGGGGGCGGTGTGAGCGAATCGATGGCGACGGCTGCGCCGCGCGGCATACCGGACGAAGCGGGACGATCGAGTCGATCCCGCCGAGCCGGACCCCGGGGCGGGCGGCGTCCGGGCCGCTCAGGCCTCGGCCTCCCGGCCCTCCGGGCGGCCGTCATGGGCCTGATCGCCGTCCAGGTCGTCGCGGGGCTCCTCCAGCCCGTCGCCGTGCTGCGGGACCCTGTCCTGCTGCCGGCGCTCCAGCCGCTGCCGGCGCCGGCCCGCCTCGTCCAGCTCCTCGGCCAGCCGGGCCAGCTCCGAACGGAGGAAGTCCCGGGTCGCGACCTCGCCCATCGCGTTGCGCAGCGCGGCGATCTCCCGCGCCAGGTACTCCGTGTCGGCCTTCTGCATGGTCGCCCGGCGGCGGTCCTCCTCCAGGGAGACCCGGTCCCGGTCGGCCTGCCGGTTCTGCGCCAGCAGGATCAGCGGCGCCGCGTAGCTGGCCTGGAGGGACAGCACCAGGGTCAGGAACGTGAAGGTGTACGGGTCGAAGCGCAGGTGCGCCGGGGCCAGGGTGTTCCAGCCGAACCACAGCGCGATCACGATCGTCATGTAGACGATGAAGTTCGCGGTGCCCATCCCCCGGGCGATCCCCTCGGACCACCGGCCGAAGGCCTCCGGGTCGAACCGGGGCAGCTTGACGCCCCGGGGCTCGCGCGGCTGGTCGAGCCGCTGCGCCCGTCGCTGCTCAGTCATCCGCGCCGTCCAGCGTCGGCCCGGCGGTGGACGGGCGCTCGGCGGCGTCCCGGTCCCGCCAGTCCCGGGGCAGGAGGTGGTCCAGCACGTCGTCGACCGTGACCGCGCCGACCAGCCGGTTGTTGCGGTCGATGACGGGCATGGCGACCAGGTCGTACGTGGCCATCCGGCGGGTGATCTCCGGCAGCGGGGTGGTCGGCCGCAGCGGGTCGATGTCGTTGACCACGATGCCGCCGAGCAGGTCGGCCGGCGGTTCGCGGAGCAGCCGCTGGAAGTGCACCATGCCGAGGTAACGGCCGGTCGGCGTGGTCATCGGCGCCCGGGACACGAAGACCTGCGCGGCGATCGCGGGGGAGAGCTGCGGTTCCCGGATCCGGGCCAGGGCCTCGGCGACGGTGGCGTCCGGCGGCAGGATGACCGGCTCGGAGGTCATCACGCTGCCCGCCGTTCCCGGCGTGTACTTGAGCAGCTGACGCACCGGGTCGGCCTCGCCCGGCTGCATCAGGTCGAGCAGCACGTCCTGCTCGGGCGGCGGCAGCTCACTGAGCAGGTCGGCGGCGTCGTCCGGGTCCATCTCCTCCAGCACGTCGGCGGCCCGCTCGCGGTCCAGCGCGGCCAGGATCTCCACCTGGTCGCGCTCCGGCAGCTCGCTCAGCACGTCGGCCAGGCGCTCGTCGTCCAGCGCGGCGGCGACCTCGTTGCGCCGGGTGTCGGGGAGATCCTGGAGGGCGTTGGCGAGGTCGGCGGGGCGCATGTCCTCCAGCACCGAGAGCAGGTTGGCCGTGCCCCGGCTGTCGGCGATGCCGCTGAGCCCGCGTACCCGTTCCCACTCGACCTGGTGCAGGTGGCCCCGGCGGGTCAACCGGCCGGTCTGCTCGCGTACGGCGACCCGGGCCAGCGACCACTCACCGCCCCGGCTGCACTCCATCGCCACGTCCACCACGGAGCCCGACTGCCCGCCGGGCTCGACCTGCACCCGGCGGTCCAGCAGCTCCTGGAGCACGAGCAGCTCGTTCGGGCGCTTCTCGAAGCGGCGCAGGTTGAGCGTGCCGCTGCCGAGCACGACCGCGTCGGCGTCGATGGAGGTGATCCGGTTCAGCGATAGGAAGATGCGCCGCCGCATCGGCATCTCGGCGACGAGACCGACCACCTCGGGCGGGCGTTGCGTCGGCCGCAGCCTGCCCACCGCGTCGCGGACCCGGCCCACCTGGTCGCCGTTGGGATCGAAGACGGCCACCCCGGCGAGCCGGGCGAGGTAGACCCGGGTCGGCGTGCTCACGGGCACCAGCCTAAGCGCCTAGTGTTTATCAACATGTCGACCTTGGCCTACGAGATCGTGGACGTCTTCACCGACCGCCCGTTCGCCGGCAACCCGCTGGCGGTGGTGTTCGGCGCCGAAGGGCTGGCCACCGAGCAGATGCAGGCGCTCGCGCTGGAGTTCAACCTCTCCGAGACGGTGTTCGTGCTCCCGCCCACCCAGGTCGGCGCCACCTACCGGGCCCGCATCTTCACGCCGGCCGAGGAGTTGCCCTTCGCCGGTCACCCCAGCGTCGGCGCGGCGGTGACCGCCAGCCGCCGTGGCATGTTCGGTGTGGGGCAGGTCACCCAGGAATGTGGGGCGGGCGTGCTGCCGATCGAGGTGGCCGCGACCGGGGCCACGCTCACCGGCGGCGTACCCACCCTCGGCCCCGAGCTGGACCCGGAACCGCTGCTGGAGATGGCGGGCCTGGACGCGGACGACCACGTCGGCCCGGCGCCCCGGGTGGCCGGCTGCGGGCTGGAGTTCCCCTACCTCCCGGTCCGCCCGGACGCGGTGGCCCGCGCCCGGGTCAACGCGGCGGCGGCGCAGCGGTACGGAGTGGAGCACGTCAGCGTCTTCTCCTGGGACGCCGCCGCTCAAACCGCGCACGCCCGGGTCTTCGTCCCCGGGTTGGGTGTGCCGGAGGACCCGGCCACCGGTTCGGCGGCCCTGGGCCTGGGGGTGTGGCTGGTCGCCAGCGGCCTGCTGCCCGCCGACGGGCGCGCGGAGTACACCGTCCACCAGGGCATCGAGATCAACCGCCCGTCCGTGCTGGCCTGCACGGTGACCGCCGAGGACGGTCAGGCGGTGGGCGCCACCGTGGCCGGGCACGTCGTACCGGTGGCCCGGGGCGAGATCATGGTCCCGCCGTTCGTCGGCTGACCTGCGCGATCCGTGCCGCCGGATCGGATCGTCCGGCGTCGTGCCCGTGCCGTGCGCCCCGACCGCGTCCACGTCGGCGAGCGGCCGGACCCCGGGCGGCACTGACGGGACGGGGACGGATGCGGGAGGATGCGAGGGTGACCGACGCGGAGCGGACCAGCACGCCGCTGGTCGACGAGGCGATGAAGAAGGCCGCCGTGGCCTGGGTGAGTGTGCCCGGCGGGCCGGCGCTCGCGCTGTGGTGCCTGCCCCTGGAGGGGGCGCTCTTCGTGGTCAGCGGCCCCGGGGAGCAGTCCGCCCCGGGGCTGGCCGACGCGACCGAGGCACAGGTCACCCTGCGCGGTGACCACGGCGGGCGGATCGTCACCTGGCCGGCGCGGGTGAGCCGCCTGGCGCCCGGCACCGAGCACTGGGAAACGACCGCGCCGTTGGTGGCCGCGAAGCGGCTCAACGCGCCCGGGCCCGCGGCGGAGCTGGTGGAGCGCTGGGCGACCGACGGCTGTGCGGTGAACCGGCTGGAGCCGGCCGGCGAGCCGCTCGCCGGCGCCGGGCTGCCCGCGGACTCGCTGGCCGAGGTACCCCGCGAGACCCCGGCCGTCCGGGCGACCCGCAAGCCGTTCCGCCTGCACCGGGTCCGCCGCCGCTGAGACGCCCGGCCGCCGGCTCAGGAGACGCAGCCGGCCGGCACGGGGGCGATCGCGGGAACGAGGCCAGTCGCGCGCCCCGGCACCCGCGCGACGAGTTCGACCACCTCGTCGAGCGAGCGCAGCACCGGCCCGATCCAGGCCTCGTCGGCGTTGAACACCATGTGGCCGGCCAGGTCCGGCGCGGCCAGCCGTACGGCTGTCATCCCGGCCCGCTCCGCCCCGGTCAGCTCCTGGCTGCCGCCGTCGCCCACGTAGAGGCAGTCCGCCGGCGCCAGGTCGAGCCGCCGGCACGCCGCCTGGTAGAGCGCCGGGTCCGGCTTGCAGCGCCCCACCTGCACGGAGAAGACCCGCACGTCGAGCAGCGGGGCGATCGGCAGCTGCGGCAGGAACGCCGGCAGCTCGTGCGTGCAGTCGCTGATCACTCCCGTACGCAGGCCGAGCCCCCGCAGCGCGGCGAGCGTGGGCACGGCCTCGTCGCGCAGCCGGGTGTCGGCGCGGATGGCCCGGTGGCGGGAGGCGACCGCCGCGCGGACGGCGTCGTCGGAGGGGTGCACGCCGGCCTGCTCGCAGACCCAGCGCAGGGTCGCCTCGGCGTTGCCGAGCCGCCCGCAGGCCCGCTCGTAGTAGGTGCGGTCGAGCACGTCGACGAGCGTGCGCGGGGCGCAGCCGAGCAGCTCGGCGGTCGACCGGTGGGCCTCGCCCCGCTGGACGGAACGGGTCAGCGTGCCGAAGAAGTCGAACAGGACCGCCTGGTAGGTGGGCATGGGGGAGCGCCTCCAGGCGGTAGGGGAATCGCCGGCGCGGACAGGCATGATCGTAACGGAGTGCTGACGTTACGTGTCGGCCCGTGGCGTGTGAGGATTGCTCCCCGTGTCCCCCGCAGCGCACCGCCCGTCGTTCCACCCGGCGACCACCGGGGCGCTCGTCCTGGCCGTCGTCGCCGTCTCGTCGTCCGCGCCGCTGGTGGCCGTCGCGGCGGCGCCGGCGCTGGCCGTCGCGTTCTGGCGCAACCTGCTCTCGGTCGCCGTGCTCGGCCCGTTCTCGGCGGCCCGGCGACGCGCCGAGTTCCGGTCGCTGACCGTCGGCGCCGGTCGGCGCGAGGGCGTCTACTGCGTGCTGTCGGGGGTCGCGCTCGCCGCGCACTTCGCCACCTGGATGCCCAGCACCAAGCTCACCTCGGTCGCGGCGGCGACCGCGCTCTGCGCCACCCAGCCGGTCTGGCAGGGGCTGATCGCCCGCGCCCAGGGCCGCCGGCTGCCGGGCGCCGTCTGGGCCGGCGTCGGGGTGGCGGTCGCGGGCGCGGTCGTGGCGACCGGGGCGGACTTCGCCGTCTCCGGCCGGGCCGTGGCCGGCGACCTGCTCGCGGTGGCCGGCGGCCTGTTCGCGGCGGTCTACACCGCGCTCGGCGAGCGGGCCCGTACGACGATCAGCACGACCACCTACACCACCGTCTGTTACGGGTTCTGCGCCCTGGTCCTGCTCGTGGTCTGCCTGGTCGGCCGGGTGCCGCTGACCGGCTTCGACACCGGCACCTGGCTCGTCGTGCTGGCCCTGGTGGCCGGGGCCCAGCTGCTCGGGCACTCGATGTTCAACTACGCCCTGAAGAAGGTCTCGGCGACCACGGTCAGCGTGCTGGCCCTGCTGGAGGCCCCGGGCGCCGCCCTGATCGGCTGGGCCTGGCTGGGGCAGTTGCCCGGGGTGACCGCCCTGGCCGGGCTGGGGCTGCTGCTGGCCGGCGTCGCCGTGGTGGTGCTCGGCGGCGCCCGCTCGGCCCGCCGCCTCCGCCCGGTCGCCACCGCAGTCCCCGCCGACGCCGGCCCACCGCCCGACTGACCGCCGAACGGGCCCCTGCCGCCGGACGGCCACCGGCCCGCGAACGGCCACCCGGCCCGCCGCCGTCCACCCGGCGGCCGAACGGTGCCACCTGGCCCGCCGCCGTCCACCTCCTGCCGCCGGACGGCCACCCGGCCGGCGAACGGCCACTCCTTCGGCGCGGGAACGGCCGTTCCGCCTGCCGGATCCGGCGGCGTCCGTGAGAGTGCGAGGGAGGACACGCGGCGGCGGGAAGGCGGATGGCGGAGCGGGACGGCGACGAGGGCGGCACGACCGTCACGCCGTCGGCCGAGTTCCCGCCGCTCGACCCGGACGAGCTGCGGGCCCTACGCCGGATCGGTGACCGGTGGCGGAACGCCCGGCGGGGCCGACCCCCCGGCGCGGACACGCTGCCGGTGGACCCGACACTGCGCCGGCACCCCGACCGGCCGGCCCCCACACGGTTCGGCCGCCTCGCCCCGATCGCGATGTTCCGGATCGGGGAGCCGGACGAGTTGGTCGCCACCGCACCGGCCAACCTGCCCGGCAGCCGGCTCGGCCGGGCGACCACCCGGCTGCGGCGGACGCTGTTCGGGCCGCCACTGACCAGCGCCGCCGTGGTCTACGAGCGGATGCGCAAGCTGGTGGCCCTGCCGGTGCTCTCCTCCGACCTGCTCAGCTCGGTGGCGTACGGGCCGGAGGCGATGCTCGCCGTGCTGCTGCTCGCCGGCAGCGGGGCGCTCGGGCTGTCCCTGCCGCTGGCCGCCGGGCTGGCGCTGCTCATGATCGCGGTCGGCGTCTCCTACCGGCAGACCGTCGCCGCCTACCCGCACGGGGCCGGGTCGTACATCGTGGCGGGCGACAACCTGGGCGCGGGGGCGGGGCTGGCCGCGGCGGCGGGACTGATGACGGACTACGTGCTCACCGTGGCGGTGTCCGTCTCCGCCGGCATCAGGGCGATCACCTCGGCGATGCCGGGACTGGCCGGCTGGACGGTGCCCCTCGGGCTGGCCGTGATCGGTCTGCTGCTGGCGGGCAACCTGCGCGGCGTACGGGCCGCCGGCAACCTCTTCGTGCTGCCCACGTACGCCTTCGTGGTCGCGCTGCTGGCGCTGCTCGCGGTCGGCTGGTTCCGCGCGGCCGGGCGGGGTTTCGTCCCGGTCGCCCCGCCGCCGGTGCCGGCCGTGGAGGGGTTGGGGCTGCTGCTGGTACTCCGCGCGTTCTCCTCCGGCGCGGTCTCGATGACCGGCATCGAGGCGGTCTCCAACGCGGTTCCGGCGTTCCGGCCTCCCGAGTGGCGCAACTCGCGCACCACGCTCACCTGGATGGTCGCGATGCTGGTGCTGTTCTTCGGCGGCCTCGTCGGGTTGATCCACCTGTCCGGGCTGGCGCCCACCGCCGAGCAGTCGCTCCTCTCCCAACTGGCCCGGGTCACCTTTCCCAGCGGTCCCTGGTACGCCCTGATCCAGGCCGCCACCGCGCTGATCCTGCTGCTGGCCGCGAACACCGCCTTCAACGACTTCCCCCGCCTGCTCTTCTTCATGGCCCGGGACGGGCACGCGCCGCGCCGGTTCCTGCACATGGGCGACCGGCTCGCCTTCAGCAACGGGCTGGTGGCGCTCACCGTTGCGGCGGCGGTGATCCTGGTGGCCTTCCGCGGGCACACCGAGGCGCTGATCCCGCTCTACGCGGTCGGGGTGTTCCTCGCCTTCACCCTGTCCCAGGCCGGGATGGTGCGGCACTGGCGACGCCGACGCGGTCCCGGCTGGCGCCGCCGGGCGACGATCAACGCGGTGGGCGGCACCTTCTCCGGCCTGGTGCTGGTGACCGCCGCCGTCACCAAGTTCACCGAGGGCGCCTGGGTGGTGGTCGTCGCCGTGCCGCTGCTGGTCCTGCTGTTCCGGGCCATCCACCGGCACTACCGGAGGCTGCACCGGTCCCTGGCGCTGCACCCGCCGCCGGGTGGCCCGGCGCCCGGGCCGCCGGTGGTGCCGGCCCCGCCGCCCGCCACCGGGCCCGCCGCGCCGGAGGACGAGGAACTGCCCGAGCAGGTACGCCACCTCGTGGTCGTGCCGGTCGCCCGGCTGAACCGGGCCTCGCTGCGGGCCCTGGCGTACGCGGCCTCGCTCGGGCAGCCGACGCTGGCCGTGCACATCGCCCCCGAGGAACCGGAGGCGGACCGGTTCCGGGAACAGTGGCGGGTGTGGGGCGACCACCTGCCGCTGGAGACGATCGTGTCCCCGTACCGGGCGGTGGTCGGGCCGCTCGCGCACTACCTGGAGGCCCTGCACGCCTCCGGGGCCGACCTGGTGCTGACAGTCGTCGTGCCGGAGGTGGTGGTGCGCAGCCGCTGGCACCGGCTGCTGCACAGCCGCACCGAGCAACGGCTGCGTTCGGCGTTGCGCCGGCTGCCGGGGGTGGTGGTCACCAGCCTCCCGGTGCACCCGGGCGGGTAGCTCCCTCCGCGGCGTCTGCCCGGGTGGCCGTGCGCTGGCAGCGACTCACCGAGGATGGTCCGCGGACCGAGCGGCTTCCCCCGCCCGGACGGCGCAGGCGTCCGGGCGAGGTGGACGCGGGCGGCCCGGTGGGCGGCGACCCGGGGCGGCCCCCGGTCGCGATGAGGGGCAGCTCTATGGTGACAGGATGTCCATCGAGTTGGTGTCGCGCTTCGCGGTTGACGACGGCGAGCTCAGCGCGCTGCACGCGCGCGCCTTCGGCGGCGACGACCAGGTGACACCGTGGCGCGAGCGCCTGGAACGACACGCTCTGAGTTGGGTGGGCGCGTTCGACGCCGGGCGCCTGGTGGGCTTCGTGCAGGTGTGCTGGGACGGGGGCGCCCACGCGTTCCTCCTGGACACCGCCGTGGATCCGCCCTGGCAGCACCAGGGGATCGGCCGGCGGCTGGTCGAGGCCGCGGCGGCGGACGCCACGGCCGCTGGCTGTCACTGGCTGCACGTCGACTTCGAGCCTCATCTCGAGAAGTTTTACCTGCAGCAATGCGGCTTCACGTCCACCCCGGCCGGTCTGCTGCGCCTCGGTGACGAGCCGGGTGCCGGCTCCTGAGCGTGGCGCGGCCCGCGTGAGCCGGCTGGCTGTCGGCGGTCGGGCGCCTCAGCCGCCCGACCGGTCTGGCCACGGCCGCCTGGCCGACTCCCTGCGGCGCTGACGCGCCCACGTGGCCGTCAGGCCGCGCAGGCCAGCACGACGGCGAGAGTGACGCCGGCTGGTGCAGGGTAGAAGGCTCCGCCGGGCCTCGGGCGCAGTCTCGGACGTGGCCGACTGTCTCTGCTTCAGCGGCCCAGTCCCAGCCCGCCCGGTCGACGCCGCCGCGAGTCCGGTCCGGGTGCCGAGGGCTGCCGCCATGCCGTACGGATACGGCCGTAACCAGGGGCATCACTGCCTGTACGCAAGTTTTCACAGTGGGCTATGGCGGAAACTTTTGATCACTGATAAAGTCGCTGAAGTTATCGCCGGACCATTTGACGCCTTCTTGGCTGCGCTGAGGGCGCGATTCGACATTGCCGGGTATCTTTGCAACACGGGGGCAGTTAGTGGGCAAAGGAAAGATAGCTGTCATCGTTGGCACGCGACCAGAGGTCATCAAACTAGCTCCGCTGGTAACGATTCTCGGTGACGAAGCGCGGGTTATCCGAACTGGTCAACATTTCAGTAGGTCGATGTTCGACCGAATAAGCGTGGGCTTTGGAATATCGCAGTACGACGGTTTACTCCAGAGTCGCGGGCAGGGGCGAGCGAGCCAGCTCGGGGCCACCACGCGAGGTCTCGACGGCCTGTTCGCCGAAGATCGACCCCACGTCGTCGTGGTCCAGGGCGACACCACGTCGGCCGTCGGGGGCGCCCTGGCCGCCAACGCCAACGACATCCCGGTCGTCCACGTCGAGGCCGGCCTGCGCAGCTTCGACCGGCGGATGCCCGAGGAGCACAACCGCAGGATCATCGACTGTGTGGCCGACCTGTGCTGCGCGCCGACCATGGTGAACCGGGAAAACCTGCTTGCTGAGGGCATTCCGGAGGAGCGCATCGTCGTCACCGGCAGCACCGTGGTGGACGCGGCGCTGAGCGCCCTGCCGTCGGCGCCTGACCGGGAAGCCATCCTGGCCCGCAACGGGGTGCGCCGGCACGGATACGTGCTGGCCACCCTGCACCGGCCGGAGAATGTCGACGTCCCGACCACCCTTGAGGGCCTCCTCCGGGACCTCGGCGCCATCGGCTACCCGGTTCTGCTGCCTCTTCATCCTCGTACCCGGCTCCGGATCACCGACTTCAATCTTGAGCACCTGCTCGCCCCGATCCTCGTCACGCCCCCGCTGAGCTACCCGGAACTGCTCGGGCTGGCCCAGGACGCAGCCCTGCTGGTTACCGACTCCGGTGGGCTGCAGGAGGAGGCGAGCATCCTCGGACGCCCCGTCGTGGTCGTGCGCCGCAGCACGGAGCGCCCCGAGATCGAGGGGACGTTCGGCACTCTCGTCCGGCCCGGTCCGGACCTCATGCCCACGGTGCGGCATTGGCTCGCGACCGCAGCGGAGCGCCGGGCTTGGCTGTCCCGGATGCCGTCGCCCTACGGGGACGGCACTGCTGCGCAATGCATTGTCGACCATCTACGTAACCTCCTCTCCGTGGGCGTCCGGCCAGAACCAGGCCCCCCGGCATCGCCATCGAGCCGGGATGTGCTGGACCCCATCAGTTAAGTCCCGCCGTCATCCAAGCAGTAGAGCGACCACAGACGAGACGAGGACAGCAATGATCGAGGTTGAGAACCTCCGCCGGGATTTCTGTAAAAAACGCAACCGAAGTGACGGGCGGAATTCGTCGACGGCACTTGACGGAGTCAGCTTCTCGGTAGCGAAAGGAATGACGTACGGAATTCTCGGGCCGAACGGCGCCGGCAAGACGACGTTGGTGAAGATACTCAGCACGATCCTGCTGCCGACGTCGGGACACGCCCGCGTCGCCGGGTTCGACGTGGTGCGGGAGACCGCACAGGTGCGCCGGCGCATCGGCATCGTCTTCGGCGGCGACCGGGGCCTCTACGACCGGATATCCGCACGTCAGAACCTCGTCTTCTGGGGCACGCTGTACCACGTCGAGCCGGCCGTCATCCACCGGCGGGCGGCCGAACTGCTCGACCGTGTGGGGTTGGCCGACCGGGCCGACGAGCCCGTGGAGCGGTTCTCCCGGGGCATGCGCCAGCGCCTGCACCTCGCCCGCGGGCTCATCGGCAATCCCGACGTGCTGTTCCTGGACGAACCCACGGTCGGTATGGACCCGATAGCGACGAAGGAGTTCCGGGAACTCGTCGGCGAGCTGCGGGCCGAGGGGCGCACGATCCTGATGACCACACATGACATGCGCGAGGCCCAGGCACTCTGTGACCAGGTGACCCTGGTCGACCGCGGCAGGATCCTGGTCACGCGGGACACCGCCAGCATCGGCGAGCTGCTGGCTGGCCACGAGCACATCGACGTCACTCTCGCTGCCGGGCAGCGGGGCCTTACCGCCGCGCTGGCCGACCTACCCGGCGTCGTCGCCGTCGACCCGCTCGATGAGCGGGACTCGTACCGGATCCGCACCGCTGGCGAAGGCGACGTCGCCCCTGTGCTGCGCTGGCTCCTCGACCGGGGGATAACCGCGGTCCGTACAGGTCGCCCGAGCCTGGAGGAGGTCTACGTCCACATGGTCGGTGGCAGAGGGCTGACGGTATGAGCCACCGAGTGGTCCTCGCCTCTGCGAAGGTGCAGTGGCACACCAGCATTCGGGCCCCGGAGCACCTGCTCATCGTGTTCCTGGCCCCGCTGTTCACGCTGATCTTCCTGTCCGTCGTACGGCACTCCGACCGGGATGATCTGGTGACCAGCACGGTGCTGGGCACCGGGTTGCTGGGGATCTGGTTCGTTGCCGTCAACGTCGCGGGCGGGGTGATCCAGAACGAACGCTGGATGGGTACGTTCGACCTGGTGCTCGTCGCACCTCGAGCATTCGCGCTGGTCGTCTGCGGCAGGATCCTGCCGGTGCTCGCGATCGGCGGGTTCACCCTCGTCGAATCCTGGCTCGTAGCGCGGTTCGCCTTCGATGCGCAGGTGACCTTCCCACACCCGCTGGTCACCGCCGCCACCGTCCTGGTGACGCTGGCCGCGAGCGCGGGCACGGCGACGATGCTGTCGTCGGTATTCGTGCTCACCCGTAACACGTCGATTGTGCAGAGCACGCTGAGCTACCCGTTCTACGTACTCGGTGGCGTCGTGTTCCCGCTGAGCATGCTGCCCGCCTGGGTGCAGCCGCTGAGCCGGATCTTCTACCTGTCGTGGGCCTCCGACCTGCTGCGGGACAGCCTGCTGGAGCGGGAGGTGCCGAATGTGGTGGCGCGTCTGGGTGTCATCGCGGGGCTGGGCGTGCTCGCCCTCGCGATCGGCACGGTGCTGATCCGCCGGGCCGCCGACCGTGCCCGGCGGACGGGTCAGGTGAGCCTGGCATGAACCCCAGCCGCATCATCTTCCGATCCGCGGCCATCGGCTTCGCTGAGCTGCCGACCACGTACACGGTGCGGTCCTGGCTCGGCGGCTGGGTCGTCCGACTGACCTTCCAGGTGGTGTTCTTCACCCTGCTCGGACAGCTCGCCGGGTCCACGGCGACAGCCCAGTACGTCCTGCTGGGCAACGTCGTCGCCCTCGTCGCCGTCGACGCGATGTACGTGGCCACCACGGCGGCCACCGAGCTGTACCAGAACACCTTTCCCATGGTCGTGGCCTCCCCGACCAACATGGGCCTGGTCTACCTTGGACGCGGCCTGCACTGGGCCTGCTCCGGCGTGGCCAGCGCCTGCCTGGTGTTCGTCGGCACCTCGCTCGTCTTCCCGGTGCCGTGGCACTGGTGGATGGTGCTACCCACGGTGCCGCTGCTGGCCCTGGTGGGCCTGAGCACCTACCTGTACGCCTGTGTGGCGGCGGCACTGGCGCTGCGCCACGCCAAGTTCCGCACCGTCTTCGCCAACCTGGGCTTCCTGCTGCTCGCCACGTTCTGCGGCGTGAACGTGCCCATCTCGTTCTGGCCAGCGCCGGTCAGCCTGATAGCGGAGCTGCTTCCGCTCACCCACGGGCTCTCGGCCGTCCGGGCAGCCGTGGCCGGCGACCCGCTATCCATCGTGCTCACCGAGGCCCTGGCCGAGGCCGGCGTGGCCGTTGGTTGGGCCGTGCTGGTGCTGCTGCTGTTCGAACGTCTCGCGGCCCGGGGACGCCGTGACGGGAGCCTGAACTTCACCTCCTGACCGCCGTGAGCGTGCCGGCACATGACAGTCGGCCCGACCCCTCTGGAGTAGCCGTGAACACCACCCACCATGTCGTCCACACCACGTCCAGCGATCCGGAGAGGGTCGACGTCGCCGTCGTCGGTGACGGCCTGATCGGTCTGTCCGTCGTCCTGCATCTGCAGCGGGCGGGACTGCGGGTGGCGCTGGTGGGGGCGGAGCGGGCTGGCTGCGCGTCAATCGCCGCCGCCGGCATGCTGACCCCTTCCTGCGAATACGACCCGTGGATGCCCCGCGAGTTCCTCCACCTGCTCCAGGCCGGCCTCGCCTACTACCCGCAGTTCCTCGCGGGCGGCTGGACCACCGCGTCGGAGGTCGGCTTCCGACCTACCGACTTCACCCTCCTCGACCTCGAGGAACGGACCGACAGCATCGACGAACGCATGAAGTGGATGACCGAGCTCGGCTTCGACTGCCAGTGGTACCCGGCGGGCGAGATCTGCCGCAGCGAACCGCACCTGTCCCCGACCGCGTTCCGCGGCGGCATCCGCATCCGCGACGAGGCCCTGGTCAATCCCATCGCCCTGCGGCAACGGCTGGCCGAAGCGGTCGCCGTCGCCGGCGTGGTGTCGCGCGGCGGCGGCCTGACCGGTGTCGCCGACCGCGGCCCGGCGCTACTGCTGGAATCCGGCGACGGACGCGGGGTGATCGCGGACTCGATGGTGATCGCCGCCGGGGCATGGTCGGCGGAGGTCGGCCGGTTGGTCGACGTCGACCTGCCGCTGTGCCCGGTCAAGGGCCAGATGATCCGCATGTCGGGTCCTGCGGGTCTCGTCAACAGCGTGGTGTTCATGCCGGCCGGGGGCTGCGGATCGGTCGTGGAGCGGGCGCCTGGCAGCTACGTCGCCGGGACGAGCGAGGAGTACCTGTCTCCCACGGCGGACAACACGGCGGGCGTGGTGGGCGCGGTGCTCAGCCGGCTCACCGACGTGCTGCCGGCCGCCAGCCACTGGCGGGTGGAGGAGATCTGGTCCGGGTTCCGCCCGATGACCGGTGACGAGTTGCCGGTCATCGGCGTCGCCGCGGACAGCCGGGTGCATGTGGCCACCGGCCACCACCGCAACGGCGTCCTGCTGGCACCGGTGACCGGACGGCTGATCGCGGCGGAGATCACCGGCGCCGGCGCGGACATCGACCTGACTCCCTTCCGCCCCACGCGGCCGATGCGTCCGCACAGCCGGTTCGCCAACAAGTACTGAGGACGAGGAGTGCTGACATGAGCCTGCGGAGTGCGAGGGACGTTGTCATCAGGGCCGGCGCGGTGCTGCCCGGCGAGGACGAGGTGCTCGTCCGGTGGACGCTTGCGAACCTCCGAGCCTGCGAGGACTGGCTTGTCCGGCGAGACCTCCTCGCCGCGGGGGCGGACGTCCTCGGCGGTCTACGGGCTCGTTACGACAGCCGCGCCACTGCAGCCGGCACGGAGGAGTTGATCGCGCGCCATGCCGCGACGCCGAGGCCGACGCTCGAGGATCCCATCCTCGCAGCGGTCGTCGACCGGTTCTCCCGAGACCTGGGCCACTACCGCGATTCGCTGCGGGCAGGTGACACGCACCGGCTCACCGTGGTCCCGGTCGAGGGAACCCTGACCCCGCTGTACGCGGTCGCCTCCGGCGACCTGTTCGTGCCCAGGTGGCAACTGGCCGTAGCGGCTGACGAGTGCCTCTTCACCAGATCCGAGCTGTTCGTCGGCACCGTGCACGCCACGTCGTCCTGGCTTTTCTTCCAGAGCCTGGTCCTCATCGGCGCACCGCCGGTGCGCACCGTCGCGCAGCACCTGCAGATCCGTGAGTCCAACTGAGCCGTCCACCGGCGGGCAGAGAGAGGTGAGCGAATCCGTGAGCGACAACGCCTTACCAGGGGCCCTGGCCATCACGCCGACCGACAGATGGCAGCTACCGTTCGGCCGCCCCTGCTACGACGAACGTGAGGTGACGGCGGTCGCCAACGCGATCCGGGACGGGCACCTGGCCAGCGGACGGATCGTCCGCGAGTTCGAGGACGCCTTTGCCGCCGAGTTCGGCTTCGGCCACGCCGTCGCGGTCAGCTCCGGCAGTACGGCCAACCTCTTGGCCGTGGCGGCGCTACTGGAATCGGGGCGCCTGCGCCGCGGGGACCGGGTGGTCGTATCGGGCGTGACCTTCATCAGCGCGGTCTCCCCCGTGGTCCAACTCGGCATGGTGCCGGTCTTCGTGGACGTGACGGCCGGCGGCGTAAACCTCGACCTGGACCTGGCGGACGCCGCCATCGCCGCCACCGGCGCGCGGGCCGTCCTGTTCCCGCACACCCTAGGTCAGGCGGCCGATCTGGTACGGCTGCGTCGTCTCGGCGAGCGCCACGACATCGCCATCATCGAGGACTGCTGCGAGTCGCTCGGCGCCCGTGATGGGGACGCCGCCGTCGGCGCGGCCGGGATCGCGGCCACCTTCAGCTTCTACGCCGGCCACCACCTCACGATGGGCGAGGGGGGCGTCGTCGCCACCAACGACGCGGCGACCGCAGACCTGCTGCGCAGCCTGCGATCCTTCGGCCGGGACCCAGCTTACGAGGGCGGGCGCTTCGGCTACCCGGTGGGCGAGCGCCGGATCGCGGCCGAGGAACGCTACGTACACCTGCGATTGGGTTACAACGGCAAGTTGACGGACCCGCAGGCGGCGTTCGGCCTGATGCAGCTCGGCAGGCACGCGGACCTGGCGGCGCAGCGGCGCGTCATGGCGGAGATGGTCACCGGGACCGTCGAGAGTCACCCGGGTTGGCAGGTGCTCGGGACGCCCGTCGCGCGCGGGGCGTCCCCGTTCGCGGTCGCCTGCCTGGCGCCACCCGGCCGGCGGCTGGCCGACGTCGCGCGGGCGCTGATCGGCCATGGCATCGACGTACGGGGTTTCCTCGGCGCATCCCTGCCGGACCAGCCGTGCTTCGACGCGGTGGACCACATCGTGCACGAGCCCTACCGGTGGGCACCCGAATACGCCGCCCGCGCCCTGCTCGTCGGTACTCCCCCCGGGGTCGACGTCGACGGTGCCGCCACCGCCCTGCGCCGCGCCCTCGCGGAGGTGTCATGAGGATTCTTTTGGTCGCCGAAAAGTACCCGCCGATCGTCGGCGGGGGCGAGACCCACGTCCACCAGCTCGCCGAGGGGCTGGTGAAGCTGGGCCACGAGGTCACCGTCGTCACCGAGGCGGTGCAGCCGAGCGCGGAATGGTCCGCGTACCGGTCCTCCAAGGTCCGGGTGCGGGAGGTCAGCGGCCTCATGGCGGCCTGCCAGCGGTTGGAGTGCCGCGACGCGGTGGCCCAGCTGCACGCTGAGCTCACCGCCTCGGAGGCCGACGTCGTGCACGTCTTTAACTACGTTCCCGCCCTGCTGACCAGTTGGTTGCGCCCGATGGTCAAGGCCAAGCTCGCGGTGTCGCTGTTCGAGACGTTCGTGCCCGGCGTACGGGTGTTCGACATGTGGGACAACTATCCGCTGGAGCGGATGCTGCAGCGCGGCCTGGTGGACAGCCTCCGTCCGGATCTGCACATCTGCGGCTCCCAGGCGTACCTGCGCTGGGCGCGGGAAGCCGGCTTCACCGAGCCGGCGGAGGTGGTGGAGTTCGGCACGGACCTCCGTGCCTTCGCCCCTGACCCGCGGCGTCGGGCGCGTTGGCGCGCCGAGCGCGGCCTGACCGACGAGTTCGCCTTCCTCGTCCCGGCCCGTCCCGTCCCGCGTAAGCGGATCGAGGACGCTATCGCCGCGCTGGCGGAGTTGGCGGCGGAGTATCCGGCCATGCGTCTGGTGTTGACCTGCCCCACCGCCCGGACCAACTCCGCCTACCTACAGCGGTTGCGCGCCCTGGCCGAGCGGCTGGGCGTCGCCGACAGGGTGCGCTGGGAAACCGGGCTGAGCTGGCAGGACATGCCGGCCCTGTACGCGGGCTGCGACGCGATGGTGCTGCCGTCCTCGCATGAGGGCTGGGGCATCGCGCTGACCGAGGCCATGACCTGTCGCCTCCCGGTGATCACCACCGACGTTGAGGGCCACGACGAGGTGGTCACAGATGAGCGGACCGGGCTGCTCTACGAGGCGGGCAACATCGCCCATCTCGCCGCCGCCATGCGACGAGTCATGACCACCGACGTGGGGGAGATGGTGGAGCAGGCCGCCCGGGAAGCTACCCGCCGTTTCTCCATCGACGCCGTGGTCCGCGGCCATGAGCGCGCCTACCTGGCGATGTTGTCCGACGGAAGCGCCGGCGGCGCGGATCGCGTGAAGGGTGGTGCGGCATGAGCATCGGGTCGCAGGAGGGGGTGGACGTCCGTGGCGACGCGATGTCGCCGGAGGCCGCCACAGGGGCCATAACCACCTGGTTCCGGAACGGCCGTACGCAGCACGCCAGCGGCGCGTTCTGCGGGTGGCGGGAGGGGCCGGAGGGCCCGCTCTCACCGCCGTACCCGGAGATCACCGGGTACGCGTTGACCTTCCTCACCGGCGTGGGAGCCGGTGACGGCGCAGCCGCCGAACGCGCCGTCGACTGGCTCGTGGCCCGCGAACGGGCCGGGGACCACGCCTCGCGGCCGGAACGCGCGGACGGCATCGTGTACGCCTTCGACGTCGCGATGATCACGCACGGGCTGCTGCGCGTGGGCGCCCTGACCGGCCGCGTCGCCGTCACCGAGGCGGGGCTGCGGCAGGCGGACCGCCTGGTCGCCGCGGTGGACCATGAGGGCCGGCTGGCGTGCCTGCTCGGCGACCCGGTGACGCACCTCGCGCCGGCGTGGTCCACCCGGGGACAGGTGCACCTGCTCAAGTGCGCGCAGGCGCTGCTGAGCGCCCACGAGGCCGGCCATCCCCGCGCCCGGCAGGTGGCGGAGCGGCTCGTCCGCGCCGCGGTGGACGCCCCCACCGATGGCGAACCGGGGCCACCCGTGCCGACCTGCCCCGGCAGCGACACGGTCAGCCTGCACGCGCTCTGCTACGGCGCGGAGGGCCTCTGGGTGTGGGGCACCGCGACCGGCGACGAGGCGGCGCTGCGGGTCTCCCGTCGGTTCACCGAATGGGTGTGGCGGCAACAGCTCCCGGACGGAGCCTTCCCCGGGTTCGTCCGCGCCGACGGCCGCCCGGGGGGCGGCCGGGCCCAGAACGACGTGCTCGCTCAGGCCGTCCGGCTGGCGTCGCTGCACCGGTTCACCGGCGTGTCGGTAAACGCCGCAACGGATCACCTGCTAGGGCGGCTCTGGCGACACGGCGAGGAGGCCGCGGCGATCTACTGGCCGGACACCGACTCGGCGCACCTGAACTCCTGGGTGTCCATGTTCGCCGCACAGGCCCTGTGGTTGCGAGGGCGGTCGGAGCGGCGGCTGGACTGGTGGGAGCTGGTGTGACGACTCCACAGCCGCAGACCGCACCCCTGCCATCGGCGGGCGGCACGCGCCTGCTCGCCGCCCGTCAGGGCATCCCACCCGTGCCCTGGAGCCACGCCGCCGGATCCTGGATCCACGCCGCCGACGGCCGACGCTTTCTCGACGGCGCGAGCGGGCTGGTGTGCGTCAACATCGGCCACGCCCACCCCGTCGTGACCAGCGCCATCGCCGACCAGCTCGCCCGGGGGACGTTCGCGTCTCCGGGCACGCTGACACCGCGGTTACAGACCCGGCTCGCCGAGACCATCGCGGTTGCCGTCGGCCGGCCCGGGGACCTCGTTGGCCTCACCACTTCCGGGACGTCGGCGGTGGAGCTCGCGATCGCGATCGCCCGCAGCGCGCAGCGGGCGCGGGGCGAGGAAGGTCGGCACGGGGTCCTGACGGCGTCGCTGGGATACCACGGCAACAGCGCCTTCGCGCTCGCGCTTTCGGGGCATGGGCGCCGCCGTCCCCACCCGGACGACGGGTTCGGCGTCGCCCCCGCGTTCGACCCGCCGTACCCGGGGCTGCACGCCGGCTGCCGGTTCGAGGTGTGCCGTGCCGAGTGCGCCGACGCCGTGGAGGAGGCGATCCTGACCCGCGGCGCCAACCGGGTGGCGGCAGTTCTCCTTGAACCGGTCAACGGCACCACCGGCGGCGGGTACGTGCCTCCCGCCGGATACCTGGCTGCGGTACGGGCCATCTGCGACCGGCACGGCGTACTGCTGATCTACGACGAGGTGCTGACCGGACTCGGCCGCACGGGCCTGCCCCTGGCCGCGGACCACGAGCCCGCCAGTCGCCCCGACATCGTCGTACTCGCCAAAGGGCTCGCTGCGGGCTTCGTGCCGCTGGCGGCGGTGTTGATCGCGCCGGAGCTGGGCGAGACGGTGCTGTCCGGCGGCGGCCCGCTGCCCATCATGGGCACGATGTCGGCGACGCCGTTGCAAGCGCGGGCCGGGCTCGCCGTGCTGTCCGTGCTGGGGGACATCGGCGCGCTGGACCCGACGACGCCGCGAGGGACGGCGGTCGACGCCGCCGTGCGGGACGCTGCCGAGGGCTCGCCGCTGGTCCTCGACGTACGTGGCAAGGGCTACTTCCACGGGGTGGAGTTGACCGAGGGCACCCAACCGGCGGTGCTGGCGCGGGCGCGCGCCGCCGGACTGCTGCTGTACCCGTTCAACGGCTTCCGCCGCGACGGCACCGGCGAGGGGGTGATCGTCGCGCCACCCCTGACGATCTCGCACGACGAGAACGACTTCCTGCGCGCCAGCTTGCGGACTGCGCTGTCGGCGGCGGCCTGAATGTCGCGCCACCCGTCCCGCGACCACACGAAGGGCACCACATGACCTGGACCGACCGGAAAGTCCTGGTGACCGGCGCCGACGGATTCGTCGGCTCGCACCTGACCGACGAGCTTGTGTACCGCGGCGCGCGGGTGACGGCGGTTGTCCGCCGCACCTCGCGCAGCCAGGTGACGAACACCTTCCGCAACCTGTCCCCGGCCACTGTCCGGCAGCTCGACCGGGTCCTGCACGTGGACCTCGCGGGGCCGTCCGCGGTGGCGGAGCTGACCGCCTGCGAAGCGGAGGTCTGGTTCCATCTGGCCGCAGACGCCTACGTCCCCGCCTCCTTTAACCAGCCCGCCGCCGTGGTGGCGGCCAATGTGATGTCCACCCTGAACGTGCTCGACGCGGCCCGGACCACTCGCCTGGCGCACCTGGTGGTCACCAGCTCCAGCGAGGTCTACGGCTCGCACGACGAGGCCATCACCGAGGAGCACCCGTTGCGCCCGGCCACCCCGTACGCCGCGTCGAAGGTGGGGTGCGACCGCCTGGCCTGGTCGTACCACAACTCCTTCGACACACCGCTGACCATCGTCCGGCCGTTCAACTGCTACGGACCCCGCCATGTCTACGACGTGGTCCCGCTGTTCCTGGCCAGAGCGCTGCGGGGGGACCCGCTGACGGTGCACGGCTCCGGGCACCAGACCCGGGACCTCACGTACGTCTCCGACACGGTCGACGCGTTTCTGCGTCTCGCCGAGCTCCCACCGGCCGGCGAGGTGTTCAACATCGGTACCGGAATCGACCACCGGATCATCGACCTGGCGCGCACCATCGTCGAGTTGACCAACTCCGACAGTGAGGTCCGGCTCGGCCCGCCCCGAGTGGGGGAGGTGCGCAAGCTGTTGGGCGACGCCAGCAAGCTGCGGGCTGCCACCGGCTGGACCCCTCGGCACGACCTTGCGGCGGGTCTCGAGGAGAACGTCAAGTGGGCCAGGGAGAACCTCGCGTGGCTGTGATCAAGGCGGTCCTGCTGGATGCGGGCGGGGTCCTGTTCAACAACGTCACCGAGGAGAGCGCCTTCTTCCCGTTGCTGGCGCGTCGCCACGGGGCGAGCGAGGCGCGGATGCGCGAGTACGTCGACCGCCACGACGCCGAGTACGAGACGGATACCCGGCACGTCCACGACGTCCTTGCCGACGCGCTCGTTGCCGCCGGCGCGCTGCCGGACGTCCCGATCGATCGCGCCTGGATCGACCGGCTCTACCTGAGCAGCGCGATCCGTTACGAGGACGCCTTCGCTGAGGTGGAGCGGCTACGCCGGGTGGCGCCCGCCGTCACGGTCGCCTTGGCCAACAACGAGGCCGCACATTGGGATCACCTCAAGGATGGGCGCCACGGTCATCTGCGGCTGTTCGACGTGGTCGCCTCGTCGTGGCGGGTGGGTGCGGTGAAGCCGACGGCGGAGTACTTCGACCGGGTGCTCACCGCCTGCGGGTGCGTCGCCTCGGAGGCACTCTTCCTCGACGACAACCCGACGGTGGTGCAGGCGGCCCAGCGGCTCGGCATTCGGGCCACCTGGCTGTCGGGGCCCTGCGCGCTGGGACCCGCCCTGCGTGATGTGCCCGCCCTCGCCACGACCGGCGCCGACCGTCACGACCGTGAGGAGGTCTGAGGATGCGCCGGAACGGTCGGCATCTCCTGCTGCGCGAGCCGGTGGGCCTCGGCCAGCTCGTCCAGGTGGGCCAGGTCGGTGACGTCGCAGACCTGCGCGTACAGCCGCTGGGCCCCTGCGGCGCGGTAACGGTTCATTGCCTCGGCAACCATCTCGACCGGCCCCGCGGCACCCATCCGGTTGATCTCGTCGACGGGCTCGCCGGACGCCTCGACCCGGGCCGCGAGCGCCGCTCCCTCGCCAGGGCACAGCACCAGCGCGGCCGAGAGGGCCAGGCTCGCCTCGGGCCGGAGACGGCTCCGGCACTCGCTCCTGACCCGCTCGTACGCGGTGGCGGCCTGCGCCACCGGCGCGAACGGGACGTTGAACTCGTCGGCGTGGCGGGCGGCGAGGGCGGGCGTGCGGCGACGGCCCACACCACCGAGCAGCAGTGGGGGACCGGGTTGCTGGACCGGCTTCGGCAGGGCCGGCCAGTCGGCGAGCCGGTAGTGCTCGCTGGCGAAGTCGAAGGTCTTGCCCGCAGGATGCCGCCACACGCCGGTGATGATCTCCAACGCCTCGGCGAGCCGGTCGAACCGGCGACTCGGCGGGTCCAGTTGCACTCCCAGTGCGCGGTGTTCCTCCTCGTACCAGCCCGCGCCGACACCGACCTCCAGCCGACCTCCGGACATCGCATCCACCTGGGCGGCCATCAGCGCGAGCACGGCCGGATGGCGCAGGCTCACCGGGCTCATCATCGAGCCGAGGCGCAGCCGCGGCACGTCCCGCGCCAGGCCGGCCAGCAGCAGCCATGCGTCCAACGGCCCGGGGCCGGGATCTCCGGCGCCGATTCGCAGGTAGTGGTCGCTGGTGAACACGCCCTCGAACCCGAGGCTCTCGGCGTGCTGAGCGAACACACGGACCTGCTCGTAGGTCGCGCCCTGCTGCGGTTCCACGAGTATTCGCAGAGACAAGATGCATCCCTCCCCAATGTCGGCGGTCAATGGACCGATGCCGCCAACCCTAATGGAAGACCTCTCCGCAAGGAGGTCGGAAAGTGTCTCTGACGAATCTGATCGAGGAGCGCGCGGCGCGGCGTCCGGAGGCGGTCGCCGTCGTTTCCGAGCGCGGTACGCTGTCCTACGGCGACCTCAACGCTCAGGCGAACCGGCTGGCGTACGCCCTGATCGGACGCGGCGTCAGGCCTGGCTCGCGCGTCGGGATCTGCGTGGACAGAGGGCCGGAGGCAATCGTCGCGCTGTTGGGCGTGTTGAAGGCTGGCGGCGCGTGCGTTCCGCTGGATCCCGAGTATCCGATGGAGCGGTTGCTGTTCATGGTCCGGGACGTGGCGGCATCCCTACTGGTCACCCAGCCCCACCTGGACGGCCTGCTCGCCGAATGCCCGGTACCGCGGATCTTCGTGGACGCGCCGACGCCGAGCGATATCGGTGCCGATCACCCGAATCCGCGAGTGCGGGTGGGCCACGGCGACCTCGCATACGTGATGTACACGTCGGGCTCGACGGGCCTCCCGAAGGGAGTGGAAATCGGGTGGACGGCCCTGTACGACAACGCCGTCAAGACCGCCCGCCTCCTGGAGTTGACCGAGGTCGACGCGCTTTTCCAATTCTCGTCGCTGTCGTTCGCGTCGTCGATCGGGCAGATCTTCGCGCCGCTGGTCACGGGTGCCCGCTTGGTGCTGCGGTCCCGGCAGTACAGCGCCGCCCAGTTGGTGCGGTACGTCGAGGACACCGGTGTGAGCGTCCTCTGGCTCACCCCGTCGACCATCCGGTACCTGACGCAGCGCGCCGACGCATCGATTGGTCGACTCCGGGGACCGTTGCGGTTGCTGCGCAGCGGCGGCGAGTCGCTGGACAGGCCGCTCGTGGAACAGTGGTTCGCGCAGAGCGACGTGCCGCTGCTCAACGTCTACGGGCCCACCGAAGCCGTGCAGGACATCACCGCCTGTCTGATGACCGAACCTCCGGACGTGGTCTCGATCGGTCGGCCCCTGTTCGACGCGGAGGTGTTCCTCCTCGACGACTCCGGTGCTCCGGTCAGCCCAGGCGAGCCTGGTGAGCTGTTGTTCACCACCCCGGGCATGGCCCTCGGGTATGTCAACCAGCCGGAGCTGACCCATGAACGGTTCGTCGAGCGCGTCCTCGACGGGCGTCGGCTACGGCTCTACCGCACGGGCGACAATGCCCGCCAACTGCCCGACGGTCGGCTGGAGTTCGTCGGGCGCCATGACCGCCAGATCAAGATCCGTGGCTACCGGGTCGAGCCCGCCGAGGTGGAGCAACGGCTGACCGCGCACCATGCCGTTCTGGGCGCGGTCGTGGCCCTGCACACCCTAGCGGCGGGCGCCGAGCGGTTGGTCGCCTACTACGTCTCCGACGATGACAAATGCACCGCCCGGGCACTGCGGCAGTGGTGCGCCAACGCCCTGCCGATGCACATGGTGCCGAGCAGGTATGTACGGGTCGCGCAGATTCCCCTCACCGCGAACGGGAAGGCCGACCGTCGGGCACTGGAACAGCTCGGATGACCGGGATCGCAACGCGTCGACCGCCCCGGGCAGATCGCCACCAATCGACGCTTTCGGATTGAGGAGAGAAATGCTCGACGTAGCCGTCATAGGATCGGGACTGAGCGGCTCCGCCATTGCCGCGGAACTCGAGGGGAGCGGGCTCGACTACCGCGTCCTCGAGGCCGGTCCCGACTTGGGCCACGTGCACATCGGGGCGACCCGCGAGACCTGGGCACTGGAGGCACCGGACGGCGACCCTTGCTTCGAACCGTTCCTGCCGGCCCACCCGGGGTGGTACGGACGTGGCTCCGGCTACCGGGCCAGGGTCGGCGGCAGGGGACTGTACTGGCGAGGGATCTCCCTGCGGCTGGAGGACAGCGCCCTGGTTGACTGGCCCGCCCCGGTCCGGGCCGCGCTGATCGGGGACGAGACCAGAGAGGGCGACTACGCTCGCGCCGAGCGGGACATCCAGACCTGGATGGGTGGCCTCGCGATGTCCGCGCCGCGCACGGCCACCGAGGTGACGCTGTCGGAGCAACTCACCGTCGCGGGGTTCCCGGCGCACCCCACCCCGCGGGCGATCCGCGTACGCCAGGACGGCGGCTGGGAGGCGTACTCACCACTGCATCTGGTCCCCTCGGCGAGGATCCTGGCGGGGCATCGGGCGACCACCGTCTTCCCGCTCTCCTCCGTCGGATACCGGATCAACGTCAGGACGCCGCACGGCCCCGAAGTGGTCGAAGCGGAACAGGTGGTCCTCTGTGCCGGGGCGTTCCGCAACGCCGAGCTGGTCGACGACATGCTCCGGCGGGTGCCAGGGGCGGCGCCCTCGTCGCGGTACCCGCTGTTGGACCACGTCGCGACCGGCCTGGTGAGCGTCGACCGGCGCAGGCGGCCGGAGCACGTCGACACGTCCGTGTACGCCGGGCATCACCCGCACCTCGCCTCCAACCTGTTCGTGGAACAGCAGGCCGTCGACGACGACGTGCTGTGGGACCTGTGGGCCATGGGCGAGCAGGCGGCGGAAGCGGCAAGCACGCTGTCCGTCGGCGAGGGCGCCAGGGTCGTACTGGACGCCGACGCGCAGTCGACCCTGGACGAGCTCACGCACGGGCACCGGAAACTCCTGGACGCGGCGGCGGAGGCGTTGGGGCTCACCGCCATCGCCTCGGAGGAGATCGTCGACTTCGATGCGGCGGTCCGCCGGGCGCGGGACAACCCCGGCGTCGGTTTTCGGTACCGCGCCACCCTCGGTGAACTGGACCACGAGTGCGGCTGCCTGCCGCTCGACGGTCCGATCGTGGACACCATCGGACAACTGAAGGCGTTCCCTGGCGCCTTCGTCGGCGGCCCGTCCCTGTTCCCCCGAGCAGGTGCGGCGAACCCCAGCCTTACCACGCTCGCCCTGGCGAAGTACCTCGCCGCCCAGCTCATCCGCCGCGCTGGCGTTTCGTCGGCGTCGACTGCCAGGTAGGAGCCACGACCGCCCGCACTCCCACCACCCAGCACGTACGCCGAACAAGCCCGTTCACCCCGTCACAGGAGGTTCTCTTGGAGCGCCCAGCCAGTCAGGTGGTCCCGCTGCTGCCGGAGCAGCGTCGGTTCTTGACCCGCGCCCTGCCCGAGGCACACCACTGGAATCAGGTCAGCCTGTTCCGCATCCCCACCGAGCTGACCGCGCCCATCGTCGCCACGGCGATGCGTCTGGTGGTGAACAGGCACGAGGCGCTGCGGGTACGGCTCACCGACGCCAGCCCTTGTGACGTCGGCGCACTCGCTCCTCCGCTCGACACGTTTCCCGTCGAGGAGGTGGATCTGTCCACCGAGAACGACAGCGACGCGCTGACCGCGTACTGCACCCAGGTCCAGGCCAGCTTGCGGTTCGACGACCCACCCATGCTCAGGGTCTCCCGGATCACCTTGAACGGCGGCGAGGTGCGACTCCTCGTCGTGGCACACCACTTCGTCGCCGATGGTGTCGGGTTCGGCGTCCTGATCGGCGAGTTCGACGCCGCGTGCCGGGACCTGCTCGCGGGGCGGACCCCGACCGAGCCACGCCCGACCGCCGGGGCCCACGAGTTCGCGAGCTGGCTCACGAAGAAGTCCCGTGAACCGGACATCGTCGACCAGTACGAGACCTGGCTGCGCCTCGGACAGTCCGCGCCCGCGGTGCCGCTGCAGTACGACCGCGAGAACACCATGGCGACCACGGAGATCGCGACTGTGGTCATGAACCGGGACGAGACACACGCCCTGCTCCGCGCCGCGGGCACCGGGGGACGCAGCGGAGGAATCCTCGACGTCTTCCTGACCGCCCTGATCCCCACGCTCACCGCCGGCGGGGACACGCGGCTGCGCACCAACCTGATCGGTCACGGGCGGTACGGCCTCGCCGGACAGCCTCGGGTGGCGCGGACGGTCGGCTGGCTCTCCACCCGGTACCCGCTGCACCTGGCGCTGGACGGGCATGCCGACTTCGCGACCCAGCGCGAGGAGGTCCGCCGACAACTGGGCGAGGTGCCGATGAGCGGTACGGGCTTCGGGCTGTTGCGCTACGTCAGCGACGATCCGGCCCTCCGCGAAGAGCTGGCCCGGCTCGGCGAGCCGGACGTGACGGTGAACTACCGGGGGCGTACCCGCGCACCGGAGCCCGACACCCTGCTGCAACCCGCGGACGAGTCTCCAGGCCCGGACGAGACGAGCACCGGGCTGCGCGAGCACGTGCACGGGGTCGACCTCCTCGTCCGCGCGGACGAGATGAACGTGATCTGGTATTACAGCGCCAACCAGTTCGACGCGGACACCGTCACCCGCTACGCCACGGAGCTGTGCGACCGGGTGCGGAAGGGACTGGGGCTGTGACCCGGTGGTCGCGGCACGCGTCGCCCCGGCACGCCGGACAGCCATGAGCGGCTCTTCCGCCGTACCGTCGCTGTTGCGGGAGTTCGAGGCGCAGGTCCGGGCGGTTCCGTACCGGGCGGCCGTGCGGGCGCCCGACGGGCAGGAGGTCCGCTACGGCGAATTGGCGGACCTGGTCCGCGCGGGACGCCGGATGCTGCTGGCCGCCCGCGTTGGACCCGGCACGACGGTAAGGGTCAGCGGCCAGCCCACGGCATCCACCGTGGCCGTCATGCTCGCCGCGTGGTCGCTGCGGGCGGTGGTGTGGCTCGCGGAGCCACGGTCGGGCGGTCCGGCCCCGGCGGCGGCACCGCCCGGCAGCGCCGCTCCCTCCACGGCCGGCCAGCCGGTCCCGTTCGTGGACGTCCGGGCAGGCGTCGATGTGCCCGGGCTCGCGCTGCTCGCCGACGCGGGGCCTCTGGACGAGCAGGAGGCCGCCGCGGTGGCCGATGTGGCGCGCCAGCCGCCGCGTCCCGACGACCGGCCCGCGTACCTCGTGGCGTCGTCGGGTACGACCGGCAACCGGAAGTTCATCCTGGGCAGCTACCGAGGGCTGTCGCACTTCGTGCGGTGGCAGCGGGACCGCTTCGGCATCGGTCCCGGCGACTCGGTGGCCCAGTTGACCCACGTGACCTTCGACGTCGTGCTGCGGGAACTGGTGACGCCGCTCGTCAGCGGCGCGACGTTGCTGTTGTCGCCGCCCGGGCTGCGCCCCGGGCGGATGCTGGAACACCTGACGGTCGGCGCGGCGACCGTCGTCAACGTGGTGCCCAGCCTGGCCCGGCTGTGGCTCCAGTCCGAGCAGGCGCCGGCCGCCGGGGTGTCATCGCCCGACCTGCGCCTGACGTTCTTCGCGGGGGAGCCACTCGACGCGGCCCTCGCCGCTCGGTGGCGGGCGCGGACGGGCCGGCGACAGGCGGTGGTCAATCTGTACGGGCCGTCGGAGACCACGCTCGCCTCCTTCCACTGGGTGGTACCCCCGGACGTCACCAGCGGGCCATGCCCGGTCGGCGCGCCGATCCCGGGTGCCAGCTACACGCTCGTCGATCCCGAGCGCCGCGCCGGCCCCGGAGCGGGTGGCGTCGGCGAGGTGGTCATCCGCACCCCGCATGCGTCGTTCGGTTACCTCGGAGCGCGCTCACCGGAGCAGGACCACGCCTACCGGCACGAAGGCGGAATCGCCACCTTCCACACCGGGGACCTCGGCCGGGTCCAGGACGGCGTGCTCCGGCTGATCGGCCGCACCGGCACGACGATGAAGATCAACGGCCGGTGGGTGGACCGCGCCGCCCTGGAGTCCCTGCTGACCAGCCTTGCCGGGGTGCACGAGGCGATCGCACTGCCGCTACGCACACCACAGGGGTGGCGTGTCCGCGTGTTTCTCGTAGCGGCCACGCCAATCGACCCGCAGGACGTTCGCAGGCTCGTGCTGCGAGCTTTGGGCAGCGCGTCGGTTCCCGCCGCTGTCACGGTCGTCGCGGAGCTTCCGCGCCTCGCCACCGGCAAGATCGCTCTTGCTGAGCTGCTCAGGTGTGAGCCAACCCATAAAGATCAAGGAGAAACGATGACCGGTCAGCCCTCCGTCCCCGGACACGTACTGTCCGAGCAGGCCATCCTCGGCTCGGTTCGCCGGACGGCCGCCACAGTGCTTGGCCAGGAGGTGCCCGCGGATGAAGACCTCTTCGACGCCGGCCTCGATTCGCTCAGCGCCCTCGAGATCAGCGCCTCAGTGGAGGAGGAGTTCCAGGTCGACTGCTATCCGGAGGACATCTTCGAACACCCGGTCCCTACCGCCCTGGCCCGGTTCCTGCTCGCCCGTGCAGGCGGCGCCTGAGGGAGTACGGCTTGTCCTGCGTTCCGCCACCTTCGTGCCGGCGGCCGGCGGACGAGCCCCGTCAGTCGCGTCGGGCGAGCACGGCGACCCGGGGCAGCGCCTCCGGGTCGGGTACGGGGGTGAGCAGGTCGTCGATGGCGGCGACGTGGCTCGTCGTCCAGCCGGCGTCAGCCAGGGCGGAGAGCACGTCGGCCACGGGGTGGGCGGTGTTGGTGATCGTCGTGGTGAAGGGGGCCGTGCGGCCGTCGTCGGTGCGTAGCTCCCCGGTGACGTGCAGCGGGCGGCGGTCGCCGTCGAGCGGGCCCCGGGCCACCTCGACCGAGACGGTGCCGTCCTGCCGGGCGACCGGGGGGACGTCGGCGAGGAGCCCCTTCGTCGTGGACATGTCGAAGCCGAACCAGCCGCCCGGCGCGACCGCCCGGTGCACGCAGCGCAGGTAGGACCGGACCCGGTCGATGTCGCCGACGTGGTTGAGGACGTCGTACGTGGAGACCGCGAACGCGCAGGGGCGCGGCACCTCGAAGTCCGCGGCGTCCGCGGCGATGAGCACCGCGTCGGTGCCGGCCAGCCGTTCCCGGGCGCGGGCGATCATCGCCTCGGAGACGTCGACCCCGACGACCCGGTAGCCGGCGGCGGCGAATCGGGCGGCCACGATGCCGGTGCCGCAGCCGACGTCCAGCAGGCTCAGCTCCGACCCGGGTGCGACGCGCGCGTGCAGCCGCAGCCACGCCTCGCCCATCCGCTCGGGGTACGGCGCCCAAAAGCGGTCATACGCCGTGACGAAGGCGTCAACGTACTCGGCCATCGGGTTGCCTTTCGTAGTGCCGGACGGTGGAACTGGCCAACGGGACGAGCGCGGCCACGAAGATCACCGTGGCCAGGGCGAGCAGGGCCGTTCGCACGCCGATCGCGGGTACGACGAGACCGGCGGCGATCATGACGGGCGGGCCCAGTCCCACCGCCCCCAGCCACTCGTACGCGCTCACGCGGGACATCGCCTCCGTCGGCACCTCGGACTGGACGGTCGTCTCCCACAGCACCCCGAAGACGTCGAAGGCGACCCCGGCCAGCACGGCGGCGAGGATCACGAACGGCAGGGCGGCACCGGCTCCGAGCAGCAGCGCCGGCAGCCCCAGCAGCGACACGGCGAGGACGGCCGTGCGCAGGGGCCGGGTCGTCCTGATCCGCATCGCCACCAGCACGCCGGCAAACATGCCGACGGCGTACCCGGCCAGGACGCCGGACCAGGCGCCCGCGCCGCCCAGGTGCGCCCTGGCGAGCAGCGGCCCCGCGAGCCCGAAGGTGACCCCGACGGCGGCGTTGATCACCGCTGCGGCGAGCACGATCTGCCACAGCCATCGTCGCCGGACGAACTCGCGCCAGCCGTCGCGCAGTTCGGCCGGCAGGTTCCGCCCGGCGGGCCGGGTCGTCGCGGCGAGGCGCAGCCGCGCGAGGAGTAAGGCGGCGACGGCGAACGTCGCGGCGTCGAGGGCCAGCGCCCAGCCCGGCCCGAGCCAGGTGATCAGCGCGCCGCCCGCCGTGAAGCCCGCCACCGTGGCGGTGTTCGTGCCGAGCCGCAGCAGGGCGTTGCCCCGCTGGCGCGCCTGTGGCGCGACGAGTTCGGCGGTCAGCCCGTTGAGCGAGGGCAGCAGCAGCGCGGAGGCGGTGCCGGCGACGGCTGCGCAGACGGCGAGGGTGGCGACGCCGGCCCGCCCGCTCAGCACGAGGACGGTCATCGCGCCGTACGCCGTACCGCACATCAGTTCCGCCGCCACGAGTACGCGGTGGCGCGGCAGCCGGTCGCCGATGACGCCGCCGAGCAGCATCAGCGCGATCCGGGGCACCGAGATCGCGGCGAGCACGAGCGACAGCGCCGTGGGCGATCCGCCGGGAAGGTCGAGCACGGCGAAGGTCAGCGCGAGCGGGCCCATCGCGTTGCCGAAGACGGAGATCGTCCTGGCCGTGGCGAACAGGACGAACCGGCGCTCGCGCAGCGGGTCCGCCGGGCGGTCCACGGACGCGACGGTGTCGGTCATGCCCGGTCCGGGCGGACGATCGCCTGCCACCGCGCCACCGGCTCGCCGGCGTCGAGCACGTGCAGCAGCGGCCGGCGGGCCACCACGGGGCACACGTGTCCGGGCAGCACCCGCAGCTCGTCGCCCACCGACACCGACCCCGCGTCGACCGGCCCGCCGTCGGGTGCGGTCAGCACGACACCGCTCATCCAGGTCTGGTCGGCGCCCGCTAGCAGTTCGTCGGCGTCGGTGCGCAGCACCTGTCCGTCGGTGCCGGTGACGGTCGTGGTGACGGATATCGCGACCGCCCCGGGGTCGCACTCGCCCAGCCGGGCGAACCCGCCGTCGAGCAGCGCGTACGCCCCGGCGCAGACCTCGGTCACGCCGGCGACGTCCAGCACGCCGGCGAGGGTCGGGGTGCCCCCGACGCTGACGGCCGGGCAGGGCGACCCGGCCGCGCGGATCCGCTCGGCGACCGACACCAGCAGGCGCGCCTGGTGGCGGCCCAGCTCGACCCGGTCGCGCGCGGCGGCGGGGTCGGTGATCCCCACGTATCCGGTGACGCCCGCCATCCGCAGCCCGCCGGTCCGCGCGATCGTGGCGGCCAGCCCCACGGCGGCGTCGGGGTCGACGCCGACGCGGTGCAGACCGGTGTCGACCTCGACGCGTACGCCGAGTTCGACGCCGTGGGCCTCGGCCGCCGCGCCGAGCCCGGCCACCGCGTCGGGGTGGTCCACGTGCACCGTCACCGCGCAGTGCCGCGCGAGCTGGGCGAACCTGGTCCACCGCCACGCGTCACGCCAGGGCCACGCCACCGTCACGTCCGTCACGCCCACCGCCACGTAGGCCTCGGCCTCGGCCGCCGAGTGCACCGCGACGCCCACCGCGCCCGCGGCCACCTGCCGGGCGGCGATCTCGGGACTCCGGTGCCCCTTGACGTGCGCGCGCAGGGCGACGTCGGCCTCGGCCACCCGCCGGCCGTACCGCGCGACGTTCGCGTCCAGCCGGGCCAGGTCGACGGTCACCCGTGGCGTCATTCGCCGCGCCCGTGCCAGGCGTCCGGCGGGAAGGAGAACGCCGCGTCGCCGCCGGCGAGCATCGCCGCCTGGCGGTCCCGCTCGGCGGGGTGCGGCACGCCGACGCCGGAGACACCGAGGAAGGCCTCGTCCGGCCAGGACAGCCCGAGGGCGTCCTCGACGGGCGCGTCGCGGGTGGCGGCGGTGAAGAACGTCCCGAGCCCGAGCGCCGTCGCGGTGAGGTACACGGTCTGGCTCAGGTGACCGACGTCGAGCAGGAGCGCACGGTACGCGCGGGCGGCCGGGTACTTCCACACGGTCCGGTCGAGCACCGCCGCGTACATCAGCAGGAAGCCGGCCTGGGCGCCGTGCGGCTGCCCGCCGCACCACTCGCGCAGCCGGTCCTCGCCGGGGGCGGGCGCGAGGCGCACCAGCTCGTGGCGGCGCACCGCGTAGTGGTAGATCCCGGGTTCCAGCCCCGCCACGTCGCGGACCACCGGGTAGACCTCGACCGGGTGGCGGGCCCCGCCGGAGGGGACGGTCTTGAGCAGCGCCGTCCCGACCCCGGAGACGTCCACCTCGCGACGGACCCCGGCCGTCCAGCGCAGCAGGGCCGCGAACGCGGGCAGCGGCACCGGGCGGTCCGGGTCGAACCATCGGGTCGAGCGCCGGGCCGCGAGGACCGTGGTGAAGTCGACGGCGGGCGGGTCGGCGGGGGGCAGGGCGATGCGTGGCCCGTCGTGCTCCCTGACCGGATCCGGCTGGCCGGACTTGGCGCGCAGCACCGCCGCGTCCTGCGCCGCCGAGCGGAAGACGTCGCTGCCGAGCGTACGGCTGGCCAGGTGGTAGTAGGTGGCTGCCGGTCCCAGGTCGCGCCACGCGCCGAGGCGTTCCTCCTGGGCGTGCTCGGGCGAACCCTCGGCGACGAGCACGTGGGCGTCGAGGAGCTGCTGCGCGAGCCGGCCTTCGGGCTCGGCCCAGTCGGCGTAGTCGCGCAGCAGCCTCTCCGCCTCCACAGTCAACGCGAACTGCCGGTGCCTCAGCGGGTCGTCGCAGACCAGTTGGCCGTCACGCCACAGGAAGACGACCAGCCGCGACACACGGACACGCATGACTACTCAGGCTTCGACCGGTCAGACCTCGACCGGAGGCTCCAGGCAGGTCAGTTCCTGGTCGTAGTCGTCGGACGCCACCGGCTCGAAGGCCTCGATCTGCTCGGTCATGCGGGAGCTCCCCTCACTAATCGGCGTTGATCACTGTGATGCACCGTATCAGACCGTCCACAGTGAACACACCCACCGACATGGATCGAGCCGACCCGCTCCCGCGCCGACTCAGGCCTCGTGGACCTCCAGCACCCGGGTGGTCGGGGCGGCGTCGCCCAGCTCACCGCGCAGCGCCACCCGCTCCGGGTCGGCCAGGAAACCGTCGTAGCCGGCGCGGGTGTCGAACCGGATCAGGTGCACCTCCGTACGCCCGTCGCCGGTGCGCTGCCGACGCTCCAGCCGCCCGCCGTGCCGCCCGAGCAGGCCGAGCACCGCGTCCTCGTACCGCTGGCCGGTCTCGACCGCGTCGGGGGCCAGCGCCACCAGGCGCACGGCGGCGGCCGGGTCGGTGACCAGCGACTTGAAGAAGTGGTGGTCGACGTGGCCGCCGGGGATGCCCTCCCGGCGGCCCGTGTCGAGGTAGCCGTGCCGGCGGTAGAACTCCGGCGCCTGGAACGAGAACGAGGAGACCGACATCTCCGTGCAGCCGCGCCGGCGGGCCTCGTCCTCGGCGGCCCGCAGCAGCCGGCCGCCCCACCCCTCGGCGCGGCGGTCCTCGCGCACCCACACCATGTTGATCCCGGCGCAGCCGCCCCAGGTCCACCCGGTCAGGCCGGCCACCAGCTCGCCGTCGGCGTCGTCGACCCGGACGCAGAGGCCGGCCTCGTCGTCCGCGCCGGTCGCCCGGTTGTTGAAGATGGTCAGCTCCGCGTCGAGCCGTGCCTGGAGTTCCTTGTCCTCGCGGAGCACCCGAAGGACGCTGCCGGCGTCGTTCCCCGTGGTCGTCATGCGGCGGAGTATCGCAGCGCCCCGCCCCCGGTGACACCGCAAATCCGGCGGCGCCGCCTGCCGGGCGGGGCCCCGTTATCCGGCGACGCCGACCGCCTCGGCGCTGGCCGTCCAGAGTCGGGCGGCGAGCTGCGGATCGGTCGCCCTGGGCAGCGGCCGGCGCAGCCGCCGGTCGACGTGGTAGCCGCCCGTCACCAGCCGCTCCGGGTCCTGGTTGGCCAGCCAGACCAGCGTCTCCGCGCCCTTCTCCGGGCTGCGCAGCGGCAGGATCCGCATGCCCAGGGCGACCAGCCGGTTGTCGTTGCCGAACCGGCTGCGCACCACCCCCGGATGGAAGGAGTACGCGGGGATCTCCGGCCAGCGCCGGGCCGCCTCGGCCGTGAAGAGGATGTTCGCCTGCTTGCTGGTGCCGTACGCCTGCATGGGCCGGTAGCGGCGCAGCGCGGCGTTGAGGTCGGCCGGGTCGAGCACGCCGCTGCGGTGCGCGCCCGAGGCGGTCACCACCATCCGGCCGATCCGGTCCCGCAGCAGGTTGCTGAGCAGGAACGGGGCCAGGTGGTTGGCCTGGATCGACAGCTCGAAGCCGTCGACCGTGGTGAGCGGCTGGAGCGCGATCGCCCCGGCGTTGTTGGCGAGCACGTCGATCCGGTCGTACGCCTCGCGCAGCTTGCCGGCCAGCCGGCGGACGTCGTCCAGCACCGCGAAGTCGGCCCGGAACAGCTCCGGTCGCTCGCCGGACGCCTCCCGCACCTGTTCCGCCGCGGCCTGGAGTCGGGCCGGGTCGCGGCCGACCAGTACCACCTGGTCACCGCGGCGCGCCAGGTCGACGGCGGCCGCCAGCCCGATGCCCGAACTGGCCCCGGTCACCACCACGATCCGACGCCCAGTGAGATCTTCCACAGGTCCATTCACCCCGGTCACGGCACGAGGTTACCGTGGCGTCACAAAGACCTTTGGGATCGTTAAGCCCTCGCATTTCGTCAGGTGACGTCGGCGTGCCCGCGCACGCTGGAAGGAGCGCATCCATGGCCGCAGTCGGTCGCCCCCGTCGGTCCTGCCTCGCGGTACCCGGCTCCAGCGTCAAGATGCTCGGCAAGGCCCAGGGGCTCCCGGCCGACCAGGTCTTCCTGGACCTGGAGGACGCGGTCGCCCCGCTGGCCAAGCCCGACGCCCGGAAGAACATCGTCGCGGCGCTCAACGAGGGCGACTGGTCGGGCAAGACCCGCGTCGTCCGGGTCAACGACCTGACCACGCCGTGGACCTACCGGGACGTCATCGACGTGGTGGAGGGCGCCGGCGCCAACCTCGACTGCGTCATGCTGCCCAAGGTGCAGAACGCGGCCCAGGTGCAGTGGCTCGACATGACCCTGACCCAGCTGGAGAAGACGCTCGGCCTGGAGGTCGGCCGGATCGGCATCGAGGCGCAGATCGAGAACGCCGCCGGCCTGGTCAACATCGACGCCATCGCGGCCGCCTCGCCCCGGGTCGAGACCATCATCTTCGGTCCGGCCGACTTCATGGCCTCGATCAACATGAAGTCCCTGGTGGTCGGCGCGCTCATCCCGGACTACCCGGGCGACCCCTACCACTACATCCTCATGCGCATCCTGATGGCGGCCCGGATGCACGACAAGCAGGCCATCGACGGCCCGTTCCTGCAGATCCGCGACGTGGACGCGTTCCGCGAGGTGGCCAAGCGCTCGGCGGCGCTCGGCTTCGACGGCAAGTGGGTGCTGCACCCGGGCCAGATCGACGCCGCGAACGAGGTCTACTCGCCGGCCCAGGCCGACTACGACCACGCCGAGCTGATCCTCGACGCGTACGAGCACTACACGTCGGAGGCGGGCGGCCGGCTGGGCGCGGTGATGCTCGGCGACGAGATGATCGACGAGGCGTCCCGCAAGATGGCCCTCGTGGTGGCGGCGAAGGGCCGGGCCGCGGGCATGACCCGCACCTCGTCCTTCACCCCGCCGGCCGAGTAGTCCCCGCGCCTCCCGACATCCGTGCCGCCCCGGTCCGCGCCGGGGCGGCACCGTCGCGTCAGTAGTTGGTGCCGCCGGTGTCGGCCTGGGAGATCGCGAAGATGATGATCGCCACGTAGAAGAGGACCACCAGCAGGTAGAGGCCGGTGACGATCCAGCCGACGATGATGCCGGCCTTCGCCATGCCCTCGCCGCCCTCGCCGGTCTCCCGGATCTGCTTCTGCGCGACGTGGCCGAGGATCGCGCCGATCGGCGCGGTGATGCAGGAGCCGATGCCGACCAGGGCGAGCACCAGTGCGGCGATGGCGAGGCCGTTGGTCCTCAACGAGGGGGCGTAGCCGTAGTTCGGGTAGGCCGGCGGGTAGGCGGCGGGCCCGGGCTGGCCGGCGGCGTGCTTCATCCCGGCGTACGGGTCGCCGCCCGCGTACGGGTCCGGGGCGTACGGGTCGGCCGGCGCGTACGGGTCGGGGCCGGTGGGCTGGGTGGGGACGGGTTGACCGCTCACCGGGAGGGCGGGGTCGGCGGGTGGGCTCGACTGCTGGCCCGACCACGCCGGGTCGTTCCAGCCGCCGGAGGGCGGGGGATATGTCATTCGTCTGCTCCGTAGGGTGCGGGGTGCGCCCGTCAGGGTAGTCAGGCCTGCCCAGACCCCGAGGTGTCACCACCGGGTGTGCCGCGTTGCCCGGGCCGGAGGAAGCGGGCAGGATCCTGGCATGGTGATTGACGCGCGAGCCGCGGACCGCTCCGGCAGCCGACCGAGACGGGACGCGAGCCGCCCCGGCGTGGCCCGGCGCACCCGCGCCGCCGCCCAGCCGGGCACCGCCGGCATCGACGAGCCCGCGCCGCTGCCGGACCCGGTGACCATGCGCCTCGACGGGAAGGTCGCCCTGGTCACCGGGGCGGGCAGCCCGGACGGCATCGGGTACGCGACGGCCCGCCGGCTGGCCGACCTCGGCGCCCGGGTGGCCATCGTCTCCACCACCCGACGCATCCACGACCGGGCCGGCGAGCTGGGCGTGACCGGCTTCGTCGCCGACCTCACCGACGAGTCGGAGGTGGGCGCGCTCGCCGACGCGGTCGCCGAGCAGCTCGGGGACGTCGAGGTGCTGGTCAACAACGCGGGCCTGGCCAGCCGGGCCAGCCCCGAGGTGCTGCGCCCGGTCGCCCAGCTCAGCTACGACGAGTGGCGCGGTGAGATCGACCGCAACCTCACCACCGCGTTCCTGTGCAGCCGGGCCTTCATCGGCGGCATGGCCGAGCGGGGCTGGGGCCGGATCGTCAACCTGTCGGCCACCGCCGGGCCGGTCAACGCCCTGCCCACCGAGGCGGCCTACGCGGCGGCCAAGGCGGGCGTGGTCGGGCTGACCCGGGCGCTGGCGATGGAGATGATCGCCGACGGGGTGACCGTGAACGCCGTCGCGCCGGGCACCATCCACACCGCGGCCTCCACGGTGGCGGAGATCCGGCAGGGCCTCGGCACCCCGGTCGGCCGCCCCGGCACGCCGGACGAGGTGGCCGCGGCGATCGTCTTCCTCTGCTCGCCGGCCGCCTCGTACATCACCGGGCAGATGCTGGTGGTGGACGGCGGCAACAGCGTCCGTGAGGCCGAGTTCCGCTGATCCGCGGGGCTCAGTAGTTGGGGCCGTTGTTGCCGGCGAGGGCGATCAGCGCGATCCAGCCGCAGCAGGCCAGCACGCCGAGCCCGGTGATGACGTAGCTGAGGATGAGGCCCCACGTGGCGAGCTGGTCGCCCTCCTCGCCCGTCGTGCGGATCTGCCGCTTGGCCAGGTGCCCGAGGACGATGCCGATCGGGGAGAAGACGAACGCGAAGACCAGCGAGAGGATGGCGAGCACGTTCGTCCCGCCGGCCCGGGGACCGGACGGCGGGCCGTACTGCCCGTAGGGCGTCTGCGGGGTGTACGGGGGCTGATGCCTCCACTGCTGCCCGTGCGGCGGTTCGCCGGGCTGCTCGTAGCTGGGCTGCCCGTACGCGGGCTGCTGGTGGGCCGGCTCGTAGGACGGTGGTTCGTAGGACGGCTGCTCGTAGGACGGCGGCCCGTACGACGGTGGCTCCGGTGGGGGCTCGTAGCTCGACGGATCGTGCCCCGGCGGGGGCTCCCAGGGTGACGGCGACCGGTCCGGATCGGGCGGCCCCGACGACGGTGGCTGGCTCACGGTCTCCTCCTGCCGGTGGCGGATCGCGTCCCCTCTTGCCGGACGCTACCCGCAGCGGTGAACCTTTTCACAGCGGTTGTGTGGACTGGTCACCTTGGCCTCGACCGCCGTGCGGCCAATACTGACGAAGCGTTCAGTTACCCATGAGTAAGGCGCCGACCCCCGGAGGCTGAGATGGCCCGACTCGCCCAGACGCCCGGCCTGACCGATGTGCAGCGGTCGATCCTGGAGACCGTCCGGGAGTTCGCCGACAAGGAGATCATCCCGCACGCGCAGCGGCTGGAGCACGCCGACGAGTACCCGAGCGACATCCTCGACGGGATGCGCGAGATGGGCCTCTTCGGTCTCACCATCGACGAGGAGTACGGCGGGCTCGGCGAGTCCCTGCTCACCTACGCGCTGGTGGTCGAGGAGCTGTCGCGGGGCTGGATGTCGATCTCCGGCATCGTCAACACCCACTTCATCGTCGCGTACCTGATCTCCCAGCACGGCTCCGCCGAGCAGAAGGCCCGGCTGCTGCCGAAGATGGCGACCGGCGAGGTGCGCGGCGCCTTCTCGATGTCCGAGCCCGAGTGTGGCTCCGACGTCTCCGCGATCAAGTCGAAGGCCGTCCGCGACGGCGACCGGTACGTCATCAACGGCCAGAAGATGTGGCTGACCAACGGGGCGTACTCGTCGGTGGTGGCGACCCTGGTCAAGACCGACACGGGCGCCGACTCCGTCTACGGCAACATGAGCACCTTCCTGCTGGAGAAGGAGCCCGGCTTCGGCGAGACAGCGCCAGGCCTGACCATCCCCGGCAAGATCGACAAGATGGGCTACAAAGGCGTCGAGACCACCGAGATGGTGCTCGACGGGGTCACCGTCGACGAGTCCGCCGTCCTCGGCGGCGCGGAGAAGGTCGGCCGCGGCTTCTACCAGATGATGGACGGCATCGAGGTCGGCCGGGTCAACGTGGCCGCCCGCGCCTGCGGCATCTCCATCCGCGCCTTCGAACTCGCCGTCGCGTACGCCCAGCAGCGCCACACCTTCGGCCAGCCGCTCGCGAAGCACCAGGCCGTCGCCTTCAAGCTCGCTGAGATGGGCACCAAGATCGAGGCGGCCCACGCGCTCATGGTCAACGCCGCCCGGCTCAAGGACGCCGGCCAGCGCAACGACGTCGAGGCCGGCATGGCCAAGCTGCTCGCCTCGGAGTACTGCGCCGAGGTCGTCCAGGAGGCGTTCCGCATCCACGGCGGCTACGGCTACTCCAAGGAGTACGAGATCGAGCGGCTGATGCGGGAGGCCCCGTTCCTGCTCATCGGCGAGGGCACCTCGGAGATCCAGAAGACGATCATCTCCCGCGGCCTCCTCAAGCAGTACAAGCTCTGACGCGAGGAAGGGCACCCTCCTGACGCCTCAGGTAGAGGAAGGTGCCCTTCCTGACACGTCGGCGCCGGCGGCGGGCTCCGGTGCGGTGACCGGCCCCGCCGCCAGCACCTGCGGTCGTTCCCGGTACGCCTCGATCGCGGCCGCCAGGCGCTGCTCCGGCACCGCCACGTCACGGCCCCCGACCACCGGCGCCGGCTCCAGCGACCGCCACACCCTCGGCCGCAGCCGCACTCCGGCGAGCCGGCCGTCCTCCCGGTGCAGGCTCACCCGGTCGATGTTGGACCAGTCGTACCGCCGGCGGCCGTGCCGGATCCCGCTCGCCGTCAGCGCCAGCCGCCCGGTGAACCGCATGCCGAAATAGGCGACGAGGCCGCCCGCCGCCGCCACCGCGACCAGGAGCACCAGCCGGACGACCCGGGCCCACTGCGGGTCGGCGGGCAGCGCCATCGTCACCACCAGCATCACCGCCGTCGCCCAGGCCAGGGCGGTGACGAGGTCGACCCAGCCGGCCAGGGACCGCCGAGCGACCAGACCGGGCTCCGTCCCGTCCACGCCGGCCACCCGTTCCCGCCAGATAAGCCGGGCGTCCTGCCGCGGACACCACCGCCGCAGCAGCGCGGTCACACCGACGAAGAGCCAGAAGACACAGACATCGGGATCGAACCGGGGAACCCGGAACAGCGCGGCGGCCATCGGCACCGCCACCATTGCGGCCACCGTCGCGGCCAGCAGCCGGCGGGACCAGAGCCCGTCGTCGCGCTTCGGCAGCCGGCCGGACAGGCGGACAGACATGACCGCAGGGTACGAGCCGTCGACAACGTACGGGCCCGACCAACCGCCCAGCCGACTCGTGCAACCGCCACGGCGGGCGGGACCGACCGCCGTGCCGGGACTTCCCGAACCCGGTCAGCCCAGCCGGGTCAGGCCGACGGCGGCGCGCTCGACGATCAGGCAACGATCCTCGACGTAGTCGACGCCCGCCTCCGTGGCGATCCGCCGCGCCTCGGCCGAGACGATGCCGAGCTGCAACCAGACCGCCGGAGCGCCGATCGCCACCGCCTCGCGCACCACGTCGACCGCGTCCTGCGCCGGCCGGAACACGTCGACCAGGTCGACCGGGTGCGGGATGTCGGCCAGGGACCGGTAGACCCGCTCGCCGAAGAGTTCATCGGCCGTCGGGTTCACCGGGATGATCCGCCAGCCGTACCGCTGCATCTGCAACGGCACGCTGTGCGCGGCCTTGCGCGGGTCGCGGGACGCGCCCACGACGGCGATCACGGCGGAGTCGGCGAGGATCTGCTGAGCGGAGCGCACCCGCCGACTCTAACCCCGCCGCTCAGCCGCCGCCCGCGAGCACGTGACGCAGCCGGGCGTGCTCCTCGGGCGTGCCGATGGCCGCGCGGTGCTCGGGATACGCGGCGTAGTGCTGGATCGCCCCGGCCAGCAGCTCCGGCGCGACATCCAGCTCGCCGGTCTCGACGACGACGTGGCGGCGCGAGGCAAGCCCTCGTTGCCGGACCAGGTCACGGCTGCGCACCGGCAGCCGCTGGAAGCCGGACTGCCGGGACGGCCCGCCCGCAGCCGCCGGGTCCAGGGCCTCCCACGGTACGGAGGTGTGCCGCAGCGGGTCACCGGCGGTGATTCCGGCCGGGGTCAGCGCGACTGTCGGCACCCGGCGCCAGAGGGCGACCGACAGCAGAACGGCGAACGGGCCGGTGATGCTCGGGTAGAGCCACCACATCCCGTCCTGACCCGAGCTGAGCTGGTAGGTCGTCGTGTAGGCGAGGAAGGCGAGGAGGACCCAGCGGTAGCTCACCCGGCCCTTGGGCGGGCCGAAGAAGGCCTGCTCCCGCTCGTCCACCCGCAACTCGGCGGCACCGGGCCGCCCGAAGACGCGCATCAGACTCAACAGCAGCGCGACCAGCGGCAACAGCGTGAGCAGGGCGGCCGGACCGTCCGTGCGTCGCGCCCAGCCGGCCGCAACGCCCCAGAGCACTCCGGCGGCCAGCGCGACCGCCACCGCCACCCGCTGCCGGCGGAGCGCCCGGACAATCGTCTCCCGCACGCCGGCAGCGTATCGGCAGCCGTCTACAGGAGGGTGAGCTGCTCGGCGGGCGGCGGCGCGGGCGCCGGTCCGGTGCGGCGGTGGTCCTCGCCGCGCTCGCCCCGGGGCAGCCCGTGCCGGCGCGCCGCGATGCGCACCCGCGCCGTCAGTTCCCGCTGGTAGGACTGCGGGGCGTACGCGCCGGAGCGGTAGAGCTCGCGGTAGCGGGGGACCAGGTGCGGGAACTCGCGGCCCAGCCAGCGCGCGTACCACTCCCGGGCACCTGGGCGCAGGTGCAGCGCCAGCGGCGTCGCGCTGGTCGCCCCGGCGGCGGCGATGGCCGCCACGGTCGCGTCGATCGACTCGTCGTCGTCGCTGAGCCCGGGCAGGATCGGCGCCATCAGCACGCCGACGTCGAAGCCGGCGTCGGCCAGCGCCCGTACGGCGTCGAGCCGCCGCCTCGGGCTGGGGGTGCCCGGCTCCACCGCCCGCCAGAGCCGCTCGTCGACGAAGCCCACCGAGTACGACACGCCGACCCGGGTGACCTCGGCGGCCTGGCGCAGCAGCGGCAGGTCACGCAGGATCAGCGTGCCCTTGGTGAGGATCGAGAACGGGTTCGCGAAGTCGCGCAGCGCCGCGATGATCTGCGGCATGAGCTGGTAGCGCCCCTCGGCCCGCTGGTAGCAGTCGACGTTGGTGCCCATCGCGACGTGCGCTCCCCGCCAGCGCGGTGCGGCCAGCTCCCGTCGGACCAGCTCACCGGCGTTGACCTTGACGATGACCTTCCGGTCGAAGTCCTCCCCGGCATCGAGGTCGAGGTAGGTGTGCGTGTTCCGTGCAAAGCAGTTGTGACTCACGACGCCGTCGGCGATGAAGTCGCCGGTGCCGGTCGTGATGTCCCAGAGGGGCAGTTCCAGCCCGAGGGGCTCGATGCCGACCACCCGGAGCGCCGCCTGGCATTTCAGCGCCGCACCGTCGATCGACCGCTTCCGGGTGATGGCCGGGTCGGTCAGGTGGAAGAACCGTAGCCGTTCGCGTAGCCCGCCGGTCAGCCGAATGTTACGTACGCGGTTCGCGCGGCCTGGATCTTCGACCACGCTCGTAAAGCCGAAGTGGCTCAGCGCCGCCGACGTCTGGTCGAGGATCTCGTTGCTGCTGTTGCTGATCCGGAGAACGCCCTGGCTGCAACTGCCCTCTGCGTCGAAGATCCCTGCCAGGAAGCCCAGCCGCCAGTCGTCGGTGGGATCGTCGGGCCACCGCACCAGCGCGGTGATGGCCTCGATCGAGCGCTGCCGGGACGTCCGGATCGCGGAGATGGCGCGTCGCGTCGCACTTGCCGGGGTGTACGCGAAGCTGTCCGTCTCCACCCCGGCACTGACGAGGAAGCGCTTCGTGCGACCCAGCGCCTCCTCGTCGGCGAGCGCCAGGCGGAACCGGTGCACCACCCCGTAGGAATAGCGGTAGGTGCCGAGGTTCGCGTCACCACGGATCATCCCGCAGAGGTAGCCCTGCCGGTAGTCGGCCGAGTCCTTGGGGCCAGTGGCGAAGCGGCCGGTGCCGATCAGGCGGTTGTTCGTCGTCAGATAGGGGCGTTGCCCCGCGCCGTTCATCGCGCCGGTCACGTGTTTCCAGCCGCGCTCGGAGAGGAACCGGTGGTCACCGCTGGCGATCAGCGTCGTGCCGTCCTCCAGGGTGACCCGGTAGGCCGGCTTCACGGTCGACCATTTGGCCAGGACCGTGGTGACGACGTAGCGACGGTAGGCACCACGACGCTGCGTGCCGTAGATCCGGTCACCGATCTCCAGTTTGCTGATCGGCTTCGTGCGCCCGTCGGCCATGAGGATCGGCGTCTCGCCCGAGAGGCAGTAGACGCACGCATGGGAGCAGCCGCGGTAGGGGTTGATCGTCCACTCGAACGGGACCCGGGACGTGCCGGGCACCTTGTTGATGATCGACTTGGCCTGCACCTCGTAGAACGTCATGCCGGCGAAGCCCGGCGTGTCGAAGGTGCGGGCGACCGCTCCGGGCAGCGCCAGCGGCAGGGGTGGTGTCGCCGGCGCTGCCCGGTCGGGGACTCCCTCGTCCGGGGGAGCGGCGAGGTTGTCCCAGCGCATGGCCCTCATTCGAACACGCGTACGAGCGGAACGCAAGCGACCCGCGGTGTTCCCGCCCACCTCGCGGCACCGCACGCGCCCGGCGGGTGGAGGATGGAGGGCATGGAGAGGTCGACGTTCGTCTACGACGGGGACTGCGCGTTCTGCACCCGGTGCGCCGAGTTCATCGACCGGCGCATCCCGACCGGCGTGCGGGTGGTGCCGTGGCAGTTCGCCGACCTCGACGCGCTGGGCCTGAGCGAGGCCGAGTGCGAGGAGGCGGTGCAGTGGGTGGGCGCCGACGGGTCCCGCGCGGCCGGTCCGGACGCCATCGCCAGGCTGCTCCGCGACAGCGGTCCGCTCTGGCGGGTCGCGGGCGCCGGCCTCGCCTTCCCGCCGGTACGCGCCGCCGCCTGGCCCGCGTACCGCTGGGTGGCCCGGAACCGGCACCGGCTCCCCGGCGGCACGGCCGCCTGCGCGCTGCCGCAGGAGGCGCGGGAGCGCCTCTACGGACCGTCCGGTCGCCCGGCCGCCGACGCCTGACCCGCGAGTGCCGGCGCGGCGCCGGCGGGCGCTGCGGTGTCCCGTCCCCGGCGGGTGAGCAGCCGGCGCGCCCAGACCACCGGCCGGACCCGCTCCAGCGGCAGGAAGCTGGTCATCGCCGCCAGGTGCGGGGCGAACGAGATCGTGATGGTCGCGACGGTGACCAGGTGGAACGAGTAGAAGAAGCCCACCGTGGCCAGCCGCCAGCGTTCCTTGAGCAGGAACACCACCGGGCTGAACAGCTCGAACGCGACGATGCCGAACTGGGCGACGATCAGCAGGTACGGCACCGAGGCGACCAGGTCGGCCAGCTCGGTGCCGCGCCGGAGGATCGCCCGGGCCAGCACCGAGCCGGTCAGCCAGTCCAGCCCGCCGAAGCGCAGCTTGGCCCAGGCGGCCAGAAAGTACGTGCAGATGACCGCGATCTGGGTGACCCGTAGCGCCCAGCCGCCCGCCTCGGTGCGGGTGGTGTCGCCGTGCCGGGCCCGGCCGGCGGTGGGCAGCACGGCCAGCGCGACGAGCAGGCCGAACCGGTCGTGGTCGACCTTGCCGTAGCTCATCGCGACGATCATCCACTCGAAGTAGAGCGCGAAGACCGCCCAGCCGAGCAGGCGTGGTGCCCGGCCGGTCGCGGCGAGCAGGGCGAGCAGCAGCAGGGCCCAGAAGACGACGGTGACCAGCGTCTGGGTCGGCGTCGGCAGGGGCAGCACCCGGCCGACCAGCAGCGGCTGGTAGAGCTCGCCGGGCACCGCCACCCGGGTGCGTACCCAGGGCGTGAAGACGACCAGGTCGGCGGCGACGAAGAGGTAGATCAGCGTGCGGAAGGCGGCCACCCGGCCGCGGGGCACCGCCTCGGTCAACCAGCGGCTCATCGGTCCGCCTGCCAGGCGACCACGGTCTCGTCGGTCCAGCGGCCGGTGGGTCGCCCGTCGCGGATGCCGTGCCAACGGATGACGATGCGGACCTCGACCAGCTCCGCCGCCTCCGGGTGGCGCTCGGCGTACGCGTCGGCGACCTCGGCGAGCAGCGCGGGGTCGGCGGCGTAGCGGCTCTGCTGGCCCTCGATCTCGGCCCGGCGGATGCCGGTGGCCCGCTCGCCCAGGTCGACGACCGCTCCGCTGCTGTCCACGCCCTCGACGCGGGTGTCCGGGGCGGGGGAGTTCGGCGGGTTGGACGTGGAGTACATCCGGAACGGGCCGAACGGGAAGTGGTCGTCGGTGCCCCAGGCGGTGCCGGCCGCCAGGACGGCCAGGCCGAGGGCGGTGACGGCGAGCCGGACGGCGCGACCGCGGGTGGTCAAGGTTTCCATCGGGTCGTGACGATACGGGATGTACCGCCCGCCTCGGCTCCCTCCGACGGCCACTTCCCGCTGGCCGGCGGGCCAGGGCTGCCGCGTCTCGGGCGCATGGCGGAGACGTCTCCACGGGCGCATGGCGGAGGTGCGGGTGCCGGCCGCTCCCCGTCACCCGGCGGGTGGACGACGACGACGGCCGGGCCCGTCGGGGCCCGGCCGTCGTGGAGCGCTGCGGCTCAGTGGCTGTGTCCGGCCAGCTTCTCGCGGACGTCGTCCATGTCGAGGGCCTGGACCTGCTCGATCAGGTTCTCCAGGGCGGACTCGGGGAGGGCGCCGGGCTGGGCGAAGACGATGACGCCGTCGCGGATCGCCATGATGGTCGGGATCGAGCGGACGTCGAACTTGGCGGCCAGCTCCTGCTGCGCCTCGGTGTCGACCTTGCCGAACACGATCTCGGAGTGCTTGTCGGAGGAGCGCTCGTAGACCGGGGCGAACCGCTTGCACGGGCCGCACCAGTCGGCCCAGAAGTCGACCAGCACGATGCCGTCGCTGCCGGTCACCTCGTCGAAGTTTGCCGTGGTCAGCTCTACGGTTGCCATGAAAGTCTCCGATCGGCGCGGAATAGCTACGTCTGGTGGAACCAGGGCGTACCTCGTGGAATTCCCGGCCCGTCTCCGCCGAAACGTGCTCGTCACGGCGTTGCGCGGGTCACGTTCACATCGATGACGATGGTTCCTGCTCGCCGTTGCGGTACGCAAGTGCACGACGCATTTGCGTGACCGGTCGTGATGGGAGCGTTTCCAGGGAGATCGACACGATTGACCGGAACGAATGAGCAATCAGGCGGTTGACAAGCGGCAATCCGGCGTGCGGAGATCGCCGAGGTCCGGTCGACCGAGCACGCACAGTAGTGTTACGAAAAGGTAAATGTGACCTCCGTCTCTGTTCGGTTCGCCTTCCCGTACGGCAGAATCTTCCGCATCAGAGCGTGGGCGGCGGGTGCCGGGGAGGGCCCCGCCGCTCATTGCGTCTCCCCCCGGTTGTGGCGGTGTGACATTTCCGCACGCCCCGCGCCCCGCACCTCGCCTTAACACTCCATAAGGCATGCTGTGCCGAACTCCATCGCCGCCCGTCGAAGGGGACAAGGATGCAGTTCGGCCGCTACTACGAGGAGTTCGAGGTCGGCGCGGTCTACCGGCACTGGCCCGGCAAGACGGTCACCGAGTACGACGACCACCTCTTCTGCCTGCTCACCATGAACCACCACCCGCTGCACATGGACGCGCACTACGCCGAGACGGCGAGCCAGTTCAAGCGCAACGTGGTGGTCGGCAACTACATCTACTCCCTGCTGCTGGGCATGTCGGTGCCCGACGTCAGCGGCAAGGCCATCGCCAACCTCGAGGTGGAGTCCCTGCGGCACGTGGCGCCCACCTTCCACGGCGACACGATCTACGGCGAGACCACCGTGCTGGACAAGCGCGAGTCGTCCTCCAAGCCCGACCGGGGCGTGGTCTCCGTGGAGACCCGGGGCTACAACCAGGACGGCACGATGGTGTGCGTCTTCCGCCGCCGGGTGATGGTCCCGAAGAAGGAGTACGCGACGGCGGCGGTGCCCGAGGGCGTCGACCCGGAACGGCCCAGCTTCCCCGAGCCGCGCTGACCGACGGGCCCCTTCTCATCCGGGTTCCGGGTGGTAGGGGCCCTTTTTCCGATCCGGGGCATATGCTGGCGCCGGAGGTCCCCATGAGCCACTCCGTCGCCGGAGAGCCGTCCTCTGCCGGCCGCCGTGCCGCACCGCTGACCACCGCCGTCTACTCCGCCGCCGAGTGGGACCTGCTGACCAGCCTGCCCGGCCGCGTGATCGTGGCCGCCGCCGCGCCCGGCCCCGGACGGCCCCACCCGGGAGTCGCCGCCGGGCTCGCCGGCCTGGACGCGGTCGCCGCCGGCCGGGCCTTCGACAGCGATCTCGTACGCGCGGTGGTCGCCGCCATCTACGCCCGGCACGACGGGGCGGGCGATCCCGTCGAGCGCCTCACCGACGTGGTGGACCTCCTCGCCGCCTGCCGGGCCGCGACCCGGGTGCTGCGGCGGCGGGCCGATCCCGCCGACTCGGCCGCGTACCGGCAGTGGGTGCAGTCGGTGGCGGCCCGGGTGTGCAGGGCGGCGACGGCCGGAGCCCCCGGGCTGCCGCCGGCCCCCGCCGACCGCCGCTTCCTCGACCGGCTCGGCGGCGCATTGGGGCTGCGCTGAACCGCCCCGGTCGACCTGGCGTTCCGTCCGCGTCGGCCCGGTCCGGTGCCGCGCCGGGGTCGCGACCCGGGGCGGGGTCCGTGGGCCGTACCCTGCGTGACCGTGACCGGAGACCAGCTCGACGTCGGCGTGGGACCGTGGCCCGGGGACCCGCCGGACGACCCGCGGTACGACCCCGAGCTGCTCGCCGAGGGCGACCGGCGCAACGTCGTCGACCGGTACCGCTACTGGCGGCGCGAGGCCGTGGTGGCCGACCTGGACCGACGGCGGCACGACTTCCACGTCGCGATCGAGAACTGGCAGCACGACTTCAACATCGGCACGGTCGTCCGCAACGCCAACGCCTTCCTCGCCGCCGAGGTGCACGTCGTCGGCCGCCGGCGGTGGAACCGGCGCGGCGCCATGGTGACCGACCGCTACCAGCACGTCCGGCACCACGAGACCATCGAGGAGTTCGTCGCCTGGGCGGCCGGACGGGAGCTGCCGGTCGTCGGCATCGACAACCTGCCCGGCTCTCGGCCGCTGGAGACCACCACCCTGCCCCGGCGCTGCGTCCTGCTGTTCGGGCAGGAGGGCCCCGGCCTGTCGGATCCGGCGCGTGCCGCCTGCGACCAGCTCTTCTCGATCGCCCAGTACGGCTCCACCCGGTCGATCAACGCCGGCGTGGCCAGCGGCATCGCCATGCACGCCTGGATCCGTACGCACGCCGGACCGCCGCCGGGCTGACCGCCGCCACTCGCCGGGCTGACCGCCGCCGCTCGCCGGCCTCGGGCTCGCCGGGGGACCTCAGCCGACCCGCCCCGGGAGGTGGTCGGCGGCACCGAAACCGGCGCTCCGCTTGACGGGGCGGCGTGTGGGGGTGACGGTGGGATGGTGAGTGTCGCGGTGAGTTGCCCCAAATGTGGTGGACCGGTGCGGGCGCCGGACCTGATGCACACCGAGTCGCGCTGCCTGGACTGCGGGCCGGTCTCCCCGCTGCACGTGCCCGAGCACATCGGGACCGAGATCGTGGCCAGCGTGGTGGAACGGATCGTCGCCGCCGCCGACCCGCCGACCCGGCCGAGGACGCCGCTGTGGTGCCCGTGGCCGCTGCCGACGGGCTGGACCATGACCGGCGTGGCGTACGCCGGCGACGACCGCACCGGGGTGCGCGCCACGGCGGTCGCCTGCGCCGGGCCGGAGCCGCTCGGCGGGGGTCCCGCGGACCTGGTCTTCGTCGCCGAGGAGCCGGGCGTCGGCCTGGGCACCCGGTTCGCGGGTCTGGCCGGCCCGGATCCGGGCCCGGAACTCGCGCAGGCGTTGACCGATCCCGGGCCGGGCCATCCGGAGCATGTCGGGCAGGCCAGGATCAAGGTGGCCGGTCATCCGACTCCACTGTGGCTCGTGAACTCCCCGACGGATCGAAGCGCGTACGCCGGCGAGGCTCGGGGATTGTGGCTCCATGCGATAGCCTGGCCGGCGAGTGCGGGTCACCTCCTCGCGGAAGAAGTCGTGTTGCACGACTTGACCGAGTGGACACCGCCCGAGCTCGTGTACGGCGCACCGTCTCCGTATCTGCACGGGAAGGCTTGACGGGCCCTAGGGCTTGACAGGCATCCCGGAATGTCGGAGAACGGACGCAGATATTCACTGTACGACACCACACTGATACTCTGGGTGCCGCTGCGGTAATGGGACCCGGCGCCGCGCGAGAGGATGGCCCGCCATGGTCAAGAAGGTCCTCACCTGGGCCGGAATCGCATTCTTGATCTTCTTCGTCGCATACCGGCCAAATTCTGCGGCGGACGTGTTCAAGTCACTGGGCGGCGGGATCATGGACATCGCCCAGGGGTTCGGCGACTTCTTCACCAGCCTCGTCGCCTAGCCGCCGATGGGAAACCCCTCCGGTCCACCCTTCGATCCCGACGATCCCGATCGGGAGCGCCGGGAGCGGGACACGGAGCCGATCCCCCGGATCGGCCCCGACGACGGGCCGGGCTACGGCACCGGTCCGGGTCTCTCCGACGGTCCCTCCCTCTCGGACGACGCCGGCTTCGGCGACGGCCCGGCGTACGCAGGGGAGGGGCGGTCCGGTCGGGCCTGGGTCCGTGACCCGGAGGCCGGCTACCAGCCACCGCAGATCTCCGAGGACGAGCTGGCCGGTCTGCGGGCCGACGCCGCCGGCATGGCGCCCCGCCGGGTGCTGCCGTTGGAGGACGAGCCCAGCTCGCTGGTGGCGCGCTACCTCTTCCCGACCGAGCGCTACCGGGGCGAGTGGAAGCGGCACTGGATCCACCTCTCCACCCCGCTGCTGGTCGGCATCGCCGCCACCTTCGTGCTGGGCTACCTCTCCGGCTTCCTCGCCGGGCAGGACGTGGGCGCGCTCACCACGATCGCGGTGCTGCTCTGGTTCGCCGTGATGGGATGGGTGGCCTGGAAGGTCGCCGACTGGTGGTACGACCGCTTCATCCTGACGAACAAGCGGGTGATGGTGGTCAACGGCATCATCACCCGGCGGGTCGCGATGATGCCCCTGGTCCGGGTCACCGACATGAAGTACGAGCAGAGCCCGACCGGCAGGGCGCTCAACTACGGCACCTTCGTGCTGGAGTCCGCCGGTCAGGAGCAGGCGCTGCGTGAGATCAAGAACCTGCCCAACCCCAACGAGCTCTACCTGCGTGTCGTCGAGGAGATGTACGAGCCGCAGGCGGTCGAGGCACGGCTGGGCAAGGAGGCCGACGAGGCCAAGGCCGACGACGGGGCGTGAAACTTTTCGTCCGAACATCGGAGGAACTGCGCACCATTCGCCGTCGACCCGACCACCCCGGGCATGGCAACCTGCCAGGACAACGGGGTGCGGAGGTGGCCGATGGTGAGCAGGGATCCCCTGGAGGAGGAGTTCCGCGACTTCGTCGCGGCCCGCTCCGGCGCCCTGCTGCGCACCGCCTACCTGCTCAGCGGCGACTGGGCCACCGCCGAGGACCTGTTGCAGACCGCGTTGACCAAGACGTACCTGGCCTGGAAGCGGCTCGGCGGGATCGAGGCGATCGAGCCGTACGCCCGCCGCGTCATGATCAATACCTCGACCAGCTGGTGGCGGCGGCGCTGGCACGGTGAACGCCCCACCGACGTGCTGCCGGAGCGGGCCGGGGTCGACGAGATCGAGCAGCAGCTCGACCGGGACCTGCTCTGGCGTCACCTGAGCGCGCTGCCCAGCCGGCAGCGGGCGGTGCTCGTGCTGCGCTTCTACGAGGACATGTCCGAGGCGCAGACCGCCGCGCTGCTCGGCATCTCGCCGGGCACGGTCAAGAGCCAGACGTCGCGCGCCCTGGGCACCCTGCGCCGCCGGATGGGCGCCGAGGCCGTCCTCGACCTGTCGGCCGGGGCCGACCCGACCCCGGCCCTGCCCCGGGCCGACGGCACCGACCGCCCCACCCCCGCCCGCGATCGCGCCGACCGTCCCGCTCCCGCGCAGGGCGGCACCGACCGTCCCGCTCCGGTCCGCGGCGGCGCGCCGGTCCGCCCGTCGACGGCCTACGGGGCGCCGACGATGGTGGTGGGCGAGGACGCGGCGGCCGTGGTCGCGGCGACGAACGCCCCGTCGCCGCTCGTCGCGCCGGCCACGGCGGGCCGGCCGGCCGGCACCACCACCGCCGCCCCGAGCAGGTCGGGAGGCGCCATCGCCCCGGGTCGGTCGGGAGGCGTCACCGCCGCTCCGGGCGGTGCCGCGACCGGACTTCCGGCGCAGCCGGCCACCGTTGCTCCGGCGCCGGACGCCGGACGTGCCACGTCGGCCGCCGAGCTGACCGACGAGTCGGCGGGCGATCCGGTGCCCGTCGCCTCGGGGGCGCGGGCCGGGGCCGGGGCGATGTCGCGTACCGCCCGTGACGAGCAGCGCGGCCGGCAGGCCGCCCTCCCGGCCGTACCGGCCGGCTCCGGAGAGCACCGGTGAGCCGTCCCGTCGGTCGTGGTGACAACCGGACCGAAGGCCCGACGCGTCCATTCGCCGTGACCGAGGACGAGCTGGCGCAGGCGGTACGGGAGACGTTCGCCCGCCGGGTGTCCGTCGCGCGTCCGCTCGTCGCCGATCCGGCGGGACTGGCGATCCGGCGGGCCGACCGGTCCCGGCGCCGGCGGACGTTGACCGGGATCGCCCTCGCCGCGGTGGCCACCGTGACGGTCAGCGCCGGAATGGCCCAGCTCGGGCAGCAGCCCGGGCGACCCACCCATCCGACCGTGGTGCTCGGTGACCCGTACGCCTCGCCGTTGCCGGACCCGACCCCGCAGCTGTCGGCCGCTCCCCGGGCCGACCTGGGGCGGGGCGAGGTGGACCTCATCCTCAACGACGTGCTGGTCACCGCCGGCGGGCAGCGGCTCGCCCTGCCCGACGTGGGCACGGCCGCCGAGCGTGCCCAGCGGCTCCCCGACCGGGCCGGGTGGGCGGTGGTGGGCGCGCCGACGGCGGCCGGCCGGTCGCTGTGGATCGTGCTGTCGGACGGCAAGGCACACCTGCTCCTGGCCGGGGCCCGGGACATCGTCCTCAGCCCCGACGCGCGGCAGGTCGCCTGGCGGGAGGGGACGGATCTGGTCGTCGCGGGCATCGTCGGCACCCAGGTCGTCGCCGCCGCCCGCACCCCGGCGTCGCCCGACGCGGTACCGGTCGCCTTCGCCGGGGACACGGTCCTGGTCCGCCTCGCCCCCGACCGGCCCGGCCACGCCCTGTGGCGCCCGGCGGCGGGTCCGCCGCGCGGCGCGGGCGACGCCGCCCTGCACGTCTACGGCACCCGCCCGGACGGGCTGGCGGTCGCGTTGGTGTCCGCCGGCACTCCCCGCCGGCCCTGTGTCGCCCTGCTCGACCCGGCCCGGAACCTCGCACCGGTACGGACCGGATGCGGGCCGACGCTGACCGGCGCCGGAGCCGGCGGGGTGTCCGCCGACGGGCGGTGGCTCCTGGTCAACGGGAAGGCGGGCCGGCAGGACCGCGCGTTGCTGGTCGACCTGGACCAGCTCGCCGCCGCACCGGCGACCCGCCCGGCCGGTCCGCCCGTGGCCGGGCCGGTGGCGTGGACGCCGCAGGGGACGGCCCACTACCCGGCTGCGGACGGCGCCCTGGTGCGCGTCGAGGTGAGCCGCGTGCTCGACGGCGAGGTGTCCGTGTCCGTGCCCGTGACCGGCCTGCCCGCCGGAGAACGCGTGGTGCCGGTGGGCGGCGACCGCCGTCCCTGACCGCGCCCGCGCGCCCGGGGCGGGCCGCCGGCCGGTAGCGTCGGGCCGATGAGCGCGGCACCGCGGATCGACCTGCACACCCACTCCACCGCCAGCGACGGCACGCTCAGCCCGGCCGAGCTGGTGCGGGCGGCGGCGGAGTCGGGGCTGGACGTCGTGGCGATCACCGACCACGACACCACGGCCGGCTGGGCGCCGGCCCTGGCGGCGCTGCCGGCCGGGCTCAGCCTGGTCCGGGGCGCGGAGCTCTCCTGCCGGTGGTACGGCGAGGAGCCCGCGCTGCCGCTGCACCTGCTGGCGTACCTCTTCGATCCGGACGCCCCGGAACTCGTCGCGGAGCTGGCCCGGGTGCGGGCCGCCCGCGAGGAGCGGGGCGAGCGGATCGTGGCGCTGCTGCGGGCCGACGGGATCGACGTGAGCTGGCCGGAGATCCTGACCGGCGCGGGCGGCGGAACCGTGGGCCGGCCGCACATCGCGCAGGCGCTGATCCGGGCCGGCCTGGTGGCCACCACGACGGAGGCGTTCGGGCCGGACTGGCTGGGCGAGCGCTACCGGCTGCCCAAGGAGGACATCGACGTCTTCCGCGCGGTCCGGCTCGTCCGCGCGGCGGGCGGTGTGCCGGTCTTCGCCCACCCCCGGGCCACCCGGCGGGGGCGGATCGCGCCCGACGAGCTGATCGCCGACCTGGCCGCGATCGGGTTGGCGGGGCTGGAGGCCGACCACGAGGACCACTCCCCGGCCGAGCGGGCGCACGTGCGGGCCCTGGCCGGCGAGCTGGGCCTGCTGGTGACCGGCTCGTCGGACTTCCACGGCACCCACAAGACCGTCCGGCTCGGGGCGTTCACCACCGATCCCGGGGCGTACGAGCGGATCGTCGCCGAGGCGGGCGGAGTGACCGAGGTCGCTTCCGGCTGATCCGCGTTTCCGCCTCGGGCGGCGCGGCTACGTTGATCACGTGGATGCCAAGCTGTTCGGCGAGGTCTTCGTGACCCTGCTGGTGATCGTCGACCCGCCGGGCATGATGCCCATCTTCCTGGCGCTGACCGGCCCCCTGACGGCGCGGGACCGCAACCGGGCTGCCTGGCAGGCCGTCGCCCTGGCGCTGGGCGTGATCGTGATCTTCGCGGTGGCGGGGCAGACGCTGCTCGACTACCTGCACGTGGACCTGCCGGCGTTGCAGGCGGCCGGCGGGCTGCTGCTCATCCTGGTGGCGTTGGAGCTGCTCACCGGCAAGGCCGACGACCCGAGCCAGCAGGCCACCTCGAACATCGCCCTGGTGCCGCTGGGTACGCCGCTGCTGGCCGGCCCCGGCGCCATCGTGGCCACCATGCTCTTCGTCCAGCAGGCCGACGGCGGGGCGGACGTCACGGCCATCGCCGCCGCGATCGTGGCCGTGATGGTCACCGTCTGGATCGTGCTGCGGTTCTCCGGCGGGATCGTCAAGATCCTGCGACCCGGTGGGATCGAGGTGCTGACCCGGATCGCCGGCCTGCTGCTGGCCGCGATCGCGGTGCAGCTCATCGCGGACGCGGTGGCCGCGTTCGTGACCCAGTACGCCAACATGACCTGACCGGCGGCCGGTTCTGTCGGGGGTGGATGGCAGGATCGCGGTGTGCGACGAGCCTCTTCAGCCGGACGGTCCTCCACCAGCGGCGGCCGGGCGCCCCGGCCGCGCGGCGAGCAGCCCGAGCAGCTCGGCTTCGAGGGCATGCCGGAGCGGCTCTTCGTCTGCACCCCGAGCAAGCTCGGCGCCTATGCCGACTGCCCCCGCCGCTACCGCTACTCCTACGTCGACCGTCCGGCCCCGCAGAAGGGCCCGCCGTGGGCGCACAACTCCCTCGGCGCGAGCGTGCACAACGCCCTGAAGAACTGGTATGCCCTGAGCCCCGAGCGGCGTCGGCCGGAGGCGCTCGCCGCGTTGCTCAAGGGCACCTGGGTGCGTGAGGGCTACCGTGACGACGAGCAGGAGCGGGCCGCCTACCGGCGGGCCCTGGGCTGGCTGGAGTCCTACGTCGAGACCCTGGAGCCCGGGGCCGACCCGCTCGGCGTGGAGCGCGTGGTGGCGGTCAAGACCGCCGTGCTCGCCTTCAACGGCCGGGCCGACCGGATCGACTCCCGCCCCGGGCCCGACGGCCCGGAGCTGGTGATCGTCGACTACAAGACGGGCCGCACGGGACTGGACGCCGACGACGCGCGCGGCTCGCAGGCGCTGGCGCTCTACGCGTACGCCGCCGAGCGGGTGTTCCGCCGGCCGTGCCGCCGGGTGGAGCTGCACCACCTGCCGACCGGCACGGTGGCCGCCCACGAGCACACCGTGGAGTCGCTGGCCCGGCAGCTCACCCGGGCGGAGGAGACCGCCCGCGACATCATGGCCGCCGAGCGGGCGGTCGCCGACGGGGAGGACCCCGACGAGGCGTTCCCGACCACGCCGGGCCCGCGCTGCGGCTGGTGCGACTACCGGCGCACCTGCCCGGTGGGGGCGCAGGCGCCGGGCAAGGAGCCGTGGGCGGCCGTCGAGCGCGCCGCCGACCCGGTGGTCGCGCCCGCGACCGAGCCGGCGTCCGGCCAGGACTGACCACCCCCGCAGGCACGGTCACCCTGGCGGCGACACGGTGCCGGCCCGGGTCGCACAGGGCGCCCACCGGGCAGCCGGTTCGGCCGTGGGTCAGGCCGGCGTGCCGGTGAGCCGGGCGGCGCGTTCCTTGGCGGCCTGCTGCAACGGCCCCTCCCGCCACCGGCGGGGCAACGTGGCGAGGGTCAGCCGCAGCGCCCGGACGCTCAGGTCGGCGGAGAGCGCGGTCGTGGGCAGGCCCAGCCCGCCGTACATCCGCCGGGCCCAGGCCGGCAGCAGCGCGAGCGCCGTGCCGGCGATGCCGAAGTACGCCCAGCGGGGCGGCCCGAGGTTGAGCCCGATCCGGGCGGGCAGGCTGAGCTTCCACGGGATCGGCGGCGCGGTGAGGAAGAGCGCCGTCTCGGCCGCCTCGCGGGTCATCCGCAGCTCCGGACGGATCCGCCGGTAGTAGTCGGCCACCTCGGCGGCGGTGCCCGGCACCGTCGCCGGGTCCAGGCCGACCAGGGCGGCGGAGCGCCGCTGCTCGGTGTAGTAGCCGTCGATCTCGTCGGCGGTCAGCGGCAGCCCGGCCCGGCGGGCCGTGTCGAGGAACGATTCGACCTCGGTGACGTGCACCCAGCGCAGCAGTTCGGGATCGTCGACCCGGAACTCCTCCCCGGTGAACAGGTCGGTGGCCCGCAGGCGGGCGTGCCGGCGGCGTACCCGGAGCCCGGCGGCCTCCGCCTCGGCGGTGGTGCCGTAGATGGTGGTGCCGACGTAGGTGGCGGTACGCACCAGGCGGCCCCAGGCGTCGGAGCGGTAGTTGCTGTTCTGGGCGACCCCGGCCATGGCCCGGGGATGCAACGACTGGAGGTAGAGCGAACGCAGGCCGGCGACGATCAGGATCGGCTCCTCGTGCACCTTCCACGTGACCGAACCCGGACCGAAGAGGCCGAGGTCATCGGAGTCCACCGACCAAGGGTGCCACGCGGTGCCGCCGCGCGCCGCGTGGAGAGCGGTCGGCCCTCAGTCGTCGGCGGAGCGGCGGGCCTGGCAGGTGGGGCAGAGGCCCCAGAACGTCACTTCCGCCTCGTCGACCTCGAACCCGTGGGCGATGTCCGGGTCCAGGCAGGGCGCGCTGCCGACCGCGCAGTCGACGTCGGCGATCTCCCCGCAGCCCCGGCAGACGACGTGGTGGTGGTTGTCCCCGGCCCGGGCCTCGTAGCGGGCGGGGCTGCCGGCCGGCTCGATGCGGCGGGACAGCCCGGCGCGCGACAGCGCGCCCAGCACGTCGTAGACCGCCTGGGTGGAGACCGAGTCGATGCGCTGGCGCACCTGGCGGGTGATCTCGTCGACCTCGAGGTGGCCGCCGGCGGCCAGCACGTCGAGCACGGCGAGGCGCGGCCGGGTGACCCGCAGGCCCCTCGACCGGAGCAGTTCCTCGCCACCGGGCATGTGCCAATGACAGCACGCGGGTCGGGGACCGACAACCGGCCTCCGGTGCAGGGTGGCGCCGGCCACAACCCCGGTCGTCCCGAGCCGGCCGCCGGGTCGGCGGGTTCCTCGCCGGGGAACGGTGAACCGGACCGGCTCCGGGCGCGTGTTCCCGATCGAGATTGACTGGGCGGGTCGACCGGCGCACCGTACGCTGGCCCCGCGACCGCGTACGCCGGAGGTGTGGATGTTCAAGGAGATCCTGGGTCTGCCGGCCCACGTGCTGGTGGTGCACGCGGTCGTCGTGCTCGTGCCGCTGCTGGCCCTGCTCTCCGCCGCGTACGTGGCGTTGCCCCGGTTCCGGGCGCGGCTGGACTGGGCGGTGGCGATCCTCGCCGTGGTGGCGCCCGTGTCGGCCTTCGTCGCCGTCGAGTCGGGGGAGGAGCTGACGGACGCGTTCCTCGCCCGGGGCATGCAGGGCCCGATCGTGGAGCAGATCTTCACGCACTCCCGCTACGGCGACATCCTGTTCCGCTGGGTGCTGCCGCTGGCCGTGGCGTCGCTGCTGCTGCTGTTCGTGACGAGCGGGCACCGGCGGGTGCCGAAGCTGCCGTCCTGGGTGACCCCGGTGCTGTCGGTCGTGGTGGTGGCGCTCGGCGTCGTCAGCCTCGTCTACGTGTACCTGACCGGGCACTCCGGGGCCGAGACCGTCTGGGGCAACACCCTCTGACGTCCCGCCGGCCGCGTCGGGCCGACAGGCGGCGCGGGCCGCGACCGGGCCGAGGTCAGAACACGAGCCGGGAGCAGAGCACGCAGACGAGGAGCACCAGCACCACACCGGTCACCGTGCCCACGCCGTACGTGAGTCGTTGCGCCCGCTGCTCCGCCGCGTCGAGTTCCGCCATGTCCTGCGCCGGCAGCCGCCGGGGCGGGGGCGGTCGCAGGTGCACCGGTGGGCGCCACCCGGCCGGTGGCGGGGTGGTCGCGGGCGGGCCCGCGTAGCCGCTCCCACGCGCCGGGGGTGGCGTGGCCGGCCCCGGCGGCGCGCCCGTGGGCCGCTCGGGCGAGGCGTCGGGCCGTCGCCAGTACTCGTCCGGGGCGCCGCCGGAGGTGGGGGTCGTCACGCCGTCCGACGCTACCAACGCCCCGGCCCGGCGGCCGGCCGGACGCGGCGGCCCGGCGGTTCGTCGTCGCTCCCGCCGGTGGTGGCTGCGCTAGTCTTGCCGCTCGTGAGCATCACCGAGGATCCGGGCCTGCCGGCGGTACGCGGCGACGACGACCGCGCCGTCGACCTCAGCGACGACTTCGTGGTGCTGCCCGAGCAGACCGCCGACGACACCGACCGGGGCTGGGGCGAGCGCTCGGGCGGCAACGACGACTGGCTGCTCGCGGAGCGCCCTCCGCACTGGGACTGAGCGGCTCACCGCCGCCCGGTGGACGAGCGCGGCCGGCCCGGGGCCCGGCCCAGCTTCGGGGGCCGGCCCCCGGGCCGGGGCGGCGTGGGTCAGGAGGAGCTGGCGCTGCTGGCGGCCGGGGCCTTGCCCCCGCCGCCGGTGGAGCCGCCCGAGCCCGACGACGGGGACGAGCCCGACGACGAGGACGAGGAACCGGCGGACGAGCCCGACGACGAGGACCCGCCGGACGAGCCGGAGTCACCGCCGCCGGACGAGTCGGACTTCGCCGGCTTGGCGGCGGCGCCGCTCTTCGCGCTGTCCGAGCCGGACGAGCGCGAGTCCGTGCGGTAGAAGCCCGATCCCTTGAACACGATGCCGACGGAGTTGAAGACCTTCCGCAGCCGTCCCTCACACGCCGGGCACTCGGTCAGCGGTGCGTCGGAGAAGGACTGCACCGCCTCGAGCTGGTGGCCGCACGCGGTGCAGGCGTACTGGTACGTGGGCACGTTCTCCTCCGGATCTGGCACGGCCGTTCTGGCACTCGACGGATTCGAGTGCCAATGGTGCGTCATCGCCCCCGGATTCGTCCAGCGGAAGTGTGGGGCGCGACACCCGCCACGCCCCCCGGGGCGGCGTCCAGCGTACGCAGGCCGTCGGCGGGCGTGACGACCGCGCGTACCGGGCGGTCGTGCGGCTCGGCGGGAAGCGCCTCCACCAGCTCGCCGTCGTGCAGCGGGACCACGGTCAGGGCGGTCGCCGGCACCCGGGCCAGCGCCCGGTCGTACGAGCCGCCGCCCCGGCCCAGCCGCAGCCCCCGGCGGTCCACCGCCAGCGCGGGCAGCACCACCAGTTGCGCCCCGGCGACCGCCGCCCGGCCCAGCCGCGGCCCGGCCGGCTCGCGCATCCCCCGCCCGGCGGCCACCAGCCCGGCCGGCCCGCTCCAGGCCGCCCAGTCGAGGTCGAGGTCGTCGCACAGCACCGGCAGCAGCAGCTCCCCGCCCGGCGGCAGCGCCGCGTGCAGCACCGTCGGCAGGTCGGGCCCGCCCGGTTCGGAGCCGACCGGCACGTACGCCGTCATCCGCAGCGGGCGCAGCCGGCGTACGAGAGCCACCAGATCGGCCTGGACGCGCCCGGCGGCGTCGGCCCGCTGCGGCGCGGTCAGCGCCCGGCGGCGGGCGAGAACGGCGGCGCGCACATCCCGCTTCGCCTCTTGCGCTCCATCAGAAAAATCGGGCACGCAACACTCCTGACGCAACGTTTGTCGCCTGGTGGCTCTGTGTCAGCATCGCAAGCAACGGCGGCGGAACTTCCGGGGGGACCGAGTGACGCTACGCGGGCGGTTGACCACAGCCTTCCTGGCGGTGGCGCTCGGCCCGGTGGTGCTCGGGGTGATGTTCGTCGGGGCGACCGTGGCGGCGGTCGACTCGAGCCGCTCCACCGAGCGGCTCGCGGTGGCCGCCGCGACCGTGCGCACCTCCGTCGACGCCCTCTGCCAGCAGTTGCGGGCCGCCGCCGACGCGGTCGCCCTGGCCGGCGACCGGCCGGCCGCCGCGAGCCAGGTGGTCCGCCGTGGCCTGGCCGCCGCGGTGCGGGTCGCCGACGTCACCGGCCGGGTCACCTACGCCAGCCCCGGCGGCCCCGCGGGGCCCTGGCGGGACTGCGCCGACCCGCCGGCAGCCGGGCCGGTGCGGGCGCTCGCGGCCCGCGCCGACCTGCGCGACCGGGCCGGTGGGCCGCTCGGCACGGTCACCGCCGCGCAGCCGGTCGACCCGGCCTTCGTGGCGCGCCTCGCGGCCGTGACGGGGGTGGCGGTCACCCTGATCGACGACGCCGCGGCGCCCGTCCGGCTCGCCCACAGCACCGAGTCGACCGGCGTACGCGACGCCGTGCTCGCCGCCGCCGACACGCTGCACGGCGAGCGCGTCGCCGAGACCCCCGACGGCCGGTACGTCCGCCTGGTCGGCCCGTCCTCCGGGCAGCCCCTGCCGCTGGTGCTCTCTGTCCCCAGCGAACGACCACGCGGCCTGTACGTCGCACTGGGCTCGGCGGTGCTGGTGGCGACCCTGCTGGCCGTGGTGGCCGCCTGGCGGCTGGCCCGGGTCACGACCCGCCCGCTGGTCGAGCTGGCGGGCGCGGTGGACCGGGTGGCGCGCGGCGACCTGACCGCCCGGGTGCCGGTGCGCAGCCGGGACGAGATCGGCCGGCTGGCCGGCGCGTTCAACCGGATGACCCGCGAGACGGGCACCTACGTGGCGGCGCTGACCAGCAGCCGCGACCAGCTGCGCGGGCACCTCGCGGTGCTGGGGGACACCCTGGCCAGCACCCACGACCTGCAACGCATCCTGCGGGTGATTCTGCACAGCGCGATCGCGGCGACCGGCGCCCGGGCCGGGGCGGTGCTGCTCGTCGACGACGGCGGGGTGCTCGTCGCGCAGTGCACCGAGGGGCTGGACGAGCCCGACCCGGCGGACGAACCCTCGGGGCCGTTGCGGGTGCCGCTGGGCAGCGGTGTGGTGGGCGCCGTCGCGGCGACCGGGGAGCCGCGCCGGGGGCGGGTGGAGCCCTCCGTCGCGCCGCCGGGGGAGCCGCACTGCCGGACGTACATCGCGGTGCCGTTCGCGGCCCCCGGCACGACGGGCCCGCCCGACGGCACCGCCCGCGACGGGCCCGCCCCGCGCCCCGGGGCGGAGCCGGCCGCCCCCGCCGGGGCGCTCGGTGTGCTGGCCCTCTACGACCGGCTCGGCGCGGACGAGTTCGACGACGACGACCTCGTCACCCTGCGCACCTTCGCCGGCCACGCCGCGGTGGCGGTGGACAACGTCCGGGTGCACGAGGAGGCGCAGCGGCTCTCGCTGACCGACCCGCTCACCGGGCTGTGGAACTACCGCTACCTGAAGGAGTCGATCCGCCGGGAGGTCGAGCGGGCGAGCCGGTTCGGCCGGATGCTCAGCGTCCTCGCCCTCGACCTGGACCGGTTCAAGACCGTCAACGACACGTACGGGCACGCGGCCGGGGACGCCGTGCTGGCCGAGTTCGCCCGCCGGGTGCGCGGCGAGATCCGCGAGGTCGACCTCGCCTTCCGGCAGGGCGGCGAGGAGTTCGTACTGCTGCTGCCGGAGACCGACGCCCGGGGCGCGGCGATCGTCGCGGAGCGGCTCGGCGCGGCGATCCGGGACGCCCCGATCGCCGCCGACGGGCACGGCGGTGCGGCCGTGGCCATCGGCGTCACCGTCTCCGTCGGCATCGCCGTGCACCCCGACCACGGCAGCACCGGCCAGCAGGTGCTGGACGCCGCCGACGACGCCCTCTACGCCGCCAAGGCGGCCGGCCGGGACACCTGGCGCATCGCCGAGGAGCGGGCCGGACCGTCGGCGCGGGAGATCCCCGTCCCGGCTGCGGCGGCCACCCCCGAGGACGGTCTGCCGCGCGCCGGCGCTCCCCGCCAGCCGGTGCGGGTCCGCCCCGATCCGGCCGATCCGGCCGACGCCGCCCCGGGGAGCGCTCCGGGCGCGCCCGACCCGGTGCGGCCGGGTCCCTGCGGCGGCGCGTCTTCCGGTCCTCACCCTCCACGACAGAGCCGTGGCCGATAGTCTCGCGACATGTCGGAGCACTCAGCGAACCCCTCATCGGCGACCGCCGCAACCGGTCGCTCCCGCGCGGTCAAGGCCGTCATCCCGGCCGCCGGTCTGGCCACCCGGTTCCTGCCGGCCACGAAGGCGGTGCCCAAGGAGCTGCTCCCGGTGGTCGACCGGCCGGTGCTGCAGTACATCGTCGAGGAGGCCACCCAGGCCGGCATCGGCGACGTCCTGCTGATCACCGGGCGGGGCAAGACGTCGATGGTGGACCACTTCGACCGCCGCCCCGACCTGGAGGCGCGGCTGGAGGCGAAGGGCGACGCCGAGCGGCTGGCCGCCGTGCGCGGCCCCAGCGAGCTGGCCGAGATCTACACCTGCCGGCAGCCCGAGCAGCTCGGCCTGGGCCACGCCGTCGGCTACGCCGAGTCGCACGTCGGCGACCAGCCCTTCGCGGTGCTGCTGGGCGACGAGTTCGTCAAGCCGGCCGAGCCGCTGCTGCCGGCCATGCTGGAGCTCCAGGCGCGCACCGGCGGCGTGGTGCTGGCCTTCTTCGAGGTCGACCCGGCCGAGACGAAGCGCTACGGCATCGCCTCGGTGGAGCCGGCCGAGGCGGAGCTGACCGACATCGGCGAGGTCGTCCGGGTCACCGGCATGGTGGAGAAGCCCAAGCCGGAGGACGCGCCCAGCAACCTCGCGGTGCTGGGCCGCTATGTGCTGCCGAGCAGCATCTTCGACGCGATCCGGCGGACGGAGCCGGGCAGCGGCGGGGAGATCCAGCTGACCGACGCCATGGAGCTGCTGCGCAGCGAGGGCACCCCGGTGCACGCGATCGTCTACCGGGGCACCCGCTACGACACCGGCATGCCGCTGGGCTACCTCCAGACCGTGGTGCAGATCGCCGCCGAGCGCGACGACCTCGGCGCCGAGTTCCGCAAGTGGCTGGCCGAGTTCGTCAACTCCGACGCGTCGGGCGTGACTGGTACATGACAGCGTCGGCCGACGCCGAGGCGGCCGCGAACGAGTTGACGCCGCTCGCCGACTACCTGGGCAGCGTGCTGCGCAGGTTACGCGCGCTGCCTCCGCTCGACCTCGACCTCACCCAGGCGCACGGCAACGTCCTCGCCGAGGACGTCGTCGCGCCGCACTCCTTCCCGGCCTTCGACCAGTCGGCCGTGGACGGGTACGCCGCCCGCTGGGAGGACATCTCCGGAGGCGGTCGGGGCGTGGGCTACGTCCCGAGCCAGTCCGGCGGGCCGGGCGGGCGCAACGTCCGGCTCAACGTCGTCGGCGACCTCGGCGCGGCCAGCTGGCGGCCGGTCCGGCTCACCCCGGGCGCCTGCTTCTCCGTCGCCGCCGGGGCGCCGCTTCCGCTCGCCGCGGACGTGGTCGTCCCGGTCGAGTGGACCGACCAGGGCATGGCCGCCGTGGAGATCTTCCGCGTGCCAAAACGCGGGTACGGGGTGCGCCGGGCCGGCGAGGAACTGCCCGCCGGCACCCTGCTGGCCCGGGCCGGCACCTACGTGTCGCCGGCGCTGGTGGCGGTCTTCGCCGCCACCGGCATCGGGCACGTCGTGGTCCGGCCCAGCCCCCGCGTGGTGATCGTGGCCACCGGCGACGAGCTGGTCGACGTGGGCCGGGGCAGCCAGCCCGGCCAGACGGTCGACGCCAACTCGCACGCGCTGACCGCCGCCGCGGCCGAGGTGGGCGCCCTGGCGTACCGGGTGGGCATCTGCGACGACGATCCGGAGGGGCTGCGCGGGCTGCTGGAGGACCAGACGCTGCGCGCCGACCTGATCATCACCACGGGTGGGACCGGCACCGGGCCGGGCGACATGGTGCGGCGGATCCTCTCCCGGCGGGAGGGCAGCCGGGCCGGCCCGGTCACCTTCACCGAGGTCGCGCTCTACCCCGGCACCTCGCTCGGTTTCGGCACGGTCGGCGCCGAGGAGGTGCCGGTGGTCTGCCTGCCCGGCGACACGGGCTCCGCCCTGATCGGCTTCGAGGTGCTGGCCCGCCCGGCGATCAACCTGCTGGCCGGGGCGGAACCGGTGTTCCGGCCCAGCGTCCGCGCCCACCTGCTGGAGACGATCTCGTCCCCGGTGGGGCTGCGCGAGTTCCGCCCCGCGCACGTCGCCGAGCGGCGCGGCGGCGGCTACACGGTGCAGCCGCTCAACGGTGGCCCGTACACCCTCTCCGGGCTGGCCGAGGCGAACGGGCTGATGGTGCTCGGCGAGCGAGTGACCACCGCGGCGGCCGGGTCCACTGTGGACGTCCTCCTGCTGGACCGGCGCCGGTGAGCGCCGTCCGAGATTCGGTTTCGTCGGTCGTGAACGGAAGGTTGGCCCGGTGAGTGCCGTCCGGGCTCTGGTTTCGTCGGTCGTGAGCGGAAGGTCTGTTCCGTGAGTCTGTTCGGGGTCGGGCGGGCGCCGGGGTGGCCGGCGGTGCTGGCCGACGGGCCGGTGCTGCTGCGGCCCTACCGGCGTTCGGACGCCGCCGCCTGGGCCGAGGTGCGCCGCGCCAACCGGGAGTGGCTCGCGCCGTGGGAGTCGTCCGTGCCGGGAAGCTGGCACGAGCTGAACTCGCCGGCCGCGTTCCGCTGGGTCTACCGCGACCAGCGCCGGTCGGCGCGCACCGGCGAGGGGATGCCGTTCGCCGTCTGCCTGCGCGAGGACGGCCGGGATCGGCTGGTCGGCCACCTCAACGTGGGCAGCATCGTGCGGCGGGCGTTCTGCTCGGCGTACGTGGGCTACTGGGTGGACTCCCGGGTGGCCGGTCGCGGCGTCATCCCCACGGCGCTGGCGCTCGCGGTCGACCATGCCTTCAGCGTGGGGCTGCACCGGGTCGAGGTGAACATCCGCCCCGAGAACCGGCCGTCCCGGCGGGTGGTGGAGAAGCTGGGCTTCCGCGAGGAGTCGTACCACGTGCGCTACATGCACATCGACGGTGCGTGGCGGGACCATATCGGATACGCGATGACCAGCGAGGAGGTCGCGGCCGAGGGTGGGCTGCTGGCCCGCTGGCACCGGCTCCGCGCCACCACGGGGTGAGGCGTCCCACGCACGGGATCGGCGCGGCGTGTCAGCATCCGCGTCCACGGCCCGTAACCTCAAGTAACTGCAAGCTGTGGCAAGCGCTGCTCCACCCGTACGATCCGCGCACCCGACCACCATCGGTGGAAGATCCTGCGGCCGGGCGGCGGTTGCTCCGAATTCGGTGACGGGAGGGGTGAGGGTGCCGACCTCGGTGCTCCTCGCCGTCCTCGCCGCCGCCGGTCTGCTCGCCCTCGCCCCGGCGCTGGTTCGCCGGTACGACGCCACCGAGCGGCTGGTGGCGGAGCGGGCGCAGTCGACGGCGCGGGTGCTCCAGCGCCGCCGGCGGCGCCGCACTGTGCCGGGGCGCCGCCCGGTGCACCTGCCCCGCAGCCTCGTCATCACCCTCAGTGAAGACGCGAACACGGGCGGGCTCTCCGCGCCGGTCTCCGCGCCCCCCGCCACGCGCCGGTCGAAGCGGCTGCGCGCCGTGCCGCCGGCCCCCCGCAAGGGCCGCCGCCGGCCGCCGCCCCGCCGACAGCACACCCCCGCCGTCTACCGCCGCCGTCGGGTGCTCGCCGCGCTGCTGCTGCTGAACTTCGTCGAGCTCATCGGCGTGATCGTGGTCAGCCCCGGCTTCTGGATCAGCTTCGGGGTCACCGCCGCGCTGCTGGTCGCGTACGTCGTACACCTGCGGCGGCTGGCACTGGCGGATCGCCGGCGGCGGCGGGCGCAGGCCCGCGAGGCGGCGTGGCTGGCCGCCCGGCAGGCCGAGGTGCGGCGGGAGCAGGCCCGCCGGGCGGCGGCCCGCCGCGAGGCGCAGCGCCGCCTGGCGGCCCAGCGCGAGGTGGTACGCCGTGCCGCGATGGGCCTGGACCGCCCGGCGGACCTGCCGGCGGCGGCCAACGGCGGCTCGGTCTCCTACCGCCGCTCGGGTGGCCTGCGCGGTCGCCCCTACCAGTCCGGCCGCGGCTCCCACTCGGCCTGACCGGCCACGTCAGCTCGTGGCTGGCAGGCGGTAGACGGACACGTGCGACCGCGAGTCGGCGGTGAACTCGGCGCCGGACCAGTCCGCGTGCCGGCTCTCCAGCTCGAACCCGGCCAGCTGACCCATGAGGTCCAGCTCCGCCGGCCAGATGTAGCGGTGCGGCGACCGGAACAGCTGGGCGTGCGTGCTCTCGTCGAACCGGAAGTGGTGCGACACGACCTGCTGGCGCAGCACGTCGTAGGTGTCGAGGCCGATGTACCCCGGCTCGGACGACCAGACCGTCGCATCCAGGCCCGGTGGGAGCTTGCGCAGCTCCGGCACCCACAACTCGATCACGAACCGGCCGCCCGGGGCGAGGTGGCGGGCGGCGTTGCGGAAGCAGGCCACCTGCTCGGACTGGGTGAGCAGGTTCGAGATCGTGTTGTAGACGAGGTAGACCAGCGAGAACTCGCCCGGGGCGGTGGCGGTCGCCATGTCACCGATCACCACCGGAACGGTCGCCTCATCCACCTTCGTCCGCAGCCGCTCCACCATCGGACGGGACAGCTCGATGCCGCTGACCGGCACCCCGCGCGCGGCGAGCGGAACGGCCACCCGGCCGGTGCCGACGGCGAATTCGAGCGCCGCCCCGCCGCCGGCCAGCTCGGCCAGGCGATCCACGGTCGGCCCCAGCACCTCGGAGGCGAACATGCCGGTGCCCGGGGTGTCGTAGCGGCGGGCGGTGTCGTCGTCCCAGACGTCTTCCTGTCGCATACGCCCCACGCTTCCCACTACCACCCGCGATGTCCACCGACTTTCGCGCCGATCGGCTCCCCCTCCGCCGCCTGCCTGGGGTCCTTCTTCGAGATCTTGGTGGCTGGCGGCCCCCGGAGGGGCCGTTTCGTGCCAAGATCTCGGCGCGCGGGGGGTGGATTCGCGGCGGGGGCGGTGAACCTGTTAGCCTTGGCGCCGGCCCGCCCGGTGAAAGCCGGGTGGGACCGATGCCGGTCCGCCGGCGGAGGGGTTGTGGCGCAGTCCGGTAGCGCACCTCGTTCGCATCGAGGGGGTCAGGGGTTCGAATCCCCTCAACTCCACCCAGCTCAAGGCCGTTTCCGCACGTCGGAGACGGCCTTTTCCGATCTTGTACGGCAGCTGAGTGCAGCAACGGCGTTCAGGCTAGGTCCTCGGGCTTCACCCTTCCCTTCCCGAGAAGCTTTCTAGCGAGGATCAGGCGGCCGAGGATGATCGCGTAGACGTTGCCGATCAAGACCAGCGCAGCTGCGCCAATCTCGCCGTGACCGGCCAACATCAGGGCAGGAATGCCGGCGAACAGCAGCACGGGCACCACGAAGAGCCACAAGGGGAACCGCAGGTAGTAGAGAAGTGAGGGGGACGAGGGTTTCGGCACGAGGCCATTAGAACGCACGCGGCCAAACAAGCCCGCCCGTGGACTGAGTGACTACCGAGGGGGTCAGGGGTTCGGGTCGGCGACGGTCTCGGCGATGCGGGTGAGCCAGTACTGGTCGTTGGCGCGAGATTCCGGACTGGCCTCGGGGTTGAGGACGCTACGCAGAAATGCAGCGACGTCGTCGAGGTGCCGCTCGCTGCGGTAGTAGCTCAGCAAGGTCTGGTCCGGTTCCAGCGGCCCGTAGCCTCGGCGGAAGAGTTCGGCGCGGTGCGCGTCGATCGGGTGGTCGCCGAAGTCCTGGCTGTGGATGAACATCAGGTCCCGCTCGCGTGGCGCGAGGATCGGCGCGTCCCAGTCCACGACGTGCAGGGGACCGTCGTCGTCAGCGATCAGGTTGCCGGGATGGATGTCGGCGTGGCAGATGACGTGTCGAGCGTGCGTCACGCGGGAGGCCAGCTCGTCGACCGTCTCCGCCAACCGGTGCAGCGCGGCGCCGTACCGGGCCCAGAACGCGCCGAGGACCTCGCTCGTCGCAGCCTGTCCGCCGAGGGCCCGCAGCCGCTCGCCAGCGTCCGATCGGTAGGTCTCGACCGGCAGGACGGCGGCGAGGTCTGCGCTCGGCGTGACGGCGTGCAGGCGACCCAGGAACTCGCCGTACTCGCTCCACTGGCGGTCGGTGAGGCCGCGCCGCCACAGGCTGCCGCCGTCGTGGAACGGGTAGAGCAGCAGCTGGTACTCCCCGAAGCCGTGACAGGCTCCGCCGTCCGGCAGGTCGATGGGTGCCACGACCTGCCCGACGCCCTGCGCTTTGAGGAACCCGGGCAGCAGGACGGCCGCCCGGGTGAACGTGCCGCGGCGCAGCTTCAGGAAGTATCGCTCGCCGTCGGACGCGTCCACCCGGTACGCCCATGCGTGCCCGTCGAGCCCGACCGGCATGAACACGAGGTCGACGATGGTCATGGCCCAGGCGGCGGCCACCTCAGCCGCCAGGAGCCGCTCGTCGACACCAGGCTTGTCGATCATCGGCGGAGCGTCGCAGTTGGCAGTCCGGCCGGCAAGGGATTTGCCACCTGCGGGCGCCCGGGCGCCTGGCTGGCCCGCGAGTCGGGTCAGCCATGCCACGGCGCGCCTGTCAGCCGCCCGCCGTCACGGCTTCACCGCCCGGGTGGCGAAGTAGCCGGGCAGCCATCCGGCGGTGGCGTCGGAGTGGTGCGGCGCCTCCTCGAAGCCGACGATGACGAAGCCGGCGGCGAGCTGACCACCGATCTGCGCGGTCATCGTGTGGCTGTACTCCAGCGGTGCGTCCGCGCCCCACAGGCGTTCGCGCTCCGCCGCCGGGACGTGGGTCAGGTCGCTGTACGGCAGCCGGTGGCGCACCACCAGTTCGCCGCGCTGGTCCAGCGCCTCGTTGTCGAAGAGGAAGACGTCCGGGTTGAGGAAGCCGGACAGCAGCGTCCCGCCCGGTCGCAGCACCCGGAAGCACTCCCGCCACACCGGCGCGAGCTCGGGCACGAACAGGTTCGACACGGGGTGGAAGACCAGGTCGAACGAGGAGTCCGGGAACGCCGACAGGTCGCGCATGTCCCCGAGGACGGTACGCAGCTCCAGGCCGTCCCGCCGGGCGACCGACTCGTCCTGTTCGAGTTGCCGGGGCGAGTTGTCGAAGACGGTGACCCGGGCCCCCGCAGCGGCCAGCGTCGGGCCCTGCTGCCCGCCGCCCGAGGCCAGACACAGGACGTCCGTGCCCGCGAGTTCGGGGGGAAACCAGGTGCGGTCGACGGGCTGGTAGCCGATCAGGACGACCGACCAGTCGCCGGCCCGCGCCCTGGCGATCGTCTCGCTGGAGACGGGGCGTGACCACTCGTTGCCCTGCTCGACCTGCCGGTCCCAGGCGGTGCGGTTGTGTGCTACCGGGTCAAGAGGCATGGCCTCACGTTACAGAGCTGGACTGACCAGGCTGGGCGCGCTACGCCGCGCCACCGGTGTTCAGGATCAACTGCCGGAGAACCTTGAGGGTCGCGACGTAGTCCGCGTCATCGATGCCCTTGTGGATGCGGGCCCGGATTGCCGGCGCGTGCTGTTTGAGGCTGACTCGGGCGTCTTCTCCGGCCGCGGTGATCCACAGTCTTTCTTCCTCGTCGCGGGTCAGCCACCCGCGCTCTAGCAGAGCCTCCGCCTCGACGTCCAGATCGTCTTCGGCCCTGAGATACGAGCTCATCGCCCGTCGGAGCTCAGGAAGTGTCATCCCGCCGCCGTCGGGCAGGAGGTCGTTCCTGGAGAGGTTCCGCAGCAGCCAGAACTGGGGCTGAGTGAACCCGAGTTCGGCATGCCGGGCTCGGGTGAAAGCGATGAGGGATTCGTAGGCGACGCCTGTCCAGTAGGCGGCCGGTTGGCCCGCGAGTTCTGCGTCGGACAGTTGCAGCGTCGTCATGTGATCTCCTTCGCCGAGGACGGAACCATTGGGAACGAAGGTAGAACCTCAACGTCGGTTCAGGTCAAGAGCCTGGCGTGAGCGTGGACCGGCACCCCGGCACGCGCCCGGAAGCGCCGATGACAGAGTGGTACTCGTGGGCAGTGCGACCGAGCGCGAGATTCGCTGGGTTGAGTCGGCTTGGCAGCGTCGGATCACCAGGGTGCGGCGTCTCACGGGTGGTTGCACGTCCACCATGCTTGGCCTGACCGGACACGACGGCGAACAGGCTGTACTCCGACTGATGACGAAGGAGCCGTGGCGCCGACACGCTGCCGGGCTGCTTTCCAGGGAGGCGGCTGTCCAGCACCAACTGCAACGGTCATCGATCCCAGCGCCTCGAAGTGTCGCCCTCGATCTGTCCGGGGACTCCGCCGGGGCACCGGCACACCTCATGTCCTGGCTGCCCGGGCGTCTGTGCCTGACCTCTGCCGCGGACGGCATCCTGGAGGCGATGGCGCAGGTCCTCGTCAGCATCCACCAATTCGCGCCCGGCCGGGACAGGCCACGGCAGTACCAGTCCTGGGCGGCGCCGGACAAACGAGTCGTGCCGCCGTGGGCGCAGCGGCGACAGCTCTGGCATCAGGCGTTCGAGTTGCTGGACCAACCCGTACCGGCCTATGCCGGTACGTTCCTGCACCGAGATTTTCATCTGGGGAATCTGCTGTGGTCGCAGGGGCGTGTCAGCGGCGTCGTGGACTGGGTCGAGACATCGTGGGGACCGGCGACCCTGGACGTGGCACATGCCGCGACCTACCTCGCGATGTTGCACGGCGTTGAGGCTGGAGCCAGATTCACGAACGCGTACCGTCGCCGGGCTGATGACCGTCACGACGAGGACGGGTGCCGGTACTGGAACGTCATGGACATTGTCGGCTACCTGCCGGACCCGGTGAAAGTCGTCCAGCCATGGCGCGACTCTGGACTAAGCATCAGTGACGACCTCGCTCGCAGCCGACTCGAGCAGCGGCTTGAGCACGTTCTGCGAGCTCACTGACGACCTGACTGGCTCCCGCTCGGTCGGTGCCGCACCCGCCCACCCACCCACCACGGCTGCGACGCTGACGCGCCCGGACTCACCATGGAAACGCTCGTTGCCTCGTCGGTGCGGCCTCCCGCACCGACGAGGCAACGAATTACCGGATGGGCGCTACCTACTTGACGATCGTCACCGTCGCCGAGCGGTAGTTCTTGCCGTTCTTCTCCGGGTCGTAGCCCTTCTCGACGTTGCCGGAGGCGTCGACCGAGAACCAGCGGAACGTGGTGGTGCTGGTGACGCGGAAGACCTGCCCCGGCTCACGGAACTCGGTGGCCTGGTAGCGCGGCGATTCGAGGGTCGGCCGGCTGCCATCCGTCGTGTAGTAGATGGTGGCCGGCTCGCTCGTCTCGAAGCGCACGTCGACGGACCCGGTGTACCTGCCGCCGCCAGGGACGAGCTCGGAGGTCGGCTTCTTCTTGTCCTTGCCCCACTCTGCCGCGATCCGGAACATCTCCATGATCCCGTTGGCGTACTCCATCGTCTCGGAGTGGCCGCTGACGAGCGCCGGATTGCCCTCCCACGCCGGCTGGAACGAGCCGCCCTGCCAGTTGCCGGTGGCCGGGTTGTAGATCGAGCCGCCGACCTCCCAGCCGAAGGAGTAGATCCCGTAGGTGTGGTACATGTCCTCACGGACGTTGCCGGCGGAGGAGTACAGGACGTCCGACGAGCCGCCGACGTTCTCCGGCGTGACGACGGTCTCCCGGTACGCCTTGACCTGCGACAGGATCCTGCCGGCCGACTGCCAGTAGAACGCCTCGTCGCCCAGCGGCGGACGCGGCGTGGTGACCCGGCCGTCCGCGATGTAGGCGCCGGGCTGCCAGAACAGCTGGCCGCCGTTGGAGTGCACCGACATCATGAACTTGATGTTCGAGTACTTCTCGACCAGCCAGACGATGTTCTTCGACTCGGGCTCGGACAGCTTCTCCGGCCCCTGGTAGGTGCCGCTCGTGCACACCGTCGACCCACCGGCGTAGCCGTCGTGGCCCGACCCGACCCGGTAGTTCCGGTTCAGGTCGACGCCCCACGAGTTACGGCGGTCCGGGTCGGCGTTCGCGTCCTCGCAGTGGTTCGTCAGGTTCTTACGCTGCGAGGCGTAGTTGTAGAAGCTGTAGTTCGCGCCGTCGGGGTTGTTCGACAGGACGAGGAAGATGTCCGTCTCCTGGACGATCTTCTTCGTGTCCTTGTCGGTCTTGTAGTTGTGCACCAGACGCTCGGCCGTCTCCAGCGTCGTCGTCGCGGGCACCCACTCGCGGGCGTGGTCCTGGGCCTGGATCAGGACACCGGGGTTGCGGCCGTCGCGGTGCTTGCCGATCCGCAGGACCGGGATGGTGGCCTCGCCGCGGGGCACCTCGCCCTCCGGCGCGCCGACGCGCTTCTGGTCGAGGAAGTCGCTCAGCGCGACCGGGGCGGACGTCGGCACGACGAGCCCGGTGCCCGCGTTGCTGCGGTACGGGTGCGCCCGGTCGATCAGGCCCTGCGACTGGGTCTCCAGTGCCGCCGCCACCTGCGCGGCGGTGCTGGCGAGCGCGCCGTTGGCGTCCTTCGCGAGGAGGACGCGGACCGCCTTGCCCGACACGTCGACGCCGAGCGGGAGGCTCGCCCCCGGCCGCTCCACGAATTCGACGGTGACGTCGTTGCCACCCTCGTGGCCCCACGCCGCCGAACTGACGACGACCGCCGCCTGCCCGGTACCGCCGATCGTGGCCTGCGCCTTGCGCTGGTAGCCGTTCGTCTTGTGCGGCAGGTAGACGATCTCGGCGATGTCCGGGTACTGCCGGGCGATCTCCTCGGCGCGGCTGAAGAGCTGCTGCGGATGCTTGTAGCCGTCGATGAAGTCCGACCTGTAGCCCGGGTTGTCCGTCAGCGGCGGCGGGGCGCCCTCGAGCCAGTTGGAGACCTTGCCGGTGGTGACGCCGCCGGTCGAGCTGCTGACCTTGATCTGGTCAGGACGCGCGTCGAGCTTGAACAGGTTCCGGTGGAACATGTACTGCCCGGAGTCGACGAAGCGGCTCATCGTCCGGGCGGAGCCGAACGGCGTACCGACGCCCGAGTCGTTCTCGAGCTGCATCAGGACGATCGGGTTGGTCTGCGCGCCTTCGGTGGTCCGTGCCTCGACGTAGAGGAAGCCCTGGCCCTTCGTGGTGAACCAGTCGGCGCGGACGACTCGTACCGTCGCGTCGTTCGCCTCGGTCACCTGCGCCGGCTGGGCGAGCGGCTGGGCGGCCCGTGCCCCGGCGGCCCGGAAGCCGCCGTCGGCCACGTCGCTCCAGGTGAAGCGCTCGTTCTCGCCGAGGATCTTGACGCCCATCGCCTTGAGCTCGGCGACCTGCCCGGCGTCCACGTGCGCCTCGCCCTCGATGCCGTCCGGCACACGGGTGAGGCCGTGCTCGACGTCGTAGCCGGCGGCTACCACCTTGTCGAGCATGTCGGATCCGGTCAGCTTGATGCGTACGTGGTTCGACTCATGATCCGCGTGGTGGGCTCCTTCGGAGCCCGTGGCGGTGGGCTTCGTGGGGTCCGCGCCCGCAGGCGCGGTCGCGACGAAAGTGGTTGCCACCAGGGCGGACATCGCGAAGAACACGATGCGTGGCTGTCTACCTCGCATGCTCCCCTCCTTCTGTCTGTGGCCGTCAGTGATGTCGCGGCCGGCCCGAGCGCGGGCCGGACCGCATCGATTCATCCAAAGATGGACATGCTGCACCCGCGCACGACGAGCCCGGCTCCGACGGATCGCGTCGGAGGATCGTGCCGGGTGCGAGCGGGCCGGGTGCGTCGGATGCAGTGCGTCGTGTGTCCGCCCACGGCGATCCAGGCCTCGACGGATCGCGTCGAGGACCGTGTGGAGCATGGGCGGAACTGAGGCGGCGGAGGCGTCTTTCACGTCGACGACGTGGCTTGACCTGGATCTTTGCATCGCCTGAGCCGTTTGATCAACCCTTCGATGCGACGGCCAGAGGGAACCTTGAGGATTCGGTGTGCTGGCCAGCGCCGCAGGTGGCGCCCGTGACCGGCGACCACCACGACGGTGGCGCCGTCGAGGGCGACCGGATGAAGGCCTACGGGCGCAGGTCGACCGAGACGTGCCCGGACAGGGCGCGAAGGAAGTCGGGCGCGTCGAAGATCGCGCCGGCGGAGGCGACGCCTACGGTCCTGGTCCGTCCCGTGAGGACACGGTCGACGAGGCGAAGGCGCTACCTGGTCTGCCCGTCGTCACGCAGGGCGAGGAGCGCCGCTTCGAGCCGCAGCCCGAGCCCCGTCATGACGAGCAGGGCGGCGAGGACGTATCCCCCGGTCGAAGGATTATCCGGGCTGATCATCAGTAACGAGATGAGCAGCCCGGCGGCCAGGGCGACGTTGCCCATCACTCTGGTCGAGCCGCTACGCGTGTACCGGAGATCCACGCAAGTCACCGTATAGGGCTGGAGCGGGCGCCAATGTCCCTGGCCGACGTCACACGCGCGCCGGGCCCCTCCGAGCGGCGGCAGGCAGGGGCCGCAGGGTGAGCACCTCACCGAGCCCGTCGACGTGGGTCAGCCTGGTGGCGAACGCGGCGCTCAGGGCGCGGCGCAGGTAGTCCAGCACCGCCGGCCCCGGGGTGAGCGGCGCCGATCCGGTGTCGCCCGTGCCGACCAGGTGCACCTCGCGGGCGAGCCGTCCGGAGGTGTTGACGAACCGGCAGAGATCGTCCCACCGCAGGTACCGCCAGAAGTCGACGCTGACCACCGCGTCGAGGCTGCCCGGCGGGATGGGCGGGTCCATGCCGACCAGGTGGTGGTTCGTCGGGCCCGGCGGGGCGGAGTAGTCGAAGGTCAGCGCCCCGGTCGGCAGGTCGACCTGATCGCTGCCGGTGCCCACCCACAGCACGCGGGGGCCGGGCAGGCGGTCGGCGAGCCGGTCGAACGCCGGCCCGATCCGGCACGTCGAGCGCCGCGCGCAGTCGGTGGCCGCGGAGCGGTAGTACACGATGCGCTCCAGCGAGTCGTACACGTCCAGCAGGCCGTAGAACTCCCATTCGATGACGTGGTACTGCCCGGTCAGGAGGCTCCGGTTGGCCGCGAAGTCGGACCAGTTGCGGTCGGTGTTGCGGTGGTGCGGGAGGTGGAAGGCGCGGGCCTCGTCGTCGAAGGCGAAATTGAGTTCGGTCACGCCGAGGTGCCGGTGCACCCGATAGAACAGCTCGATGTCCTCCAGGCCCCAGCGCAGCCCGGAGCGTTCGTCGAATCCGCCGGTCCGGTCGAAGAGGTCACGGGCGAGCGAGATGTTGTGGGTGTAGGCGAGCGCCCAGCCCGCCCGGAGCCACTCCGGCCCCGGGGGCTGACCGTGCGGGAAGCGCAGGTCGCCGGCGCGGTCCGCGCGGCGGCGGGGGACGTCGGTCATCTCCCGGTCGTCGAGGGCGGCCTCGACGTGCTCCAGGCTCAGCTCGTCGCGCCGGCCCATCAGCACGGCGGGCCGGCCGGCGACCGCGTGGTGGGCCAGGTGGCGCTCCAGCAACTGCGGGGAGGCGTACGAGTCGGCGTCGAGGAACAACAGCAGCGGCGCCCGGGTGTGCCGGACCGCCTCGTTGCGGGCTGCGGAGCGTCCCCGCCGTCTGGGGAACTCCAGCAGGCGGAGGTCGAGACCGGTGGCAGCCTCGACGGCGTCGGCGTAACCGGCGGGGGAGCCGCCGTCGCGGATGACCACCACCTCGAAGCGCTCGGGGCTCACCGTCTGTCGCGTCAGCGACCGCAGCGTCAGCGCCAGGCACTGCGCGTCCTGGTAGGTGGGTATGACCACGCTCAGCTCGACCGCGTCGTTCGTCCGTGCCGTCATTCGACTTCCCCGTCATGGTGGTGGTGCACGATCTCCGTCGACGCGCCTCGCGCGGGAGCGCGGCCCGGCCGGGTCACGCGTGGTGGTTCACGCTCACCGGCCAGGACCATCGTCGTCGAGGGTGCCGGTGGGAGCTAAGCAGCGCGCCAAATGAGGATCAATCGATTCGTCGATGTCTGGGGTGCGATCAGTGGATCGACAGGGGTCCCGACGACACCGGGTGACGAATGCGAGGCGCGGCGTCGAGGAAACCCCGCAACCCGGCCGGCAGCCGGATCCGCGGCCGCCACCGTCCGGGGACGGGCGCGCGTGCGGCCGGTCACTACGCTGCGGCCCGTGGAGCGGATGGCGGGTGTGTTCTGGACGGGTGGCTGCGCGGCAGTCGCCGTCCTGCTCGTGGCGGGCGTCGTCGCGCTGGTCGTGGCGTCCCACCGGCGGGAGCGGGAGCGGCGGGAGCACTGGCGACAGTGGGCCGCCCGGTACGGCTGGACCTTTGACGAGCGGCCCCAGATCACCTGGACCGACCGGGTGCCGGGCCGCAACCGCCGGGGCGTGCGGTTCGCGCTGACCGGGACGCTGCACGGCCGACCCGTCTGCGTGGCCGAGTACGCGTACACCGAGACGCACAGCTCGACCGGCGCGGACGGCAACCAGACGACCACCACGCACACCCACACGTACGTCGTCTGCTCGGTGTGGCTGCGGCGGCCGTTCCCGGCGCTCTCGGTCGGACCACGCCACGCGTTCTCGAAGCTGGGCCGCGCGCTGTTCGGCAGCGACACCTACGCCACCGGGCACGAGGAGTTCGACCGGCAGTGGCGGGTGGCCGCTGCGGCCCCGGGGCAGCAGGCGCTGGTCGGGCCGACCCTGATCGCGGCGCACCTGGCGGGAGCGGTGCCGGCGTGGAGCGTGCGGGGGGCGGAACTGGTCACCTACCGGCGCGGCCGGCTGGAGGACGCCGCCCTGGTGCCGTCGCTGGTGACCCCGCTGATCACGGTCGCCGACCTGCTGGAGCAGGGCCGCTGACGAGCGCCGGCCTCCCCGACGGGACGGCCGGCGGGAAGAGCGCGGGAGGCCGGACCCCAGGGGCCCGGCCTCCCGTCACGAGCTGTGGATCACGGCCGCCAGGAGCCGGTGGTCTCGAACCTGTGCAGGTACTCCAGCGCGCCGTTCTTGTCGGCCACGTTGAACACCACCGTGCCCGCGCGCCTGCTGCCCTCGGGCAGGTTGTTGCCGGAGTCCAGGGTGTCGCCGCAGCCGGAGAGCGCGCTCGCCAGGCCGTTGGCGGTGGTGCCGTTGGCGGCCACCCAGTTGAAGTAGAACGGGTTGATGGAGCTCTTGCCCTTGGTCACCGTCGCGGTGACGTGGGCGATCAGGTACATGCCCTTGTCGGGGGGCGGGGCGTACGACCGGCAGCCCTTGGTCTCCGTGGTGAACCGGGTGACCGTGATCTCCATGGTCCCGTCGTCGTCGGAGACCACCAGGGTGGCGCCGGGCTTCATGTTGAAGGTCTCGCCGTCCCTGGCCGACGGGGACGGGCCGTCCGGCTGCAGCGTGATTCGCGGGGCGGCTTTATTCAGGTCGTCCGCCGCCTTGTTGGCGCCGGCGATGAGCGCGACGACGCCGCCGATGCAGCAGAGCAGGGCCAGCACGGCCACCACGGCCACGACGATCAGGACGGTCTTGTTCTTCTTCGGCGGCGCGGCCGGATGCGGCGCGCCGAGGGGGTAACCGGGCGCGCCGCCCGGGTAGCCCGGCCCACCGGGCGCGTAGCCGGGCCCACCGGGCGCGTAGCCGGGCCCACCGGGCGGCGGGTAGCCGGGCCCGGCGGCCGGATACCCCGGCGTGCCGGACACCGGCGGGTACGGCGTGCCCGAGGTCGGCTGGTGCGGGGCGGCCCACGGCTCGCCCGGCATCCCGGACACCGGTGGCTGCGGCATCCCGGACACCGGTGGCTGCGGCACCCCCGAGACCGGCGGCTGCGCCCACGGCTCGCCGGGCGCGCCCGACACCGGTGGCTGCGGTGCCCCGGAGACCGGCGGCTGCGGCGCGGCCCACGGGTCGCCGGCCGGCTGCTGCGGCGGCACGGGCGGGAGCGGGGCCCACGGGTCGCCCGTGGCCTGCGGGGCGCCGGAGGTCGGCGGCTGCGGCGGGTGGCCGCCCTGGTCGGCGGGGAACTGCGGCATCGGTGCCGGCGGGTACGGCTGCGGCTGCTGCTCCGGGCTCGGTTGGTTCGGATCCTGCGGCCCGTAAGGGGGCGGGGGGTGACTCACCGTACTCCTAGGCACCTGACGACGACGGCAAACGCGGCTGACGCTACCGTGCGCGGACAACGGACCATCTTCGCGTCTCCGGCAGCGCCGCGCCGTCCCCTGTTCGGATTCCGTGCCCGGGTCAACCGGACAGCAGCACGGCGGCGGTGCGGACCAGCGCGTCGTCGACCGCGAACCGGCCGGTGACCAGCGCGGGCGGACGGGCGAGCGGAGCCGCGTCGAGTCGCGCCGGGGCGATCCGGGCGGTGAAGGTGCCGGCGTCCGGATCCAACTCCACCAGCGCGTCGTGGAAGTCCAGCCACGTGCCGACGACCGGGTGCCACACCTTGTAGACGGTCTCCTTGGCGCTGAACAGCACCGCCGGCCAGGAGGTGCCCACCGGCAGGCGGGCGCACCGGTCCTGCTCCTCGGGCAGGCAGATCAGCCGGCGTACGCCCGCGTTGAGCTCCCGGTGCCCCTCGGCGTCGATGCCGACCGACCGGACCTCGCCGGAGCGGGCCGCGACCGCCGCGCAGTAGCCGCGGGTGTGGGTGATGGCGCCGACCACGCCGGCCGGCCAGACCGGCGACCGGTCCGCGGCCGACGGCACCGCCACCGGGGGTACGCCGAGGGCCGCCATCGCCCGGCGGGCGCAGACCCGCCCGGCGGTGAAGTCGCGGCGGCGGCTCTGCACCGCGCGTTCGCCCAGGCAGGCCCGCTCGGCCGGCAGCAGCTCGCCAGCCCAGTCCGACGCCCCGGCCACGGCCACCGCCACGGCCGGCGGCAGCAGGTCACGCACCGCCGCCCCCCGACAGGTGCGACCGTCCGCGCGCCCGCCCGGCTCCGAGCCCGTCGGCCGGTGGCCGGTGCGGCGGCTGGCGAACGGACCGCCGGGCCGGCGCCCCGCCCACGGTCGGCGTCGCGAGGGTCATGGTTGGTGAACGTACCGCAAGGCGTAACACCGCAGCGTCCTGCGGCGCTGACAGGGCGTCGCCGGTGGGCGGGAATGGTCCACTGTCGACCAGCCCACCGGGGGCGGGTCGCCACGTGAACCGGAGAGGGAGTGCGATGACCGGTGGTGCGGAATCCTCGGCGTCCGGGGCGGACGAGCACGCTCCACTCGCTCCCGGCTGGACCTGCGGCACGTGCGGGGCGGAATGGCCGTGCCCGGCCAAACGGTCCCGGCTGCTGGAGGAGTACCGGCGGGACCGCGCCATGCTCAGCGTGTACCTGGGGTCCTGTCTCGCGGCCGCCGCGCAGGACCTGCCGCCGTCCTCCGGCACGTCCCTGCAGGACCGGTTCCTCGGCTGGCTGCCCCGCAGCCCCCGGACGTCCTGACCGCACCCCGGGGCGACCGGTCGCCCCGGGGTGCCCGGCGGTCAGTACGCGTGCGTCACCGTGATCGTGATGTTCGTGCAGGAGTTCGCCCGGCTGGTCAACGCGCTCTTCTCGGCGCTGTCGACGCTCAGCCGCCACCGGGTCTTCACCGCCACCCACTCGCCGACGTACCGGCACTTCTCGTTGGTGGGCTGCCAGGTGGCCGGGTCCTGGTCGCCCTTGGCCTGGTTGACGTTGTCGGTCACCGCGACCAACGACCTGACGTCGCCGAGGTCGTTGGCGAACGCCTGCCGCCGCGACGTGGTCCAGTTCCGGGCGCCCGAGTCCCACGCCTCGGCGAGCGGAACCATGTGGTCGATGTCCAGGTCGGACGGGTTGGTCCAGTAGGCGGCGTCGTAGTAGGAGCGCCAGCGCCCGCCGGTCAGTTGGCAGCTCGAGCCCACCGTGGGGCGGGTGGTGGCCTCGGCGATCAGCACCTCGTAGCGGGTGTTGCAGCCGTCGGAGTCCGCGTCGGTCCAGTGCGGGGAACAGGTCCCGGTTGTAGCCGGTACGGCTCTCGGCGGCCACCGGCAGGTCGGCGACGAGGGTACGCAGCGGCACCGAGACGGTGGCCGCGTGGGCGGGGGCGGACAGGCCGAGGGTGGCGGCGGTGACGGTGGCCAGCAGGCCGCCGGTCCAGCGGAGGGTACGGGTCATCGTGAACTCCGTCCGATCGATCGGGATGGCTGACAGTGCAACCGGCCCGGGTGCCGACGGACCGGACCCAGGGTTACTGGAGAACCAAATCGATCGATACGTTACGGGAAGTCTCCCATCGATGGGAATCCCGATAGCTGCGAAATCTGGCAGATCCCGGTCCCGCCGGCGCTGTCGATCCGTACCGTTTGCGCGAGATGACGGACCGTTAGTGCCGGATGTAAACCATCCGTGCGGTGTCGCGTTGGTCGGAAATCTGACCGAAGTCGACCCGTTGTGCCAGTGGTAGGTGGTGGTTAAGCTCTTGATGCGCGCCCCAATCGCCCGCTTCCCCCGTGGCAGGCGATCGGGGCGCGCATCTACGTCGAACGGGCCCGCACGCCACCGCGTGCGGGCCCGTTCTTTGTGCACCCGCCGCGCCGCCCGGGGCGCGCGGCGGGTGCCGTGCCGTCCTCAGATCCAGCGGCCGTCCAGCCACATCCGCGCCGACCACTCGGCGTACGGCAGCACCTTCCCGACGAAGATCGGATGGAAGTACGCGAAGCAGAGCGCGACGAGCAGGACGTACGCCCCGGCGATCACCCCGCCGACCAGCCTGCGGTCCCGGATCTCGTCCGACTCCTCGCGCGCGGCGGCAGGTCCGCCGTCTCCCGGCTGCGCGGCGACGGCGCCCGGTGGACCGGCCGGCGTGATGATCGCGCCGAGCACGTAGACCACCGCCAGCACCAGGAACGGCAGGATCGGCGCGGTGTAGAAGGAGAACATCGTCCGGCCGTCGAGGGCGAACCAGAACCAGGGCAGCAGGCCGGCCGCCACGACGAGCAGGATCGCCCCCGCGCGCCAGTCCCGCCGGGCCAGGCCCAGCCAGACCAGCGCCGCCAGCGCGGGCAGGAACGACCACCAGAGCAGCGGGGTGCCCAGCAGCAGGACCTCGGAGGCGCAGCTCGGCGCCCCGCAGGGCCCGTTGCCAACCCAGTAGAAGGCGACCGGCCGGCCGAGCAGCAGCCACTGCCACGGCCACGACTGGTACTTGTGCGAGTCGTCGAGGCCAGTGTGGAAGCCGTACGCGGCCTTGTGGTACTCGATCAGGTTGTTCAACGCGCCGAAGACCGGGGTGTCGCTCAGCGGGGCGTTCGGGTAGCGCTCGGCCAGCCGGTAGTAGCCCTCGTCGCTGAGCAGCCAGCCGGACCAGGTGGCGACGTAGGTGACCACGATCAGGACCCCGGCCAGCACCAGCCACGGCACCTCGTCGAGGAGGGTGTCCCGCCACGGTCGGCGTACGCCGGCGGAGCGGCGGACCCCGACCTCCCACAGGATCACCAGCAGCGCGAAGACCGGCAGGAAGTAGAGCGCGCTCCACTTGACCGCGCAGGCGCAGCCGAACAGGACCCCGGCGGCGAGCCGCCACCACGGCCAGTTCCGCCAGCCGCCCGCCGGACGCCCGGCCCGCCCGGGCTGGCCCGGGTCCAGGCCGGCCTCCAGCGCCCGGGCCCACCGGCGGCGCCGGGCGTCCCGGTCGAGCACCAGGGCGCCGAACGTGGCCAGCACGAAGAACAGCAGGAAGATGTCGAGCAGCGCGGTGCGGGAGAGCACCAGGTGGAAGCCGTCCAGCGCGAGCAGCAGGCCGGCGGCGCAGCCCAGCGCGGTCGAGCGGAACATCCGCCGGCCGATGCGGACCAGCAGCAGCACCGACAGGGTGCCGATGACCGCCGCCGAGACCCGCCAGCCGAACTCCGGGGCGGTCGTCATCAGGTGCCCCGGCACGGAGATGCCGTGCTCGGCGTCGGCGTAGCCGAAGGCCCACTCGCCGAACCCGATCAGCCACTTGCCCAGCGGCGGGTGGACCACGTACGACGCGCCGCCGTCCTTGTAGTTCCACTCGACGCCCTTGTCGATGAGCCCCCAGCCCTCCCGGGCGTAGTAGGTCTCGTCGAAGATCTTGCCCGGCGGGTGGCTCAGGCCGACGAAGCGCAGGATCGCCGCGATGGCGACGATCACGCCGGTGGCGAGCCAGGAACGCCCGTCCAGCCGGGCCTCGACGGTGGCCAGCCGCCGCCGGACCACGCCGGGGATCCCGCCGGAAGCCGGGGACCTGCCCTCCGGCGGACTCCCGTCCGTGAGGTCCTGCCCCGCCTGGTCCGCGCTCTGTGCTGTCGACGCACTCGTCACCCGGCGATCGTAGGCTGCGAAGGTGCCCGGTGGCGCCCGTCGTCCCCGATACCGGTAAAGCCGTCGATGAAGGAGTTGCATCTCGTGGGTGAAAAGTCCGAAACCGGGCGCCTGGTCCTGCTCGGCGCGCCGCTCGGCAACCCCGCCGACGCCTCCGCCCGGTTCCGTGAGGTGCTCGCCGCCGCGGACGTGGTGGCCGCCGAGGACACCCGCCGGCTGACCCGGCTGGCCCGGGACCTCGACGTCACCGTCGGCGGCCGCATCGTCTCCTACTTCGAGGGCAACGAGGAGCGGCGCACCCCCGAGCTGGTCGACGTGCTGACCGCCGGCTACCTGGTCGCCCTGGTCACCGACGGCGGCATGCCGAGCGTCTCCGACCCGGGCTACCGGCTGGTCCGGGCTGCCCTCGACGCCGGCGTGCCGGTCACCGCCGCGCCGGGCCCGAGCGCGGTCACCACCGCCCTGGCACTGTCCGGCCTGCCCTGCGACCGGTTCTGCTTCGAGGGCTTTCTGCCGCGCACCGGCGGCGCCCGGCGGTCCCGCCTGCGGGCGCTGGCCGCCGAGGAGCGGACGCTGGTCTTCTTCGAGGCGCCGCACCGGATCGCCGCCGCGCTCGCCGACCTGGCCGCCGCGTTCGGCGCCGACCGGCCCGCCGCACTCTGCCGCGAGCTGACCAAGACGTACGAGGAGATCGTCCGCCGCCCGCTCGGCGAGCTGGCCGACTGGGCGGCCGAGGGGGAGCCGCGCGGCGAGATCACCCTCGTCGTGGCCGGCGCGCCCGAGTCGGCCCCCGAGCGGCCCGACGACGACACGCTGCGGGCCGCCGTCGCCGCCCGCGAGGCCGCCGGGCTGTCCCGCCGGGACGCGATCACCGAGGTCGCCACGGAGTACGCCCTGCGCCGCCGCAACGTCTACGCCGTCGTGCACGCCTGACACCCGAGTCGGCACGCCTGACGCCCGACTGGAATTTCCACCCGGCCCGGCCGGGCACCCTCGGCGGCCCGGCCGTCGGGCGCCCGGCAGCACCCGACGGGCGGGCTCACCAGGCGGCGACGAGGAAGCCGAGGGTGATCGCCAGCGGGCCGGCCACGGCGCCCGTCACCGCCCAGCGGCGGGCGCGGGGGTCGGCGATCCGGGTGGACCCGGTCCACCGGACGATCCCCGCGCCGCAGCCCAGCACCACCAGCAGGCCGAGCAGCCAGCGCAGGTGCCCGGCCGCGCCGGTGTCCGCGTACGCGGTGCCGCCGTCCGGGCCGGTCATCCGGGCCGGCAGGATCGTGCCGGCCGCGGTGCGCTCCGCGGCCACCCCGCTCACCCGCACGCCGTACGCGGTCCACGTCTCGTCGGCGGGAGCGAAGTTGCCCCGGCAGCGCTGCGCGAGGCCGCCCCCGGTGCAGTCGGCGATCACCACCGTGCCCCGCGTGGCGTGCCCCACCGCCAGCCAGAACGGGCCCGCGCTGACCCAGGCGAAGAACGCCGCCATCAGGCTCAGCGCCAGCAGGGCGGCCAGCCCCGGCAGCGGATCGGGCGGACGCGGGGTGCGCCGGGCCCGACGCCGCGCGGCCTCCTCCCGGGCCGACCGCTCCCGCTCGTGCGGCGGTTCCTCCCGGATCGGGGTGCCGTCCCAGTGCACCAGCTCGATCGGCGGCCAGTACGCCCCGTCACCATCGTCGGACCCGTCCCCGCCGTCCGGCGTACGCCCGCCGTCGCCCCGGTCAGACGCAGGCCCACCACCCTCGCCGTCCGGCGTACGCCCGCCGTCGTCCCGGTCCGGCGGGTCACCGGCGGACGGACGTCCCCGGCGGGGCCAGCGGTTCGGCTGTCGGACGGGGACCCGGCGCGGTACGGCGTCGACCGGCGCCCCGGTCGTGGGCTCCACCTCGACGGCGGGCGCGGCGGACGGCGGGGCCGCCGCCGGTCCGGCGGCCTCGACGGGCGGTTCCGGTGGCGACTCCGGCGGCGCGGCGGCCTGGACCGCCCGGGGGTGCGGCGCGCGGGTGCCGCGCGGCGCCCTCCCCGCGTCGCCGTCCGTCGGGCCGGAGGGACGGTCGTCACGATCCCGGGCCGCTCGTCTGCCAGTCACGGCGTTCATTGCACCCCGCGACCAGGGCATCCGCAGGCAGCTCAGGCCGCGTGTCGGCGACAAATCGGGCGAACAACGGATCCGGTCCCGCCGGGCCGCCGACCCGAGGGCCCTATTGGTTCGCGGTCACCGCGAGCGGGTCACTAGGCTTGCTGGTCATGAGTCACGTTCTCGCGGCGGTCGCCTGGCCGTACGCCAACGGCCCGCGCCACATCGGCCACGTCTCCGGTTTCGGCGTTCCCTCCGACGTCTTCAGCCGGTACATGCGGATGGCCGGGCACGACGTGCTCATGGTGTCGGGCACCGACGAGCACGGCACCCCCATCCAGGTGCAGGCGGACGCCGACGGCGTGACCCCGCGCGAACTGGCCGACCGCTACAACCGGGTGATCGTGGAGGACCTGCACGGCCTCGGGCTCTCCTACGACCTGTTCACCCGCACCACCACCCGCAACCACTACGCGGTGGTGCAGGAGCTGTTCGAGGGGATGTACCGCAACGGCTACATCGTCCCGAAGACCACCATGGGGGCGATCTCCCCGTCCACCGGCCGGACGCTGCCCGACCGCTACATCGAGGGCACCTGCCCGATCTGCGGCTACGACGGCGCGCGCGGCGACCAGTGCGACAACTGCGGCAACCAGCTCGACCCGATCGACCTGATCGACCCGAAGTCGCGGATCAACGGGGAGACCCCGAAGTTCGTCGAGACCGAGCACTTCTTCCTCGACCTGCCCGCCCTCGCCGACGTGCTGCGGCAGTGGCTCGACACCCGCGAGGGCTGGCGGCCCAACGTGCTGCGCTTCTCGAAGAACCTGCTCGACGACCTCCAGCCCCGGGCCATCACCCGTGACCTGGAGTGGGGCGTGCCGATCCCGCTCGACGGCTGGCGGGACCGCCCCGACAAGCGCATCTACGTCTGGTTCGACGCGGTGATCGGCTACCTGTCGGCCTCGATCGAGTGGGCCCGCCGCTCCGGCGACCCCGAGGCGTGGCGCCGGTGGTGGTCCACCGACGGTGAGGGGAAGGACGCCCGCGCCTACTACTTCATGGGCAAGGACAACATCGTCTTCCACTCGGTGATCTGGCCGGCGCTGCTCTCCGGCTACTCGGGCGAGGGCAGCCGCGACGGCGCGCCGGGCGACCTGGGCCGGCTCAACCTGCCCACCGAGGTGGTCTCCAGCGAATACCTCACGATGGAGGGGAAGAAGTTCTCCTCGTCGCGCCGGGTCGTCATCTACGTACGGGACTTCCTGGAGCGCTACGACGCCGACGCGCTGCGCTACTTCATCGCCGCCGCCGGCCCGGAGAGCAACGACACCGACTTCACCTGGGCCGAGTTCCTCCGCCGCAACAACGACGAGCTGGTCGCCGGCTGGGGCAACCTGGTCAACCGGTCCGTCTCCATGGCGGCGAAGAACTTCGGCGCGATCCCGCCCGTCGACCCGGCCGGCCTCACCGAGGCCGACGAGGCGCTGCTCGCGGTCGCCCGGGCCGGCTTCGCCACCGTCGGCGACCTGATCGCCCGGCACCGCCAGAAGCAGGCCATCGGCGAGGCGATGAGGGTGGTCGCCGAGGCCAACCGGTACCTCTCCGAGCAGGCGCCGTGGAAGCTCAAGGGCGAGGACGACAAGCCGCGGATGGGCACCATCCTGCACGTCACCCTCCAGGTGGTCAGCGACGCCAACACGCTGCTCACCCCGTTCCTGCCGCACTCCGCGCAGAAGGTGCACGAGCTGCTCGGCGGCACCGGCGTCCACGCGCCGATGCCGGTCATCGAGGAGGTCGAGGACCTCGACGGAGGGCCCGCGTACCCGGTGCTGACCGGCGACTACACCGTCGGCGCGCGGTGGGAGTCCGTACCGCTGGAGGCCGGCCGGCCGCTGGCCGCGCCGAAGCCGGTCTTCCGCAAGCTCGACCCGTCGATCGTCGACGAGGAACTCGCCCGCCTGGCCGACTGACGGCCGCCTGCGTGCCGACGGGCGCGGCCCCCGAAGGGGCCGCGCCCGTCGCCCGTCGTGCCGGCCGCCGCGCCGGACCTGGCGCCGGTGCGCGTCAGGCCCGGGCCATCGCCGGCGCGCCGATGAAGTCCATGATGCTGCGGTTGACCTCGGCCGCGTTCGTCCACGGGGTGCCGTGCGGCGCGCCCTTCAGCGTGACCAGCTGGCTGCCGGGCAGCATCGGCTGCAGCCGCTGACCGGTCTTCGGGTACGGCAGCACCGCGTCGGCGTCGCCCTGCACGATCAGCACCGGCACGTCGATGCGGGACACGTCGCCCCGGAAGTCGGTCTGCCAGGCGTCCACGCTGTCGTGGGTGCCCTTCGCCGAGGCCCGGGCGCCGATCTCCCAGTGCGCCCGGAACGCCTCCTCGCTGACCAGCTTGCCCTTGTTCTCCTGGTAGTTGAAGAACGCCTCGCAGAAGGTGGTCAGGTAGGCGAACCGGTCGTCGATGATGGCCTGCTGGAAGCCCTGGAAGAGGCTCTTGTCGACGCCCTCCGGGTTGTCCGAGGTCTTCAGCAGGAACGGCGCGAGCGGGGCCAGCAGCACCGCCCGGTCGACCCGCTGCGAGCCGTACACGCCCAGGTAGCGGGTCACCTCGCCGGTGCCCATCGAGTGGCCGACCAGGATGACGTTCCGCAGGTCCAGCTCCGTCATCAGCACGTCGAGGTCGGCGGCGAACGTGTCGTAGTCGTACCCGGACGCCGGCTGGGCGGAGTTGCCGAAACCCCGCCGGTCGTACGTGATCGTCCGGTATCCGGCGGCCTGCAACGGCCCGGTCTGCTTCTCCCAGGTCGACCCGCTGAACGGGAAGCCGTGGATCAGCACGATCGGCTGACCGGAGCCGTGGTCCTCGTAGTACAGGTCGATGGGGGCGGAGTTCTCCGTCCCCACAGTGATGAAAGGCATGCGCGTCTCCTGGTCACGTGACGATCGGACGCCCGCGCTTTCCCACCCCACCCGAGGTTATGCCGCCCGGGACCGGCGCCCAGCCCCGCTCACAGCGCGTACGGCAGGTCCACCACCTGGTCGTCGGTGACCTCGGAGGCGGGCGCCCACGTCTCGTAGACGCCCCGCTCCTGGCACTGCGCCCCGGTCTCCGCCACCGCGTCCGGGCCGGGCCGACGCAGGCGCAGGCGCAGCCACCCGGACTCCTCCCGCAACACCAGGCAGGGCACGCCCCGCCAGTCGGCCAGCCGCAGCCGGCGGGCCGCCGACTCCACCGGGTACCGGGCGGCCCGGGTCATCGCCAGCACCCGGAACCCGCCCGGCTGGTCGGCCACCGCCTCGTACTCGCCGCCGGCGTAGTCGCCGACCAGCCGGGTGGAGCGGGGCGTCTCGCCGGTCGGCACGTACTCCTGGTCGGGGGAGAGCCCCGGCACCGCCGCCAGCAGGTGCCGCCACTGCGGGCCGGCCATCCGCAGCCAGCCGCGCTGCTCGGCCTGGTAACTGTAGAGCACCACCTCCACGCCGTCGGCCGGATAGGCGAGCAGGGTGGCGTTCGCCGGCATCGGCAGGTCCGCGAAGTCCCGGGTGACGAACTCCGGGACGAGCTGGGCGCTGCTGGGCACGAAGCCGGTGCCGAGCACCGCCCCGCCCAGCCGGTCCCGGGGCGCGAGCGCGGTCAGCCCCCGGTGCGCCCCGCCGACCGGCACGTCGTAGTCGGCCGGGTCGGCCGCCCGCCAGCGCAGCGCGTACGTCACGTCCGCGCCGTCGGTACCGGCCGCGCCGTCGGTGCGCAGCACGGCCGTCGCCGACGGCGTACGCAGGTGCGCCACGTCGTGCTCCCGGTAGCAGAAACCGTGCGGCAGCCACCCGCGCACGTAACCGGCGAGCTGCCGCGCGGAGAGCACCTTCACCATCCGGGTGCCCCGCCGGATTACCGCGGAGGCGCGCACCGCCGCCAGCGTCGGATCCCCGGCCGCCGCGGGCTGCTGGCTGAGCTGCTGCACGTACGCCCAGCCCCGCTCCCGGTGCAGCGGCACCAGCAGCGGGGACTCCGCCTCGTCGCCCGGGTCGGCCACGGGAGGCAAGACGGTGACCTCGGTGGCGTGCACGAACCTGCGCCACGGCAGCGCGGCGCCGGACCGGGGCGCCCACTCGAAGCCGGGCGCCTCCTCGGCACTGAACAGCTCGTACGCCGCGCCCCGGGCGATCTCCTCCGCCGGGTACACCACGCCCCCGTACGTCACACGCGGGCCGTTTCCGCTGGCCTGAGGGGTGATGGTCACGCCGACGACGCTAGGCGCGGGATGTGCCGTCCCGGTGAACAGGCGGTGGCGTCCCCACGACACGGGCCACCGGCGGTGTGTGATGCTGGCCGCGATGAGCGAGCCCACCGAAACCCGCAAGCAGCGCGCCGCCCGCCGGGCCGGGGAGTTCCCGCCCGTGCCCGAGCCGCTGCCCCGCCCCGTGCTGGACAGCCACACCCACCTCGACATCACCGTCAGCGAGGCCGGCGTGCCCCCGCAGCCGCAGGCGGACGGGGACCCGGGCGTCGTGCCCGTCGAGGACCCGGTCGCCGTGGCCGTGGCCGTCGCCGCCTCGGTGGGCGTCGACCGGCTGGTGCAGGTCGGGGTGGACGTCGCCTCCTCCCGCTGGGGGGCCGACGTCGCCGACAGCCACCCGGCCGTGCTGGCCACCGTGGCGCTGCACCCGAACGAGGCCCCCCGCCTGCCCGACCTGGACGAGGCGCTGCGCGAGATCGAGGCGCTCGCCGCCCTGGACCGGGTACGGGGGATCGGCGAGACGGGGATGGACTTCTTCCGCACCGGCGAGGAGGGACGCGCCGTCCAGGAGGAGAGCTTCCGGGCGCACATCGCCATCGCCAAGCGGTACGGCAAGGCCCTGGTCGTGCACGACCGGGACGCGCACGCCGACGTGCTGCGGATCCTCGACGACGAGGGCGCGCCGGACACCGTGGTGCTGCACTGCTTCTCCGGCGACGCCGACTTCGCCCGCGAGTGCGTTCGCCGGGGCTACCTGCTCAGCTTCGCCGGCACGGTCACCTTCGGCAGCGCCGCCGCGCTGCGGGAGGCCGCCGCGCTGACCCCGGTCGAGCAGATCCTGGTGGAGACCGACGCGCCCTACCTGACCCCGATGCCGCACCGGGGCCGGCCGAACGCCTCGTACCTGATCCCGCTGACCGTACGGTCGCTGGCCGAGACGACGGGCACGGACCTGGACGACCTCTGCGCCGCCGTCTCCGCCACCGGCGACCGCGTCTTCGGCCCGTGGTGAGCAGGAGGGCCCCTGGCCCGCGCGCCCCCCACGCCGCCCGCATAGGCTACGGGGCGTGACCGGTCTCCTCGGCCCGGCGGAGATCCGGGAACTGGCCGCCCGGCTGGGCGTCACCCCCACCAAGAGGCTCGGCCAGAACTTCGTGCACGACCCGAACACCGTCCGGCGCATCGTCACTGCCGCCGGGCTGGCCCCGGACGACGTGGCGCTGGAGGTCGGTCCCGGCCTCGGCTCCCTCACCCTCGCCCTGCTCCCGGCCGCCGCGCACGTGCACGCCGTGGAACTCGACGCGACGCTGGCCGGCGCGCTGCCCGACACCGCCGCCCGGCACGCCGGGCCCGACGCCGCGCGGCTCACCGTGCACCACGCCGACGCGCTGCGGGTCCGCGCCACCGAGTTGGCCGAACCCGCGCCCACCGCGCTGGTGGCGAACCTGCCCTACAACGTGGCCGTGCCGGTGGTGCTGCACCTGCTCGCCGAGCTGCCCAGCCTGCGGCACGGGCTGGTGATGGTGCAGAAGGAGGTCGCCGACCGGCTCGTCGCCGGCCCCGGCTCCAAGGTGTACGGCGTGCCGTCGGTCAAGCTCGCCTGGTACGCCTCGTCCCGCGCCGCCGGGAAGGTCCCGCCGAACGTCTTCTGGCCGGTGCCGAACGTCGACTCCGGGCTGGTCGCCTTCACCCGCCGCGAGCCGCCCCGCGCCGACGTACCCCGGAAACGGGTCTTCGCCGTGGTGGACGCGGCCTTCGCGCAGCGCCGCAAGACCCTGCGCGCCGCGTTGGCCGGCTGGGCCGGCGGCGCGGACCGGGCGGCCGAGGCGCTCACCGCCGCCGGCGTCGACCCCGGCGCGCGCGGGGAGTCGCTCACCGTCGAGCAGTTCGCCGCCATCGCCGCGTCGGCCCCGGCCGCCCCACCCGCCGCGCAGTAGGCTGACGCCCGTGACCGAGGCCTGGGGACCGGACGACGAGGACGAGCAGCGGCGGCGCGGAGCCAGCGGACCGGTGCGGGTCCGGGTGCCCGCCAAGGTCAACCTGCACCTCGGGGTGGGACCGCTGCGCCCCGACGGCTACCACGAGCTGAACACCGTCTACCACGCCATCTCCATCCACGACGAGCTGACCGCCCGCCGGGGCGACACGCTCACCCTCACCATGGAGGGCGAGGGCGCCGGCGAGCTGGCCCTGGACGACACCAACCTGGCCATCCGGGCGGCCCGCGCCCTCGCCGGCTACGCGGGGGTGCCGCCGCACGCCCGGCTGCACCTGCGCAAGCAGATCCCGCTGGCCGGTGGGCTGGCCGGAGGCAGCGCCGACGCGGCCGCGGCGCTGGTCGCCTGCGACACGCTCTGGGGGACCGGGCTGTCCCGCGACGAGCTGGCCCGGATCGCCGCCGACCTCGGCTCCGACGTGCCGTTCCTGATTCACGGCGGCACCGCGCTCGGCACCGGCCGGGGCGAGTCGGTCAGCCCCGTGCTGGCCCGCCCCACCACCTGGCACTGGGTGGTGGCCGTGGCCGACAGCGGCCTCTCCACCCCGGTCGCCTACCGGGAACTGGACCGGCTGCGCGAGGCCGGCACCGCCGGTGAGCCGCTGGGCAGCACTGACGCGCTCTTCGCCGCGTTGCGCCAGCGGGACCCGCGGGTGCTCGCCGCGGCCCTCGGCAACGACCTCCAGGACGCCGCCCTGGCCATGCGCCCGTCGCTGGCGGAGACGCTGAAGGCCGGCGAGGCGGCCGGCGCGCTGGCCGGCATCGTCTCCGGCTCGGGGCCGACCTGCGTCTTCCTCGCGGCGGACGCCGCCGACGCCGAGCGGATCGCCGCGGAGCTGGCCACCGCCGACGTGTGCCGCGAGGCGCGCACCGCGTACGGTCCGGTGCCCGGCGCGCGCATCGCCTGACCGGCCCACCCGCCCCGATCCCGCGCTCCCGGCCCCCGGGTACCGCCTCTCCAGGGGGCGCCGGGTGGAGCCCGCGCCCGGCGGGCGGCGGGGCGGTCCGCGTACGCTGGAGACTCAGGCGTCCCAGGTGCCGGCCGGCACCGGGACGCCTTGATCATGGGAGGTGAGGTCGTGGCCAACATCGTCAACCTGGACCGGGTTTCCAAGGGCTACGGCGCCGCCGGGCCGCTGCTCACCGACGTGTCGCTCGGCCTGGACGACGCCGACCGGATCGGCGTGGTCGGCCTCAACGGCGCCGGCAAGTCCACCCTGCTGCGGCTGCTCACCCGCATCGAGGAACCGGACGACGGGCGGGTCACCCACCGCCGCGACCTGCGGGTCGCCTGGCTGCCGCAGAGCCTCCAGCTCGCCCCCGAGGCCACCGTCCGGGACGTGGTGCTCGGCACCGCCTGGCTCGGCGAGAGCATGGGCGCCGAGCACGAGTGGGCCGGCGACGCCGGCGTGCGGGCCATCCTCGACGGCCTCGGCATGCCCCACCTCGGCCTCGACCAGCCCGTCGGCCCGATGTCCGGCGGCGAGCGGCGGCGGGTCGCGCTGGCCGCGCTGCTGGTCCGCGAGTCCGACCTGCTCATCCTCGACGAGCCCACCAACCACCTCGACGTCGGCGGCGTCGACTGGCTGGCGAAGTACCTCGTCGGCCGCAAGGGCGCGCTCGTCGTGGTCACCCACGACCGGTGGTTCCTCGACGCTGTCTGCACCACCACCTGGGAGGTCGCCGACCAGACCGTCCGGGCGTACGAGGGCGGCTTCGCCGCCTGGACCCTCGCCCGCGCCGAGCGGGACCGGGTCGCCGCGGCCACCGAGGCCCGCCGGCAGAACCTGCTCCGCAAGGAGATCGCCTGGCTGCGGCGCGGCCCGCCCGCCCGCACCTCCAAGCCGCAGTTCCGCATCGACGCCGCCAACGCCCTCATCGCCGACGTCCCGCCGGCGCGCGACACCATGTCGCTGCAACGGCTCGCCACCGCCCGGCTCGGCAAGCAGGTGTACGACCTGGCGCAGGTCACCCTGCACGCCGGCCCGAAGGAGATCCTGCGCGACACCACCTGGCAGGTCGGCCCCGGCGACCGGATCGCCATCCTCGGCCGCAACGGGGCCGGCAAGACCACCCTGCTGCGGATGCTGGCCGGCATCACCCGCCCCGACGGCGGGCGCTTCGCCACCGGCTCGACCGTCCGGCCGGCCTTCCTCTCCCAGGAGCTGGCCGAACTGCCCGGCCACCTGCGGGTGCTCGAAGCGGTGGAGGAGGTCGCCCGGCGGGTGCAACTCGGCGACCGGGAGGTCTCCGCCGCCCAACTCGCCGAGGTCTTCGGCTTCGACGACCGGCGGCTCTGGACGCCCGTCAGCGACCTCTCCGGCGGCGAGCGTCGCCGGTTGCAGATGCTCCGCCTGTTGGCGGGGGAGCCGAACGTGCTGCTGTTCGACGAGCCCACCAACGACCTGGACACCGACACCCTCGCCGCGCTGGAGGACCTGCTCGACTCCTGGCCCGGCACCGTCATCGTGGCCAGCCACGACCGGTACCTCATCGAGCGGGTCACCGAGGTCGCGTACGGGATGTTCGGCGACGGGCGGCTGGTGCACCTGCCCGGGGGCGTCGACGAGTACCTCGCCCGGGCCGCCGGCCAGCCCGGCCCCGCGATGCCGGAGACGGCCCCCGGGGGCGGCGCCGACACCCCCGCCGCGACCGGCATGTCCGCCGCCGAGGCGCGGCAGGCCCGCAAGGAACTGGCCCGGCTGGAACGGCAGGTCGGCAAGCTGGAGCAGAAGGAGGCGACGCTGCTCGACCAGCTCGCCACGCACGCCACCGACTACGCGAAGGTCGCCGAGCTCGACGCCCAGCTCAAGGAGCTGCGGGCCGAGCGGGAGCGGACCGAGGAGTCCTGGCTGGCCCTGGCCGAGGAGATCCCGGCGACCTGAGTCGCCCCCCTGGTCGCGGCGCCGCACACCCGAGGCCCCCGTGTGCGGCGTCACACCTCGGGGTGCGGGACAATCGTCGGCGACCCCTCACCCGAACGGCGTTGGAGACTCAGACATGGCCCACACCCCCGTCAACCACCCCGCGCGGCCGGTCTACCGGGCGATCGGCGGGCTGACCGGTCTGTACCTGGTGGCCTTCGGCGTGCTCGGCATCATCGCGAGCGCCGGCAACGAGGCCCTCGCCCAGGATGACACCCAGGTCCTCGGTCAGGGCACGAACCTCGGTTTCTCGCTGCTCAGCGTCCTGCTGGGGGCCGCGGTGCTGGCCGGCACCGCGATCGGCCGCAACATCGACGTCATGATCAACCAGTGGCTGGCGTACGCCATCATGGTGATCAGCCTCGCCGGTCTCGCCTTCATCCAGACCGAGGCCAACATCTTCAACTTCAGCATCTTCACCGTCATCGCGCTGATGGTGGTCAGCCTGGTCCTGCTGATGGTCGGCATGTACGGCAAGGTCGGCACGGACGAGGAGCAGGAGGCCTGGCAGAAGGCCCGGCTCGTGCTCTGAGTGGTTGTTGGGTTTTCGCCGGAGCCCGACCCCGCTCCGGGCGGTCAGGCTTGATCCCTGCGCGGGTCGGGCTCCGGCGAAAACCTGTCGTGGTCCCGCTCCCCGGCCGTTGCTGCCCGGTGGGGTGGGATCTTCGTGGTTGCGCCTGTCGTCGGTTGCCACGCCCGTCCTGGTCTCCTACGCCGTCCATCCTTTGCGCGGTTTGGCGGACGGGTGACCTCCTCCTTTGGGACAATCGGGGCGAATGTCCTGACTGGTGGAGGGGTCATGCCGCACTTTCCCGTGAACCATCCGGCGCGGCCGGTCTACCGGGTCCTCGCCGGCCTGGTGGGGCTCTACATCCTGGTCTTCGGGGTCTGGGGCGTCGCCCTGACGGCCGGCGACCCGCTCTTCGACCGGGGCGACAACTGGGCCCTCGGGCTCCGCACCAACCTGGCCTTCTCGCTGGCCTCCGTCGCATTCGGGATCGTGCTCATCGTCGGCGCGTCCCGGCGCGGCAACCTCGGCCACTACATGAACCTGACCGCCGGGGTCGTCTTCCTGGTCACCAGCGTCCTCATGATGTCCGTGCTCCAGACCGAGGCCAACTTCCTCAACTTCTCGATGTCCACGGTCATCGTGTCGATGCTCTTCGGCCTGCTCCTGCTCGGCACCGGCCTGTACGACAAGGTCGGCACCGACGAGCACGCCGAGGAGGAACGGCGGCTGCGGCACCACCCGGTCTCCGAGGCCCACGGCCGCTGACCGACGTCGGGGTCAGCGACCCCGCACCGTGATCAGGCCCGGCTTGGCCTCCAGGTGCGACAGCCCGCTCCAGGCCAGGTTGACCAGGTGCGCCGCCACCGTCTCCTTGCGCGGCTTGCGCACCTCCAGCCACCAGCGGCCGGTCAGCGCCACCATCCCCACCAGCGCCTGCGAGTAGAGCTCGGCCAGCTTCGGGTCGTAGCCCCGGCTGGAGAACTCGGCGCCCAGGATGTGCTCCACCTGGTGCGCGACGTCGTTCATGACGCTGCTGAAGTTGCCCGCCGCCGACAGCACCGGCGACTCCCGCACCAGCACCCGGAAGCCGCTGGTCTCCTCCTCGATGTACGTCAACAGGGCCAGCGCCGCCTGCTCCAGCAACTCGCGGGGGTGCCCGGCGGTCAGGGCCGTGGTGATCCGGTCCAGCAGGGCGCGTACCTCCCGGTCCACCACCACCGCGTAGAGCCCCTCCTTGCCGCCGAAGTGCTCGTAGACCACCGGCTTGGAGACCTTCGCGCGGGCCGCCACCTCCTCGATGGAGGTGGCGTCGAAGCCGCGCTCGGCGAAGATCTGCCGGGCGGTCGAGATCAGCTGCTCCCGGCGCTGGGCCGCCGACATGCGTACGCGTGAGGGGGGTTTGGGGGCCGCGGCGGGAATCGCCCGCCGCCGGCCGGTCGTGCCGTCGTTGCCAGGGACATCCGCCATGTTCTCGTCATTCCGCCGGCGCTCGGTCACCCGGCCATCCTGCCAGGCGACCTCCGCGCCCATCGACCGCTCTACCGGCCGGTGGCCGGTGCGACGAGCTTGGCCGCGATGCGTTCGGGCTTCGGCCAGCGCACGTCCCACGCCGCGCCGACCCTCTCGAACAGCCAGATCACCCGGGCCGAGATGTCCACCTGGCCGCGCAGTACGCCGTGCCGGGCGCTGGTCGGGTCGGCGTGGTGCAGGTTGTGCCAGCTCTCGCCGAACGACACGATCGCCAGCGGCCAGAAGTTCGACGCGCGGTCGCCCTGGCGCATCGCGAACGGCCGCTCCCCGTAGACGTGACAGACGGAGTTGATGGACCAGGTCACGTGGTGCAGGAGCGCGATGCGCACCAGGCCGGCCCAGAAGAGCGCGGACAGCGCTCCCCGCCAGGACCAGGTGAGCAGGCCGCCCATCAGCGCGGGACCGAGCACCGAGACCACCACCAGCAGCGGGAACAGCCGGTCCACCCTGGTGATGTCCCGGTCGGCGAGCAGGTCCGGGGCGAACCGCTTCCGGTTGGACAGCTCCCGGCCGAAGAGCCAGCCGACGTGCGCGTGGAACAGGCCCTTCGTCAGGCCGCGGAGGCTCTCCCCGAACCGCCACGGCGAGTGCGGGTCGCCCTCCAGGTCGGAGAAGGCGTGGTGGCGCCTGTGGTCGGCCACCCACTGGATGATCTCGCCCTGCACGGCCAGCGAGCCGGACACCGCCAGCGCGATCCGCAGCCAGCGCTTCGCCTTGAACGACCCGTGTGTGAAGTACCGGTGGTAGCCGACCGTGATGCCCAGCCCGGAGAGCACGTACCAGAACCCGGCGACGGCCACGTCGGTCCAGCTCAGCCAGCCACCCCAGGCGACCGGTACGGCGGCGACGAGGGCCAGGAAGGGGATCACCACGAACGCCCATAGGGCGATGAGAATGCCTCGGGACTGGGTGCCCTGGGTGAGGGGCTTCGGTCCGGCGGCGGGGTCGAGGGACGTAGCGGACATGGGCACCTCGCAGAGGGACGGAGTGATCACGAAGTTACGCCTACGTCACCGTAACTTAGGCGCTGGCGAGGCGCATGGGACAGCGTCAGGCATGAATATCTGACCCTGTCGTACGTCTGTTCTAAAGTGCTGCTCATGAACGATCCGATACCTGATCAACCACACCCGCCGTCGGTTCGGAAATACCGTGGACCGACCCCGCATCTGCATGAGGAGGCGCTTCGCCTGCGGCGCCGAGGCTGCACCGTCCCGGAGATCGCGAAACGGGTCGGTGTGGCCCGCTCCACCGCCTATCAGTGGGTGCGGCACCTGCCGATAGATCGCGACTCCGAGGAGGTTCGGGCGCGCCGACGAGCGCACTCGAAGGCGATGACGGACGCCCAGTGGGGTGAATATCGTGCTGCCCGCGACGCAGCACGGGCGGAGACGGTCGCGAAGGTCGCCGCCTGGGTCAAGCGCCTGCGATATCGGGAGCTGGTCCTGGTGGGAGCGGCAATCTACTGGTGCGAGGGGGGCAAGGCGAAACCCTGGCGTCCGAACGACTGTCGGCTCAAGTTCATCAACAGCGATCCGACGCTGGTGCTGTTGTTCCTCCGGTTCGTCGAGGCGCTCGGAGTTGCCCGGACCACGCTTCGGTTCCGGGTCAGCATCCACGAGAGCGCGGACGAGGCGGAGGCGGTGCGATGGTGGGCCGGTCTGGTCGGGGTGCCGGCGGCGGAGTTTCAGCGTTCGTCACTGAAGCGGCACCGGCCGGCGACGAAACGGCAGAACGTCGGGGCGGACTATCGGGGCTGCCTCACGGTTTACGTCCCGCGATCGAGCCGCCTCTACTGGAAGGTCGAGGGGATCATGAAGGGAATGGGCGATGGCGTCACGGGCGAGGGGCGCTAAGGTGTAGGGGGCTGGCAAGCTGTTCCTTTGCCCGTTTTAGACCGTCCCGGGTCGTCTAATGGCAGGACGTCAGGTTTTGGTCCTGATTGTAGGGGTTCGAGTCCTCTCCCGGGAGCTTCCGTTCGTCGCGGACGATGTCTGGTTAGCATGGCCGCGAGACTGTTCGCCGTCCCGACGGGAGCCCGTGTCGTGTCCCAGCCCCACCTCCGCACCGTTGTCGTGCTCGCCGCCGGTGAGGGCAAGCGGATGAAGTCGGCGCTGCCCAAGGTGCTGCACCCGCTGCTCGGCCGTACTCTCGTCGGCCACGTGCTCGCCGCCGCCGCTCCGCTGGCCGCGGACCGCACGGTGGTCGTGGTGGGGCACGGCGCAGACCAGGTCCGCGCGCACCTCGCGGAGATCGCCCCCGAGGCCACCCCGGTGCTCCAGGCCGAGCAGCTCGGCACCGGGCACGCCGTCCGGATCGCGCTGGACGCCGCGCCGGACGCCACCGGCACCGTGGTCGTGATCAACGGTGACGTGCCGCTGCTCCGCCCGGAGACGGTGGCCGCGCTGGTGGCGGCGCACGAGGAGGCACGCGCTGCGGCGACCGTGCTCGCCGCCGAGGTGCCCGACCCGACCGGCCTGGGCCGGATCGTGCGCGACACCGACGGGCGGCTGGAGCAGATCGTCGAGGAGCGCGACGCGACCCCCGCGCAGCGGGCGATCCGGGAGATCAACGCCGGCATCTACGCGTTCGACGCCGCCCGGCTGCGCGACGCGCTGGGCAAGCTGTCGACCGACAACGACCAGGGCGAGGAGTACCTGACCGACGTCTTCGCCCTGCTGGGCTCGGCCGGCGAGCCGGTGGCGGTGCACGTGGCGGCGGACCACGTGGAGACGCTGGGCTGCAACGACCGGGTCGAGCTGGCCGCCCTGCGCCGGCTGCTGCGCGACCGGGTCAACGAGGCGTGGATGCGTACCGGGGTCAGCCTGCTCGACCCGGACACCACCTGGATCGACGTGACGGTCGCTCTCGACCGGGACGCGGTGGTCGACCAGAACACCCAGCTGCGCGGCGGCACGGTGGTCGGCACGGGCGCGGTGGTCGGGCCGGACGTGACGCTGATCGACACCGTCGTCGGCCCGGGCGCCACGGTGCTGCGCAGCCACGCGGTGGGCGCGGAGGTCGGTGCGGGCGCCAGCGTCGGGCCGTACGCGTACCTGCGGCCGGACGCCCGGCTCGCCGAGAAGGCCAAGGTCGGCACGTTCGTCGAGGTGAAGAACTCGGAGGTGGGTGCGGGCGCGAAGGTGCCGCACCTGTCGTACGTGGGAGACGCGACGATCGGCGCGAAGGCCAACATCGGCGCGGCGACGATCTTCGTGAACTACGACGGGGTGAACAAGCACCGCACCACGGTCGGCGAGGGCGCGTTCGTCGGCTGCGACACCAGCCTCATCGCGCCCGTCGAGGTGGGTGCGGGGGCGTACGTGGCGGCGGGCAGCGCGATCGCGCAGGACGTGCCGGCGGGCGCGCTCGGGGTGACCCGGGCGCCGCAGCGCAACATCGACGGCTGGGTGGCCCGCAAGCGGGCGGGCACGGTCTCCGCCGAGGCGGCCGCGCGGGCCCAGGCAGCGGATGAGGGTGCGTCGGCGCCGGGATCCGGGGCAAGTGAAGGTGAGGCAATCCACGGGGATGCCGAGCCGGTCAGGTCGGCCCCGGGCGCGGGGGATACTGCAACCGAATAGTCCCCGGCCCACCACCACCGCCGGGTACCACCGACCAACGGGAGCAGACGGGCCCATGGGCAGCATCGTCGCCGAAAACCGCAAGAGCCTGATGCTTTTTTCCGGACGTGGCTTTCCGGAGTTGGCCAAGGAGATCGGTGAGGTGCTCGGCGTCGCGCCGACGCCGGCCGACGCGTACGAGTTCGCCAACGGCGAGATCTTCGTACGGTTCAAGGACTCGGTACGCGGTTCGGACGCCTTCGTGGTGCAGTCCGTCACGCACGGGGTCAACACGTGGGTCATGGAGACCCTCATCATGATCGACGCGCTGAAGCGCGGTTCGGCCAAGCGCATCACCGTGGTGCTGCCCTTCTACCCGTACGCCCGGCAGGACAAGAAGCACCGCGGCCGGGAGCCGATCTCGGCCCGGCTGGTGGCGGACCTGCTGAAGACGGCCGGGGCGAACCGGATCCTCACCGTCGACCTGCACACCGCGCAGATCCAGGGCTTCTTCGACGGCCCCGTCGACCACCTCTTCGCGATGGACATCCTCGCCGAGTACGTCCAGCACAAGTACGCCGGCCGCCCGATGACGGTGGTCGCGCCGGACTCGGGCCGGGTGCGGGTGGCCGAGCGGTGGACCGACCGGCTGGGCGGCTGCCCGCTGGCGTTCATCCACAAGACCCGGGACCCGCTGAAGCCGAACCAGGTGGTGGCGAACCGGGTGGTCGGCGAGGTCGAGGGCCGGGTCTGCCTGATCGTCGACGACATGATCGACACGGGCGGCACGATCTGCGGGGCGGCGGACATCCTCCGGGAGTCCGGCGCGGCCGACGTGATCGTGGCCTCGACGCACGCGCTGCTCTCCGACCCGGCGACCGAGCGGCTGAAGAACGCCCCGATCAGCGAGGTCCTGGTCACCAACACGCTGCCGCTGCCGCCTGAGAAGCAGCTCGACAAGATCACCGTGCTGTCGATCGCGCCGCTGCTGGCGCGGGCGATCCGCGAGGTCTTCGACGACGGCTCCGTGACGACCCTCTTCGGCGGCCTGAGCTGACCGTCTGACGCCGGGCCGGGCGGGTACCGCCGCCCCGGTCCGGCGTCGACCGCCGTGGCGGCGACGCTGCATCGACCGGTCACGGGCGGAAAGGCCGGTCGGCGGCGGGCCGGCCCGGCGGCCGGGCGGTCGCCCTACGGCGGCGTCGCGCGGCTCCCGGCGGCGGGTGCCGCAGGGGCAGGCCGAAATCGCCCTGCGGGCCTGCGGGAACGGTGATAAGGGGACTGCCGGAACGCGCGGAATCACCTCGGGTAGACTGGTGCGGTTGCCACGGCGAGGGTGCCCGGCGGGCCGCTGAGAAGCGCCGCACGGAGGCACCGTCATCGACGCGGTGCTCCGGGCAGTCGTTCTCGACGCATGAGCCCCAGCGAGCCCCTCGCCCCAGCACCGCCAGACGACAAGCCGCCGCAGCGAAAGCATCAGGAGTTCTCCCGTGTCCGAGGTAAAGATCAGCGCCGAGCCCCGCACCGAGTTCGGCAAGGGTGGTGCCCGTCGTACCCGCCGGGCCGGCAAGGTGCCCGCCGTGCTGTACGGCCACGGCGAGAAGCCCAAGCACATCGCGCTGCCGTCGCGTGAGTTCGCCGCCGCGATCCGCAAGGGCGGCGCCAACCAGCTCTTCGCGATCGAGGTCAGCGACGGCACCCAGGTGCTGGCGCTGCCGAAGGCGATCCAGCGCGACCCGATCAAGGACACCTTCGAGCACGTGGACCTGCTGCTGGTCCGCCGGGGCGAGAAGGTCACCGTCGAGGTCCCGGTGCAGCTGACCGGCGAGGCCGCGCGGGACACCCTGATCGTGCACGACCACGACACCCTGTCGGTCACCGCCGACGCCACCAAGGTGCCGGACCACCTGGAGGCCTCGATCGAGGGCCTGGAGGCCGGCACCCAGGTCACCGCCGGCGACGTGGAGCTGCCGGCCGGCGTCGAGCTGGCCGCCGACTCGGAGCAGACCGTCGCTTCGGTGACCGCCGCGCCGACCGCCGAGCAGCTCGAGGCCACCCTCCCCGAGGTCGAGGAGGCCGCCGAGGAGGCCGAGGCCGGCGTCGGCGAGGAGACCGCCGAGGCTCCGGCCGCGGAGGGCGAGGAGACCGCCGAGGCGAAGACCGAGGCCTGATCGGTTCGCATCGTTGCGACAGGCGTCCCCGCGCGGTCGGGGGCGCCTGTCGGCGTATCGGTGTCCGGGCGGTCGGGTGACGGCGAGCAGCGGGAGGGACGGGGCGTGACGGACGAGACGGGGCCGTGGCTGGTGGTCGGCCTGGGCAACCCGGGTCGGGAGTACGCCGGCAACCGGCACAACGTCGGCTTCATGGTGGCCGACCTGCTGGCGGGCCGGCTCGGCGCGAGGTTCGGCCGGCACAAGCGGGCGGTGGCGGAGGTCGCCGAGGGGCGGCTCGGGCTCGGCGGGCCGAAGCTGGTGCTGGTCAAGCCGCTGACGTACATGAACCTCTCCGGCGGGCCGGTGACCGGGCTGGCCCAGTTCCACAAGGTGCCGCCGGGCCGGGTGGTCGCGGTGCACGACGAGTTGGACATCGGGTACGGGCAGGTGCGGGTGAAGTGCGGCGGTGGCGAGGGCGGGCACAACGGCCTGCGCTCGATGTCGAAGTCGCTGGGCACGAAGGAGTACGTCCGGGTGCGGTTCGGCGTCGGCCGGCCTCCGGGGCGGCAGGACCCGGCGGACTACGTACTGTCGGATTTCGGCGCGGCGGAGCGCAAGGAGCTGGAGTTCCTGGTGGACCGGGCCGCGGATGTGGTGGAGTCGGTGATCACCAGGGGCGTGGAGCCGACGCAGAACCTCTACCACGGGGTGTGAGGGCCGGGTCGGGCGCCGGGGGCCGGTAGTCTTCGCCTTTCGGCGCGACGCGACCGTCGGGGCGGCTCGTCGGCGGCGGCGTGCCGGGTGCGGAGCACGGCGAGGCGACGGGAGCAGGAGTCATGGGCAGTCCTCCGATGATCGACGGCGCTTTCGCCCGGTGGCTGGCGGCCCGGGCCGGTCAGGCGCTGCTCGGCCTGCGGTCCGAGATGGGTTTCGCCGACGCGGGGGCGTTGAAGTCGGCGGGCGACAAGGTCTCGCACGACCTGATCCGCACAGAGCTGGCGAAGTGGCGGCCGGGTGACGCGGTCCTCTCCGAGGAGGACGAGGGTTCGCGGCTGGCCTGGGCGGCGGAGGTGAACGCCGAGGCGGTCTCCCGGCTGGCGGCGGACCGGGTGTGGATCATCGATCCGCTGGACGGCACCCGGGAGTTCGCCGAGGAGGGCCGTTCGGACTGGGCGGTGCACGTGGCGCTCTGGGCGCGTGACGCGCCGACGCCGCACGGACTGGTGGCGGGCGCGGTCGGGCTGCCGGCGCAGCAACGCGTGCTGGGCACCGACTATCCGCCGGCGTACCCGCAGCTGACCCCGGAGGCGGCCGCGGCGCCCGGCGGGCGGACGATCCGCCTGGCGGCGAGCCGGAGCCGGCCACCGGTGTTCCTGACCGACCTGGCGGAGGACGTCGGGGCGCACCTGGTGCCGATGGGCTCGGCCGGGGCGAAGATCGCCGCGGTGGTCACCGGTGAGGTGGACGCCTACATCCACGCGGGCGGCCAGTACGAGTGGGACTCGGCCGCGCCGGTCGCTGTGGCGACGGCCACCGGGCTGCACGCTTCCCGGATCGACGGTTCTGCGCTGAGATACAACGAGGCGGATCCGCGCCTGCCGGACCTGCTGGTCTGCCGCGAGGATCTCGCTAGTCGGTTGCTTGCAGCGTTGCAGCGTCATTCCGGGTAGCCTGAGCGGCACTTCTTGGCATGCCCGACCGGAAAGGTCTGGAATATCGATGAGCGGATTCGAGCGAAGCGAGCCCGTGTCATGACCGCCCCCGCCGCCTACCAGGTGTCGCACCTCGACGCGCTGGAGGCCGAGAGCATCTTCGTGATGCGCGAGGTGGTCGCCGAAATGGAGCGGCCCGTGCTGCTCTTCTCGGGCGGCAAGGACTCGATCGTGATGCTCCGGCTGGCCCAGAAGGCGTTCGCCCCGGCCAACATCCCGTTCCCGGTCATGCACGTGGACACCGGGCACAACTTCCCCGAGGTCCTGGAATACCGGGACCAGCGGGTCGCCGAGCTGGGGCTGCAACTGGTGGTGGCGAGCGTGCCGGAGGCGCTGGCCAGCGGGCTGGTGCGGGAGTCGGGCGACGGGATGCGCAACCGGATCCAGACGCCGGTGCTGCTGGACGCGGTGGAGAAGCACCGGTTCGACGCGCTCTTCGGCGGCGCCCGCCGCGACGAGGAGAAGGCCCGCGCCAAGGAGCGGGTGTTCAGCTTCCGCGACGAGTTCGGCCAGTGGGACCCGAAGAACCAGCGCCCGGAGCTGTGGTCGCTCTACAACGGCCGCCACCACCCGGGCGAGTCGATCCGGGTCTTCCCGCTGTCCAACTGGACCGAGCTGGACGTCTGGCACTACATCGCGCGCGAGCGCATCGCCCTGCCGTCGATCTACTACGCCCACGAGCGCGAGGTGGTCGAGCGCGACGGGATGCTCTACGCGGTAAACGAGTTCTTCCGCCCCCGGGCGGGTGAGGACCGGTTCAAGGCGCGGGTGCGCTACCGGACGGTGGGCGACGCGTCCTGCACGGCGGCGGTCCGTTCCGACGCCGACACGGTCGAGAAGGTCATCGAGGAGGTCGCCGCCACCCGGATCACCGAGCGCGGCGCCACCCGGGGCGACGACCGGGTCAGCGAGGCCGCCATGGAGGACCGCAAGCGGGAGGGCTACTTCTGATGACCACCGAGACCGTCGCGCCCGCGGCCACCGAGACGCCCGGCAGGCCGATGGACCTGCTGCGCTTCGCCACCGCCGGCAGCGTCGACGACGGCAAGTCGACGCTGATCGGCCGGCTGCTCTACGACACGAAGTCGCTCTTCACCGACCAGCTCGCCGCCGTCGAGGCGGTCAGCGCGGCCCGGGGCGACGAGTACACGAACCTGGCGCTGCTCACCGACGGCCTGCGGGCCGAGCGCGAGCAGGGCATCACCATCGACGTGGCGTACCGCTACTTCGCCACCCCCCGGCGGAAGTTCATCATCGCGGACACCCCGGGGCACATCCAGTACACGCGCAACATGGTCACCGGGGCGTCGACGGCCGACCTGGCGCTGATCCTGGTGGACGCCCGCAAGGGCCTGGTCGAGCAGTCCCGCCGGCACGCGTTCCTCTGCTCGCTGCTGCGCGTGCCGCACCTGGTCCTCTGCGTCAACAAGATGGACCTGGTCGACTTCTCGCAGGAGGTCTTCGAGCGGATCGCGGACGAGTTCACCGCGTTCGCCGCGAAGCTCGACGTGCCCGACCTGACGGTGGTGCCGATCTCGGCGCTGCGCGGCGACAACATCGTCGCCCGGTCGGAGAACATGCCCTGGTACGAGGGCCCGTCGCTGCTGCACCACCTGGAGCGGGTGCACATCGCGAGCGACCGCAACCTGGTCGACGTCCGGTTCCCCGTGCAGTACGTGATCCGCCCGCAGTCCACCACCGTCACCGACTACCGGGGCTACGCCGGCCAGGTCGCCTCCGGCGTGCTCAAGCCGGGCGACGAGGTGATGGTGCTGCCGTCCGGGTTCACCAGCCGGATCGCCGCCGTGGAGACCGCCGACGGGCCGGTCGCGGAGGCGTTCCCGCCGATGTCGGTGACCGTACGCCTGGAAGACGAGATCGACATCTCCCGGGGCGACATGATCTGCCGTCCCAACAACGCCCCGGCGGTGTCCCAGGACATCGAGGCGATGGTGTGCTGGATGGACGAGACCCGTCCGCTCCAGGTCGGCGGCAGGTACGCGATCAAGCACACCACCCGCTCCGCGCGGGCGATCGTGCGCGGGCTGCACTACCGGCTGGACGTCAACTCGTTGCACCGCGACGAGTCCGCCGACGGGCTCGGGCTCAACGAGATCGGCCGGGTGCGGTTGCGGACCACCGTGCCGCTGCTCGCGGACGAGTACCGCCGCAACCGGACCACCGGCGGCTTCGTGATCATCGACGAGGCCACCAACCGCACCGTCGGCGCGGGGATGATCGTCGAGGCGCAGTGAGTCCCGCCGACGGGCGGGTGCCGACACCCGCCCGTCGCCTGCCGGGCTGACCGCGCCCGGCGCAGGGCCCCGGGCGCGCAGCCGCCGCTGCCCGCCGGGCGGCCGGCGGGGCGCCGCGTCGGTGCTCAGTCCAGCCGGGTCGCGCCCGGGCCGGGCAGGACGGTGACGTGGCCGGGCGCGGCGAAGCCCCGCTCGGCGTACGCGGCCGTGACTGCGGTGGCGACCGCGTCGGCCCGCTCCGCGTCGACGAGGGCGAGGACGCAGCCGCCGAAACCGCCGCCGGTCATCCGGGCACCGAGCGCCCCGGCGCCCAGGGCCGCCTCGACGGCCGTGTCGATCTCCGGGACGGTGATCTCGAAGTCGTCGCGCATCGAGGCGTGCGAGGCGGTCAGCAGCGGGCCGATCTCGCGTACCCGCCCGGCGCGCAGCAGCGCGACCGTGTCGAGCACCCGCTGGTTCTCGGTGACGACGTGCCGTACCCGGCGGCGGGTCTCGTCCTCGTCGAGCCGGGCCAGGGCGTCGGCCAGTCCGTCGGCCGGGACGTCCCGCAGCGCCGCGACGCCGAGCAGCCCGGCGGCCCGCTCGCAGGAGCCGCGGCGGGCGGCGTACTCGCCGTCGGCGTGCCGGTGCGGGGCCCGGCTGTCGACGACCAGCACGGCGAGGCCGGCGGCGTCCAGGTCGAAGGGGACCTGCTCGACGGACTCGTCCCGGCAGTCGAGGAAGAGCGCGTGCCCGGCGCGGCACCGGATCACCGCCGACTGGTCCATGATCCCGGTCGGCGCGCCCACGTAGTCGTTCTCCGCCCGCTGGGCCAGCCGGGGCCGTCGCTCGGCGGGCAGGTCCAGCCCGCCCAGGTCGACCAGGGCGGCCAGCACGGCGGCCTCCAGCGCGGCCGAGGAGGACAGCCCGGCGCCCAGCGGCACGTCGGAGGCGATGGCCAGGCGCGCGCCGGGTGCCGCGTGCCCCGCCTCCCGCAGCGCCCAGACGACCCCGGCCACGTACGCGCCCCAGCCGTCGACCCGGCCGGGCCCGGCCAGCTCGTCGGCGCCGAAGGCGACCGTCTCGCCGGTGAGCTCGGAGCAGACCGTCCAGGTGTCGCCGGGCTGCGGGGCGGCTGCCACCACCGTGCGCAGCGGCAGGGCGAAGGGGAGCACGAAGCCGTCGTTGTAGTCGGTGTGCTCACCGATGAGGTTCGCCCGCCCGGGAGCCGCCCAGCGGCCGGCGGGCGGCTCGCCGTACGCCGAGCGGAAGCCGGCGGTGGCGCGGGCCGCGACGTCGTCGGTCACCGCGGCCCCGCGACGTGCGTGCGGTAGAAGGCCCAGGCGTCGGCGACGATGTCGGGCAGGGTCGGCTTCTGCGGCACCCAGCCCAGCTCCTCGCGGGCCAGCGCGGACGACGCGACCAGCTCGGCGGGGTCGCCCTCGCGGCGCGGCGCCACCTCGACCGGCACGGGGTGGCCGGTGACCTCGCGGACCACGTCGACCACCTGCCGGTTGGTGAAGCCGTTGCCGTTGCCCAGGTTGTAGATCCGGTGCTGGCCGGCGGTGGCGGCGCCGAGCGCCAGCAGGTGGGCGCGGGCCAGGTCGGCGACGTGGATGTAGTCGCGCACGCAGGTGCCGTCGACGGTCGGGTAGTCGTCGCCGAAGAGCTGGAGCTTCTCCCGCCGGCCGGCGGCCACCTCCAGCGCGATCGGGATCAGGTGGGTCTCGGGGTCGTGCCGCTCGCCGAGCGCGACGTCGCCGTCGAGGTAGGCGCCGGCCACGTTGAAGTAGCGCAGCGAGACGGCGGCCAGGCCGTGCCCGATCGCCTCGGAGGTGAGGGCCATGTCGACGGCGAGCTTGGTGGCGCCGTACGTGTTGGTGGGGGCCTTGACCGCGGTCTCCGGGATCGGCAGCTCGGTGGGGTTGCCGTAGACGGCGGCGGTGGAGGAGAAGACCAGGCGGGGTACGCCGGCGGCCCGGACGGCGTCGATCAGGGCGATCGAGCCGACCGTGTTGGCGTGCCAGTAGAGCTCGGGCCTGGTCATCGACTCGCCGGCGGCGATCAGCGCGGCGAAGTGCAGCACCCCGTCGAAGCCCGCGCCCGGGGTGAGCACCCGCGCGGCGTCGTGGACGGACGCGTCGACGTACGTCGCGTCGGCGGCGAGCGCCTCCCGGTGACCGGTGCGCAGGTTGTCGAGCACCACCACCTCGTGGCCGGCGTCGAGCAGCATCCGGGTCACCACGCTGCCGATGAAGCCGGCGCCGCCGGTGACGAGCAGTTTCACGTCGGTCTCCTCCTAGCCTGGCCGCCCGGTAGCGGCCCATGTCGTGATCACCCTACGGCCGGTCGTCCGGTGGCCGCCCTCCGTCAGCGACCTTGCCATTCCACCATGATTCCCCAACTTCGAACAGAGCCGAACACGGACAGCCTGTCGGCGCCGTGCTGTCTACCATCACAGTCATGCGGGAAGCGGGTGCTCCCGGGCCGCGGCGACGCGCCCGGGGCCGGCCACGCCGCGAGCCGGGGCCGCTGCCCCGGGCCGTCGCCCGGATGGTGGTGCGCGCCGCCGACGCCGCCACCCGGGCGGTGACGGCCCTGCTCGGCGCCAGCCCGGCGGCCGGCCGGGAGCGGATCAGCGAGGCGGAGCTGCGCGACCTGGTGGCCGCCAACACCCTGCTCGACCCGGTCGAGCGCCGGATCATCGACGAGGTGCTGGCCGCGGGCGCGAGCCTGGTCCGCGAGGTGATGATGCCGCGCACCGAGGTCGTCTTCCTCTCCGCCCGGCACACCATCGCCGAGGCGGAGCGGCTGGTCCGGGCCGAGACGCACACCCGCTACCCCGTGGTCGACGGCACCCACGACGACGTGGTCGGCTTCGTGCACCTGCGCGACGTGCTGCTCCGCCCCGACCTCGACCCCCGCACCACCGTCGGCGAGCTGACCCGGGAGGTGAAGCGGCTGCCCGGCAGCAAACGGGTGCTCGCCGCGCTCAGCGAGATGCGCCGGGAACGCCACCACCTCGCCGTCGTGGTCGACGAGTACGGCGGCACCGCCGGCATCGTCACCCTGGAGGACCTGATCGAGGAGCTGATCGGGGAGATCCACGACGAGTACGACACCGCCCCCGAGCCGGTGCACGCGGGCCTGCCCGCCGTGGTGGACGGCCGGCTCAACCTCGCCGACTTCGCCGAGCGCACCGGGGTGAGCCTGCCACCCGGCCCGTACGAGACGGTCGGTGGATTCGTGATGGCCGCGCTGGGCCGGCTCCCGGTCGCCGGCGACGAGGTGCCGGTGACCGCCGGCCCGGCCGGCGACGGCGGCGCGGCACCCGACGACCCGTCCGGCGGATGGCTGCTGCGGGTGCTCACGCTGGAGGGACGACGGGTGGCCCGGCTCACGGTCACCGCCGGGCGCCTGCCGGAGCCACGGCGCGAGGCCGCCGCCCCGACACCGACGGGGCGGAGCCGACCCGCCGGGCCGTCATGACGCGCACCGGGTCTTGCTGACAGAATTGCCGCCATGTCCGACGTACCCGCCCGCCCCCGCGTCTTCTCCGGCATCCAGCCGACGGCCGACTCGTTCCACCTCGGCAACTACCTGGGCGCCGTGCGGCACTGGGTGGCGTTGCAGGACACCCACGACGCCTACTACTGCGTGGTCGATTTGCACGCGATCACCGCGGGGCACGACCCGAAGACGCTCATGCAGCGTTCCCGGATGGCGGCCGCCCAGCTCTTCGCCGTCGGCCTCGACGCGGAGCGCAGCACGCTCTTCGTGCAGTCGCAGGTGCCCGAGCACTCGCAGCTCGCCTGGGTGCTGGGCTGCATCACCGGGTTCGGCGAGGCGAGCCGGATGACGCAGTTCAAGGACAAGTCGCAGAAGCAGGGCGGCGAGCGGGCGAGCGTGGGCCTGTTCACCTACCCGGTCCTGCAGGCCGCCGACATCCTGCTCTACCAGGCCAACGCCGTGCCGGTGGGCGAGGACCAGCGCCAGCACCTGGAGCTCTCCCGCGACCTGGCCCAGCGGTTCAACTCGCTGTTCGGGCCGACCCTGACGGTGCCCGCGCCGCACATCGTCAAGGACACCGCGAAGATCACCGACCTCCAGGACCCGACGGCCAAGATGTCGAAGTCGTCCTCGTCGCCGGCCGGCATCGTCAACCTGCTGGAGGACCCGGCCCGCTCGGCCAAGAAGATCCGTTCCGCGGTCACGGACACGGGGCGGGAGATCGTCTTCGACACCGAGACCAAGCCCGGCATCTCCAACCTGCTGACCATCTACTCGGCGCTGAGCGGCCGCAGCGTCGACGACCTGGCCGCCGCGTACGCCGGCAAGGGCTACGGCGACCTGAAGAAGGACCTCGGCGAGGTGGTGCGGGAGTTCGTCGGCCCGATCCAGGAACGCACCCGGACCTACCTCGACGACCCGGCGCAGCTGGACAAGCTGCTCGCCGCCGGCGCGGAGAAGGCCCGCGCGACCGCCGGCGAGACGCTGCGCACCGTGTACGAACGGGTGGGCTTCTTCCCGCCGGTGCGCGGCGAGTAGCGCCCCGGCGCGACGGGTGAGGGCGGACGGGCCGGTGGCCGGAGGGATGACGCACAGCGTGGATCGCAGGGACGGGACGCCGGACGCCGGTGACACCATCGAGATCGGCATCGCGGTCGACATCCCGGAGCCGTGGGGCGGCATGCTCACCCGGCGGCGGGTCGAGGCCGGCGACCCTCGGGTCGTGCCCGCGCACGTGACCCTGCTCGGGCCGACCGAGATCCCGGTGGCGACGCTGCCGGCGGTGGAACGGCACCTCGGGGCGGTCGCCGCCGCCCACCTGCCGTTCACCCTGCACCTGCGGGGCACCGGCACGTTCCGGCCGGTGACCCAGGTCGTCTTCGTGGCGGTGGCCGCCGGGATCAGCGAGTGCGAGCTGCTCGCCGCCGCGATCAGGGCCGCCCCGGAGCTGCACCGCGAGACGCGCTTCCCGTACCACCCGCACGTCACGGTCGCGCAGGACGTCGCGCCGGAGGCGCTGGACAGGGCGTACGAGGACCTGGCCGACTTCTCGGCCATGTTCGAGGTCGAGGCGTTCACCCTCTTCTCGCACAGCGGGCAGACCCGGTGGCAGCCGCGCCGGGACTTCCGGCTGGGCGGCTGAGCGGTCGGCCCGGGTGCGCCACGAGCGCCACGGCGCCCACCTTCCCGGCGCCGGCCCGCGTCGGACGACCGCCGCCCGGTGCGGGGCGGCGTCCGGTTGCCCGCACGGGGGCGAAGGATCGGCGAGGATGACGGCGTGAACGTGCTGAGCCGCATCGAGGCGGGCATCGACAGCAGGATCAGCGCGGTGCGCCGCCGGTGGGGCGTCGCGGACCACCTGTGGCGGGCCGGCGTGCTCTACACCGACGTGCTGGGCGGGCGGCTGGCCGCCGCGATCGCCTACTACGGCTTCTTCGCGGTCTTCGCGCTGGCGCTGGTCGGGTACTCGATCTTCGGGGCCATCCTGGAGGACAACGACGAGGTCAGCGACGCCGCCGCCGACTTCCTCCGGGAGAACCTGCCGTTCCTCGACCCCGTGCAGATCGCCGACAGCAGCGGCACGGTCGGGGTGGTCGGCCTGATCATCCTGGCGTTCACCGGGATCGGCTGGGTCGAGGCGATCCGCTCCTCCCAGCGGCTCATGTACGGGCTCAACCAGCAACCGGGCAACCTGGTGGTCCGCCGCCTGGTCGACCTCGGCGTGCTGGTGGTCATCTTCGTGCTGCTCGGCGTCTCGGTGGCGGCGGTGGACACCCTGGAGTCGCTGCTGCGCTTCCTGCTGCGCAGCACCGGCTCGGCGGGCCTGACCACGGTCAGCGCGGTGCTCAGCGTGCTGGTCAACGCGGTGCTGGCCACCCTGCTGCTGGTGGCGGTGCCGAGGCTGCGGATGACCCGGTCCCGGCTGCGCCCCGTGGTGCTGCTGGTCGCGGTCGGCATCACGCTGCTGAACACCGTCGGGCGCTTCTACGTGGTACGCACCGAGCGGAACCCGGCGTACACGGTCGTGGCGGGCGCCGTGGGCCTGCTGCTCTACCTCTACCTGCTCAACCAGTTGGTGCTCTTCGGCGCGGCGCTGGCCGCGACCAGCCCGCGCGGTCGGGTGGTGGACCTGGCGGCGAGCCCGGCGCCGGCCGAGACGGACGCGGAGACGGATCCCGGCACCCCGGGCGGGGCCGGATGAGCGGGGGAGCGGGCGTGCGGATCTCGGTCGACCAGGCCTCGGCGGTGCCGCCGTACGAGCAGGTGCGCGGGCAGCTCGCGGAGCTGATCGGGACGGGCCGGCTGGCGGTGGGCACCCGGCTGCCCACCGTCCGGGCGTTCGCGGCCGACCTCGGGCTGGCGGTCAACACCGTGGCGCGGGCCTACCGGGAGCTGGAGGCGGCCGGTCTGCTGGAGACCCGCGGCCGGCACGGCACCTTCGTCGCGCCCGGGCGCGACGACGCGACGGACCGGTTGCAGCGGGTCGCGGCCGACTACGCCGCCGAGGCCGCCCGGTTGGGCGTGCCGCCCGCGGCGGCGCTGGCCCTGGTCCGCGCGGCGTTGGACGCGGCCCGGCCGGGCTGACGCGCTCCGGCCGCCGCCGACGAGACGGGACTGGTCGGCCCGCTGGCAGGCCGCCGTCGGCGCTCCCGCCACCTGACCGCCGGCCGCGCGGCGAAATCCCGACAGCCACGGCGGCGGTGAATAGGGGCGAATGCCTCCCGGCCCGGGGGCGCGACGGACCATGATGGGCGCGTGGGCGCACTCGTGACACTGGACCTGCCGGACGACTCGCCGATGCTCGGCCTGCCGTGGATCATCACCTTCGGCCCGCTCGGCGACGCCGACGAGTGGGAGCCGGTGGTCTGCGGCCCCTACGAGCGGCCGCACGCCCTCGCGCTGGCCGAGGCGATCGTCGCCGAGGAGCAGCTGATGGCGGTGGTCGAGCCGCTGCTGCCCGCAGTCTCGGCCGAGGAGATCCGGGGCGAGATCGCCGCGGCGCAGGTCGCCGCCGAGGACGAGGCGGCGCAACTCGACCAGGCCGACCTCTACGGCGACTTCGAGGACACCATCGACGAGGAACTGGAGGCGGCGGCCGAGGAGGCCGACCTGGCGGAGCCGCTGGCGCCGCCCACCGAGGCCGAGCTGCGAGCGGGCTTCGGGCGCATCGCCGCCAAGCTCACCAACGGCGCCTGAGCCGGCCCGGGCGGGGCCGGGCTGCCCGGGCGACGCGGGTCAGCGGCGGTGGGGCGAGCTGTGCAGCACGCAGAACTCGTTGCCCTCCGGGTCGGCCAGCACCGTGAACCCCTCGTCGCCGCGCTGCCCCACGTCCGTGGGCCGGGCGCCGAGCCCGATCAACCGGCTCACCTCGTCCGCCGGATCGCCGTCGGCGACCACGTCCAGGTGCAGCCGGTTCTTCCCGTGCTTGGGCGTGCCGGAGCCCTGCAACCAGACGGTGGGAGCCCCGACCCGGTCGTCCGGGGGATGGAGCTTCGCGCTGCCGTCGCCGCCGGCGTCGACGGCGTAGCCGAGCGCCGCCGCCCAGAAGCCGGCCATCAGGTCGAGATCGACGACGTCGAGGGTGTACTGCGCGACGCGAACCACCATGGGTCCGTCGTACCCGCAGGGGCCGGGGGCGACACGCGCTCCGATGGACGCCGGCGCCGCCGGAGCGGACTCCGATGACGCCGGCGCCACCTCACCCCCCACCACAAGGGGTCGGTAGCCCAGTCGCCCGTCGGCGCGGGGCACAACGGACGACCAGGTCGATGACGGGTTACCCGCTCAGCGCCGTTCGAACCAGGCCGCCGCGTCGACTCCGAGCAGATGGCCGGAGCCCTGCCCGGTGAGCGGCTCGCTGGCGGCGATCGGCACGCCGTACCCGTCGATCAGGGCCGGCGCACCGCTGATGTTGACCACGCAGGTCAGCACGGTGTCGCCGGCGGCGCGGCTGAAGGCGAGCACGCCCGGCCCGGCCTCCAACCAGGTGACTCCGCCCGCGTCGGCGGCCAGCGCCGGGTGTTCCCGGCGGATCCGCAGCGCGGTGCGGTAGAGCTCCAGCGTCGAGCCGGGCACGCCGGCCTGGGCGGCGACCGAGAGGCCGCGCCAGGTCGCCGGGGCCGGCAGCCAGCTCAGCTCGCTGCCCTGCGGCCCGAAGCCGTACGGGGCCAGCTCGCCGCTCCACGGGATCGGCACGCGGCAACCGTCCCGGCTCTGGCCGGTGCGCAGGAACGCCGGGTCCTGGCGCAGCTCGTCCGGCAGGTCGAGCACCTCCGGCAGGCCCAGTTCCTCGCCCTGGTAGATGTAGGCGCAGCCGGGCAGGGCGAGCATCAGCAGGGTGGCGGCCCGCGCCCGGCGCAGCCCCTCGGCGCCGTCGCCGTAGCGGGTGACGTGCCGCTGCTTGTCGTGGTTGGACAGCACCCAGGTGGTGGGCGCGCCGACGATCGTCGACTCGGCGAGCGCGGTGTCGATGACCTTGCGGAACGAGTCGGCCGACCAGGTCGCGTCGAGGAAGTCGAAGCTGAACGCCTGGTGCAGCTCGTCCGGGCCGATGTAGCGGGCGAGGCGCTGCGGGGTCTCGGCCCACGCCTCGGCGACCGCCATCCGGCCGCCCGGGTAGCTGTCCAGGATCGGCCGCCAGGCGCGGTAGATGTCGTGCACCTCGTCCTGGTCGAAGTAGGGGAGCCGGCCCTTGCCGAGCAGTTCCGCCTGGCGCTGGCCGGTGGTCATCGAGCTGAACCCGACGTCCGGCAGCCCCTCGGCCTTGATCATGCCGTGCGCCACGTCGATCCGGAAGCCGTCCACGCCCCGGTCGAGCCAGAAGCGCAGGACGCCCTCGAACTCGGCGCGCACCTCGGGGTGGCGCCAGTTCAGGTCCGGCTGGGCCGGGTCGAACAGGTGCAGGTACCACTGGCCGTCGTCGATGCGCGTCCAGGCGGGGCCGCCGAAGATGCTCTCCCAGTCGTTCGGGGGCAGCTCGCCGTTCTCGCCCTTGCCCTCGGCGAAGAGGTAGCGCGCGCGCTCGGCGGAGCCCGGTCCGGCGGCCAGCGCGGCCTGGAACCACGAGTGCGCGCTGGAGGTGTGGTTGGGCACCAGGTCGACGATGATCCGCAGGCCGAGGGCGTGCGCGTCGGTGATCATGTTGTCGAAGTCGGTGAGGGTGCCGAACATCGGGTCGACGTCGCGGTAGTCGGCGACGTCGTACCCGCCGTCGATCATCGGGGAGGTGTAGAAGGGGGTCAGCCAGAGCGCGTCCACCCCGAGGTCGCGCAGGTACGGCAGGCGCTCACGGATGCCCTGGAGGTCGCCGACGCCGTCGCCGTTGGAGTCGGCGAAGCTGCGTACGTACACCTGGTAGACGACCGCGGAGCGCCACCAGTCGTCGTCGGAGGTCAGCGGCGTGGGGTTGCTGACGGTCATCGGTGGCGTTCCCCGTTCTGTGGCGCGGGACGGCGGCACCCGGCGTGGCGCGGGTGCGGGTGCGGTGTCTGAGCAGAATGCCGCCCGCGACTGCAAGAGTCAAGCATTCCTTGCGCAAGAAATGGCAATGATCACGCCAAGACTCCGCCGGCTCACGCCCGGTGAGCCCTTCCGGGCGTGCGGCTGGGTCGGAGAGGGCGGTCGGGCGGGAGTCGGGGCGGTCAGGCCGGGACGGCGAGCGCGGGCGGGGCCGGGCGCTGCCGCGTCGCGCCGCCCGGGGCCGGCCGCGCGGCGTCGGTGGGGGCGACCGCGGTGGAGCCGCGCACCACCAGTTCCGGGCGGAACACGTACTCCGAGTGCGGGGCGGCGTGCCCGTTGATCTCGTCGACCAGGGCCCGGACGGCGGCGACGGCCATCGCGGTCACCGGCTGCCGCATGGTGGTCAGCGGCGGGTCGGTGAAGGCCATCAGCGGGGAGTCGTCGTAGCCGACCACCGACAGCTCGCCGGGCACCGACATGCCGCGCTGCCGGGCGGCCCGGATCGCGCCGAGCGCCATCAGGTCGGAGCCGCAGACGATGCCGGTGACGCCGCGCTCCAGCAGCCGGGCGGCGGCGGCCTCGCCACCCTCCACACCGAACAGGGAGAGCTCGGCCAGCTCGTCGAGGCCGGCCTCGTCGACGCCGACCAGCCGGCCCATCGCGGCCCGGAAGCCGGCCACCCGGCGCTGCACCGGCACGAAGCGGTCCGGGCCGGTGATCAGGCCGATGCGGCGGTGCCCGAGCGCCACCAGGTGGGCCACGGCCAGCTCGGTGGCCTCGCCGTCGTCGCAGGAGACGAAGGGCGCGGGGATGCCGGGCGCGTACCCGTTGATCATCACGACGGGCAGCGGGCGGGCGATCAGGGCCCGGTAGCGGTCGTGGTTGGCGGCGGTGTCGGCGTGCAGGCCGGAGACGAAGACTATTCCGGAGACCTGCCGGTCCAGCAGCATCTCGACGTACTCGTCCTCGGTGACCCCGCCGGCCGTCTGGGTGCAGAGCACGGGGGTGAAGCCGCTCTGCGCCAGGGTCGACTCGATCACCTGGGCGAAGGCGGGGAAGATCGGGTTGTCGAGTTCGGGGACCACCAGACCCACGAGACCGGCGCTGCGCTTGCGTAGCCGGGCCGGGCGCTCGTAACCGAGCACATCGAGGGCGGTGAGTACGGCTTGCCGGGTCTCGGGGGCCACTCCCGGGCGGTCGTTGAGCACCCGCGACACCGTGGCCTCGCTGACTTCGGCCTGTAGGGCGATGTCGGACAGTCGAGCGCGCATGGGCGCACTTTAGCTCAAAGGCAAGTTCTTGCGTACACTTCTGCAAGCCCTTCCATTCTCTGCAACCTCTTGCTAACGTCCCCGCAACACGCGAGAGCAGCGGCGCAGCACGCCGAGCGCCGGTTGGCAAGAAACTTACAGAGCTTCCACTGGCGGGATCGCCTCTCCCCCGGCGTGCCGCCATGACGACAGGAGTACCGATGCGCATCCGTACCGCGGGTGTGGTCGCCGTCCTCGGCCTGGCGCTCGCCGCCTCCGGCTGTGGTGGCGACAGCAACGACGAGCCGGCCGCGAAGGAATCCAGCAAGGCCGCCACCGGCGGCAAGCTGGTGATCTGGGCCGACGACAAGCGCGCCGCCGCCCTCAAGCCGTTCGGCGAGAAGTTCGGCAAGGAGAACGGCGTCACGGTCGAGGTCCAGGCCGTCTCCAAGGACCTCCAGACCAACTTCGTCACCGCCTCCCAGCAGGGCAGCGGCCCGGACGTCGTGGTCGGCGCGCACGACTGGATCGGCAACCTGGTGCAGAACGGCGCCATCGACCCGGTCCAGCTCGCCGCCGAGCAGAAGAGCGCCTTCAACGAGACCGCCGTCAAGGCCGTCACGTTCAACGGCCAGCTCTACGGCGTGCCGTACGCCATGGAGAACCTGGCGCTGATCCGCAACACCGAGCTGGCTCCCGAGGCGCCGAAGACCATCGAGGACCTGGTCGCCGCCGGCAAGAAGCTCAAGGCCGAGAAGAAGGCCAGCGAGATCCTCTGCCTCCAGTCCGGCCAGAACGGCGACGCGTACCACATCTACCCGCTCTACACCTCGGCCGGCGGCTACCTCTTCGGCACCGCCGCCAACGGCGACTACGACCCGAAGGACCTGGGCGTGGGCAAGCCGGAGTCGATCGCGGCGTTCCAGAAGATCGCCAAGCTGGGTGAGAAGGGCGAGGGTGCGCTGAAGCGCTCCATCACCGGCGAGAACTCCATCGCCACCTTCACCGGCAAGAAGTGCGCCTTCCTGGTCTCCGGCCCGTGGGCCATCGCCGACGCCAAGAAGGCCAACATCAAGTACGACATCTCCCCGGTCCCCGGCTTCGCCGGCGGCAAGGAGGCCCAGCCGTTCGTGGGCGTCCAGTCCTTCTACGTCGCGGCCAAGGGGCAGAACAAGGCCCTGGCGCAGGAGTTCGTCGCGAACCACGTGACCACCCCGGACCTCGCCATGGCGCTCTACAACGCCGAGCCGCGTCCCCCGGCGCTGACCGCCGCGCTCGACCAGGTCAAGGGCAGCGACCCGGACCTGGCCAAGTTCCAGGAGGCCGGCAAGAACGGCCAGGTGCTCCCGGCGATCCCGGCCATGGCCGCGATCTGGGACCCGTTCGGCAAGGCGGAGGCCGCCATCATCGGCGGCGCCGACCCGGCCAAGACGATCACCGCCGCCGGTAAGACGATCGCCGGCCAGATCAAGTAATGAGCACGTCGTCGTCCGGCCCGGGGACTGCCACGCAGCCCCCGGGCCGGGGGCCCGTACGGTCCGGGTCCCCGCGCACGTCCCGTACCGCGCGGAACCACGCGCCGATCACCCTGACGGGCCTGCTCGTCAAGGTGGTCCTGCTCGGCCTCGTGGCCGGGATCGCGGTCTGGGCGGCGTTCCCGCTCATCGAGGCCGAACTCTGGGTCGGGTTGGCGGTCCTGCTGGCGACCACCGCCGGCCTCTTCTACCTCTACCTGACGCCCCGGCACATCCCCGTCAAGTACCTGATCCCGGGCACGCTCTTCCTGGTGGCGTTCCAGATCATCCCGGTGCTCTACACCGCGAGCACCGCCTTCACGAACTTCGGCGACGGCCACCGGGGCAGCAAGGACGACGCCATCGTCGCCATCCAGAGCGGCTCGGTGACGCAGGTCCCCGGCTCGGTCCAGTACCCGCTGACCGTCGCCACGAAGGGCGACCCGGCCACCGGCGCGCTGGTCTTCCTGGTCACCGACCCGCAGACGAACACCGTCTCCGTCGGCGACACCGAGGGCCTGCGCCCGCTCGACGCCGGCAGCGTCACCGTCGCGCCGGGCGGCAAGGTCACCGCCGCCGACGGCTACCAGATCCTCAACTTCGGCGAGGCCAGCACGCGGAGCAAGGACATCACCGACATGGTGGTGCCGACCTCCGGGGGCGCGCTGCGCTCGTCCGGCCTGTCGCGCGCCTACGAGGGCAAGGCGGTCCGGGCGTACGACGCGGGCTGCGACTGCATCCGCGACAGCGAGACCGGTAAGACCTGGACCGCCGACGGGAAGGTCGGCTCCTTCGTCGCCGCGGACGGCGAGACGCTGGCCCAGGGCTGGCAGGTCAACGTCGGGCTGCGCAACTTCGCCGACGTGCTCACCGACCCGGCCATCTCCGGCCCGTTCTTCAGCACGCTGATCTGGAACTTCGCCTTCGCACTCGGTTCCACCGGCTTCACGTTCCTGCTCGGCATGGGCATCGCGCTGGCGCTGCACTCGCCCCGGATGCGTGGCACGAACTTCTACCGGGTGCTGCTGATCCTGCCCTACGCCATGCCGTCCTTCGCGATGCTGCTGGTCTGGCGGGACATGTTCAACACCGACTTCGGCCTGATCAACAACCTGTTCGGGCTGGGGGTGGACTGGTTCGGCGAGACCTGGTCGGCCCGGCTCGCGGTGCTGCTGGTGCAGCTCTGGCTCGGCTACCCGTACATGTTCCTGGTGACGACCGGCGCGTTGCAGGCCATCCCACGTGAGCTGACCGAGGCCACCTCGGTCGACGGAGCGTCGCCGTTCCAGTCGTTCCGCGCGGTGACCATGCCGCTGCTGCTGGTGGCGATCTCGCCGCTGCTGATCGCGTCCTTCGCGTACAACTTCAACAACTTCAACGCGATCCAGTTCGTCACCGAGGGCGGACCGTTCCCGGCGGACAACCCGACGGCCGGCGCCACCGACCTGCTGATCACCTACACCTACCGGCTGGCCTTCGGCGCCCAGGGCGCCGAGTACGGACTGGCCGCCGCTGTCTCGATCTTCATCTTCGCGATCGTGGCGACGGTGTCGGCGATCAGCTTCTCCCGGACCCGCAAGCAGGAGGAGGTGTACTCGTGAGCACCCGCACCGAAGCGCCCGTCGCCAACCGCAACGCGACCGGACGGCGGAACCGCTGGTTCGCCCAGGTGGGATGGCGGCACCTGGTCGGCATCCTGGCGGTGGCGTTCAGTCTCTTCCCGATCCTGTTCGTCGTCTCGGCGGCGCTCAACCCGCTCGGCACGCTCTCCTCCACGGAGCTGGTGCCGACCGGTGCCTCGCTGGAGAACTTCACCAACCTCTTCGAGCGGACCGCCTTCGGTCGCTGGTTCCTCAACTCGCTGCTCCTGGCGGGGGTGGCCAGCTTCGCGTCGATCTTCCTGTCGGCGCTGGCGGCGTACGCCTTCTCCCGGATGCGCTTCGCCGGCCGCCGCGTCGGGCTGCTCTCCCTGCTGCTGATCCAGATGTTCCCGCAGTTCCTGGCGATCGTGGCGATCTTCCTGATCTTCACGAAGGTCACCGAACTGTGGCCGGTGATCGGCTTCAACACCCCGTGGGGTCTCTTCCTGCTCTACATGGGTGCCGCCCTCGGCGCGAACACCTGGCTGATGAAGGGCTTCTTCGACACGCTGCCGAAGGAGCTGGACGAGTCCGCCACCATGGACGGCGCCTCGCACGCCCAGATCTTCTTCCGGATCATGCTGCCGCTGGTGGCGCCGATCCTGGCGGTGACCGGCCTGCTCGCCTTCATCGGTTCGATCAACGAGTTCGTGATCGCCAACGTGTTCCTCACGAACACCAACTCGAAGACCCTCGCGGTCGGCATGTTCGGGCTGGTGGCCGGCGAACGCAACAACAACTTCGGGATCTTCGCGGCGGGCACCCTGCTCACCGCCATCCCGACGGTGCTGGTGTTCCAACTCCTCCAGCGCTACATCGTCAACGGCCTCACGGCCGGGGCGGTCAAGGGCTGAGCCTCCTCGGCTCACCGCTGCGGCAAGGGCGTCGGCGTCCGACGTACACCGGAGCAGTCACGGATCGACCGCCGCGGTCGGGGAACCGGCCGCGGCGGGAGACCCATTTCTCTCCCCGTCCGACCGACGCGAAAGGCGCCACCATGTCCCTGTTGCCGCACCACGACGGCTCCGCCCTGTACGTCCCCGAGCAGGAGCCCGCCCTCGGCGACGTCGTCGACGTCTTCGTCCGGGCGCCGGCCGGCGCCGACGTCCGGCAGGTGCACGTGCGCACCACCGGCGACGGCGAGCCCCGGTTCACCGAGGCGGTCGTCGACCGCACCGACGGCGCCGACGTCTGGTGGCGGGTGCCCGTCGAGGCCCGCAACCCGGTCAGCAACTACCGGTTCATGCTCACCGGCAGCCGCGGCAGCCGCTGGCTGAACGCCGCCGGCGTGGTGGGCCACGACGTGCCCGACAACGGCGACTTCAAGCTGGTCACCCACGCCCCGCCGCCCGCCTGGGCCCGCGACGCGGTGATCTACCAGATCTTCCCGGACCGGTTCGCCCGCTCCGCCGCCGCCGCGGGCCGCGAGGTGCCGGACTGGGCGATCCCGTGCGACTGGGACACCCCGGTGATCGGGCGCGGGCCCGAGACGCCCCGGCAGTTCTACGGCGGCGACCTGGACGGCGTCGCCGAGCGGCTGGACCACCTGGACCGCCTCGGCGTGAACACCGTCTACCTGACCCCGGTCTTCCCGGCCCGCTCCAACCACCGCTACGACGCGGCCAGCTTTGACACCGTCGACCCGCTGCTCGGCGGGGACGCCGCCCTGGCCCGCCTCGCCGACGCCGTACGCGCCCGGGGCTGGCGGCTGCTCGGCGACATCACCAGCAACCACACCGGCGACGCGCACGAGTGGTTCACCAGGGCCGCCTCCGACGTGTCCGCGCCCGAGCGGGAGCTGTACTACTTCGACGAGGTCTCCGGTGACTACGAGTCCTGGAACGGGGTCAAGTCGCTGCCGAAGCTGAACTGGGGCAGCGCCCAGCTGCGCCGGCGCTTCGCCACCGCCGACGACTCGCTGCTGCGCCGCTGGCTGCGCCCCCCGTACGGGCTGGACGGCTGGCGGGTGGACGTGGCGAACATGACCGGGCGGCGGGGCGCCGACGCGTACACGCACGAGGTGGCGGCGCTGCTGCGCGAGGTGGTCGCCCGGACCCGGGCCGACGCCCTGCTGATGGCCGAGCACGGTCACGACCACACCGGCGACCTCGACCGCAACGGCTGGCACGGCACGATGAACTACGTCGGCTTCACCGACCCGGTCTGGTCCTGGCTGCGGCACGGCGACCAGCCCGTACCGAACTTCCTCGGCACGCCGGGCGGGGTGGTGCGCCGGGACGCGGACGCGGTGCTCGCCACCATGGACGCCTACCGCTCGCTGGTCTCCTGGCGGTCGTACACCCACTCGTGGCAGCTGCTCGGGTCGCACGACTCCGCCCGGATCCGCACGGTGGTCGGCGACGCCGCGCGGCAGGAGGTGGCCGCCGGCCTGCTCGCCACCATGCCCGGCACTCCGATGATCTTCGCGGGCGACGAGCTGGGCCTGACGGGCAGCAACGGCGAGGGCTCGCGTACGCCGATGCCGTGGCACCGGCCGGAGAGCTGGGACGCCGCGACGTTCGCCGCGTACCGTGCCCTGGTGGCGCTGCGCCGCGCGGAGCCCGCGCTGCGCCACGGCGGCCTGCGCTGGCTGCGCGCCGACGCGGACACCCTGGTCTTCCTGCGCGAGGCCCCGACCGGCACGGTGCTGGTGCTGGCCCGCCGCGCCGCCGGCGAGCCGCTGCGCCTGACCGGGCTGGGTCCGGCCGAGAACCTGTACGGCGGCGCCCCCGCCCTGCGCCCCGACGCCGACGGCGCGGTCACCCTCCCGGCGGACGGCCCCACCTTCCAGGCATGGCGGCTGCCCTGACCCCCTACCGCCCCGCTACTACAATCCGTCGTTGATGGGGGAGGATGGTGGGCGTGGAAGCTCTGAGACTGATACTTCGCTACGTCCATTTGATCGGTTTCGCCCTGCTGCTCGGCGGCGCGATCGTCCAGTACATCAGCGGGAAGCTGCGGATCAACCCGGCCATGCTCTGGGGGTCCGTGATCATGCTGGCGACCGGGATCGGCCTCTCGGCGCCGCTGCGTGACGGCGACGAGCCGGCCCCCGCGAAACTTGTTACCAAGTTGGTGCTCGCCATACTGATCTTTGTCATGGTCTTCTTTTCCCGGAAGCGCGACGTGGTCAACCGTGGGCACTTCCTGGCAATCGTCGGGTTGACCCTGGTCAACGCGGCGGTGGCCGTCTTCTGGCGGTAACGTCACCGGCAGGGGACGACGCGCAGAACCGGACGTTCCGCGACGCCCCGCCGCGCACCCACCAGCACTGAGAGTGATCTGCCCCACCTAAGGGTTACGTAGGGGTAACAGGCGCTCAACAGTCGTGCACGATTGTCGGCCGGTGGGTGGGCGCGGGCGTACGCTCCCGTCCGTAACGTGGGACGCCGGCGGCGCAGCGCAGGCCGGCTCAAAGGGCTGCCACCGTGCAGGACGCGGTGTGCAATGGGAAGGAGACGTCTTGCGCTCTGTGCGTGGGATGCGGATTGCCTCCGTCTTCGCGATGGGTGGGCTCGTGCTGAGTGCCGCCGCGTGTGGCGAGGCTCCCGAGGAGAACAACAACGCCGGCAGTGGCGACAAGAAGTACAGCGCCTGCATGGTGACCGACGTCGGCGGCATCGACGACAAGTCGTTCAACACCTCCGCCTGGAAGGGTCTGGAGGAGGCGAAGAAGGCCAACGACAAGATCGACATCAAGTACGTCGCGTCGAAGGCCGAGGCGGACTACGAGGTCAACCTGACCCAGTACGTCAACCAGAAGTGCGACTTCATCCTGGCCGTCGGCGGCCTGATGGGTGACGCCACCTCCAAGATCGCCAAGGCGAACCCGAACCAGCAGTTCGGCATCGTCGACGCGAAGGTCCCGGAGACCAACGTCTACCCGATGCAGTTCGACACCGCCCAGGCCGGCTTCCTCGCCGGTTACCTGGCCGCCGGCATGAGCAAGAGCGGCACGGTGGGCACCTACGGCGGCCTGCCGATCCCGCCGGTCACCATCTTCATGGACGGCTACGCCGACGGCGTCGCGCACTACAACAAGACCAAGAGCAAGAGCGTGAAGGTCGTCGGCTGGGACAAGGCCACCCAGAAGGGCTCCTTCACCAACGACTTCGTCAAGCAGGACGAGGGCAAGAAGGTCAGCGACGCGCTGGTCGCCCAGGGCGCCGACATCGTCATGCCGGTCGCCGGCGGCGCGGGCCTCGGCACCACCGGCGCCGCGAAGGCGTCGGGCGGCAAGTACAACACCATCTGGGTGGACGTCGACGGCTGCGAGAGCACCCAGGACTGCGCGGCGATCATCACCACCGTCGAGAAGAACATCCCGGACGCCGTCAAGGAGGCCGTCGTCAAGGCCGCCGGCGGCGAGAAGCTGTCGGCCACCCCGGGCTACCTCGGCAACCTGTCCAACAACGGCGTCGGGCTCGCCCCGTACCACGAGTTCGACGGCAAGGTCCCGGCCGAGCTGAAGGCCGAGATCGACAAGCTGAAGGCGGACATCGCCGCCGGCACCGTCACCGTCACCTCCGCGGCCCAGCCGAAGTGAGGCTCCGCCGGCCGCCCGTGGTGAGACGATCACCCCGGTAGGCCGGCGGGCGGTACAGCACGACGATCCGGCCGCCCCGGCGTCGTGGGGGAATCCACCCCACGGCGCCGGGGCGGCCGATCCGCTCCAACCCGACGACGGCCCCGCGCCGCGAGCGGTCCACCGGCAGCTACGCTGCACCATCGCTTCGCACTCCAGGAGGTTGCGCTGAGACTCGAACTGCGCGGCATCACCAAGCGGTTCGGTGATCTGGTCGCCAACGATCACATCGACCTGACGGTGGAGCCTGGAGAGATCCACGCCCTGCTCGGCGAGAACGGCGCCGGCAAGTCGACCCTGATGAACGTGCTCTACGGGCTCTACCAGCCCGACGAGGGCGAGATCCTGGTCGACGGCGCGCCGCTGAAGCTGCGGGGACCGTCGGACGCGATCGGTGCCGGGATCGGCATGGTGCACCAGCACTTCATGCTGGTGCCCGTCTTCACCGTCACCGAGAACATCATGCTCGGCGCCGAGCAGGTCCGGGGCGGCATCGCCGGCTTCCTGGACCGGCGGCGGGCCCGGCGCGAGGTCGCCGAGGTCTCCGAGCGGTACAACCTGCGGGTCGACCCGGACGCGGTGATCGAGGACCTGCCGGTCGGCATCCAGCAGCGGGTGGAGATCGTCAAGGCGCTCACCCGCGACGTCGACCTGCTCATCCTCGACGAACCGACGGCCGTGCTCACCCCGCAGGAGACGGACGAGCTGCTCACCGTGATGCGGTCGCTCAAGGCCGCCGGCAAGTCGATCGTCTTCATCACCCACAAGCTGGGCGAGGTCAAGGCCATCGCCGACCGGATCACCGTGATCCGGCGCGGCAAGACCGTCGGCACCGCCTCGCCCGAGGCGAGCCGCGACGAGCTGGCCGCGCTGATGGTCGGCCGCAGCGTGCGGCTCACCGTGGACAAGGAGCCGGCCGCCCCCGGCAAGCCGGTCCTGGAGCTCTCCGGCCTGGTCGTCGACGACGACCGGCAGATCCGCGCGGTCGACGGGGTGGACCTGACCGTACGCGCGGGCGAGGTGCTCGGGATCGCGGGCGTGCAGGGCAACGGCCAGACCGAGCTGATCGAGGCGATCATGGGGCTGCGCCCGACGCTCGCCGGCACGGTCACCCTCGACGGGCAGCGGGTCAACGGCTGGTCGACCAAGAAGGTGCTGCGCGCCGGCGTCGGCTACGTGCCGGAGGACCGCAGCGTCGACGGCGTCGTCAAGGAGTTCTCCGTCGCGGAGAACCTGGTGCTCGACATCTACGACCGGCCGCCCTTCGGCAGGGGCCTGGCGCTCAAGCCGGACGCCATCGCCAAGTCGGCGAAGGAGCGGATCGCGCAGTTCGACGTGCGCACCTCCTCGGCCGACGCCCCCGTCGGCACCCTCTCCGGCGGCAACCAGCAGAAGGTGATCGTGGCGCGGGAGCTGTCCCGGCCGCTGAAGCTCTTCATCGCCGCCCAGCCGACCCGCGGCGTCGACGTCGGGTCGATCGAGTTCATCCACAGCCAGGTCATCCGGGAACGGGACGTCGGCACCGCCGTCATGGTGGTCTCCAGCGAGCTCGACGAGGTGATCGGCCTGGCCGACCGGATCGCGGTCATGTACCGCGGCCGGATCATCGGCATCGTCGGCCCGGACACCCCCCGCGAGGAGATCGGCCTGCTGATGGCCGGCATCACCCCCGACGCGGCGCCCGCCGCCGCGACCGGCACGACCCCGGCCGACGGCGGTGCGGCGGCCCCCGCCGCCGAGGGCCCTGGTAGCAAGGACGAGGCATGACGAACCCGAACCCCGGGTCGGGCTCCCCGGGCAACCCGAACCCCCCGTCGGGCTCCCCGGACAAGGAGCCGGCGACCGAGGCGCAGGCCGCGCAGACCGCGCTCGGCAACACCGAGCGCGCCGGTACGGCCACCTCCCCGAAGGTCCCGGCCCCGGAGGCGAAGCCCTCGCTGGGCCGGCTGTTCCTGGACAACCTCTGGGCGGCGAACACCTTCACGGTGACCCTGCTGTCGCTGGTGCTGGCGATGATCGTCGGCGCGATCCTGATGATCGTGTCCGATCCCGACGTGCTCGCCACCTACAGCTACATCACGGCCCGGCCGGCCGACGCGCTCAACGCGAGCTGGACGCTGGTCAGCGAGGCGTACGGCAACCTGTTCAAGGGCGCGGTCTTCGACCCGGACGCGGTCGGCTTCCAGGCGGTGATGAGCCCGATCTCGGAGACGCTCACCTACACCGCGCCGCTGGTCTTCACCGGCCTGTCGGTGGCGCTGGCCTTCCGGGGCGGCCTGTTCAACATCGGCGCCCAGGGCCAGGCCACCATGGGCGTGATCCTGGCCGCGCTGGCGGGCTTCCTGCTGCCGCTGCCGCCCGGCCTGCACCTGCTCGTCGCGGTGCTCGCCGGCGCGCTCGGCGGGGCGATCTGGGGCTTCATCCCGGGCATCCTCAAGGCGCGCACCGGCGCCCACGAGGTGATCAACACGATCATGCTCAACTACGTCGCCACGTACTTCCTGACCTGGATCATCGTGCAGAACGGCGTCCAGGACCCGAACCGTACGGACGCGATCAGCCGGCCGGTCGACGGCTCGGCCCAGCTGCCCCGGCTGCTCGGCGACGGGCTGCGGGTGCACGCCGGCATCATCCTGGCGGTGCTGGCCACCTGGGCGGTCTGGTGGCTGCTCAACCGCTCCACGCTCGGCTTCGAGCTGCGCGCCGTCGGCGCCAACCCCGACGCCGCGCGGACCGCCGGCATCAGCGTCACCCGGACGTACGTCCTGATCATGGTCTTCGCCGGGATCCTGGCCGGCCTCGGCGGCTCCAACATGGTGCTCGGCTCCACCGCCAGCGCGCTGACCCCGCTGGTGGTCGCGCAGATCGGCTTCGACGGCATCCTGGTGGCGCTGCTCGGCCGCGTGAAGCCGTGGGGCGTCGCGCTGGCCGCGCTGCTCTTCGGCGCGCTCCAGGCCGGCGGCAACCGGATGCAGTCCTACTCGGGGATCTCGCTGGAGCTGGTCACCGTGCTCCAGGCGCTGATCGTCATCTTCATCGCCGCGCCGGCCCTGGTGAAGGCGATCTTCCAGCTCCGGGCCGCCCGCGCCGCCCGGTTGCAGACGAGCCTGGCGAAGGGCTGGTAACTCATGTCCACCATGGCTGTCGAAGACGTCGCGGTCGCCCCCGTCGACCAGGGATTCTGGACCCGTACCCGCAAGGTCGGCGCCGTGCTGCTCGCCCTCGGCCTGCTGGCGACGGTGCTGTTCGGGGCGCTCGCCACCGGCGAGCAGGCCCGCTTCACCCTCAGCGAGGACACCGCCGGCGCCGCGCTCGAGATCCACGGCACGGTCGGCGCGATCCTCTTCGGCCTCGTCGCGGTCGCCGCCGGCGTCGCGATGCTCGCCGGGCTGCCGAAGCGCTGGTTCACCCTCGTGCTCGGCGTCGGCCTGGTCGGCTTCGTGCTGTCGTTCCTCTGCTGGCAGGTCTCCGACGCGCCGCCCGGGCAGAACTTCATGCCGCTGGTCAACATCCTCCGGAACACCTTCATCCTGGCCCTGCCGCTGATCTTCGGCGCCCTGGCCGGCGTGCTCTGCGAGCGCTCCGGCGTGGTCAACGTCGCCATCGAGGGCCAGCTGCTGATGGGCGCCTTCAGCGGCGCGCTCTTCGGCAGCCTCTCCGGCAGCGTCTGGGTCGGCCTGGTCGCCGCGGCGATCGGCGGCGCGTTCATCTCGCTGCTGCTGGCCGTCTTCTCGATCCGCTACCTGGTCGACCAGGTCGTCATCGGCATCGTGCTCAACCTGCTGGCCGTCGGCGTCACCGGCTTCCTCTACGAGCGGCTGATGCAGACCAACGCCCAGAAGTACAACAGCGCCCCCCGGTTCGGCAACTGGGAGATCCCGCTGCTGTCGGACATCCCGCTGCTCGGCCCGGCGCTGTTCCGGGGCAACATCTTCCTCTACCTCGGCCTGCTGCTGGTGCTGGTCATCCACATCGCGCTGTTCCGCACCCGCTGGGGCCTGCGCACCCGTTCGGTCGGCGAGCACCCGACCGCCGCCGACACGCTGGGCGTCAAGGTGCTCGGGCTGCGCTACCGCAACGTGCTGCTCGCCGGGGTGGTCGCCGGCATTGGCGGCGCCTCCTACACGCTGGCGCTCTACTCGTTCACCAAGAACATGATCGGCGGCAAGGGCTTCATCGCCCTGGCCGCGCTCATCTTCGGCCGGTGGAGCCCGACGGGGGCGCTGCTCGCGGCGCTCTTCTTCGGCTTCGCCGACCAGCTCGCCACCTACCTGGGCGCCATCAACAGCGTGATCCCGAACCAGTTCCTGGCCATGCTGCCCTACCTGGCGACCATCCTGGCGGTGGCCGGGCTCGTCGGTCGGGTCCGGGCGCCGGCCGCCGACGGCAAGCCGTACATCAAGGGCTGACGGGGGAGTACCACATGGAGATCGACTGGGAGCGGCTGCGGGCCGCCGCCACCGAGGTGATGCGGCACGCGTACGTGCCGTACTCGAAGTTCCCGGTCGGGGCGGCCGCGCTTGTCGACGACGGCCGGGTGGTGGTCGGCTGCAACGTGGAGAACGCCGCGTACGGCGTGGTGCTCTGCGCCGAGTGCGGCGTGGTCTCCTCGCTGCACGCCACCGGCGGCGGCCGGATCGTGGCCCTGTCCTGCGTCGACGCCACCGGCGAGCCGCTGATGCCGTGCGGCCGGTGCCGCCAGCTGCTCTGGGAGCAGGGCGGCCCGGAGTGCCTCATCGAGGCGAGGGGCGGGCCGCTGCGGATGGCCGAGCTGCTGCCGCACGCCTTCGACGTGACCGACCTGGAGGCCGTGACGGGGGAAGCCCCGGTGCCCGTGGTGCCGGAGCGGCTGGCCGCCTGGCGCGGGCGCGGCACGGTCTTCGTGCACCCCGACCTCTCCGCCGGCCAGCAGGTCTGGACCGGCTACTGGGAGCGGTCCGCGGGCGACGACGACGGCGCCGAGACCGGCGTGCTGGAGGAGGGCCCGAGCTGGGACGAGCCGGCTGAGGCGATCGCCTGGGGCCTCGCCCGTACGCCCCGGGTGGTGGTTGTGGACGCCTCGGGGGCGATCTTCTGGGCCGGCGAGGGTGAGCCGCCGATGGAGATCCCGGTCCGCTGGGGTTGAGCTTTGGGGCTCGGGCCGACCGTGCCCGGCTCCGGGCGGTCAGGCTTGATCCCTCCGCCGGGCACGGTCGGCCTGAGCCCTCGGTGGTCGCGGTCCGCGTGCCGGTATCTGCATACGACTAGGAAGATCTTTTCTGATGAGTGCTTTCACGGCGGTTGACGTCATCCGGGTCAAGCGGGACGGGGGTGTGCTCTCCGACGCGCAGATCGACTGGGTGGTGGACGCGTACACCCGGGGGGTGGTCGCCGACGAGCAGATGTCGGCGCTGGCCATGGCGATCCTGCTGCGCGGCATGACCGGGCCGGAGATCGCCCGGTGGACCGCCGCGATGATCGCCAGCGGGGAGCGGCTCGACCTCTCCGCCGTCGACCGGCCGACCGTCGACAAGCACTCCACCGGCGGCGTCGGCGACAAGATCACCCTGCCGCTCACCCCGCTGGTCGCGGCCTGCGGTGCCGCCGTGCCGCAGCTCAGCGGCCGGGGCCTCGGGCACACCGGCGGCACGCTGGACAAGCTGGAGTCGATCCCGGGCTGGCGGGCGGCGCTGGGCAACGACGAGTTCACCGCCCAGCTCCGGGACGTCGGCGCGGCGATCTGCGCGGCCGGCGCGGGGCTCGCGCCCGCCGACCGCAAGCTGTACGCGCTGCGCGACGTGACCGGGACCGTCGAGGCCATCCCGCTGATCGCCAGCTCGATCATGAGCAAGAAGATCGCCGAGGGCACCGGCGCGCTGGTGCTCGACGTGAAGGTCGGCTCCGGCGCGTTTATGAAGTCCGTCGAGCAGGCCCGCGAGCTGGCCCGGACGATGGTGGAGCTGGGTGGCGCGCACGGCGTACGGACCGTCGCCCTGCTCACCGAGATGTCCACCCCGCTGGGCCTGGCCATCGGCAACGCCGTCGAGGTGACCGAGTCCGTCGAGGTGCTCGCCGGGGGCGGTCCCGCCGACGTGGTCGAGCTGACCCTGGCGCTGGCCCGCGAGATGCTCGACGCGGCCGGGCTGCCGGACGTCGACCCGGCGGCGGCCCTGCGTGACGGCCGGGCGATGGACTCCTGGCGGGCGATGATCCGCGCCCAGGGCGGCGACCCGGACGCCCCGATGCCGACCGCGAACGAGGTCGAGATGGTCCGCGCGGACACGGACGGCTTCGTCGCGGCGATCGACGCGTACGACATGGGGGTGGCGGCCTGGCGGCTCGGCGCCGGGCGGGCCCGCAAGGAGGACCCGGTCAGCGTGCCGGCGGGGGTCGTGCTGCATCGGCGTCCGGGCGACCCGGTGCGGGCGGGCGACGTCCTCTTCGAACTGCGGGCGGAGGACGCCGCCCGGATCCCGGCGGCCCGGGAGGACGCCGCGCGGGCGGTACGGATCGCGCCGACCGCACCCGCCGCGACGCCGCTGGTCATCGAGCGGATCGGCTGAGCGCGGCGGTCACCGGGGCGGCATGGTGCCGGCCCGCTCGGACCGCTATCCTCCCTGGCCAGGGGGGACAACCGGCGCCGAGTCGTCGCGAGCAGACAGGAAATTTCGCCGTGACCGTACCTGCCCCCGATCCACGGGAGGTGCGTGAGGCGAGCCTGGACGAGCTGTCCCGGCTGGGCCTCCCGCTGCCGCCCGCCCAGTTCCCGCTCGTGTGGGAGCCCGGCGACCAGATCGAGCTCCGTCCCACCGTGGAGATCGAGGCCCGCATCGCGGTGCTGCACCTGATCCTGGCCCGCTGCTTCGGGATGCCGCCGCAGTCGGCGATGAGCTGGCTGCTCGCCTCGCACCTGGTCGAGATGGTCACGCCGCCGGAGTTCCAGTTCGTGACCGGAGGCAAGGGCGACCACCGGTCGTTCGTGCTGCACCACGACGCGCTCTTCGCGCTGGCCTGGGTGCTCGGCCTGACCAAGCAGCTCGACCCGACGCTGCCGGTCGACGAGCGGCTGGTGGAGCGGATGCCGCACATCCACGACGGGGAGACCTTCGGCCACTGGCGGGCCCGGATCCTCACCGCCCCGCAGCACCCCGCCGACGCGGCCGCCCTGCTGGACCTGCACTACTGCCTGGACTGGGCCTACCTGGAGACGGAACGGGCCGGCCGTACGCCGCCGGGGCTGGTGGACGCGAACGCCATCGGTCAGCGCCGGTGGGCCCTGGAGTGGGCGGTGATGCTGCGCGGGCCGTACCACGACGAGCCCCCCGGCTGGGAAGAGGTCGACCTCTCCACCTGACCCGGCGTTCAGCGCGGTGCGGGGCGCCAGACGGTCAGGCGTACCGCGACGGTCACCCGGACCGGCTCGGCGAGGGCGGCGACCCGGGCGGCGAGCCCGGCCGGGTCGGTGTGCCAGGCGCTGGGGCCCATCCCGACCAGCGTCGCGACCTCCGGGCCGGTCAGCGCCAGCTCCCGCCGGTGCAGGGTGGACGCCGCCGGGGTGAAGTGCCCGCCCAGGCTCTCGGCGACCCGGTCCGCCTTGGCCGGGTCCACCCGCAGCAGGCCGAGGGCGCCGACCAGCTCGGTGAGGTGGTCCTCGGCCGGCGTGACCACCAGCAGGGCGCCGGCCGGGTCGAGGACCCGGTGGAACTCCGCGCCGTTGCGCGGCGCGAAGACGTTCAGCAGCACGGCCGCGCCGGCGTCGGCCAGGGGGAGTCGCTGCCAGGTGTCGGCGAGCGCCGCCGCCGCGCGCGGGTGCGCCCGGGCGGCCCGGCGCAGCGCCGGCTTCGACACGTCCAGGGCGAGACCCGCCGCGTCCGGCAGCGCCGCCAGCACCGCCGCGAGGTGCCGGCCGGTCCCCGCCCCGGCGTCCACCACCAGGGGGTACGCCCCGTCGGCGCGCGCCTCGGCGACGTGCCGTACGGCCTGGGTCGCGGCGGCGGCGAGGGCGGCCGAGACGAGGTCGTAGTGGCCGGCGGCGAGGAAGTCGGCGCGGGCGGCCACCATCTCGGCGGTGTCCCCGGCGTGCGGGGCGCGGCCGGCGAGCAGGTTGACGTAGCCCTGGCGAGCCACGTCGAAGCTGTGCCGGCGCGGGCAGCGCAGCGCACGGGCGCCGCCGGTGGCGACCTCGGTCAGCGGCTCGGCGCAGACCGGGCAGCGGAGCCGGTCCACGATGCGGGGGTCCACCGGCTCATTCTCCGGGTCGGGTGAGGTGGTCGACCACCCGGTGGGTGAGCGCGTCCAGCGCGGCGACCTCGTCGGGGGTCAGCAGGTCGATGAGGTGTCGACGGACGGCCGCCACGTGACCGGGGGCGGCGGCCTCGATGGCGCGCCGGCCCTCGGCGGTGAGTACGACGACGGCGCCGCGCCCGTCCGAGGCGCACTCCTCGCGGGTGACGAGGCCGCGCTGCTGCATCCGGGTGAGGTGGTGGGAGAGCCGGCTGCGCGACCAGAGCATCCGGTCGGCCAGCTCGCTGAGCCGCAGCCGCTGGTCGGGTGTCTCCGAGAGGTCGGAGAGCACGTCGTAGTCGGGCTCGGAGAGCCCGGCGTCGCGCATCAGCTCGCGGGCCAGCTCCAGGTCGAGCAGGCGGCGCATCCGCCGGTAGCCCCGCCAGGCGTTCTGCTCGCGCTCGTCCAGCCAGCGTGGTTGTGCCATGCCGATCATCCTAGCTATCTGGTTGACATGTCATCAACCTGCCTCCTACGGTGAGTGACATGTCAACCAGATTGCCGGGCCGGCTGGCCCGACTCACCGCCGCCCTCGCCCCGCTGCGGGTGACGGCGTGACCGCCCGGCTGTGGGAGCTGTTCGGCGAGCGCGGCCGGGGCGTGCTGGTGACCCTGCGCCGCGACGGCCGGCCCCAGCTGTCCAACCTCGACTTCCTCGCCGAGCCCGGCCTGATCCGATGCTCCACCACCGACGGCCGGGCCAAGGTGCGCAACCTGCGCCGCGACCCGCGGGCCAGCCTGCACGTCACCACCGCCGACGGCGGGGCCTACGCGGTCGCGGAGGGCGTGGTCACGCTCACCCCGCCCGCGGCGGCGGCCGGTGACGCCACCGTCGAGGAGCTGGTCGAGGTCTACCGGCGCATCCGCGGCGAGCACCCCGACTGGGCGGACTACCGGGCGGCGATGGTCGCCGACGGCCGGCTGGTGCTCCGGCTCGCCGTCGAGCGGCTGTACGGCTGGCGTCCCTGACCGGATCCCGGCCGGTCCCGTCGGCCGCTTCCCGTGCGGCCGACTAGGGTCTGAGCATGGTCGCGACAATCCGTTACGAGGACATCGTCAAGGTCCCGAAGGCGCTGCTGCACGATCACCTCGACGGCGGCCTGCGGCCGGCGACGATCGTCGAACTGGCCGCCGAGGTGGGGCACGAACTGCCCACCACCGACCCCGAGGCGCTCGGCCGCTGGTTCGTCGAGGCGGCCGACTCCGGCTCCCTGGAGCGCTACCTCGAGACGTTCGCGCACACCGTCGCCGTCATGCAGACCGCGTCGGCGCTGCGTCGGGTGGCCCGGGAGTGCGCCCAGGACCTGGCCGCCGACGGGGTGGTCTACGCCGAGGTGCGGTTCGCCCCGGAGCAGCACCTGGAGCGGGACCTCACCCTGGACGAGGTGGTCGAGGCGGTGCTGGCCGGCTTCGTCGAGGGCACCGCGCTGGCCGCCGAGGAGGGCCGGCAGATCCGGGTCGGCACGCTGCTCACCGCGATGCGGCACGCCGCCCGGTCGCAGGAGATCGCCGAGCTGGCCGTCCGGCACCGGGACGCCGGGGTGGTCGGCTTCGACATCGCCGGTGCCGAGGCGGGCTTCCCGCCCACCCGGCACCTGGACGCCTTCGAGTACCTCCAGCGGGAGAACTTCCACTTCACCATCCACGCCGGCGAGGCGTTCGGCCTGCCGTCGATCTGGCAGGCGATCCAGTGGTGCGGGGCGGACCGGCTCGGCCACGGGGTGCGGATCGTGGACGACATCACGCCCGGCCCGGAGCCGGTGCTCGGCCGGCTGGCCGCGTACGTGCGGGACAAGCGGATCCCGCTGGAGCTGTGCCCGTCCTCGAACGTGCAGACCGGCGCCGCCCCCTCGATCGCCGAGCACCCGATCGGGCTGCTACGGGACCTGCGGTTCCGGGCGACGGTGAACACCGACAACCGGCTGATGAGCGGCACGTCGATGTCCCGGGAGATGGCCCTGCTGGTGGACGCCTTCGGCTACGGCTGGAAGGAGCTCCAGTGGTTCACCATCAACGCCATGAAGAGCGCCTTCATCCCGTTCGACGAGCGGCTGAAGATCATCGACGAGGTGATCAAGCCCGCGTACGGCAAGCTGCTGGGCTGACCACGGCGGGCCGCCGCGTTCCGGCGGTCCGGTCAGGTGCGGTGCGGGTGGCCGGCGAGCAGGCCGGCCACCGCGCGCAGCACCTCGCCCGCCCGGGCCGCCTCGGCACCCAGGCCGGTCTGCCGCCGCAGCACCGCCGGCTCGGCGCGCAGCAGCGCCAGGCCGCGGCGCACCAGCACCCCGGGCGCCTTGCGCTGCTCGGCGAGGTCGCGCGCCAGCCGGCGGACGAAGGTCGCCCCCCGGGGGCGCCGCAGGGCGTACGCCCCGGCCAGGACCCCTCTCCGGCGGCACTCCTCGACGATCTCGGCCGCGAAGATCCCTTCGGCCACGAAAAGTGGCGAACCGGCGACCTCGAATGGCCGGGTGGACACCCGACGGTCCGCACCGATCGCATAAACCGGCACATCGGCCTTGCCCTCCCTGGCCAGTCGGGCAATCGTCTCCACGGCCGCTGCGGCGTCCCAGGAGCGCGGGGACTCCCAATCCACCAGGCCGTTTCGTCGCGGCAACGTAGGGTCGTCACCGTCCTTGTAGAAGTCGTCCAGACAGAGCACCGGAAGACCGGTTCGCTGCGCTATGTACGACTTTCCGGACCCGGATGGACCGGCGAGCAGGACAACGCGATGGGGCTGCTTCATTACCTTCAGTGACTCCGGCCAGACGGATTGCTATCAAATTGCATCAACATCTCATCACACCGCTGGCTGCGGCCAACCTGGGCTTTCTCTTTCGCAGGTAGCGTGATGGAATCTCGGATGGTCCGGCCCGCAGGGTCGGCCGCTGGTCCTTGTCCAGGGGCAACGCGGATCCAGAAATCGCGAGGGCGGTGACGTGAGCAAACGGCCAAAGCCGGCGGGCTCCTTCCTGTCGCGTCTGCGCCGGCCGGCCGGTCGGTTCCGCGACATGCCGATCTGGTCCAAGCTCGGTCTCATCATGATCGTGCCGACCATCGCCACGGTGGTCGTGGGCACCAGCGGTCTGGTCGACCACCTGGAGACCCTCAACAACGCCAACCGGGCCGGCGACCTGGCCAACCTCGTCGGCTACTCGGGCGACCTGGTCGACACCCTCCAGGACGAGCGGACCAACGCGCTGCGCCTGCTGGGCGTCCCGCGCGGCCAGGACAACGCTCGCTACAAGCAGGCGTACGAGCGGGCCAACGCCGAGGTCGACGAGGCCAAGAAGTCGTACTCCCAGCAGCGGGCCGAGGTCGAGGACCTTCCGGCCAACCTCGACGGCCTGCTGGGCGAGATCGACCAGACCCTGACCGACCTGCCCGGCACCCGCAGCCAGGTCTTCAACGGCAAGCTCGGGCTCGTCCCGGCCATGCAGGCCTACGACGGCCTGATCGACGACCTGATCAGCATCCGCGACTCGGCCACCCAGCTCGCCGGCGACAACGAGCTCAGCGACAAGATGCGCGCGTCGACCGCCACCGCCCGGAACAAGGAGTTCCTCTCCCGCCGCCGCGACGTGGTGCACCGGGCATTCATCCAGCAGCGGCTCACCCCGAACCTGCGCAACGAGTACATCGCCACCAGCACCGGCTCCAGCCAGTGGCTGCAGAGCTTCCAGGTGGTGGCCAGCCAGCCCGAGCAGGAGTACTACGCCCAGGTGGTCGCCGGCCCCGACCTGCGCGAGGCGAACACCTACAACAGCTGGCTCAACGGCATCACCACCGCCGACAGCCTGACCGGCGCCCCGTTCGACGCCGACCAGTGGGACGCGGCGATGGTGGCCAACGCCAAGCTGATCCGCACGGTCGAGACGAAGATCGACCGCGAGGTCGTCGCGGGCGCCGAGAACCTCCGCTCCGACGTACAGCGCCAGGTGTTCCTGGAGACCGGCCTGCTGCTCAGCATGCTGCTCCTGGCGATCCTCTTCGCCTACCTGGTCGCCCGCTCGATGGCCCGCTCCCTGCGCGACCTGCGTCAGGGCGCCCTCTCCATCGCCCAGTACGGCCTGCCCCAGGCCGTGGCCCGGCTGCGCGACCCCAAGGTGACCGGTCAGCTCTCCCCGGTGCAGCTCGCCAACCAGATCGCAGAGCCGCTGCCGGTGCGCAGCAAGGACGAGTTCGGCCAGGTGACCGAGGCGTTCAACGCGGTCCACCTGGAGGCCGTCCGCACCGCCGCCGAGCAGGCCGCGCTGCGCGCGTCCGTCGCGACGATGTTCGTCAACCTGGCCCGCCGCTCGCAGATCCTGGTCGACCGCCTGATCGGTCACCTCGACCGGCTGGAGCGCGGCGAGGAGGACCCGGACCGGCTGGCCGAGCTGTTCCAGCTCGACCACCTGGCCACCCGGATGCGCCGTAACGACGAGAACCTCCTGGTGCTCGCCGGCGCCGACTCCACCCGCGTGCAGCGGCAGCCGGCCGCGCTGATCGACGTGCTCCGGGCGGCCCAGTCCGAGGTCGAGCACTACACCCGGATCGAGTTCGGGGTGATCGACCGGGACATCGAGGTCGCGGCGCACGCCGTCAACGACCTGGTCCACCTGGTCGCCGAGCTGTTCGACAACGCCACCGCCTTCTCGCCGCCGGACTCGCACGTCATGGTGGAGGCCCGGCGCGTCGGCGACCGCGCGTCGCTCTACGTGGAGGACCGGGGCATCGGGATCAGCCCCGACCAGCTCCACGACCTCAACGAGCGGCTCGCCACGCCGCCGCAGGTCGACGTGGCCGTCTCGCGGATGATGGGCCTGGTCGTGGTCGCCCGGCTGGCGTCCCGCCACGGCGTCAAGGTCGAGCTGCGTCCGGGTACCGACCGGGGGACCGTCGCCGAGGTGGTCATGCCGACCTCGGTGCTCGTGCCCCGGGCGCTCTCCGGCCGCCCGCAGTCGTCGCCCGCACTGCCGGCGCCCGGCCCGCAGTCGCACGGCCCGGCCCCCGCCTTCGGCGCGCTGCCGGCGCTCGGCAACGGCCCGGCCAACCCGATGCCCACGCAGCGCCCCGGCGAGTCCGGCAACCAGGTCACCCTGGGCGGCCGGCCGTTCGACCCGGCGCCGCGCAACGGGGCCGGCACCCCGGCCTCGGCCGGCTCGACGCGGTCCATGCCGGCCTGGTCGGACCTGACCGGCGCCAGCGGCTTCAACGGCGGCGAGGCCTACCGGCCGCGCACGTCGAACGGCGAGCCGATCGACCCGCTGCCGCAGCGCCGGTTGACCGACGACCAGGACACCACGGGCCAGCAGCAGGCCGTTCCCCGGCAGCTGCCCAGCAGCCCCGAGGCCCGGCCGTACTCCGTCCCGCCGGTCTCCGCGCCGCCCGTGCCCTACGCGGGCCCGCCGGTGTCGACCCCGCCGGTTCCCTACTCCGCGCCGCCGGTGTCCAGCCCGCCGGTCTCCGGCATGCCGGTCTCGGCGTCACCCGTCTCCGGCCACCCGTACTCGGGACCGCCGGTCTCGGCCGCGCCGTACTCCGGCCCGCCGTACTCGCCGCCGTCGACCGGCCCGCTGCCGCAGCGCCCGGCCCCCGGCATGCCGGGTCCGAGCACGCCGGCGCCGCCGGCCTGGCCGCCGGTCGCCGGTGCGGACCGGGACGTGGCGACCCCGCCGGTGCCCGAGCGGCTGGCCGCCGCGCTGGACATGACGACCGAACTGCCGCGGGTGCCGCGCTCCGGCGCGCCGACCCCGGCGGCCCAGGCTCCCGCGCCGGCGGAGCGGTCGGCACCGGCCGTCCCGCAGGCGCGACCGACCACGCCGCCAGCCCAGACCCCGCAGCGGTACGCGGACGAGACGATGGAGCTGCCGATCTTCCGGGAGCTCGAGTCGGCCTGGTTCCGTACCCGCCGCCCGGGGCCGGAGGAGGCGGCGCCGGCCGCCGAGAAGACGCCGACCAACGGTGCACCGACCCAGCAGTTCGCCAGGGTCGACGCCGGCGGTCGGGCCGTGCAGCCGACACCACCCGGGACGACAGGTAACGCACCGATGGCAGACACCCCGGCGGCCGGAGGAGCGCCGCGCGAGAACGGACCGACGACCAACGGGGGTGCCCGCCCCGGCGTCGCCGACAGCTTCGGTCACCGCCGGTCCTCGCAACAGACCGGGGGTTGGCAGACCGCGGCCGACGACGGGTGGCGCGCCGCCTCGGCGGCGACCGAAGTGCCCGTCGCGGCGACCACCTCGACCGGTCTCCCCAAGCGCACCCCGATGGCGCAGCTGGTGCCCGGCGCGGTGGAGAAGCCCACCACCTCGGTGCAGCGGCGTACGCCGGAGGCTGTCCGAGGCCTGCTTTCGGCCTACCATCGGGGCGTGCAGCGGGGGCGTACGAACCCGTCGGACAGCAACCCGACCAGCCCGGAGGCGACTCCGGGAGGGCAGCAATCCTCGCAGTCTGGCTCAGGCCCAATGGCCGGGAGCGGGCAGAAGGAGCAAGAACGATGACAACTACGCAGGATCTCGGTTGGCTGCTGGCCAACTTCGCCGACCGGGTACCCGGTGTCGCGCACGCGGTCGCCGTCTCCGCGGACGGACTGCTCCTCGCGTCGTCACGGGACCTCCCGCGGGACCGGGCCGATCAGCTTGCCGCGATCGCGTCCGGCCTGGTCAGCCTCACCCAGGGCGCGGCCCGCTGCTTCGAGGGAGGCGCGGTGCTGCAGACAGTGGTGGAGATGGACAATGGCTTCCTGTTCCTGATGTCCATCTCGGACGGATCGTCGTTCGCGGTGCTCGCCGCCCGCAGCAGCGACGTGGGACAGGTGGGCTACGAGATGGCCCTGCTGGTCGACCGGGTGGGCGACGCGTTGACCCCGCAGCCACGCGCGGCTGCGGGAATGCTGGGCTGACGACACGTTGACCCGTGAGGTCGGCGGGGTGACAACGACAACGACGACGACGGCTCCATCCGGAGCCGGTGCCGGGTGCGAGGGAGGTGAGCGGCGACATGGTCGATCGTGACGAGCCGACCGGAGCGTTGGTCCGTCCATACGCCGTTACCCGTGGTCGTACCCGCCCCCGCCTCGACATCGCGCTGGAGGCGCTCGTCGAGACGACGGTGCGCGGCCGCGCCGCTGCCAATGGCAACGGCGCTCAGGGCCGCGAGCACCAGTACATCGCTGCGCTGTGTGATGGACGTGTGCAGTCGCTCGCCGAGATCGCGGCGCGGCTGCAGCTCCCGCTCGGTGTGGCACGGGTGCTCATCGCCGACATGGCGACGGACGGCCTGGTCGCGGTCCACGAGCCGACCATTCTGGACGACTCGGACGACGCGGTGGGCACTGAACTGCTGGAGAGGGTGCTGAGTGGACTTCGCAGGCTCTGACATGTCGCACCGCCCGCCGACCCCGAGTGGGCGCGTGACGTCGGCGAAGATCGTTATCGCCGGTGGATTCGGCGTCGGCAAGACGACGCTGGTCGGCTCGGTCTCGGAGATCACGCCGCTGACGACCGAGGCCATCATGACCTCCGCCGGCGTGGGCGTCGACGACACCCGGCAGGTGCCGGGCAAGACGACGACCACGGTGGCGATGGACTTCGGCCGCATCTCGATCGACCGTGACCTGATCCTGTACCTGTTCGGTACGCCGGGGCAGACCCGGTTCTGGTTCATGTGGGACGAGTTGGTCCGCGGCGCGATCGGCGCGGTCGTGCTGGTGGACACCCGCCGGCTGGCCGACTGCTTCGCGGCGATCGACTTCTTCGAGCACCGGCGGCTGCCGTACCTGGTGGCCATCAACTGCTTCGACGGGATGCAGTACCACGACCCGCAGGACGTCCGGGACGCGCTCGCGATCCCCGGCGACGTGCCGGTGGTGGCCTGCGACGCCCGTAACCGGGAGTCGACGAAGCACGTGCTGATCTCGCTGGTCGAGTACGTGCTGACCATGCGGCGCTCGCGCGCCGTGGCGCCGGCCTGATCGCTGCGACGCGCCCGGTGACGGCCTCGGCCGCCACCGGGCGCTCGTCGCTGCCCGCACCAGGGTGGCGCAGGGTCAGGACACCCGCGTCCAGGCACCCGCGCTGACGGTGTAGACGCCCAGTGAGCCCTGGTCCATGCCGCCGTGCCGGATGGGGGTGAAGGAGTACATCCCCGCCATCCCCTCGGTGACCTGGTTCTGCAGGAACGCCCGGATCCGTCCACGGTCGACGCTGGTGGACAGCCGCGCCGCGTCGGCGATCAACTGCACCGCGTCGGACGCGTACGGGGCGAAGCCGCTGAACCCGCCGTGCAGCTGGACGTAGCGGTAGACGAACTCCTTGCGGTCCAGCGCCGACATGGTGGTGTTGGCGAGCATCGCCCCGCCCAGCGAGGTCGGGTGGACGGCGTACGCGCCCTCCAGGAGGGCCGCGTTCCCGCCCTCCAGGGTCTGCTCGGCGACCCCGCCCGCGTCGAGGAACACCGGCCCGTCGTAGCCGGTCCGGCGCAGCGCCCCGACCGCGGCGGCCGAGTCCGGTGCGGTCGCCCACACCACCACCCCGTCGGGGCGCGAGCCCGTCGCCGCGCGGGCCGCCCGGCGGAGGTCCGTGCCGGTGCGGGGCAGCCGGGTGGCGGTGCTCAGCGCCACCCCCGCCGTCCGCAGGGCGCCTGTCATGGCCCGTACGCCGGAGTCGCCGTGCAGGCCGTCCGCGGCCAGCAGCGCCACCCGGGAGAGCCGCTGCGAGACGATGAGCCGGGCGAGCCGTCGGGCCATGTCGCCGGCGTCCGGGGTCATCTTGAAGACGTACGTCCGCTGCGCCAGCGGCAGCACGATCCCGTCGCCGAAGGCGAGTGAGAGGAACGGCACCCGCTCCTTCTGCGCCACCCCGGCCAGGGCCATCGAGGTCTCGGCCATGGTGCCGCCGACCAGGGCGTGTACGCCGCCCTCGCGGGCCAGTGCGGTGGCCTGCCGGGCCGCCAGCGCGGGGTCGCCGGCATTGTCCCGCACCTCCAGCCGTACGGCGCGGCGGAGGTTGCCGATCGGCACGCCCTTGGCGTTGAGCGATTCGAGGGTGATCTCCAGCGCCCGCTGCTGGAGGACGCCGAGCGCGGCGCCGGGACCGGTCAGCTCCAGGCTGACCCCGACCAGCAGCTCCTGACCGCCCGGTGCGACGGCCGTGGCGCGACCACCCTCGCCCGCCTCGCCGCGCCCGCAGGCGCCGAGCAGGAGCGTGCCGGCCGTCGCGGCCAGCAGGCCCCGACGGGTGAACACGGAGGGGCCGTTCGCCGATGTCGCCATGAGTCGCCTTCCCACCCGGCGACCCCTGCCGCCGGCTGTTCCGCCGGTATGCTCCCGGCCGCCGCGACATGGCGTCAAATTATCCGGGTGTGGGCAGGAACACGCAGGTGGGAGGCGGTTTCCCGGCGGTCAGGAACGGTAGCCGGCGGAGCGGTACTCGTATTCCCGGTCGTCGTCGCGGTCGCCCGTGTCGCGGGTGAAGTCCCAGCCGCCAGCGGCCTCCCGGCCGGGTCGGCCGCCGACCGCGAACCCGCCGATCTCCTGTCCACGGCGCCAGCCGCGGAAGTAGCCGGTGGTGTTCTCGGCGAGGCTCGCCGCGTCGCGGACGATCCGCAGGGGTCGCTCGTCCCGCAGCGGTGAGCCGGGGACGAGGTTGGCCTGGGGGACCCGCTTCGGCAGCCCTGCCGAGGTCTCGGCACCGACCGCCGGGCGGGCGGCCTGCTCGGCCGCCTGCCAGCCGGTGTCGGCCGTGGTCGACCATTCCATGTCGGACTCGTCGTCGTGCCCCACGAACCAGGCGGACTTGGCCTGGGCGAAGATCAGCAGGTCGCCGTCGCCCTCGTCGGACACGGGCGGCGGGCGGCGCTCCATCGGGGGCGCCGGGCGGTAGTCGGCCGCCGGTCGCTCGTCGCGGAGTGCCGGCCGGTACTCGGCCGCCGGTCGCTCGTCACGGGGTGCCGTTCGCTCGTCGCGGGGTGCCGGTCGCTCGTCGCGGGGTGCCGGTCGCTCGTCGCGGAGGGCCGGTCGCTCGTCGCGGAGGGCAGGCCGCTCGTCCCGGAGGGCAGGCCGCTCGTCCCGGAGTGCCGGTCGGTAGTCGGCGGCCGGTCGCTCGTCACGGGGTGCCGGCCGGTACTCGGTCGGCGGTCGCTCCTCGCGGGGGGCGGGCCGGCCATTACGGGCGGCCTCCTCGCGGTCGACCAGCCGCAGCGGGGGCGTCTCGGGCTGGGCGTCGGCGGCCGGGCCCGTTCCGCCGCGCAGCGCGCGGTCCGCCAGCGGCGGCGGCTCGACCAGCCGCAGCACCGGAGGCTCCTGGGGCAGGTCGTCGGCCAGCCAGGGCGGGGTGACCCGGCGCTCCGCCCCCGGATCGGTCGGGGCGTCGACGCCGCGCCCGTCGCGGTCGCCGTAGGAGCCGACGACCGGGTTCTTGGCGGAACTGTCGGCCGGGTCCTCCGGGTTGTTGACCAGCGGCCAGTTCGCCCGGGACCCGGGGGGAGCGGACTCCGCCCGGTCGGCCGTGGGTTCCTGGCCGGGGCGTGGCGTGGGCACGGGAACGCTCAGGTCGGTGGCGCTGAAGCCACCCGTGGGCGTGGCCGGCTCGCCGTTGGTCTTCGGGCGGGGCGGGATCACGGTGCGCTGGCGCTCCGCGCGGGCGCTCTGGATCGCCGCCGTGGTCAGGGTGGGGCGGAACGGCTCTCCCGCCTCGGCCGGCGGCACCGTGCCCCGCTGCGCCGGAGCGATGGGGGTGATGCCCGGCGGCGGAGGTGGCGGCGCGGACACCGGGCGGTTGGTCGGGCCGTCGATTCGGCTCGGCAGCGACCCGGGGCGTGTGGGGGGCGCGGAGACCGGGGGACCGGCGACCGCTGCCGGCGTCACCGGCGTCGGCGCGACCGGCGGCGGGCTGACGGGGGCCGGTGCGACCGGCGGCGGGCCGAGCGGCCGGGGGGCCGGGGGCGGCGTCGGGCCGGAGGCGGGCTCGGGCCGGCTGCGGCGGCCACCGCCCGGGGCGGGCTCGGGCTCGGCGGGCCGGAGGGCACGCAGGCCGTTGCCGGCGGGGGTGAGGCCGGGCAGAGCGCCGCCGGTGGGGGCGAGGCCGGGTGCGTCGCCGAGCGGTTCGCCGTGCCGGATCGCGGCGCGGCGGCCGGGGGCCGGGGTGGCGGGCGTGCCGACCCGGTCGTTGAGCGCGCCCACCAGCGCCTGGCAGCCGGCGTCGCAGGCCCGGACGGAGGCGACCGCCTGCCGCACGGTCTCCGCCACGGCGGAGGTGAGGGCGCGGTTGACGGTGGCGCGTCGGGGCGTCTCGCTGATGGCCACCCGCAGGGCGGTCACCGCTGAGGTGAGCTCGTCGGCGTCGGCGACCCCGTCGGCGGCGAGCCGCGCCGTGACCGCCTCGGCGGGGGCCGGGGCGTCGTCGCCGTGGCCCACGGTGCCGCTCAGCATGCCGGGCTCGGGCAGGGCGTCCAGCACGGCCAGCGAGACCGGCTCGGCCGGGTCCGGGTACGCCCGCAACGCGGCCGGGTAGAGCTCGCGGAGCACCTCCCGCAGCGCGACGGCGGCGGAGTGCCGGCCGCTGGCCAGGGCGGCGTGCGCGGCGAGGACCTGCTTGTAGCCGGCGAGGTCCCGGGGGGCCGGGAGGGTGACGGCGGAGAGGGCGCCGGCCTGCAGGGCGCGGGCCAGGCCGACGGCGCGCCGCTCGGCCGGGGGCGACTGCATCTCCTCCAGGGAGTCGTCGTCAGCGAAGCGCTCGGCGAAGTCGTCGACGGAGTCGTCGTCGGCGATCGCCAGTGGACGCCCGGCGGCGCTGAGCAGCGAGGTGACCGTGTGGTCGTCGCTGTCGGCGGCGATGGCCGCACCGCTCGGCCCGCCCGACCGCTCCACGAGCAGCGCGACCAGCTGGGCGTAGCCAGCGGGGTCGTCACCGATCTCGCAGACATGCAGCAGACGGCCTGCGTCGTCGACCACAGCGGACGTCAGCGTCGAACCGGCCGAGACCGGTCGGTCGGCCGGATCCGCCGAGGCCAGACCGCAGTACACGCGCACGAGCGCCACGGCGTCGTCCTCCTCCCGGGACACAAGGCTTTCACTGCCAGAGACTGATGCTCCCCGTAAAGGGTCAGTCGCGCCAGTCCACCGTCGCAGAGATCTTCCCGACAATGGTGCGCCAACCCAGACTTGCGGTTTGTGCCCCGATTTTCCTCAGCCGGCGCCGACCGAAGAACCCGCCCACACCGCCGTCGACCGAGGCGCGCAGCGCCTCGTCCAGGTCGTCGAGGCTGGAGCCGGCGGAGAGCATGTCCAGCACCGCGGGCAGCCGCAGCGCGTACGCCAGGTCGCGGGCCACCTCACCGGCCTCGATGAGCAGCGTCCAGTCCCAGGTGTCGTGCCCGCCGCGGAGGTTCTCCACCACCAGGTCGAGCTCGTAGACGTCCTCGTCGAGCGGCGCGATGTCGGCCGGCTCCACCCGTTCGGACAGTTCATTCCAGCTGTCCAGTTGAGACAGGTCGTTCGGCGCCCCGGAGCGGATGAAGCTGACCAGCGACTCGGGCGTCTTGAAGAGCAGCAGCTTCCCACGGTGGGTGAGGAAGACCGGCACCTCCTCGTCGCCCGCCTCGTCCTCGTCGTCCTCGGCGGCGGTCTCGGCGTCCTCGTCGTCGGTCGCGTCGCGGCGGCGGCCCTTGGCCTCCTCGTCGTCGCTCTCGGCGAACTCCTGGGCGACCTCCTCGTCGAGGATGACGACGGCCTCGTCGTCGTCCTCCTCGTCCTCCTCCGTGACCTGGCGGCGGGCCAGGAACGGGTCGTCCTGGTCGCGCTCGGTGACGTCGGTCGGGGTCAGCTCCCGCGCCGGCCGGTAGGCCCGCAGGGTGTAGCCCGTGCCGGCGGGCAGCGCGATCTCCACCGGGTCGATCCGCAGCTCGTCCCAGAGGGCGCGGGCGGCCTCGGCCGAGACGGTTGCGGTGCCGGACTCGGCCGGGGCGTCGGCGTCGTCGAGCTCGGGCTCGTCGGCGTCGGGCCGTTGGGGCGACTGGCGGGCCACGCTGACCTCCGTGTGCTTCGGGTTGCCCGCCGGCGTCCGCCGCCGGCGAGTGACTCTGGGCACATACCCTAGTGGGCGTCTCCGGGAGACCGGTGCCCGCACCCCGGTGGCGGAGCGGGCGGCCGACAAGTAGCGTTGCTACGCATGAAGGCCCAGGCGCTGCACGGACACCTCGACGCGCTGCTGCTCGCGGTGCTCGAGCAGGGCCCGCTGCACGGCTACGCGATCATCGAGGCGCTGCGCAACCGCAGCGACGGGCAGCTCGACCTGCCGACCGGCACCATCTATCCCGCGCTGCGCCGGCTGGAGCGGGCCGGCCACGTGGCCAGCACCTGGAGCACCGTCAACGGGCGGGAACGGCGGACGTACCAACTCACCGACGAGGGCCGGCGGGCGCTGGCCGGCGAGCGGTCCGGGTGGCGCGAGTTCCGCTCCACCGTCGGCCGGTTCCTCGACACCGACACCCCGCCGGCGGCGCCGGCCTGACGGGCACCGGCCAGCGCGACAGGCCGGTGTCCCTCGTCCGTCCTCCGTCGTGCGGGACGGGCGGCAGCCCTCGACCCGGGCGAGGCGCCCGATCCGTGGCCGGATCAGCGGGCCGCGAGCAGCCAGGTGCGGGCGGCCCGGCCGAGCCAGAGGTAGCCGGCGGCGGCCACCGCCGCGCCGATGATCATGGGCGGCCAGGTGAGCGCGTCGTCCCAGAGGCCGATCGACCACGCGAAGAGTGCCGAGCCGGTCAGTACGCCGAGGGCGAGGACCCCGACGAGGGCCGCCCCCACCGCCCGGTCGGCGCCGCCGCGCAGCGCCGCCCGGCCGGCCCGCAGCAGCCCTGTCGCGGCCAGCGCGAACGCCGCCGCCCAGATCCAGCCCACCGACGCCGACAGCAGCTGGTAGGCGGCCGGCGGCGGGGAGCCGCCCCAGCTCGACCCCTGCCAGGTGAGGTCGCCGGCGACGAACGCGACAGTGGCGAGCGCGATGACCCGCAGCGACAGCCCGCGCAGCGCGCCCGCCGCCAGCTCCGCCTGGTAGGCCGGGGCGAGTTGCGCCGGCGAGCCGAAATCGGCCACCGCCCGGTGCTGCGCCTCCGTCGCCGGCAGCCCGTCCGCCCGGTACGCGTCGACGGCGTCCAGCAGCCCGTGCCGTGCCTCGGTCAGCAGGTCGGACTTGAGCCGGCGCGGCCCCCGCAGGTGCGCGCCCAGCTCCCGCAGCCGTTCCTCCACCGTCGTCGCGTCGTCCTCGCCCCGCATGGCCCCACCCTGTCACGGGTCGCCGCCGGACGTCGTCGGGGACAAACCCTGGCCCGACCCGGAGCCGACGGGCGGTCGGGCCGGGCGGAGGTCAGGGGCGCAGCGCCAGGTACCCGCGTTCGGCCGCCTCCTGGATCAGCCACTGGTCCCGGTACCAGCCCGGAGCGGCGACCAGTTCGGCGTGCCGGCCGCGCTGGGCCACCCGCCCGGCGTCCAGCACCACGATCTCGTCCAGCTCGGCGAGCCCGCTGAGCCGGTGACTGATCAGCAGCACGGAGTGCCCGGCCGGGGTGGCCGCCAGCGCGGAGGCGAGCACCGCGTCGGCGGCGGCGGGATCGAGCCCCTCGGTCGGCTCGTCGAGCACCAGCACACCCGGCGCCGCGAGCAGCGCCCGCGCCAGCGCGAGCCGCTGCCGCTGGCCGCCGGAGAGCTGGCCACCCTCCTCGCCGACCACGGTGTCCCAGCCGTCGGGCTGCTCGCGCACCCAGTCCAGCAGGCCGGCCGCCGCGGTCGCCGCCGCCAGCTCCTCCTCGCCGGCGGAGGGCCGCCCGAGCAGTAGGTTCTCCCGCACGGAGGCGTGGAAGACGTACGCCTCGGCGAGCAGTCCGCCGACGGCGCGGGGCAGGTCCTCGGCCCGGTACGCCGACAGCCCGCGCCCGTCGAGGGTGACCCGGCCGTGCGCGGGGCGCACCGCGCCGGTGAGGACGGCGGCCAACGTGCTCTTGCCGGCGCCGCTGGGCCCGACCACCGCGACCCGGCGACCGGGCGGCAGGTCCAGGCTGAACCCGTCCAGGGCGGGCGGGGCGCCCTCCCGGTACCGGACGGTGACCTCCTCGAACCGGACGTCGTACGGCCCGGGGCCGACCTCGGCGCCGTCGGAGGTGGCCGGACCGGCCGGGGCGCCCAGCAGGGCGGCGACCCGGGTCAGGCCGGTCCGCAGCTGGGTCCACTGCCGGGCGGCCCCGACCAGCGCCAGCGCGATCTCCACGGCGGCGAGCGTGCCGACCGCCAGGACGCCGACCAGCACCCCGTCCGCGTCGTCGGCGAGTGCGGCGAGCACCACCGCGCCGGCGGTCAGCCCGGCCACGAGCACCCCCGCCGCGTCGACCGCGAAGCCCGTGGCGGCGAGCCGCCGCTCCAACCGGGCCAGCCGCCGGGCCCGTGCCCCGGCCGCCTCCAGCGCGTGCCCGGTGCCGCCGAACGCGGCCAGGTCGGCGGCGCCGTGGGTGAGGTCGACCGCGTCGGTGGCGAGGGCGCCGCGCAGCGGCGCCAGCTCGGCGGCGGCGCGCCGGGTCAGCGCGGTGGCCAGTGCGGGCAGCGCCACCCCGGCGACCAGCAGCCCGACCGCGAGCACCCCGGCGGCGGCCGGCGACATGAGCGCCGCCCCGCCGACCGCGAGCACGCTGACCAGCGCCGCCGCCGAGGCCGGCACCAGCACCCGCAGCAGCAGGTCCTGGACGGCCTCCACGTCGGAGACGAGGCGGCTCAGCGCGTCGCCGGAGCGCTGCCGGGCCGTCGGGCGGGCGGCGAGGGTGCCGAAGACCCGGGCCCGGACGTCGGTGATCAGCCGCAGCACGGCGTCGTGCCCGGCGAGCCGTTCGGTGTAGCGGAGCACGCCCCGGCTGATCGCCAGCGCCCGGACCGCCACGATCGCCACGGTGAGGCGGTCCAGCGGGGGCTGGCCGGCGGCGCTCATCAGCAGCCAGGTCGCGGTGGCCATCAGGGCGAGGCCGGCGAACTCGGTGGCGGCGGCGAGCAGCCCCGCGCCGAGCAGCCGGTTCAGGTACGGCCGGGCCAGCCGCAGCACGGCCCGCTCGGCGGAGCCGGCCCGCCCCGGCCCGGTCCGGGCGTCGGCAGCGTCCCCGGGGGCGTGGGTGCTCTGCGTGCCGGGTCGGGCGTCGGCGGCGGCACCGGGCGCGTGGGTGGGTCGGGCGTCGGCGGGAGGACGGTCGTCGGTCATCGGGTGGCCTCCCCGGCCGCCGTCGGCGTCAGCTCGGTGACCCGGCCGTCCTCGATGCGCAGGATCCGGTCCGCGTCGGCGAGCAGCGCCGGCCGGTGCGCCACCAGCAGCGCCGTCCGCCCGGCCACCAGCCGGCGGGTGGCGTCGAGGACGACGGCCTCGGCGGCGGTGTCCAGCCGGGCGGTCGGCTCGTCGAGCAGCACCACGGGCGCGTCCCGCAGGAACGCGCGGGCCAGCGCGACCCGTTGCCGCTGCCCGCTGGAGAGGCCGTGCCCGCGTTCGCCGAGGACGGTGGCGAGCCCGTCGGGCAGCCCGGCGACCACGTCGTCCAGGGCGGCGTCGTGGACCGCCGTGGCGAGCGCGGCGTCCGGGGTGTCCGGCGCGCCGAGCCGGATGTTGTCGGCCAGCGGGGCGGCGAAGAGGTGGGCCCGCTGCGGCACCCAGGCCACCTGGCGGCGCCAGCCGTCGGCATCGGCGTCGGCCAGGTCGACCCCGCCCACGGTGACCCGGCCGGCGGTCGGGGTGACGAAGCCGAGCAGCAGGCCGAGCAGCGTGCTCTTGCCGGCGCCGCTGGGGCCGATCACGGCGACGCGCTCGCCCGGCCGGATGGTCAACGTGACGTCGCGCAGGGCGGTGGTCCGCTCGTACGCCACGGTCACCGCCTCGAACCGGATCTCGCCGCGGCCGTCGGGGACGGCCGCGCCCGCGCCGCGCGCCGGCGCGGGGGCGGCGGCCGACAGGGTCAGCGCCTCGTCCAGCGCGGTGAGCCCCTCCATGCTGGCGTGGAACCGGGCGCCGGCGGCCCGCAGCGGGAGGTACGCCTCCGGGGTGAGCAGCAGCACCAGCAGCGCGGTCTGGAGGGTCAGCCCGCCGCCGAGCAGCCGCACGCCGACCGGCACGGCGACCAGCGCCACCGAGAGGGTGGCCACCAGCTCCAGCACCAGGGCGGACAGGAACGCGATCCGCAGCGTCTTCATGGTCGCGACCCGGTGGCCGTCGGCCATCCGGCGGACCACGTCGGTCTGCGCCCGGGCCCGGCCGAACGCGCGCAGGGTGGGCAGGCCGGCGACCATGTCGAGGAAGTGCCCGCCGAGCAGGGAGAGCCGCCGCCACTGCCGCTCGGTGGCGGCCTGCGCCTGCCAGCCGAGCAGCGCGCCGAAGATCGGGATCAGTGGCAGGGTGACCGCGATGATCAGCGCCGAGCTCCAGTCGGCGAGGAAGATCCGGGCCAGTACGGCGACCGGCACGGTGACGCTGAGCACCAGCTGCGGCAGGTAGCCGGTGAAGTACGCGTCGAGCGCGTCCAGCCCGCGCCCGGTCAGCGTGGCGAGCTGCCCGGCGCGCTGTCCCGCGACCCAGCCGGGGCCGTGCCGCCCGACCGCCCCGAGCAGGTCGGCCCGCAGCGTCGCCTTGACCGTCGCCGCGACCCGCGCCGACACCGTGCCCTGCGCCCAGACCAGCAGCGAGCGGGCGGCCACCGCGGTGGCGAAGCCGGCCAGCGCGGGCCGGTCGAGCCGCCCTTCGAACGCGGTCGCCAGCAGCGCGGCCAGCGCCGTGGCCTGCGCGACGACCAGCCCCGCGGCCAGCACGCCGAGCAGCGCGAGCACGGCGAGGTCGCGCCGGGCCCCCGGGACCCGGCGCAGCAGACGCGGGTCGAAGGGACGGCGGTTCACCAGTACACCGGTGCCCTGCCGTCGGTCCGTCCCCGGAACACCCACCAGCACATCGCCTGAAAGCCTAGTAGGGCCGGCAGGAGCGGCAGCGTCACCCAGCTCAGCAGCCGCAGCGTGGGGGTGCTCGCCGCCGCGTCGGCCACGGTCAGTGACGCGCCCGGGTCGACCGTGGAGACGAGCGCGTAGGGCCAGATGGTCGCGCCGGCCAGGGCCACCGGCAGCGCCAGCGACGCGCAGGTGGCGGCGAAGGCCAGCCCCGGCCGCCGCCGGGCGAGCGCCGCCCGGGCCGTCAGCAGCGCCGCGACCAGCAACGACAGCAGCAGTACGCCCACCACCGGCTGCCGTGCGGCGGCGCGTACGTCGGCGGAGAGCAGGCCGAGGACGGTGGCCGCGCCGACGGTGGTGAGCGCCACCGGGACGAGCCGGGCGGCCAGTCGCCCGACCGGCGCGGCGTCGGCGGCGGGCAGCCGGAGCGTGAGGAAGGTCGCACCGTGCAGCGCGACCAGCGCGACGACGGCGAGCCCGGCGGCGGCCACGAACGGGGTGAAGAGGTGGGTCACCCCGGCGACGTGGCCGTCGGCGCGCAGCGGTACGCCCTGGAGCAGCCCGGCCAGCACGGCGCCCCAGCCGAGCGCGGCGAGCACGCTGCCGACGACCACGATCCGGTCCCACCAGGCGCGGGCCCGCTGCCCGTCGGGGCGGCTGCGCAGCTGCACGCCGGCGGTCACCAGGATGACCCCGGTCAACGCGGCGAGCACCGCCGGGTAGAAGCCGGAGAGCAGTTCCCCCTCCAACACGGGGAAGGCGCCGAACAGGATGCCGACGGCGGCCACCAGCCAGACCTCGTTGCCGAGGAAGAACGGGCCGACCGCGTTGAGCGCGGCGCGGCGGCGGGCAGGGTCGGTGCCCCGGGCGAGCAGCAGGCCGACGCCGTAGTCGTAGCCGCCGAGCACCAGGTAGACGGCGAAGAAGAGCCCGAGCAGGGCGTACCAGGCGAGTTCCACGGTCGTCTCCTCAGGCGAAGGCGGGCTCGGGGTGGGGGTCGGCCGGCGGCTGGTCCGGTTGCCGGCCCAGGGCCGGGTCGTGCGCGCCCCGGGCGGCGTGCCGGGCCAGCAGCACCCAGTTCGTGACGGCGAGCGCGCCGAGCAGCAGGCTGAAGCCGATCAGCGAGGTGAGCATCAGCCAGGGGCTGACCGGCGACACCGCCTGGTCCACGGGCAGGAGCCCGTACGCGGCCCAGGGCTGGCGGCCGACCTCGCGGGCGATCCAGCCGAGGATCATCGCGACGAACGGCAGCGGCAGGGCGAACTGGAGGATCCACAGCGGGACGCGCAGCCGGATCACCCAGTCCCGCCAGAGCAGCGGGAGCATCAGCCAGAGCAGGCCGAGGGTGAAACCGATCAGGATCATGAAACCGAGGCCGACGTCGGCGAGGGCCGGCGGGGTGTAGTCGCCGGGGCCGAACCGGGCGGTCCAGTCGGCGATCAGCGGCGCGGCGGCGGCGTCGTCGCCGAACTTGGTGGGCTGCACGTCGCTGATCGCGAAGAACTGGGCGAAGCCGAAGCCCTGCACGAAGAAGATCGCCACCGCCGAGGTGATCAGGCCGATGCGTAGCCCCTTGCGGTGCAGGGCGAAGTCGTCGGTGCGCCGGACCAGGTGCCACGCGCTGACCGCCGCCATCAGCATTCCGCCGACGAGCAGCGCCGCCGTGACGACGTGCCCGAAGGCCACGCGGAAGGTGGGGTTGTCCAGCAGCGCGGAGAAGTCGGTGAGGTGCGCGACCCCGTCGCGTACCTCGTAGCCGACCGGGTTCTGCAACCAGGAGTTCGCCACCATGATCCAGAACGCCGAGGCGTACGCGGTGATCGCGACGCCCCAGAGCAGGGCGAGGTGGACGCCCCGACGCAGCCGGTGCCAGCCGAAGATCCACATGCCGAGGAACGTCGACTCCAGGAAGAACGCGACAAGCGTCTCGATGGCCAGCGGCGCGCCGAAGACGTTGCCGACGTAGCGCGACAGTCCGCTCCAGTTCAGCCCGAACTGGAACTCCATCACGATGCCGGTGGCGATGCCGAGCACGTAGTTGATCACGTAGAGCTGGCCCCAGTAGCGGGTCAGCCGTTCGTAGACCGGCTTGTTGGTGATCACCCAGGCGGTCTGGAGACCGACCAGCAGGGTCACGAGGCCGAGGGTCACCGCCACGAAGAGGAAGTGGATCGAGGTGGTGGTCGCGAACTGCAGGCGGGCGAGGAGCAGGGTGTCCATGGCCGGCTCTCCGTACGGTTGGCTCACTTGTCGTAGCGAGCCTACACGTAGATTCCCTACGCATAACTACTATGGCCCGTCGTAGACGATGCTACGACGATTTGTAGTAGCCGTGGGGGAGGGTGGGGCGCCGGGCGGTTCGCGTACGCGGGCGGTCCCGTCCCAGCATGTCCGGCGGCGATCCACGCGGCGGTAACTCCACCGTGCGCGGAGCGCACGCCGACGGTCCCCGGGTGGGCCGGAGCGGACGGGGCGGACGCCCGCCCGGTCAGTTCAGGAAGAGGGAGACCGGCAGGGCGGCCACGTTGGTCGCCACGGTCAGCGCGGCGGCCCCGAGCAGCCGGGGCGGCCGGTCGGCGACCAGGAGCCGCTGCACCCGGACGTCGAGGTCCCGGTCGCCCAGGCCGAGCGTGCCGGCCGGAGTCACCCGGTTGCCGGCCGCGGCGAACCGGCGCAGCGCACCGGCCAGCGGGGCGTCGGCGTGCGCCTCCCGGGCCTTGTCGTCGGCCCGCATCTCGACCAGCAGGGCGACCCGGTCGTGCGCCTCGCGGACCCAGGCGAACCAGGGCAGCGCCCGGCTGAGCGCGGTGAACGGCAGCAGCACCAGGTCGTGCCGTTCCTGGGCGTGCGCCCGCTCGTGGGCGAGCACGGCCGCCAACTCGGCGCTGTCCAGCAGGTCGAGCGTGCCCGCGCTGACCACCACCCGGGGCTTCATCCCGGGCAGGCAGTACGCCGCCGCGCTCGGATGGTCCAGCACCAGCGCCCCGGGCACCGTCGGGTCCCGGCGGGCGACCAGGGCGAGCAGGTCCCGGTGCCGGCGCTGGGCGCGTACGGTGCCGTGGATGCTGCGGACGGTCGTCGTCAGCAGCACCGCGCCGATGCCGAAGCCCACCCCGACGGCGGCCAGGTGCGGCGCGCCCAGCCCGACGGGCAGGGTGCCGTGGGCGAGGTCGGTGGCGAGGGCGACCAGCGCGCTGCCGGTCGGGCGGTCGTAGGCGGACAGGCCCAGCGCCATCGGCACACCCATGGCGGAGAGCCCGAGGGCCAGCCCGACCGCCTGCCAGCAGACGATCGCGACCCGGGGACTGCGCCACGTCCAGGTGGAGCGGGACAGCACCTGCGCGGTCAGCCAGCAGGCCAGCATCGACGCGGCGAAGTGCAGGGCGTACGCCACGACCGCCGCCCTACCTGTCCGCTGCCCTGTCGGCCCGGGGCGGTTGGCCGTCGACCGACGGCGCCTCGACCCGGTCGGTCAGCGCGTCCCCACCGTGCCCGGCCCCTTCGGCCTCGGCCCCGAGGGCGGCGCGCAGCACCTCGGCCTCGGTGCCGGTCACCGAGCGGGCGAAGCGCACCAGCGCGGCGTCCCGGCTGCCGCCGAGGTCGAGGGCGTCGAGCATGAGCTGGGCGATGTACGCCTCGCGGCTGGCGGCGGCCCGGTATCGCCAGGCCCGCCCCTCCCGCTCGCGCTGCACCATGCCCTTGCCGGCGAGCCGGTCCAGCACGGTCATCACCGTCGTGTACGCCAGCTCCCGGCCGTCCAGCGCGTCGGCCACCTCGCGCACGGTGATCCCGTCCGACGTGCCCGGGACCGAGTCCCACAAGACGTCCATCACCGCACGTTCGAGATCACCAAGCCGAGTCACGCCGCAATCCTACCCCCCGTAGTAGACCCGCCCCGCCCCGCACACCCGACCACCCCACCAAGGCAGCACCCCGAGCGCTCACCCCACCCGACGCAGCACCCCAGAGCCGACTCCTCCCGAGGCAGCACCCAGAGCCGAACCCCACCCGAGGCAGCACACCTGAGCCGAGCTCTCCCACGAACCTGTCCACGAACGGTTTTCCGGGGAGCCCCGCCCGCGCAGGGATCAAGCCTGACCGCCCGGAGCGGGCGGGGCTCCCCGGAAAACCCAGGACAGAACAGTCACACCCCCTTGGGGTGCCAGACCGTCTTCGTCTCCAGCAGCGTGGTCATCCGGGTGATGCCGGGGTCGGCGGACCAGTCGTGGTCGGCCGGGGCCGGCCGGAGCACCCGTTTGAGGTTCTGCGCCGCCTTGACCTCCAGTTCCGTCGCCAGCTCGGCGTCGGCCACCCCGGTCAGGTCGATGGCGTTGACGTCCATGTGGGCGGCCAGCGCCGGCACGGTCTCGGCGATCCGGCCGGTGAGCAGGTTCACCACCCCGCCGGGCAGGTCGGAGGTGGCGAGCACCTCCGCCAGGGTCACGGCCGCCAGGGGCTGCGTCGGCGAGGTCGCCACCACCACCGTGTTGCCGGTGACGATCGCCGGGGCGATCACGCTGACCAGGCCGAGCAGCGCCGGGGACTCCGGGGCCACCACGGCCACGACGCCGGTCGGCTCGGGCGCCGACAGGTTGAAGTACGGCCCGGCGACCGGGTTGGCGCCGCCGTAGACCTGGGGGAGCTTGTCGGACCAGCCGGCGTACCAGACCCAGCGGTCCACGGCCGCGTCGACCTCGTCGCCGGGCACGCCGAGGGCGACGAACTGCTCGCGCCGGCCCTCCAGCATCTCGGCGACCCGGTAGAGGATCTGACCCCGGTTGTACGCCGTCGCCCCGGCCCAGCCCTTCACGGCGGCGCGGGCGGCGACCACGGCGTCCCGCGCGTCCTTGCGGGAGGCGAGGGAAACGTTGGCGTCCTGCACGAGATACGACCGTCCCGACTCGCTGCGCGGGAACTTCCCGCCGATGAAGAGCTTGTACGTCTTGCGTACCGCGACCCGCTCAGACATTGAGGTAGCCCTCCAGCCCGTGCCGGCCGCCCTCGCGACCGTAGCCCGACTCCTTGTAGCCGCCGAAGGGCGAGGTGGGGTCGAACTTGTTGAACGTGTTGGCCCAGACGACGCCGGCGCGCAGCCGGTCGGCCATCCACAGGATCCGGGAACCCTTGTCGGTCCAGATCCCGGCCGACAGCCCGTACGGCGTGTTGTTGGCCTTCTCGACGGCCTCGGCCGGGGTGCGGAACGTCAGCACGGAGAGCACCGGGCCGAAGATCTCCTCGCGGGCGATCCGGTGCGCCTGGGTGACCCCGGTGAAGATCGTCGGCGCGAACCAGAAGCCGCGCTCCGGCAGCTCGCACGGCGGCGACCAGCGCTCCGCGCCCTCGGCGGACCCGGCGTCGGAGAGCTCCCGGATCCGCGCCAGCTGCGCGGCCGAGTTGATCGCGCCGATGTCGGTGTTCTTGTCCAGCGGGTCGCCGACGCGCAGCTGGGCCATCCGCCGCTTCAGCGACTCCAGCACCCGGTCGGCGACGTTCTCCTGGATCAGCAGCCGCGAGCCGGCGCAGCAGACGTGCCCCTGGTTGAAGAAGATCCCGTTGACGATCCCCTCGACGGCCTGGTCGACGGGGGCGTCGTCGAAGACGATGTTGGCGGCCTTGCCGCCCAGCTCCAGCGTGAGCTTCTTGCGGGTGCCGGCGACCGAGCGGGCGATGGCCCGGCCGACCTCGGTCGAACCGGTGAAGGCGACCTTGTCCACGCCCTGGTGCTCGACCAGCGCCCGGCCGGTCTCGCCGGCGCCCGTGACGATGTTGACCACGCCGGCGGGCAGGTCGGCCTGCTGGCAGATCTCGGCGAAGAGCAGTGCCGTCAGCGGCGTCGTCTCGGCCGGCTTCAGCACCACCGTGTTGCCGGCGGCCAGCGCCGGGGCGATCTTCCACGCCAGCATCAGCAGCGGGAAGTTCCACGGGATGACCTGCGCGGCCACGCCGAGGGGGCGCGGGTTCGCGCCGAAGCCGGCGTGCTCCAGCTTGTCGGCCCAGCCGGCGTAGTAGAAGAAGTGCGCCGCGACCAGGGGCAGGTCGACGTCGCGCGACTCCTTGATCGGCTTGCCGTTGTCCAGGGACTCCAGCACGGCCAGCTCGCGGGAGCGCTCCTGGAGGATCCGGGCGATCCGGAAGAGGTACTTCGCCCGGTCCCGGCCCGGCATCGGGCCCCAGACCTTCTCGTACGCCTGGCGGGCGGCGCGGACGGCGCGGTCCACGTCCTGCGCGCCGGCCTCGGCGACCTCGGCGAGCACCTCCTCGGAGGCCGGGTTGACCGTCTTGAACGTGCCGCCGTCGGTGGGGTCCACGAACTCCCCGTCGACGAAGAGCCCGTAGGAGGCTTTCAGGTCCACCACCGAGCGGGACTCGGGGGCGGGTGCGTATTCGAACATCGGCTCTCAGTCCAGGGTGAAGTAGTCGGGACCGGAGTAGGTGCCGGTCGTCAGCTTGGTGCGCTGCATGAGCAGGTCGTTGAGCAGGCTGGAGGCGCCGAACCGGAACCAGTCCGGGTCCAGCCAGTCCGCGCCGACGGTCTCGTTGACCATCACCAGGTACTTGATGGCGTCCTTGGTGGTCTTGATGCCGCCGGCCGGCTTCACGCCGACCTGCCGGCCGGTGGCGGCCCGGAAGTCGCGGACGGCCTCCAGCATCACCAGGGTCACCGGCGGGGTGGCCGCCACCGGGACCTTGCCGGTGGAGGTCTTGATGAAGTCGCCGCCGGCCAGCATCGCCAGCCAGGAGGCGCGCCGCACGTTGTCGTACGTGGCCAGCTCGCCGGTCTCCAGGATGACCTTGAGGTGCGCGTCGCCGCAGGCCTCCTTGGTGGCCACGATCTCGTCGTAGACCTCCTGGTAGCGGCCGGCGAGGAAGGCGCCCCGGTTGATCACCATGTCGATCTCGTCGGCGCCGGCCGCCACGGCGGCCCGGGTGTCGGCGAGCTTGACCTCCAGCGGGGCCTGGCCCGACGGGAAGGCGGTCGCCACGCTGGCCAGGTGCACGCCGGAGCCGCGCAGCACCTCGGCAACGTGCGGGACCATCGCCGGGTAGACGCAGACCGCGCCCACGTGCGGGCAGGACGGGTCGGCCGGGTCGGGGCGCAGCGCCTTGGCCGCGAGGGCCCGCACCTTGCCAGGGGTGTCCGCCCCTTCGAGGGTGGTCAGGTCGACCATCCGGATCGCCAGGTCGATGGCCTGGGCCTTGGCGGTGGTCTTGATGGAGCGGGTGCCGAGTTGTGCCGCCCGCTGCTCCGCGCCGACCTGGTCCACGCCGGGCAGGCCGTGCAGGAAGGTCCGCAGAGCGGTCTCGGATCGTCCCAACTCGGAGAGCTCCGACCGGGCCGACGTCGCTGTCGCCGTCATGCCCCGAAGTCTACGCACCCGGCCGGACAGTGATCTTGGTCACCGTGCTGTCGCCGGCGCGGTGGTGAGCGAGGTCGCCGGTCCGGCCGCACCCGCAGTGCCGGGACGGGTGGACCGGTAGGTTGAGCGATCGTGGACGTACACGTCATTGACCATCCGCTCGCCCAGTCGCGGCTGACCGCCATGCGGGACGCGCGCACCGACTCCTCCTCGTTCCGGGCGGCGCTGCACGAACTCACCACCATGCTGGTGTACGAGGCCGCGCGCTCCTTCCCCGTCGAGAAGTACCCGGTGCAGACCCCCGTCACCGGCACCGAGGGCACCCGGCTGGCCAACCCGCCGCTGCTCGTACCGGTGCTGCGGGCCGGCCTGGGCATGGCCGACGCCGCGCTCGGCCTGCTGCCGGAGTCCTCGATGGGCTTCGTCGGCCTGGCCCGGGACGAGGAGACCTACGAGCCGCGCGCCTACATGGAGTCGCTGCCGCGCGACCTGAGCGGCCTGCCGGTGCTGGTGCTCGACCCGATGCTCGCCACCGGCGGCTCGCTGGAGCACTGCTGCCGGCTGCTGGCCGACCGGGGCTGCACCGACATCACCGTGCTCTGCGTGCTCGCCGCGCCCGTCGGCATCGAGCGGCTGGAGCGCTCCGGCCTGCCGCTGCGCCTGGTCACCGCCTCGATCGACGAGGGGCTCAACGACCGCATGTTCATCGTGCCGGGGCTCGGCGACGCGGGCGACCGCCAGTTCGGTGGCATGCCCCGCTTCTGAGGTCCGTCGCGCGGCTGCGCGTGAATCCGTGCGCGAGTCCGTGCGCGGGATGCGCGCAGCCGCTACCGTCTCCGGCCATGACTGGTGTTGCGCTCGCCGAAGAGCTGCTTCTCCTCGCGTACGACGACGAGACCGGCAAGGCGACCATGCCGCGGATCAGCCTCGACCTGGGGATGGCCGCCGCGGTGCTGATCGAACTGGCCCTGGCCGGGCGGATCGTGTACTCCGAGGGGTCCCTGACGGTGGTCGACCCGACGCCCACCGGCGAGCCGCTCGTCGACGGGGTCCTCGCCCGCATGGCCGCCGACACGCCCCACAGCCCCTCGTCCTGGGTGCAGCGGCTGCGGCACGGCCTGCGCGACAAGATCCTCGGCGACCTGTGCGCCCAGGGCGTGGTGCGCGACGTCGACGAGACCGAGCTGGGCTTCATCCACGTGCACCGCTACCCGACGGTGGACCCGGCCGTCGAGGCGGACACCCGACGCCGGCTCGCCGAGGCGCTGGCCAGCGGCGAGCTGCCCGACGAGCGGACGGCGGCCCTGGCCACCCTGGTCGCGGTGCTGCGGATGGAGCCGGCGCTCGGCCTGAGCGGTGACGCGGCCCGGGAGGCCCGGCAGCGGCTGGAGGAGATCGCCGGCGGCGCCGGCTTCTCCGGCACCGTCAGCCTGGACGACTCCGTGGTCCGCCCCTCCGTCGGCCTCGTCGTGGCCGCCCTGGGCAGCGCCGTGGACGCCGCCCTGGGCCCCCGCCGCTAACCACCCGACCTGGACCACCCGCCCCGCCCCGCCCCACCCACCACCCACCACCCACCACCCACCACCCTCGACCGGCGGCCCCCGTCGCCGGCCCTTGTCGATCAAGAAGTTTGCGTCCTGGAGAGGCGCGTTCCCTGACGCAAACTTCTTGATCACCGGGCCTCGCCCGGGGTGCCTGGCTGCGGGGTGCCTGGCTGCGGGGTGGGTGGGGGTGGGGGTGGGGGTGGGGGCAGCGTCAGAGGCCCAGGGTCTTGGCCATTTCCGTGCGGAGGGTGGCTACCGCGGCGGTGGCGCGGGCGCGGGCTGCGGCGACGTCCCCGTCCGCCACCGGTTCCACCACCTCCAGGTACGCCTTGAGCTTCGGCTCGGTGCCCGAGGGGCGGATCACCACCCGGGCGGTGCCGGTGCGCAGGATCACCACGTCCGCCTCGGGGAGCAGGTCCTGCGCCTCGGTGACCGGCTGCCCGAGCAGCGTCGTCGGGGTGGCGGCCCGGATCCGGGCCATCGCGTCGGCGATCAGCCGCAGGTCGTCCACCCGTACGGAGAGTTGGTCCGTGTGGTGCACGCCGAACTCGGCGGCCAGCTCGTCCAGCCGGTCGGTCAGGGTGCGCCCCTGCGCCTTGAGCCCGGCGGCCAGCTCCGCCACGGTCAGCGCGGCGGTGATGCCGTCCTTGTCGCGTACGTGCTCCGGGGCGACGCAGTAGCCGAGCGCCTCCTCGTAGCCGAAGACCAGCGGCTGGGTCCCGCCGCCGGCCCGGACGATCCACTTGAACCCGGTCAGCGTCTCGTCGTACGGCAGGCCCCGGGCGGCACACATCGCCCGCAGCAGCGACGACGACACGATCGTGGTGGCGTACAGGCCGGTCACGCCGCGCCGCATGAGGTGGTCGGCCAGCAGCACACCCACCTCGTCGCCGCGCAGCATCCGCCAGCCGGGCGGGTTCGCCGCCGCCTGATCCGGGCCGGCGACCGCTGCCTGCCTGCTCACCGCGGGACCGGTGTCCCGGACGGCCACCGCGCAGCGGTCCGCGTCGGGGTCGTTGGCGATGGCGATGTCCGCGCCGGTCGCCTCGGCCAGCGCGACCAGCCGGTCCACCGCCCCCGGCTCCTCCGGGTTGGGGAAGGAGACGGTCGGGAACGCGGGGTCCGGCTCGGCCTGCTCGGGCACCACACCGGGCACGGGGAAGCCCGCGCGGGCGAACGCCGCGGTGAGCACCGCCGCGCCTACCCCGTGCAGCGGCGTGTACGCCACCGCCAGGTCGCGCGACCCGTCCGGGTCGATGACGGCGGCGGCCCGCTCCACGTAGGAGGCCACCAGGTCGTCGCCGAGCACCTGACCGGCCGGCCCGAGGGGCACCTCGGCCAGCGACCCGACCGACCGGATCGCGGCCTCGATGCCGGCGTCGGCCGGGGGCACGATCTGGGCGCCGTCGCCGAGCGTCCCGCCCAGTTCCGCGCCGAGGTAGACCTTGTAGCCGTTGTCCTGCGGCGGGTTGTGGCTGGCGGTCACCATCACCCCGGCGACCGCCCCGAGGTGGCGCACCGCGTACGCGAGCACGGGGGTGGGCAGCGGGCGGGGCAGCAGCAGCGCCGGGCGTCCCACGCCGGTGGCGACCTGGGCGGTCCGCTCGGCGAACTCGCGGGAACCGTGCCGGGCGTCGTACCCGATCACCAGCGGGCCGGAGCCGCCCTGGGCGGCGAGCCAGCCGACCAGCCCGGCGGCGGCCCGGGTGACCACCGCGAGGTTCATCCCGTTGGGGCCGGCGCGCAGCGGGCCGCGCAGCCCGGCCGTGCCGAAGGTCAGCGGGCCGGCGAAGCGGTCGGCCAGCTCCGGGGCGCTCGCCGGCAGGCGGTCGAGCACCGCCCGCAACTCCTCCCGGCTGGCCGGGTCGGGATCGTCGTCGAGCCAGCGCCGTGCTTGCTCGCGAATGTCGTCGATGTCAGTGGTTTCCGCCGGCATGTCTCTTGATAGCACGCCGGCGGATCACCACCGCGCTTCCCCCGGGCTCAGCCGGCCTCGGTGAGCTGGAACGACTTCACCATCTCGTCGAAGATCGGCCGGCTGTCGGCGAACTTCGTGTCGGTCGAGGTGAGGTAGAACGAGTAGACCTTGCCCTCGTGGACCACGCCGCGCCACACGCCGTGCCGCTTGGCCTCACCCTCGCCGCAGGTGTACTCGAACTCGGCCGCCGCCTTGCCGACCCACTGCACCTCGTTCATGGCGAGCTGGGCGTACGGCTTGGCGCAGGACTTGGAGCGGTTCTTCAGACCGTCCTCGGCGACCTCGGCCCAGCGCATCGAGTTGGTGCGGAAGTCCTCCACCAGGATCCGGACCTTGCGGCCCTCGTCCTCCGGGTCGACGTAGTCCACCCAGTTGCCGGCGCTCTTGATCTCCCAGCCCTGCGGCACCATGACCCGTACGCCCTTGCCGGTGTGCTCCTTCATCTCGGGCACGCCGGCGGCCGGGGCCTGCGACGTCGGGGCGGCCTGCGGGACGGTCGGCGCCGGGTCGTCGCCGCCGGTGAAGAGGACGACCGCCCCGATCAGCAGCAGTGCGGCCAGGCCGCCGGCGGCGGCGAGCTGCACCTTGCGCGGCCAGCCCTTGACGGTGCCGACGAGCTGGTTGCCGACGGCGCCGACCCGGCCGCCGAAGCCACCGCCCGAGTCGCTCGTGGCGGGCGCGGTGGCGGGGGTCGCCCACGGCTGCCCGGTGCCCGGCACCGACCACTGGCCGCCGCCGTAGGTGCCGCCGAGGTGCTGGGTGGCCTCCGGCGGCGGTGCGCCGAAGACGGGCGCTCCGACGCCCACCCGCTGGGTGGCCTCCGGCGGGGTGCCGAAGGTGGGCGTGCCCGCCTTCACCCGCTGGGTCGCCTCGGTCGGGCCGCTGAAGCCGACCAGGCCGGCGGCGTTGGTGCGCAGCTGCTGGGTGGCGTCCGACCCGCCGGACGTCATCCGCTGGGTCGCCTCGGCGCCGCCGTAGGTGCGGCCGGCCGGCGTGGACCCGCTCGGCGCGGGCATCGCGCCGGTGGGGGTGTGCAGCGGCCCGGCCAGGGCGTCGGCGCTGGTGTCGTCCATCGCGGCGGGGCTCGCGGCGAGGGCGGCCTGCGCGGGGCGCTCGCCCCGGCGCAGCGCCGCCAGCCGGTCGGTGAGCGACTCGCCGGGGTTGAGCATCGCCCGGCCGCCGATCTGCCCGCTCGGCTTCGGCTGCTCCGGCTCGGCGGCCGGCGGGGTCGGCACGGGCCGCTGCACCGGGACCACCGAGTAGGGGTCGGTCACCGAGTTCACGGCGGCGGCGTTGCTGGTCAGCGGGCCGGCGAGCAGCTCGCGCAGCATGGCCCGGGCGGTGTGCACGTCGAGGCGGCGGGCCGGGTCCTTCTCCAACAGGCCCATCAGCACCCGGGCCAGCGGCCCGCTGCGCTGCGGCGGGGCGGGCGGGTCCTCGACCACGGCGTGCATGGTCTCGATCGGGTCGCCCTTGTCGAACGGGGGCCGCCCCTCCACCGCCGTGTAGAGCGTGACGCCCAGCGAGAAGAGGTCGCTCGGCGGGCCGAACTCCTGGCCCATCGCCCGCTCGGGGGAGATGAAGTGCGGCGAGCCGAGCACCATCCCGGGGGTGGTGAGCTGCACGTCGGTGGGCATCCGGGCCACGCCGAAGTCGGTCAGCACGCAGCGCCCGTCGGCGCAGATCAGCACGTTGGCCGGCTTGACGTCGCGGTGCAGCACGCCGATCGCGTGCGCCACCTCCAGCGCGCCGAGCAGGGCGATGCCGATCTTGGCGACCACCCGCTGCGCGACCGGCCCGTCCTCGATCACCATGTCGGCGAGGCTGCGGGCGTCGAGCAGCTCCATCACGATCCACGGCCGGCCGCCCTCGGTGACCACGTCGTAGACCTGGACGACGGCCGGGTGCTGGATGGCCGCCGCCGCGCGGGCCTCGCGAAGGGTGCGCTCGTACATGGCGTCGCGGTCGCTGGGGGCCAGCCCCGGGGGCAGGACGACCTCCTTGACGGCCACGTCCCGCCGCAGGAGTGTGTCCGTGGCACGCCAGACCGTGCCCATGCCGCCGTTGCCCACCGCCGAGCGCAGCGAGTAGCGCTCGCCGATGGTCGTGCCGGGCGTCGCGCGTCCGTTGGGGGAACTGACTGGTCCGCCGCTCCACGTCGGGATCTGAGTCACAGAAAAGCCACCGGGGGAATTCGAGGGGGGCTGGGACACAACCCCCCTATCTTGCTGGTTCCGACGCCCGATGCGAAACCCGACGCGGCGGACGTTTGTCGAACTGGACGGTACGTGTCCGAGCGTTCACCTCTCGTCGATGCCCGTCGACGTGTCGCCCGGTGTGCGGTATCCCTCACCCGCCGACGCCGTCGCGCGTCCTACCATCCGCTAATGAGCGAACCGCGGTCAAGCGAGTCCGGTTTTCCGATCAAGGGCGTCTACACGGCCGCGGACCTTCCGGAGGACCTGGATTCCCGGCTCGGCGGCCCGGGCGAGTTTCCGTACGCGCGCGGGGTCTACCCCACCATGTACACCTCCCGCCCCTGGACCATGCGCCAGTACGCCGGCTTCGGCACCGCCACCGAGTCCAACGCGCGCTACCACCAGTTGTTGCGGGCCGGCACGATGGGTCTCTCCGTGGCCTTCGACCTGCCGACGCAGATGGGCTACGACTCCGACGACCCGATCGCGCACGGCGAGGTGGGCAAGGTCGGGGTGGCCATCGACTCGATCGACGACATGCGGCTGCTCTTCGACGGCATCCCGCTCGACAAGGTCTCGACCTCGATGACCATCAACGCGCCCGGCTCGGTGCTGCTCCTGCTCTACCAGCTCGTGGCCGAGGAGAACGGGGTCGCCGGCTCGGCCCTCAACGGCACGATCCAGAACGACATCCTGAAGGAGTACATCGCCCGCGGGACGTACATCTTCCCGCCGAAGCCCTCGCTGCGGCTGGTCGCCGACACCTTCGGCTACTGCCGCAAGGAGGTGCCGAAGTGGAACACCATCTCCATCTCCGGCTACCACATGGCCGAGGCCGGCGCGTCGCCCGCGCAGGAGATCGCGTTCACCCTGGCCAACGGCGTCGAGTACGTCCGGGCCGCGCTGGAGGCCGGCCTGGCCGTGGACGACTTCGCGCCCCGGCTGTCGTTCTTCTTCGTCGCCCGCACCACCCTGCTGGAGGAGGTGGCGAAGTTCCGGGCCGCCCGCCGGATCTGGGCCCGGCTGATGCGCGACGACTTCGGCGCCAAGAACCCGAAGTCGATGATGCTGCGCTTCCACACCCAGACCGCGGGCGTGCAGCTCACCGCCCAGCAGCCGGAGGTCAACCTGGTCCGGGTGGCGGTGCAGGGCCTCGGCGCGGTGCTCGGCGGCACCCAGTCGCTGCACACCAACAGCTTCGACGAGGCGATCGCGCTGCCCACCGAGAAGGCGGCCCGGCTGGCGCTGCGGACCCAGCAGGTGCTGGCGTACGAGACGGACCTGACCGCCACCGTCGACCCGTTCGCCGGCTCGTACGTGGTGGAGGCGATGACCGCCGAGATCGAGGCGGCGGCGACCGAGCTGATGGAGCGGGTGGCCGACCACGGCTCGGCGGTCGACGCCATCGAGGCGGGCTTCCAGAAGCGGGAGATCGAGCAGTCCGCGTACCGGATCGCGCAGGAGATCGACTCCGGCGAGCGGGTGGTGGTGGGCCTCAACCGGTTCACCGTCGACGAGGAGGAGCCGTACGAGCCGCTGCGGGTCGACCCGACGATCGAGGCGGCGCAGGCCGAGCGGCTGGCGCGGCTGCGCGCCGAGCGCGACGCCGGGGCGGTCGAGCGGGGACTGGCTGAGCTGCGGGCCGCCGCCGAGGGCACGGAGAACGTGCTCTACCCGATGCGGGATGCGCTGCGGGCCCGCGCCACGGTGGGCGAGGTCTGCGGCACCCTGCGCCAGGTGTGGGGGCTGTACCGCCCGAGCGACCGGTTCTGATCACGTCGGCCGACGGCCGTCCGACCTCCCGCCGCGTCGGGGGCGGGCGGCCGTCGGCGTCCGGTGCGGCGCCGCTTCACCCGTGCGCCGTAACCGGCCGGTGCACGTCCGGGTAACGACCCGCCCACGGCGCGTTCCTGCTGGTCGCGGGCGTGCGGGGCGGAGCGCTACAGTCGGAGCAGACGCTGGCCGCCCATCGGCGGCGCGGGCGCGTGGAGCAGTCCCGGCGACGCCGCCGGAGGGCCGCGCGCGGTGCGGGGCGACGTGGCCGACCGGCCACGGCGTGTGCCGGACGGGTTCGGGGGTAACCCGACCGGGTGGACGTGGACGCACACGGTGTGCGGTTGGTCGGCGACGGGGTGTGTGACCGTCTCGGGTGCCCTCGCTCGGGCGATGGTCGGGTAATTGTCGGAGTGTCCGTCGGTGTGACCGACTAATGCGACAATTCGGAAAAGCGGCCTCTGCGATCGGCATCGATTTCGCGGCGGCCGGGCCGATTACGCGTTGTAGGAGGTGGGGGGCGGATGACGGCGTTCGACCGCGATCTACCTGCTGTCCCGCAGATCTACGAGCGCTCCGAGCAGGGCATACGTGACGCTGCGCGGTCCGACGGCTACCGGAACGACGTTGCGCAGCGTCACCGTCGGAGGTCTAGGCTGTCTGCTGTTCCTGATGATCCATCCATCTCTAGCGAACGAGATTTCGACGTGACGAGTGCGTTGACGCTGCCCACCGGCAACCAGCTGGCGTCGTCCTGGCCGGAGGCGCCGGCCGGCTCCCAGCCCCTGCCGTTCGAGCTGGACCACCTGCTCGCCCTCCGGGTGCCCGGGCTGATCGCCACCCGTCGCCACCTCCACTCCCACCCGGAGCTCTCCGGCGAGGAGTTCGAGACGGCCGCCCTGATCGCCCGGGAGCTCACCCTGGCCGGGCTGAGGCCGCGGCTGCTGCCGAAGGGCAACGGGGTCATCTGCGACATCGACGGCCGCCCCGACGGCCCGGTGGTCGCGCTGCGCGCCGACATCGACGCCCTGCCGCTGACCGACTCGAAGGACGTGCCGTACCGCTCCACGGTGGACGGCGTCTGCCACGCCTGCGGCCACGACGTGCACACCACCGTGATGCTCGGCGTCGGCATGCTGCTGGCCCAACTCGCCGACCTCGGCGAGCTGCCCGGCCGGGTCCGGCTGATCTTCCAGCCAGCCGAGGAGATCCTGCCCTGCGGCTCGCTGGAGGTCATCGAGGCCGGCGGCCTGGACGACGTGGTGCAGATCTTCGCGCTGCACTGCGACCCCAACCTGCCGGTCGGGCAGATCGGCCTGCGGGTCGGCCCGATCACCGCCGCCGCCGACAACGTCACCGTCCGGCTCACCGGCCCGGGCGGGCACACCGCCCGCCCGCACCTGACCGTCGACCTGGTCGACGCGCTGGGCCGCCTGATCACCGAGGTGCCGGCCCTGGTCAGCCGCCGGGTGCCGGCCAACAGCGGGCTGCTGCTGGTCTTCGGCCACGCCTCGGCCGGCACCCGTTACAACGTCATCCCCTCCGAGGCGTGCGCCTCCGGCACCCTGCGGGTGATGGACCGCGACACCTGGGAGCTGGCCCCCAAGATCGTGGGTCAGGTGGTCCGCGACGTCGTCGCGCCGACCGGTGCCACCGTCGACCTGGAATACCTGCGGGGCCGCCCGCCCGTGTGCAACGACTCCCGGGCCATCCAGGTCCTGACCGGCGCCACCGTCGCCGCGCTCGGGCCGGAGGGCGTCGCCGAGACCCCGCAGAGCATGGGCGGCGAGGACTTCTCCTGGTACCTGGAGTACGTCCCCGGCGCGCTCGCCCGGCTGGGCGTCGGCCGCTCCGGCCCGAACGTGGACCTGCACCGGGCCTCGTTCGACGCGGACGAACGGGCCATCCCGGTCGGCGTACGACTCATGGTCCAGACCGCGCTGCGGGCACTGGCGGCGGCGCGGTAGGCGGCAGCGGCGCGGCCGGTCCGGTCGGCGTCATCGCCGGCGGGGCCGTACGCCGCCGCCGGCGCAGCACCACCAGCAGCACCGCCACCGGTACGCCGATCGCCAGCAGCCACGGCAGCACCGCGCCCAGCACCGTCAGCAGGATGGTCATCGAGGTCAGGAAGACCTTCCAGCCGCCCTTGAGCCCCACCAGGAAGCCGACCTCGGTCTCCTCGTCGGCGGTGCTCGCGTCGGGGCCGACCAGCGACACGGTGATCGTCGACAGGCTGGTCAGGTCCGCCAGCCGCTCCTTCTTCGCCTCCAGCGAGGCGAGGTCGGCCTCCCGGCGCGACAGCTCGTTCTCCAGCGACACCAGATCGCTGATCGAGGTGGCCCGGGCCAGCAGCTTGCGGGCGCTCTCCACCCGGGCGCGCTGCGTGGTGATCCGCGCGTCCAGGTCGACCATCTGCTCGGTGACGTCCTCCGTGCGGATCTCCCGCCGCTGCTGCCGGCCGAGCTTCGCCAGCTCGTCGACGACGCCGTGGAACTTCGCCGCCGGCACCCGCAGCTCCAGCTCGGCCCGCGCGTCCGCGTCGGCGCTGCGCCGCTGGTCGCCGCCGATGAAACCGCCGGCCGCCGTGACCGTGGCGATCGCGCTCCGCGCCGCCTCGTCCACATCGTCCACCTGCACGCGCATCGTGCCCGTGTAGATGATGGAGCGCTGGTCGACCCGCAGGTCCGGTGCGCCGGCGCCGCTGCCCTGCTCGGCCTTGCCGCCACCCCGCTCCGCCGCGCCACCCGCCGGGTCTGCAGCGCCACCGGCCTGGTCCGCCGCGCCACCGGCCCGGTCCCGCTCCGCTGGGGCCGCCGCCGGTCCGCTGTCGGCGTTGTCCCGCGCGTCGCTGCCGCAACCCGCGAGCGCGAACAGCGCCACCAGCGCGGCGGCCGTCAGCCGTACGCCTCGACGTCGCCGATCCCGTCCGTCCATCCCGCCTCCATCGTCCTCGCCCCCGTGCGGGGCGATACCTCAGACGTGACGCGTCCCCACGTCGGTTCCGGCAGACTGCGCTCAGGACATCACGATTCGATAATCTTGGAGTCACGATGCAGCTCACCAAGTACGCCCACTCCTGCCTGCGGGTGGAACACGACGGGGGAGTGCTGGTCATCGACCCGGGCGTGTTCAGCGATCCGGCTGCGCTCGACGGGGCCGACGCGGTGCTCATCACCCACGAGCATCCCGACCACCTCGACGTCGAGGCGGTCACCCGGCAGCTCGACCGACGGCGCTTCGTCATCCACGGGCCGGCGTCACTGGCCGACACCCTGGGCGACGCCGCCGAGGCGCTCGACGCGGTCCGGCCCGGACAGGCGTTCACGGCCGCCGGCGTGCCGGTACGCGCCCACGGCGGCCGGCACGCCGTGATCCACCCCGACATCCCGGTGATCGACAACCTGGCGTACCTGCTGAACGACACGGTGTACCACCCCGGGGACAGCCTGGTCGTCCCCGAGGACGCGCAGGTCGACACGCTCTTCCTGCCGATCCACGCGCCGTGGACGAAGTTCTCCGAGTCGCTGGACTTCCTCCGGGCGGTCGCCCCGCGCCGGGCGTACGCGCTGCACGACGGGCTGCTCAACGACAACGGGCTCAACGTGCTCAACGGCAACTTCACCCGGCTGTCCGACGTGGAGTACCGCCGGCTCGAACCGGGCACCCGGATCGACGCCTGACGGCGATGCCCGGCCCGCCCCGAGAGCTGGTGCACCGGCTCTACACCACCCCGCCGGACCGGTTCGTCGCGATCCGCGACGAGGCCGTCGCCGAGGCCCGCCGCGCCGGCGACCCGAAGGCCGCCCGGGAGATCGCCCGGCTGCGCCGGCCCACCGTGGCGGCCTGGCTGGTCAACCTGCTCGCCATCCGCCGCCCCGAGCTGGTCGCCGACCTGGCCCAGCTCGCCGAGGCCCTGCGCACCGCCCAACGCGAACTGCGCGGGCCCCGGCTGCGGGAACTCTCCACCCAGCGGCGGGCGGTGGTCGGCGCGCTCGTCGCCGAGGTACGCAAGCTGGCGGCCGGGGCGGAGGAGGCCCCGCCGGCCGGGAAGCTGCCGCTGGGCGAGGTGGAGGCCACCCTCAACGCCGCGCTGGCCGACACCGACGTCGCCGAACAGGTCCGCTCCGGCCGGCTGCTGCGGGCCGCCACGTACGCCGGCTTCGGCGAGGTGCCCCGCCCCCAGTTGCGGCTGGTGACCGGCGGGGAGGAGCCGGAGCCGGAGCCCCGGCCCGAGCCGACCGGGAAGCAGCGGGGCGGCGTCGACCGGGCCGCGCTCCGCGCCGAGCAGGCGGAACGGGCCGCCCGGGCGGAGCGGGCGCGCCGCCGACGGGCGCTGGAGAAGGAGCTGGCCAGGGCGCGTACCGACCAGGAACGCGCCGAGGCGGAGCTGGCCGGCGCGACGGCGGCCGAGCGCGACGGCGTCGGCGCGCTGGACGCGATCGAGGCGGAACTGGCCGAGCTGGAGCGGCGCCGGGCCGTCGCCGAGCAGGACCTGAGCCGGGCGAGGCTGGCCCGGCGCGGGGCGGAACGCACGGTGACGGCCGCGCGCCGCCGCGCCGGCGAGGTCGAGGCGGCGGTGGAGGCACTCGACGCCGAAGAGGGGGATGCCGAGTCGGGCGGCGGCGCGGCAGACTGACCCCTGTGGACGGACGGGGAGCGGGCGGATGACGCCGGAACAGGTCGCCGCGGCCAGCAAGCCGATCGTGCTGGACCTCGGCGACGTCTTCACCCGCTGCCCGACCACCCTGCGGCGGGCCCGGCTGCTCGGCATCCCCGGCTGGGCGTTCTACGTCACCGGGCGGGCCGGCGCCCTCGGGGACGTGCGCGCCGAGACGGTCGCCGCCGCCCTTGGCTTCCTGGCCCCCGAAGCGGTCGCCGACGGCTGGGACGCGGCCCGCCGGGTCGTCCCGCCGGTCGAGGTGGCCGCCGCCACCATGGTCGAGTGCTGCCGGTGGGGCGAGGAGCGGCTCGACGCCCTCGCCGGGGTGAGCCGGCTCGCCGCCCTGCTCAGCCGCGCGGTCGACGCCGCGGACGCCAGCGGCATGCCGCTCTTCGCGGCCTGGCGCGCCATGCCGGTGCCGGTCCGGACGGCCGGCGCCCGGGCGGCCGTCGGCCTGCGCCTGCTCCGGGAGCACTTCGCCGGGGCCCACCTGATCGCGGTCCGGGCCAGCGGGATGACCCCGCTGGAGGCCGTGCTCGCCGGCCCGGACGGGGAGGCGGGCGCGGTCGCCTGCGGCTGGCCGCCGCCGTACCCGCCGGTCGGGCCGTTGGTGCGCAGGCGGCTCTGGGCCGAGGCGGTGACCGACCGGCTGGCCTCACCGGCCTTCGCGGCGCTCGGCCCGGCCGACGGCGCCGAACTGGTGGAGCTGCTCACCGCGACCCGGGCCCACCTGACCGACCCGGGCTGAGCCGCCGCGCCGGACCCCGGTCCGCGCAGGAACGGGGCCCGCGCCGGACCCCGGCCCGCGCCGGACCCCGGCCCGCGCCGGACCCCGGCCCGCGCCGGACCCCGGCCGCCGGGGCGGGCCGGAAAATCGGCGGCGACCCGCCGGCCCGCCTGTCAGGATCGCCCCCGTGACTCTTCCCGCCGGCTGGCAAGCCCGCCGACCCACCCTGGACGACGTACCGGCGATCCTGGCGGTGGTGCACGCCGCCGACACCTTCGCCATCGGCTATCCGGACTTCGACGCCGACGACGTGCGCGACGCGCTCACCGCGCCGCACGTCGACCCGGAGCGGGACTCCTGGGTGGTGACCGATCCGGAGGGCGCTCTGGTGGCCTGGGCGATCCTGCAGAACGAGACCGGGATGGGCCGGGAGTTCGTCGACGTGTTCGTCGACCCGGACCGGGGCGCGGAGGTGCGGGGGCCACTGCTGGCCCGGCAGCTGGACCGGGTGGCCGCGCGGGCCGCCGAGCGCGGCCTGCCGGACCTGATCGTGCGCTGTCCCGCCTGCGAGCCCGAGCGCCGGTGGGCGGCCGAGCTGACCGAGGCGGGGTTCGACTTCGTCAAGCGGTACCAGCTCCTGCGCCGTTCGTTGGCGGGGGTGCCCGGCGAGCCGCCGCCACCGCCGCCCGGGGTGACGGTCCGGCCGGTGCGTCCCGGCGACGAGTCGGAGCTGCGCGACTTCCACCGGATCTTCGACACCGCCTTCCGCGACACCCCCGACTACGAGCCGTCGGGCTACGACCGGTGGCGGGCCCTCATCAGGCCCGGGACGGCCTGGGACGAGTGGTTCGTCGCCGAGGTGGACGGGCAGCCCGCCGGCGTACTCCGGTCGTCCGACCAGGCGCTCGACCGGAACGAGGGATGGGTCAGGAACCTCGCGGTGCTGCCCGGTCACCGGCGTCGCGGGGTGGGCGCGGCACTGCTGAACCACGCGTTCGCCCGGTACGCGGAGAAGGGCCGGGAGACCGTCGGCCTCGGGGTCGACCTGGCCAACCCGACCGCCCCGCTCTCGCTCTACCGGTCGGTGGGGCTGCGCGAGGTGCGCTGGGTCGACATGTACGAGCTGGTCGTGCCGGCCACCGGTGTGTGATTGACGACGCCGGGCGGGGCCGGATGGGGGCCCCGCCCGGTGCCGGAGCAGACTGGGGGCCGTGGGATACGCGCGGGGCCGACCGTACGGGCTAGGCCGACGCGGTGCCGGTGGGGCGGGACCGCAGCTCGGTGACGTAGTCGTCCGGCGCGCCCGCCTTCTCGGCGGCGTTCGCGATCTCCGAGAGGTACCACGCCGTGGGCAGCCCGCCCTCGTACCCGTCGAAGACGTAGATCCACGCGGTCACGTCGCCGTCGAGGGTGGAGATCCGCACGTGCAGCTTGCGGTACGTGCCGGCGGTCACCCCCTCCAGCTCGTCGAGCTGGGCGGCGTCGTAGGGGTGGATGTCGTAGATCGCCACGAAGACCCGGTCGCCGGGCGACTCGACGACCGTGCTGACTGCGCCCTCCCAGCCGATCACGTCCTCGCCCGCGAAGGTGAGCCGCCAGCCTTCCAGCCAGCCGGTGCCCACCATCGGCGAATGCGGACAGTAGGCGCGCATGCGGGCGGGGTCGAGGTTAGAGCCGTAGGCGGCGTGATGACGCACGGCGATGACGATAGCCCGCCCACGGGGTGGGGGAGAATACGACTGAGCGTGTCGGACGCGTTCGGGAGAAGAAAGTCACTGTGAGCATTGGTGGGGGGCGGGCACGGTGAGCGCGAGGAGCGCAGCGGAGCGGAGCCCCGCAGTCGCGAACGAAAGGATGGCCCTGTGAGCCGGATCGTGATCATCGGCGGTGGACCGGCCGGCTACGAGGCGGCCCTGGTCGCCGCGCAGCTGGACGCTGATGTCACCGTCGTGGAGGCCGAGGGCGCCGGCGGGGCCTGCGTGCTGTCCGACTGCGTACCGTCGAAGACCTTCATCGCCAGCTCGGAGGTGGTGACCGGCTACCGGGACACCGAGGAGTTCGGGGTGGACTCCGACGGCCTGGAGGCGGTCACGGTCGACGCCGGCGCGGTGCACGAGCGGGTCAAGCGCCTCGCGCTCGCCCAGTCCGCCGACATCCACGCCAAGCTGGTCAAGGCCGGGGTGACCTTCGTGTCGGGCACCGCCCGGCTCGGCGAGGACACCCTCGGGCACACCCATCGGGTGCTCGTCACCCCGACCGACGGCGGCGGCGAGCAGTCCATCGCCGCGTCGACCGTGCTGGTCGCCACCGGCGCCACGCCGCGCCAGCTGCCCACCGCCGTACCGGACGGCGAGCGCATCCTGACCTGGCGCCAGGTGTACGACCTGCCGGAGCTGCCCGAGCACCTGATCGTGGTGGGTTCCGGTGTCACCGGCGCCGAGTTCGCCAGCGCCTACCTGGCGATGGGCGTGCAGGTGACGCTGGTGTCGAGCCGCGACCGGGTGATGCCGCACGAGGACGCCGACGCGGCCATGGCCATCGAGCGGGTCTTCCGCACCCGGGGCATGAGCATCCTCAACAACTCCCGGGCCGACGCGGTCCGGCGTACCGCCGACGGGGTGGAGGTCGAGCTCTCCGACGGCCGGAAGGTGGCCGGCTCGCACGCGCTGATCGCGGTCGGCTCCATCCCCAACACCGCCGACCTGGGCCTGGCCGAGTACGGCGTCGCGCTGGCCCGGGGCGGCTACGTCACCGTCGACCGGGTCTCCCGGACCAACGTGCCCGGCATCTACGCGGCCGGCGACTGCACCGGGGTGCTGCCGCTGGCCAGCGTCGCCGCCATGCAGGGCCGGATCGCGATGTGGCACGCGCTCGGCGAGGCGGTCCGGCCGCTGCGGCTGCGTACCGTCGCGGCGAACGTGTTCACCGACCCGGAGCTGGCCACCGTGGGCGTCTCGCAGGACGAGGTCGACTCGGGCAAGGTGCCGGCCCGGCAGGTCATGCTGCCGCTGGACGGCAACGCCCGCGCGAAGATGGACGGCCTCGCCGACGGCTTCGTCAAGCTCTTCTGCCGCCCGGCCAGCGGGCAGGTGATCGGCGGTGTGGTGGTGGCGCCGAAGGCGAGCGAGCTGATCCTGCCGATCACCATGGCGGTGGAGAACAACCTCACGGTCAACGAGCTGGCCCAGACGATCACGATCTACCCGAGCCTGTCCGGCTCCATCACCGAGGCCGCCCGCCAGCTCATGCTGCACGAGCTGGAGTGATCCGCCGGAGCAGGGCGACCGCGACGACGACGAGCACGGCGACCTCGGTGAGGATCAGCAGGCGCTCGACCAGGCCGAGCAGCAGCCGGTCGCCGGGGTAGGCGGACCAGACCATCGCCGCCGCGAGGACCACGCTGGCCGTGGCGAGACCGCGTACCCGGCGGCCCGCGGCTGCCGGCAGGCGTCGGGCGAGCAGCCAACCGGCGGCCGGCAGCGCCAGGAAGGCGACCACCGAGGCGTACCGGTGGACGTAGGCGGCGGTGTCCATGGGCAGGCCGGGCTCGTTCGTCGGCACCACCGCGGCCAGCAGCAGCCCGCCGACCCAGGCGGCCAGGAACGCCTCCGCCGCCCGCTCCGCTCCGGCGGCGGCCGGCCGGTGGCCGCGCCACAGGGCGGGCAGGAGCACGGCGGTGGCCGCCGCGAGCACCAGCATGGCGACGTCGATGACGCCGCCTCGGTCGGAGACGGCGTAGTCGCTGACGGTCAGCGTCCACGGGTCCAGGTTCTCGCTCACCTCGACGTGGCCGATCACGGCGAGCAGCGTCGCCAGGGCGATCCCGCCGAGGGCCAGCAGTCCACTGTTCCGGGTTCCGCGCATGGCTCAGCCTGTCCCGCGAGGGACCCCAGACGGATCCGGGCCGCCCACCGAGATCGGTCCCCGGGACCACCCCTAGGCGGCGCCGGGGCGGCCGGTCACTCCGCCCCGGGCGCGTCCCGCCTCGCCGCGACGACGACCGGCACCGCGACCGACTCGGCCGCCCGCCGGGCCCCGACGGCGGTCATGGCCCAGCCCGCCGCCGCGAAGCCGGCCGCCGCGACTCCCGCGATCAGCGCCAGCCGCCACGCGGACTCGGTGAGCGCCGTCCCGCCGAGGTGCCCGACCAGTCCGCCGTACGTCGCCCAGGCCAGCGCCGCCAGGCCCTCGTAGAGCAGGAAGAGGCGGTACGGGTACCGGCTGCGGCCGGCCGAGAAGCAGGCGGCCATCCGTCCGCCGGGCACGAAGCGGCAGAGCAGGATCACGAGCGGCCCGGGTCGGCGCAGCCCCTGGGTGACCCGGCTGGCGACGCGCCGGGCCCGGCCCCGTTGGGCGTCGCGCGGCGCCCGGCGGTCCGGCGCGCCCCGCCCGAGCAGGTAGCAGGCCAGGTCCCCGACGAAGACGCCGAGCGCGCCGACGGCGATGGTCACCGGCAGGTTCAGCCCGCCGTACACGGTGAGGGCGCCCCCGGTGATCATCACGACCTGGGTGGGGATCACGGGGACGAAGGCGTCGGCGACCAGCAGCGCGAGCAGTGCGAGGTACGCCCAGGCCGGCGTTGCGATCTCAGTGAGTAGTTCGGGCACGACTGCCACCTCGCCGGACGGGGCCGATTGCGGGTACCGAGCCTGACGGGTCGCCCGGCGTCACGGGGCGGGACCCTGGCGCGTGGTGACCACCGACACGGCAGGGCCACCGGACACAACGAGCGGAGACCGCCGCAGGTGACGGATGGGCGCGGCGGCGAGGGTCGGCGGACCGGGGCACCCCGGCGTACCGTTGTCGGGGCGCGGCCCCACGACCGTCGGGTCCCCCGTTCCTGACGGTGCGGCCGCCGCGGGCCGTCGGCAGGTCCCGTGCCGGCGGCCCGCCCCTGTGCCCGTCCGCGCTTCCGCCCCCGTGCCGGAGCGCCCGGAAAAACCGGCTGCGGTCCCCGCGGGCAGGGCCGTACCGTCGCGGCATGCGCAGTGCGGTATCCACCACGACGCCGGGAGACCCCGGCGCGCCGTACTGACCTGACCGTCGACGAGGCCCCGGGGCGATCCGCCCCGGGGCCTCGCGGCGTCCGGTGACCGGGTCGACTCCGGGTCGTACCCGATCAAGGAGCGCGACATGATCGACCACCGCAAGCTCGGCCGGGAGCTGGAGCTGTTCGCCTCCGACCCGCTGGCCGGCGCCGGGCTGCCGCTCTGGCTGCCGGCCGGGGCCGCCGCCCGGCACGCCGTCGAGGAGTACGTCCGCGAGCTGGAACGCCGCGCCGGCTACCGGCACGTGTCCACCCCGCCGCTGGGCAGGCGGGAACTCTTCGAACTCTCCGGCCATCTCGGCTACTTCGCCGACGACATGTTCCCGCCGATGCGGCTCTCCGCCGACGACGAGTTCGTGCTGCGGCCGGCGCTCTGCCCGCACCACGCCCTGGTGTTCCGGGCCCGGGGCCGCTCCTACCGGGAGCTGCCGCTGCGGATCGCCGAGCTGGGCGGCATGTACCGCGCCGAGCGCTCGGGGGTGCTCGGCGGACTGTCCCGGGTGCGCGCCATCTCGCTCAACGACGCGCACAACTTCTGCGCCCTGGAGCAGGTGGGCGAGGAGGTCGCCGAGATCCTCCGGCTGATCCGCGAGGCGCACGCCGCGCTCGGCGTACGGCCGGCGGGGTTCCGGCTGTCGCTGCGCGGGCCGGGGGAGAAGTACGTCGGGGACGACGCCCAGTGGGCGCGGGCGGAGGAACTGCTGCGCGCCGCGCTCGACGGGGTGGAGTTCACCGAGGCCCCGGGGGAGGCCGCGTTCTACGGCCCGAAGATCGACATCCAGGTGCGGGACGCCGCCGGCCGGGAGTTCACCCTCTCCACCGTCCAGCTCGACTTCGACAAGCCGGAGCGGTTCGACCTGTCGTACACCGACGCGTCCGGGGCGCGGCGTCGACCGGTGATGGTGCACCGCAGCCTCGTGGGCAGCATGGAGCGGCTCTTCGCGTACCTGATCGAGGTGCACGAGGGCGCCTTCCCCGCCTGGTACGCCCCGGTGCAGCTGGTGGTGCTGCCCGTTGGCGACGACCAGGCCGGGGCGGCGGCCCGGCTCGCCCGCGACGCGCTGGCCGCCGGGCTGCGCGTCGAGGTCGACGGGGCCGGTTCGCTGGGCTCCCGCATCCGCGACGCGGCCCGCGCCCGGGTCCCGTACGCCGCCGTCGTCGGACCCCGCGAGGCGGCCGAGGGCGCGGTCTCCCTGCGGTTGCGCGGCGGCCGGGCCCTGGACCCGATGCCCGCCGCCGACGCCCTGCGGCTGATCGGCGCGGTGGTGGCCGACCGCGGCCCGGCGCTGCTGCCGACCCGCTGAGCCCCCGCCCGGCCCCGACCCCGTCGACCGCCCGCCCGTCGCCGCCGGCGGTCTCCCCGTCACCGGGACGACCCTTCGAGCGGCGCGGGCTCGGGGCCGGCCTGGAGGTCGAGGCCGGGCTGGGGGTCGGGGTCGGGGTCGGGCTGGAGGGCGGCGGTGAACTGCGACCGGTACAGGCGGTGGTACGCGCCCCGCGCGGCGAGCAGTTCCTCGTGCGTGCCCTGCTCCACGATCCGGCCGTCCTCCATCATCAGGATCAGGTCGGCGTCGCGGATGGTGGAGAGCCGGTGCGCGATGACGAAGCTCGTCCGGTCCGACCGCAGCGCGGCCATCGCCCGCTGGAGCAGCACCTCGGTGCGGGTGTCCACCGAGCTGGTCGCCTCGTCCAGGATCAGCAGCGACGGCTCGGCGAGGAAGGCCCGGGCGATCGTGATGAGCTGCTTCTCGCCGGCGCTGACGTTGCTGCCCTCCTCGTCGATCACCGTGTCGTAGCCGTCGGGCAGGCTGCGCACGAACCGGTCCACGAACGTGGCCCGGGCCGCGGCCAGGATCTCCTCCTCGCTCGCCCCGGGGCGGCCGTACGCGATGTTGTCGCGGATGGTGCCCCCGAAGAGCCAGGTCTCCTGGAGCACCATGCCGATCCGGCCGCGCAGGTCGTCGCGGCGCATCGTGGTCACGTCCACCCCGTCGAGCGTGATCCGGCCGGCGTCCAGCTCGTAGAAGCGCATGACCAGGTTGACCAGCGTGGTCTTGCCGGCCCCGGTCGGCCCCACGATGGCGACCGTGTGGCCGGGCTCGGCGACCAGGGAGAGATCCTCGATCAGCGGCTTGTCGGGGGCGTACCGGAAGGAGACGTTCGCGAACTCGACCCGGCCGTGCGGGTCGCGTACCCGGGCCGGCTCGGCCGGGTCGGGGCTCTGCTCCTCGGCGTCGAGCACGGCGAAGACCCGTTCGGCGGAGGCCACCCCGGACTGGAGCAGGTTCGCCATCGAAGCGACCTGGGTGAGCGGCTGGGTGAACTGCCGCGAGTACTGGATGAACGCCTGCACGTCGCCGAGGCTCATCGACCCCGACGCCACCCGCAGGCCACCGACCACGGCGATCGCCACGTAGCTGAGGTTCCCGACGAACATCATCGCCGGCATGATGATCCCGCTGATGAACTGGGCGCCGAAGCTAGCCCGGAACAGCTCGTCGTTCTTGGCGGTGAAGGCGGCCTCCACCTCGCGCTGCCGGCCGAAGACCTTCACCAGCTCGTGGCCGGTGAACGCCTCCTCGATCTGGCCGTTCAGCTCGCCGGTGTGCTCCCACTGGGCGATGAACTGCCGCTGCGACCGCTTGGCGATGGCGGTGGTGACGACCACCGAGACCGGGACCGCGACCAGGGCCACCAGGGCCAGCAGCGGCGAGATCCAGAACATCATGGCGAGCACGCCGACGACGGTGAGCAGCGAGGTGAGCAGCTGGCTCAGCGTCTGCTGGAGGCTCGTCGAGATGTTGTCGATGTCGTTGGTGACCCGGCTGAGCAGCTCGCCCCTGGGCTGCCGGTCGAAGTAGGGCAGCGGCAGTCGGTTCAGCTTCTCCTCCACCTCGGCGCGCAGCCGCAGCACGGTGCGCTGCACCACCCCGTTGAGCAGCCAGCCCTGCCACCACATCAGCAGGCTGGCCACCAGGTAGAGCCCGAGTGCCAGCAGCAGCACCCGCGCCAGCGCGGTGAAGTCGATGCCCTCGCCGGGCACCACGTCCATCCGGGCGAGCATGTCGGCGAAGTTGTCGTTGCCGGCCGCCCGCGCGGCGGCCACCGCCTGGTCGGCGGTGGTGCCCGCCGGCAGCTGCCGGCCGATCACCCCGGTGAAGATCAGGTCGGTGGCCCAGCCGAGCACCTTCGGCCCGACCACGCTGAGGCCGACGCTGAGCACGGCCAGCGCGATCACGGCGACGAGCTGGAGGCGCTGCGGGCGCAGCCGGCCCAGCAGCCGCCGGGCCGAGGGCCCGAAGTTCATCGACCGCTCGGCGGGCATCCCGACGCCCGCGTGCGGACCGCCGCGCTGCCCGCCGGGCGGCAGCCGCTTCGGCGTCGCGGCGTCGGCGGCCGGCTTCTGCTGCGGTACGGCGCTCGCGCCCGCGCTGCTGTGCCTGACGGTTGGCTCGCTCCGCTCGCTCACGCGACCACCTCCGTGGTGTTCTGCGACGCCACGATCTCGGCGTACGTCGGGCAGGTGAGTAGTAGCTCGTCGTGCCGGCCGATTCCGACCACGCCCCCGTTCTCGAGCACGACGATCTGGTCGGCGCCGACGATGGTGGAGACCCGCTGCGCCACGATCACCACGGCGGCGTCGGCGGTGACGGGGCGCAGCGCCGCCCGCAGCCGCGCGTCCGTGCCGAGGTCGAGCGCGGAGAACGAGTCGTCGAAGAGGTAGATTTCCGGTCGCCGGACCAGGGCGCGCGCGATGGCCAGCCGCTGCCGTTGCCCGCCCGAGACGTTCGTGCCGCCCTGCGCGATCGGCGCCGCCAGCCCCTCGGGCATGGCCTCGACGAAGTCCCGCGCCTGGGCGATCTCCAGCGCGTCCCAGAGTTCCGCGTCGGTCGCGTTCGGGTTGCCGTAGCGCAGGTTGCTCGCCACGGTCCCGGTGAACAGGTACGGCCGCTGCGGCACCAGCCCGATGCGGCGCCACAGCTCGTCCGGCGCCAGCTCCCGCACGTCGACGCCGTCGACCAGCACCGCGCCGGCGGTCGTGTCGACCAGCCGGGGCACGAGCGACAGCAGGGTGGTCTTGCCCGCGCCGGTGCTGCCGATGACCGCCGTCGTCGTCCCCGGCGTCACCCGGAACGACACGTCGCGCAGCACCGGCTCGGCCGCCCCCGGGTATTGGAACGCGACGTCGCGCAGTTCCAGCTCGCCGTGGCTCGTCACCTCGGTCACGGGGCGGGCGGCGGGCACCACGGAGGAGTCGGTGTCGAGCACCTCGACGATCCGTTCGGCGCAGACCGCCGCCCGCGGCACCATCATCAGCATGAAGGTGGCCATCATGACGGCCATCAGGATCTGCATCAGGTACTGGAGGAAGGCGGTGAGGGCGCCGACCTGGATCGCCCCGGCGTCCACCCGCTCGGCGCCGAACCAGAGCACCGCGACGCTGGAGACGTTGAGCACCAGCATCACCACCGGGAAGATCAACGCCATCAGGCGGCCGATCCGCAGGGCGGTCGCGGTGAGGTCGGCGTTCGCCGTGGCGAAGCGGTCCGTCTCGTACGGCTCCCGGACGAACGCCCGCACCACCCGGATGCCGGTGATCTGCTCGCGCAGCACCCGGTTGACCGTGTCGATGCGGGTCTGCATGAGCCGGAAGCCCGGCACCATCCGCCGGATGATCAGCCACAGGGCGACGGCCAGCACGGGCACGCTGACGAGCATCAGCCAGGAGAGCCCGACGTCCTCGCGCAGCGCCATCACCACGCCGCCGACGCTCATGATGGGCACGGCGACGAGCATCGTGCAGCTCATCAGCACGAGCATCTGCACCTGCTGCACGTCGTTGGTGTTGCGGGTGATCAGCGAGGGCGCGCCGAACCGGGCGACCTCGCGGGCGGAGAAGCGGTTGACGTGCCCGAAGATCGACGACCGGACGTCCCGGCCGAAGGCCATCGCCGTGCGCGCGCCGAGGTAGACGGCCGCGACCGAGCAGACGATCTGGATGAGGCTGACCGCGAGCATCCAGCCGCCGGTGCGCATGATGTAGCCGGTGTCGCCCCGGGCCACGCCCAGGTCGATGATGTCGGCGTTGAGGCTGGGCAGGTAGAGCGACGCCATGGTGCCGACGAACTGGAGCAGCACCACGGCGGCCAGCGGCCGGTGGTACGGGCGAAGGTGCGTACGCAGCAGCCGGGTCAGCATGCCGGGCTCCCTTCCGGGGTGCCGTGGTCGCCGTTGCCGATGACCTCGAGGAGGAACTCGCGGATCACCGCCGCCTTCGCCGGGTCGGCGTCGACCGAGGTCAGCGGCTGCCCGGAGCGGATCATGGCGGTCAGCGCGTCGATCCGGGCGCGGCCGGCCGGGGTGATCGCGATCTTGACGCTGCGCCGGTCGGCCTCGTCGCGCTGCCGCTCGACGAGGCCGTCACGTTCGAGGGTGTCGACGATGCCGGTCAGGGTGGCCGGCCGGACGAAACAGTGCTCGGCGACCGCGCGGTGCGCCAGTTCGCCGTGCTCGGCGAGAGTCATCAGAGCGACCATCCCGGCCTGGGTGAGGCCGTGCGCCTCGGCCAGGTAACGATTCCACCGCTGTCCGGTGACGTGCCCGGCGACCACGAGCAGTCGCGCTATCGGCACGTCCCGCAGCGTCAACAGTTCCATGGACGGCAGATTAGCGCCCTGAACGTCAGGCCCCAAACGAAATAGCGACGGCCACTCCGACGAAGAGGATCTGCTCCGCCGTACGCGGGCCGAGGGGGGTCGCCGGGCGGCCGGCCAGGGTCAGCCCGCGCCGCACGGCCGAGACGTTCGCCGGGAACATGGCCAGCATCAGCAGGGCCAGCCCGGCTGCGGTCCAGCGGGCGGTCGCCGGCACCAGCAGCCCGACCGCGCCCACCAGCTCCAGCATGCCGGTGACGGTGACCAGCAGGTCGGGCCGGGGCAGGCGCGGCGGCACCATCGCGATCATGTCGGCCCGGTAGGCGGGGGCGAAGTGCGCGACACCGGTCACCACGAACATCAGCGCCAGGCCCACCCGCAGCGCCGGATGCCAGCCGTCGAGGGCGGCCACTCCGGCCAGCCCGGCCAGCCGGGCGAGCGCGGTGCCGGCCACGAGTGCGATCAACGGAGCCATCGGTACCTCCTCGGTAGCAACTTGTCGCCGACAAGATTGCCGTCGGAGGTGTCATCTTGTCAATGGCAAGATATGATGGCGGCATGACCGGAACGCGCGGCTACCACCACGGCGACCTGCGTCGCGCCCTGCTCGCGGCGGCGGTGCAGGTGATCGAGGAGTCGGGCCCGGCGGCGCTGAGCCTGCGCGACCTGGCCCGCCGGGCGGGCGTCTCGCACGCCGCCCCGGCCCACCACTTCGGCGACAAGGCCGGGCTGCTCACCGCCCTCGCCACCGAGGGCTTCCACCTGCTGGCCGAGGCGCTGCACGGCGCCGGCGGCGAACTGCTCGACCGGGGCGTCGCGTACGTCGACTTCGCGGTCCGCCACCGCGCGCACTTCGAGGTGATGTTCCGTCCGGACCTCTACCGGGCCGACGCGACGGAGTTGGTGGCGGCCCGCCAGCGCGCCGGGGCCGCACTGCACTCGGGCGTCGCGGGGCTGTCCGAGCGACGCCTGACGGCGGAGGATCCGCAGGGCGACGCGCTCGCGGCCTGGTCCATCGTGCACGGCTTCGCCACGCTCTGGATCTCGGGCGCGCTGCCGCCGCGCGTCGGCGACGACCCCCGGAAGGCAGCCCGCGAGGTGATCCACCGCCTCTTCCCGCAGCCCTGACGGGCGCGGGACGGCCAGGTGGCAGTGCCCGTGCCGGTCCTGTCGAGCTGATGTCGTAGCCGATTCAGCCCGACAGGCACCGCTCTCGACGGGCACCGCTCACCGACAGGCACCGCCAGCCCACTGCGGCGCGGCCCGCCGGTGGCGGGGGTGTCACCAGCTGGTGGGCAGCGGCATCCCCTCGGTGTAGCCGGCCGTGCTCTGCACGCCGACCAGGGCCCGCTCGTGGAACTCCGCGAGGTCGCGCGCACCCGCGTAGGTGAAGGCGCTCCGTACCCCCGCGATGATCTCGTCGATCAGGTCCTCCACGCCCGGACGGGCCGGGTCCAGGTACATCCGCGCCGAGGAGATGCCCTCCTCGAAGACCGCCTTGCGGGCCCGGTCGTACGCGCTGTCGTCGGCAGTCCGCGCGCTGACCGCCCGCGCCGAGGCCATGCCGAAGCTCTCCTTGTAACGCCGGCCGTCGGCGTCGGTGTAGAGGTCGCCGGGCGACTCGTAGGTGCCGGCGAACCAGGAGCCGATCATCACGTTCGAGGCTCCGGCGGCCAGCGCCAGCGCCACGTCGCGCGGGTGTCGCACGCCGCCGTCGGCCCAGACGTGCCGGCCGAGCTGCCGGGCCGCCGCGGCGCAGTCGAGCACGGCGGAGAACTGCGGCCGGCCCACCCCGGTCATCATCCGGGTGGTGCACATCGCGCCCGGACCGACGCCGACCTTGACGATGTCGGCCCCCGCCCGCACGAGGTCGCGTACGCCCTCGGCGGTCACCACGTTGCCCGCCGCGACCGGGACCGCCGGATCCAGCGCGCGGACCGCCCGCAGGGCGGTGATCATGCGTTCCTGGTGCCCGTGCGCGGTGTCCACCACCAGCGTGTCCACCCCGGCCTCCAGCAGCGCCGCCGCCTTGCCGGTCACGTCGCCGTTGATGCCCACGGCGGCGGCGATCCGCAACCGGCCCCGGTCGTCCACCGCCGGCCGGTAGAGGGTGGCCCGCAGCGCACCCTGCCGGGTCAGCACCCCGACCAGGCGCCCCTCGGCGTCGACCACCGGGGCCAACCGGCGTCGCCCCGCCGAGAGCCGCTCGAAGCCGGTACGCGGGTCCGCGTCCGCCGGCACGGTGTGCAGCTCCGTGGACATCACGTGCCGGAGCTGGGCGAAGCGGTCCACGCTGACCGTGTCCGCCTCGGTCACCACGCCCACCGGCCGGCTCTCCTCGTCGATGACCACCACGGCGCCGTGCGACCGCTTCGGCAGCAGGTGGATCGCGTCGCCGACGGTGTCGGTCGGGCCCAGCGTGATCGCCGTGTCGTGCACCAGGTGCCGCTGCTTGACCCAGGCGACGACGTTCGCCACCACCTCGATGGGGATGTCCTGCGGGATGACCGCGATCGCGCCGCGCCGGGCGACCGTCTCGGCCATCCGGCGGCCGGACACCGCCGTCATGTTCGACACGACCAGCGGGATGGTGGTGCCCGTGCCGTCGGGGGTGGCCAGGTCGACGTCGAGCCGCGAACCCACCTCGGAACGGACGGGCGCCATGAAGACGTCGTTGTAGGTCAGGTCGTGCGCGGGGACCGCGCCGTGAAGGAACCGCACGTCGCCATCATTCACGCCCGCCGGCGCCCGCGCCCCGGGTGGTAGCCGAAAACACCCCGACCACGCCCGGAACACCAACGCCCGCACCAACGCCGCCACCGGCGCGCTCAGTCGAGCAGCAGGGTGGCCGCGACCGCCACCATCACGACGGCCACCGTCCCGTCGATCACCCGCCAGGCCACGGGGCGGGCCAGCACGGGCGCGAGCCGGTGGGCGGCGGCGCCGAGGACCGTGAACCAGACCGCGCTGGCCAGCACGGCGCCCGCGCCGAAGACCCAGTGGTGCGGGTGCTGGCGGGCCACCCCACCGAGCAGGAGGACGGTGTCGAGGTACACGTGCGGGTTGAGGTAGGTGAACGCGAGGCAGGCCAGCAGCGTCGCCCCGAGCGTGGCCGGCGGCCGGTCGGCGGGGGAGAGCGCGCCGGGACGCAGCGCGCGGCGGGCAGCCAGCGCGGCGTACCCGAGCAGGAACGCGGCGCCGAGCCACCGGACGGCGGTGAGGGCGGTGGGGTGCTCCGCCGTCGCGCCGCCCATGCCGGCGATGCCGAGCGCGATGAGCAGCGCGTCGGACGCGGCGCAGACGGCGACGACCGGCAGGACGTGCTCGCGGCGCAGGCCCTGCCGCAGGACGAAGGCGTTCTGCGCGCCGATGGCGGCGATCAGCGCGATGGCGAGGGAGAAGCCGGCGGCGGCGGAGCCGGCCACGGAGCTGCTGAGGATGTCGGGCACGAGCCGAGGCTACGAGCCCCGCGTCATGCAGCCCAGCTAAAGATTCTCATGGCGGATAAGCTCTGCTTCATCATGCTGGACACCACGCAGCTCCGGACCTTCGCCGCGGTGGTCCGCGAGGGCAGCTTCGAGGCGGCGGCGCGGTCCCTGCACGTCACCCCCTCGGCCGTCAGCCAGCGCCTCAAGGCGCTGGAGCAGTCCGTCGGTCAGGTGCTCGTCCAGCGGACGAAGCCGTGCCGGGCCACCGACGCGGGCCGGCCGCTGCTGCGGCTCGCCGGGCAGGTGGCCCTGCTGGAACGGGAGGCGCTGGACGCCGCCCGGCCCGCCCTCGGCGGGCCCGCGCCCACCCGGGTGACGGTCGTGGCGAACGGGGACTCGCTGGGCACCTGGTTCGTCGGCGCGCTGGCGCGACTGCCCACCGAGCTGGCGCTGCTGTTCGACGTCCGCCGGGACGACGAGGACCACACGGCGGAGCTGATCCGCGACGGCACGGCGATGGCGGCCGTGACCGCGCAGCGCGAGGCCGTGCAGGGCTGCCGGGTGGAGCGGCTGGGCGCCATGCGGTACGTCGCCCTGGCCGAGACCGGGTTCGCCGCCCGCCACTTCCCCGACGGTCTCACCGAGGCCGCCCTGGCGTCGGCGCCGATGATGGCGTTCGACCGCAAGGACCAGCTCCAGCAGCGGTTCGCCCGCACCGTCACCCGGCGTCGGCTCGACCCGCCGGTCCACTACGTCCCGTCCTTCGACGGCTTCAACGAGGCGGTGCGGCTCGGGCTCGGCTGGGGGGTGGTCCCGGAGCGGATCGCCCGCGCCGACGTCGCCGCCGGACGCTGCGTCGACCTCGGCGTCGGGCGTCACCTGGACCGCCCGTTGTACTGGCAGCACTGGCGGGTGGACTCCGCCACCCTGGACGCGCTGACGGCCGCCGTCCGAACGGTGGCGGGCGCCGAACTGCGCTGACCGCCCGGCGGGCTGCTTGCCGCGCCCTGTCCGGCGGGCTGGTGCCACGCCGCGGCGCACCCCGGCCGGCCGTGCCGTGCTGCGCCGCGCCGTGTTGCGCCGTGCCGTGCCGTGCCGCGCCGCACCGTGCCGTTAGGAAGGGCACCTGTACCGAAACGTCAGGAAGGTGCCCTTCCTTACACCCTCAGGCGATGGTGCAGATCGCCGCGCCGGCGGTGATGACGGCGCCGACCTCGGCCGCGAGGCCGCTGACCGTGCCCGCCTTGTGGGCGTGCAGCGGCTGCTCCATCTTCATCGCCTCCAGCACCACGACCAGGTCACCCTCGGCCACGGTGTCGCCGTCGGTGACCGCGATCTTGACGATGGTGCCCTGCATCGGGGAGGTGAGCGCGTCGCCGCTGACCGCGACGCCGGCCTTGGTCCCGCCGCTCCGGCGGGCCGGCTTGCGCGCGGCGGGCGCGGCGGTGGCCGTACCCCCGCCGAAGCCGGCGGGGAGGCTGACCTCCAGCCGCTTGCCCCCGACCTCGACCACGACGGTCTCGCGCTCGGCCGGCGCGTCGGCGGGCCCGGCGGCGGCGGTGAACGGCGCGACGGTGTTGTCGAACTCGGTCTCGATCCACCGGGTGTGCACGGTGAAGGGCTCGGCGGTGAACGCCTCGTCCCGGACGACCAGCCGGTGGAACGGCAGCGCGGTGGCCATGCCCTCGACGACCATCTCGTCCAGGGCACGGCGGGCGCGCTCCAGCGCCTCGGTACGCGTCTCGCCGGTGATGATCACCTTGGCCAGCAGCGAGTCGAAGTTGCCGCCGATCACGTCGCCGGCGGAGATGCCGGTGTCGACCCGGACGCCGGGGCCGGTGGGCAGCCGCAGCGCGGTGACCGTGCCGGGGGCGGGCAGGAAGTTGCGGCCCGGGTCCTCGCCGTTGATCCGGAACTCGATCGAGTGCCCGCGCGGCGTCGGGTCCTCGGTGAACCGCAGCTTCTCGCCGTCGGCGATCCGGAACTGCTCGCGGACCAGGTCGATGCCGGCGGTCTCCTCGGTGACCGGGTGCTCGACCTGGAGGCGGGTGTTGACCTCCAGGAAGGAGATGGTGCCGTCGGCGCCGACCAGGTATTCCACCGTGCCGGCGCCGTGGTAGCCCGCCTCGCGGCAGATGGCCTTGGCGCTGTCGTGGATCTGGGCGCGCTGCGCGTCGGTGAGGAACGGCGCGGGAGCCTCCTCGACCAGCTTCTGGTGCCGGCGCTGGAGCGAGCAGTCCCGGGTGCCGACCACGATCACGTTGCCGTGCCGGTCGGCCAGCACCTGCGCCTCGACGTGGCGGGGCTTGTCCAGGTAGCGCTCGACGAAGCACTCGCCCCGGCCGAACGCGGCGACCGCCTCGCGGGTGGCCGACTCGAACAGGTGCGGGATCTCCTCCATCGTGCGGGCCACCTTGAGCCCGCGCCCGCCGCCGCCGAAGGCGGCCTTGATGGCGACCGGCAGGCCGTGGTCGACGGCGAACGCCAACACCTCGTCGGGGCCGCCGACCGGGTCGGGGGTGCCGGGCACCAGGGGAGCGCCGGCGCGCTGGGCGATGTGCCGGGCGGTGACCTTGTCGCCGAGGTCCCGGATCGCCTGCGGGGTGGGGCCGATCCAGGTCAGCCCGGCGTCGATGACGGCCTGGGCGAAGTCGGCGTTCTCGGAGAGGAAGCCGTAGCCGGGGTGGACCGCGTCGGCGTCGGCCTTCGCGGCGACCTCCAGCAGCTTGTCGATCCGCAGGTACGTGTCGGTGGCGGTGTCCCCGCTGAGCGCGTACGCCTCGTCGGCAAGCGTGGCGTGCAGAGCGTCCCGGTCGGAGTCCGCGTAGACGGCGACGCTGCCGAGGCCGGCGTCGCGACAGGCACGGATGACGCGGACGGCGATCTCGCCGCGGTTGGCGATGAGTACCTTGCGCACCTTGCTGGCTCCTCCCGGAGGGTCACTGACCGGGAGTGTATCGGCCACCGTGGCGACCCTAACGATCGCTCAGTGTGGGATGCCGCACTGTTCACCGCGCCCTAGTCAAATTTGCTTATTACGCTCATCCGGTGTCTGCCACGCGAATGATGATCCTCGGGCTGGTGCGCTGGATGCAGCCGGTGCACGGCTACGACGTGCGCCGCGAGCTGCTGAGTTGGAGCGCCGACAGGTGGGCGAACGTGCAGCCCGGATCGATCTACCACGCCCTGCGCAAGCTGACCCAGGAAGGGCTTCTGCGCGAGGTGGCCACCGAGCAGGTGGGCGCCCGTCCGGCCCGCACCACCTACGAGGTGACGCCGAAGGGCGAGGAGGAGTTCGAGTCGCTGCTGCGCGGCCTGTGGTGGCAGCTGCACGAGCCGCCGGACCCGTTCGCGGCGGCGTTCTCCTTCCTGCCCGCGATGCCGCGCGAGGAGGCGGCGGCCGCCCTGCGCAACCGGGCGAACCTGCTGCGCGCCGGTGTCGAGTGGATGCGTACGTCGTTGAGTTCTGGCTGGATGCGTTCGACCAAGCCGGTGCACGTGGGGTGGATGTTCGAGCTGTGGACCGCCCGCTCCGAGGCGGAGATCTCCTGGTGCGAGCGGATCGCGGAACGGATCGAGTCGGGGGTGTCGTACCTGCCCGAGGGGCTGGAGCGGGCGCAGGGCTGGGAGGGCTGGGAGGAGCAGTTGCCGCCCCGGCCGACGGAGGGCGAATAATCAACGTTGACCAAAAGAGCTATATCGCGTTAGCCTGCCCGGGGCGCCACGGGGGAAGCATGCCGTCCGGCGTCGTCTCCGAGGGACAGACAGGTGGCCGGTGGCACCGGCCCGGACGACCAGGAGCAGAGATGATCGAGACCAGAGGGTTGCGGAAGTCGTTCCGCTCCCGAGAGGGTCGCCAGAAGAAGACCGTCGACGCGGTGCGGGGCGTCGACCTGAAGGTCACCGAGGGGGAGATCTTCGGCTTCCTCGGCCCCAACGGCGCCGGCAAGACCACCACCCTGCGGATGCTGGCCACGCTCATCGAGCCGGACGGCGGCGAGGCGACCGTCGCCGGGGTCGACCTGCGCAAGGACCCGGCCGAGGTGCGCCGCCGCATCGGCTACGTCGCCCAGGGCGGCAGCACCTGGGACGAGTCCACCGCCCGGGAGGAACTCGTCCTGCACGCCCGGATGTACGGCATCGGCAAGGCCGACGCGCACCGGCGGGCCGCCCGCGCCCTCGACGCCTTCCAGCTCACCGAGTACGCCGACCGCAAGTGCAAGACCTACTCCGGCGGTCAGCGCCGGCGGGTGGAGATCGCCCTAGGCATCATCCACGAGCCGAGCATCGTCTTCCTCGACGAGCCGACGACCGGCCTCGACCCGCAGAGCCGGGCGCACATGTGGGACGAGATCCGCCGGCTGCGGGGCGACGGCATGACCGTCTTCATCACCACCCACTACCTGGAGGAGGCCGACGCGCTCTGCGACCGGATCGCGATCATGGATCACGGCGAGGTGGTCGCGGAGGGCACCCCGACGGAGCTGAAGCGCGAGATCTCCGGCGACGTCGTGCTGGTCGGGCTCGACGCGGCGGCCACCCCGCAGGCCGCGCAGCTGCTCGACGGCGAGCCGTACGTCAACAAGCTGGAGACCGCCGAGGAGGGCGGGCTGCGGCTCTACGTCGACGAGGGCGCCACCGCCATCCCGCAGATCCTGCGCCGCGTCGACACCGCCGGCCTCGGGCTCAGGTCCATCGAGCTGCACCGGCCCAGCCTCGACGACGTCTTCCTCACCAAGACCGGCCGCTCGCTGCGCGAGTCCTGATCCCGACCGGAGAGATCCCATGAAACTCGCCCGTGACACCTGGCTGATCTTCCAGCGCCAGCTTCAGCTACTGCTGCGCAACCCCGTCTGGGTCTTCGTCGGCGTCTTCCAGCCGGTGATGTACCTGCTGCTCTTCGCCCCGCTGCTCAAGCCGGCGCTGAACGCGCCCACCCAGGCGGAGGCCTACAAGATCTTCGTACCCGGCCTGCTGGTGCTGCTGGCCATCTTCGGCGGCCTCTTCCAGGGCTTCGGCCTGATCGCCGAGCTGCGCGCCGGGGTCATCGAACGCTCCCGGGTAACCCCGGTCAGCCGCCTCGCCCTGCTGCTCGGCCGCTCGCTGCGCGACGTGGTGTCGCTCATCGTGCAGGCGGTCATCATCACCCTGCTCGCGCTCCTGTTCGACCTGCGCGTCTCCCTCGTCGACCTGCTGCTGGCGTACCTGATGCTCGCCCTGATCGCGCTGATGACCTCGGCCGTCTCCTACGGCATCGCGCTCAAGGTCAAGAGCGAGGACGCGCTGGCCCCCCTGATGAACACCGTGGCCCAGCCGGTGCTGCTGCTCTCCGGCATCCTGCTGCCGCTGACCTTCGCCCCCGGCTGGCTCCAGGGCATCGCCGAGTGGAACCCGTTCTCCTGGGCGGTCGACGGCACCCGGGCCCTCTTCGCCGGCCAGCTCGGCGACGACAAGGTCTGGCAGGGCCTCGGCATCATCGCGCTCCTCGCCGCCGCTGGCGTCGTCTGGGCGGCCCGGCAGTTCGCCAGCAGCGTCCGGTGAGGTGAAAGGAAGGGCACCTTCCTGACGCCTGCGGTAGCGGAAGAGGCCCTTCCTGACGCCGGGGAGAGTTGCCTCTCACCAGGGGCGGGGCACCGGCCCGACGCTTGTAACGTGAGGCCGGTGCCCCGCCTCACCCGTGACCGGCTCACCTGGCTGACCTACGCCCAGCTCGGGCTGTGGGGCTTCTTCCTCTACGGCTTCGGGCCGGTCGTGCCGCTGCTCCGCGACGAACAGGGCACCTCGGCCGCCGTCGCAAGCCTGCACAGCACCGGCATCGCCGTCGGCGCGCTGGCCGGCGGGGCGCTCTTCGCACCCCTGGCCCGCCGCCTCGGCCGGGGCCGGGCGATCTGGGTCGGGCTGGCGGGCGTGGCGGCCGGCGTCGCCGCCCTGGGCGTCGTCCGCGCCCTGCCCGCCACGATCACCGCCGTCGCCGTGATCGCCACCTTCGGCATGCTGGTGATCAGCGGTGTGTCCGTGGTACTCACCGACCGGCACGGCACCGGCGCGCCCGCCGCGCTGACCGAGGCCAACGCCGCCTGCGCCGGCGCCGGCATCCTCGCCCCGCTGGTCATCGGCGCCAGCGTCGACGCCGGGTGGGGCTGGCGACCGGCGATGGCCGTCGAGGTCGGCCTGATCGCGCTGGTCGCGCTCGCCGCCGTGACCTTCCGCGTACGCCTGCCGCAGCCCGCCCCCGCTGCCGCGGCTCCTGGCTCTCCGGCTCTCGGCTCTCCGGCTCTCGGCTCTCCGGCTCTCGGCTCTCCGGCTTCCGGCTCTTCGGCTTCCGGCGGGGTCGCCTCGGTGGCCGGCGCCCACGGGTCCGGCCGACGCCTGCCGGTGGCGTACTGGATCGCCTGGGTGCTGATGGCGGTCACCGGCTCGATCGAGGTCTGCCTGTCGCTCTGGACGGCCGACGTGCTCCGCTCGCACGCCGGGATGGCGGCCGGCGGCGCCTCGGCCGCCGTCGCCGCGATCGTCTGCGGCATGTTCGTGGGCCGGCTCGCCGGGGGTCGGCTCGCCCTGCGGTACCGGCCGGTGCCGCTGCTGCTGGCCGCGCTGGGCGTCTCGCTGGCCGGGTTCGCGCTCTTCTGGATCGCGCCGGTCGGCTGGCTCGCCGTCACCGGCCTGGTCGTCCTCGGCCTCGGCAACGCCCTGCACTACCCGCTGGCGATCTCGATCGCGCTCGCCGTCGCCGGGCCGGCCGCGGACCGGGCGGCCGGCTATGCGTCGTACTCGATGGGGGTGGGCTTCGGGATCGCGCCGGTCGCGCTCGGCTGGGTGGCCGACGGCGTCGGACCGCACCTGGCCTTCCTGCTGCTGCCGGCCTTCATCGCGGCGGCTGCGCTGCTCGCCGCCCGCCTGGGCCGCGCCCTGCGCCCGGCCCCCGCCGACCTCCGATCCCCGACCCCCGTCTGACGCCAAGCGCCCCCGCGGACCTTGGGTCCTCCGGCGGACCTTGGTCCTCCGGCGGACCTTGGTCCTCCGGCGGACCTTGCGTCTCCCGTGGATCTTGCGTCCTCCGACGGTTCTTGCGTCCCCCGTGGATCTTGCGTCCGGGTGGACCTTGGGTCCCGCTGGATCTTGGTAGGAAACGGCCCCTCCAGGGGCCGTTTCCTACCAAGATTGCGCAGACGCCGGTCAGGGTCAGTGCACTCGGGCCAGGGTGAGGCCGTCGGCGATCGGGAGCATCACCGCGTCGACGCGGACGTCGGCGAGCACCTCGTCGTTGAACGCCGCGATGGCCCGGTCGTCGGCGTTCTGCGGGGCGATCACCCGGCCACCGCGCAGCACGTTGTCGACCGCGATCACCCCGCCGGGACGCATCCGGGGCACCAGCTCCGCCCAGTAGACCGGGTAGCCGGTCTTGTCGGCGTCGATGAACGCGAAGTCCAGGTGGCGCTCGTGGGGCAGCTCGCGCAGCGTGTCGCCAGCCGGGCCGATGCGCAACTCGATCCGGTCGTCCACGCCGGCGCGGGCCCAGTACCGCCGGGCGATGCCGGTGAACTCCTCAGAGATGTCGAAGCAGGTCAGCCGCCCGCCCTCGGGCAGCCCACGGGCGATCGCCAGCGACGAGAGGCCGGTGAACGTGCCCACCTCGACGGCCTGCCGCACTCCGAGCAGCCGGGTGAGGAAGGTCAGGAAGGCGGCCTGCTCCGGTGCGACCTGCATCTGCGCGTCGTTCGGCAGGGCCGCGCGGGTCTCCTCGGCCAGGTCCCGCATGATCTCGTCCGGCGGCGCCCCGTGCCCGACCAGGTACGAATGCAGTTCCGACGTGAGCGGGATCGACTTGGTGGTCATCGAAAACCTCCGTGGAACCCCTGGCTTTAGCCGTGGGGAGGAAACGGAACTCTTGCAGAGCGGGACAGGAAAGGCCGATCCGCGGCCAAGGAGGATGGGTGTCCACCCGCATGTCACCGTAAAGCTTACTGGCTATCTTGCTAGGCTGTGAGCCATGGCCAGGGCTGTGAAGCGGGCGTTCAGGTTCCGCTTCTACCCGAGCCCCGGGCAGGCTTGCGAGCTTGCCCGCACGTTCGGGTGTGTCCGGCTGGTCTACAACATGGCGTTGCAGGCCCGCACCGAGGCGTGGGCCCTGCGTCAAGAACGGGTGAACTACAACGCGACGTCGGCGATGTTGACCGCGTGGAAGAAGACCGACGACCTGGCGTTCCTCAACGAGGTGTCGTCCGTGCCGTTGCAGCAGACGCTGCGGCACCTGCAAGTCGCGTTCACCAACTTCTTCGCCAAACGAGCCCGGTACCCGAGCTTCAAGAGCAAGAAGAAGTCGCGCCGGTCGGCGGAGTACACCACCAGCGGGTTCCGCTACCGCGACGGCCAGCTCACTTTGGCGAAGATGGCCGAACCGCTGAACATTGTGTGGTCCCGGCCGCTTCCCGAGGGCGCGAAGCCGTCCACGGTGACCGTGTCGCAGGACGCGGCCGGGCGCTGGTTCGTGTCGCTGCTGTGCGACGACCGGATCGAGCAGGCTCCGGCACCGAGCCCGGCCGTCGGGATCGATGCCGGCCTGGACAGCCTGCTCACGCTGTCCACCGGCGAGAAAGTCGTCAACCCGAAGCACGAACGCCGCGACCGAGCCGCACTCGCCAAGGCGCAGCGGAACCTGTCCAAGAAGGAGAAGGGCTCCGCGAACCGGGCCAAGGCCCGAATCAAGGTCGCCCGCGTGCACGCCCGGATCACCGACCGCAGGCGGGACCATCTGCACAAGTTGACCACTCGGCTTGTTCGTGAGAACCAAACGATCGTCGTCGAGGACCTGACCGTGCGCAACATGGTCACAAACCACAGCCTGGCTCGCGCCGTCAGCGACGCGGCTTGGCGGCAGTTCCGCACCCTGCTCGAATACAAGGCCGACTGGCACGGCCGCAACCTCGTTGTTGTGGACCGCTGGTTCCCGTCGTCCAAACTGTGCTCGGTGTGCGGTGCGCTCGCGCAGCGGATGCCGCTGAACATGCGGTCGTGGACCTGCCGATGCGGGCAGACCCACGACCGCGACGTCAACGCGGCCCGCAACATTCTCGCGGAGGGGCTCTCCGTGATTGCCTGTGGAGGCGGTGTAAGACCCCAACGGACGAACGTCCGGACGGGGCGGCCGTCGGTGAAGCAGGAAACCCAGCGGGCGACCGCTGGAATCCCCCGCCTCTAGGCGTGGGAAGGAAGTCAAGAACGGACGCTAACCGAGCGGCTCGACCGTCTGGTTGCCGGGCGCGACCTTCGTCCACAAATCTGTGAGCCGCAGGTCCAACTCGGCGAGGAGGCGGCGCAGCAGCGGCAGGCTGAGCCCGATCACCGTGCTCGGATCACCCTCGATCCGCTCCACGAAGGGCCCGCCCAGGCCGTCGATCGTGAAGGCACCCGCCACGGCCAGCGGCTCGCCCGTACCCACGTACGTGGCGATCTCGTCGTCGCCGATGTCGGCGAAGTGCACGACGGTGGAGGCGACCGCCTCGGCCCGCCGCCCGGCCTCGACGTCGATCAGGCAGTGCCCGCTGTGCAGCACGCCGCTGCGCCCGCGCATCCGCTCCCAGCGCCGGGTGGCGTCGGCCGCGTCGGTCGGCTTGCCGAAGATCTCCCCGTCGAAGGCCAGCACCGAGTCGCACCCGATCACCAACGTCCGCTGGTCGTCGGCCGGCCGCAGCCGGGTGAGTACCGCCTGCGCCTTCATCCGGGCCAGTTCCAGGCAGAGCTCCTCGGCCCGCTCCGTGACCACGAGGGACTCGTCGACGCCGCTGACCAGCACATCCGTCTCGATCCCGGCGGCCTGGAGAATCTTGCGGCGGGCAGGGCTGGCGGAGGCGAGCACGAGGCGGAGCGGCAAGGACTTCGGCACGTCGCCGACGTTACCGGCTGACCCGGACGACGACGTGTCGGGTAGGACGTGTCGACCCTTCCTCGCCCGTCTCCGTCTTTTGGGTCGCTCAGCGACTGACGCGGGGCGGCGGGTCGCCGCCACGACGACGCCGACGGGCGATGAACGTCCACGCGCCGCCGGCCGCCACGATCACGCCGAGGGTGACCAGGCCACGGGCCATCGCCGCACCATTCCCGTCGCCCGCTGGCTCCGCTACCGCCGTCGTGGTCGAGGGGGTGCGGGCCGGCACGCTCGCCGTCGCCGATCCGAAACCCAGCGGCGGTACGTCAGCCGTCAACGCCGCCACCAGATCGATGACCCCCTGGCCGTACTCGTCGTCCCGTCCCGGCGGGCCCTTGTCGATCGCTGTGGCGGTGAGCCTGTGCGCCACCTCGGCGGCGGGCAGGTACGGGTACTTGGACCGGATCAAGGCGACGGCCCCAGCGACGATGGCTGTGGAGTCCGAGGTGCCGGTGCCCTTGCGATACTTGCCGTCGATGCTTGTGCTGAAGATGTCAACTGCCGGGGCGACCACGTCGATCTCTGGTCCGGTGACTGACACTGAGGCTCGCTGGCCGAGCCGATCAACCCCACCTACGGCAATTACGCCAGGGTAGGCGGCAGGGAATCCGACGTGTCGGCTAAGGGGCTTGTTGCCTGCTGCAGCGACAATAACTATGTCCGCGCGAATTGCGGCCTCGACTGCCGTATGTAATCGGCTATCTGCCGCTCCTGCTGCTGAAATGCTGATTACTTTGGCATTTTGCGTGATCGCGTAGTTGATCGCATCTTTCAATTGGTGACTGGTTCCCCCTTGGCCGTTATTCTTTACGCGTATGGGAAGGATCTTCGCCTTCGGTGCGATGCCAAGGGCGCCTTGCTGGCCAGCTCGCCCGTGGGCGGCGATTAGACCTGCCATGCCGGTTCCGTGGCTATCTCGGTCTTGTCGGCCGTCGCCACTACCTCCAGCAACAATATCTGTGCCTCGGCGCAGATTGTGCGCAAGGTCGGGATGCGGATGAACGCCGGTGTCTGGCACCGCAACCGTCACATCTTCGCCTTGAGTGATCTTGTGTGCTTCGGCGACCCTGAGAAAGCTCAGGTGCCACTGGTCCCCTCGGATCCGGTCAACTCCCTGCGGACTTGCGGCGCCACGGTTAGACCAAGCATGCGAGGCAGTCGGCGGCAGGAGTGCTGCCGTAAGAGTGAACAGCGCCAAGGCGGCCTGGATGGTCCGAGTCCTCAACGGTTGAAGCCAATAGCCGGACCTGGGTCGATGGGGCCATCTTCGTCCGGAGGGCGGACTACCGGGCTTACGCCTCGGTCCACTTCCCATGGGTGGTCCGGATCCCAGTGCCGCGACTCCTTGTCGCTGCCGTCGTACCGTCCCGACCGACCCGCCATTCCGCCTGAACGGGCAGTGCCCATGCCAGGTGCTCCGCCGATTGGCGGTATACCCTGCACCGCGCTGAGGTTGCGGCCAACCCCAGGACGGGAGCCTGCGCCCCCGGTCGGAGCGGTGCCCGCGCCCCCGCCGCCGATTACTCCACCAATCGGGTTAACTCGACGTTGCTGTGCGCCGCTGCCACTAGAGGGTCCAAATCCCATTCCGGGGGTTCCGCCGATCAGACCACCTGGTGGCATGGGCCGGGGTGATGCCGGTGGCGTGGCAGGCGGGAGCCCCGGAATGGCTCCGTTGACCGGCCGGCTGCTAGGGCCAGGCTGACCGATCGGCAACCCAGAGATCCCGTGCCCAGGCCGCACGCCTGGCGGCATCGCAGGCATCGGTCCACTGCCGGAGCCAGCGGGGAGGCCGGGTGGAGTTGGACCTGGCATTGCGGGATTGATTGGAGAAGGCGCTACACCAGGTTTCACCCCGCCGAGGACAGGCCCGACGTTACGGGTGGTTGGTGCGGAGATTTGTCGCGCGTTAGTGGTCGGCCGTGCAACGGACGAAGTAGTCGAACTTGACAACGGCACGGGAACGACGGGAGGAATTACCGGAGCGGCCGAAACGGCGCCTCCGTAGATATCGGAGTTGTGCTGGTCCGCCTCAGGCAGAGGCTTAGGCCTGGGTGGTGGTTGGCGGAGCATTACTCGGGCGTGTTGGAGTTCGCCGCTGAGGCCGTACATGATGCCGCGCGCCTGGACGTTGAGGCGTTCGAGGTCCGCGTCCGTCACGGGGCGGTCGGGGACCCGGCTGCCCATGGCCGCCTTCGGGTCGGCGAGCGTCGCGTCGTACGTCTGCTTCTCCTGGACCTTGACGGCGTACGTCTCGTAGATCTTCTTCAGTTCCGTGCGGGTGGCGCTGATGGCCTGTGTGGCGGCGGAGAGCGCGGTGTAGTTGGCGCTGGCCGCGTCGTGCGTGCGCTGCACCTTGTCGATGAGCTCGTCCAGCTCGCGGACGTAGGCCCGGGCCGCCTCGTTGGTCTCCGGGGGCCATGCCTCGGCGAGCCCCTTGCGGTATTCCTGGAGCCGGCTCAGGTGCATCCGGGCGAGGTCGCAGATCTTGCGCCAGCCGGCGACCTGCTTCCAGTGGTTGGTGGTGTCGTGGTCCTGGAGGCAGGCCCACATGCTGGCGACATCCATCAGTCGCCAGTCGGTGAGGGCGGACGTGCGGCCGCCGGTGCCCCGTTCGATCATGGCAGCACCACCGGACCCCGTCCCCGTCCCTGACCCGGTGCGGGTTCCGGCCCGGTGGGATCGGGCAGCATCGGCGGCGCGCCGCGAGGCGCCGTGGGGGCCGGGTTGGCGAGGGCCCGCTCGATGTCGGTCACGCGCGCGGCGGCGAAGGCGTCGGACCCGGTGTAGCGGGTGGCGACGGTGCCGGCGGCGACGGCCAGGTGGCCGGTGACGTCGCGGACGCCCCAGACCATGTCGGCGGTGGCCTGCTGGGTCTCGTGGTGCGCGCGCAGGAAGTCGACCAGCTCGATGAACGCGTCGGCCGGGTTGGGCACCGGTGCTGTCAGGTCCGCGGCGATGTACGACAGGTGTGGGTCGTAGTTGCGTTCCACTTCGGCCTGGAGCTTGTCGGCGAACTCGCGGAGCTGGCGGATGTCGGCCTCGATGCCGCCGTAGCCGCGGAGCCAGGACGCTGGACCGTCCTCCTCGGGGATCATCGGCCCTCCCTGCCCGTCACTGCGTCGTTTCCCTGAGTGAGGTTAATAGGTCCCCGGGGGTGTCGGCAGCCCCGCCCCGGCACACACCGGCCACCCTGCGGGTGTGCAGGGGCGCCGAGCTGCGGTGATCCGTGCGGAAAAGGTCAGCGGGGCAGGCCGGACGCCCGCCAGGCGCCGGGGCCGGCGACCGTCGCTGCGACGGGCCGGCCGGAGCGCGCCCAGGCGGACGCGGCGACCGGAGGGGTCGCGGGGGCCGGGCGGGACCGTACGACGATCGCGCCCACCAGCGCGGCCAGTTCCTCGGCGGTGGGGACCCCGCGGACGACCCGGAACAGCGGCTCTTCGGCAGACATGGCGTCAGCGTACGCGGCGGAGAGGTTGACCTTGACCGCACAGTGGCGTGCCGGCGGTGTGAGCGTCGTCGGCTCCGGGTACCGTCTGGGCGATGTCGAACGCGCTGCCCCAACTCGTCGCTGACCGATACCGGCTCCTCTCGCCGCTCGGTCAGGGCGGCATGGGTCGGGTGTGGAAGGCGCGCGACGAGGTGCTGCACCGGGACGTGGCGATCAAGGAACTCGTCCCGCCGCCCAGCCTCACCGACGAGGAACGCCGCGAGATGCGGGAACGCTCGCTGCGTGAGGCCCGGGCCATCGCCCGGCTCAACCACATCAACGTGGTCCGCATCTTCGACGTGCTGCGCACCGACGGCGACCCGTGGATCGTCATGGAGTACGTGGCGTCGAAGTCGTTGCAGGACACCCTCGCCGAGGACGGCCCGGTGACGCCGGCGCGTGCCGTGGAGATCGGCCTGGGCGTGCTGGCCGCGCTCAAGTCGGCGCACAAGGCCGGCGTGATGCACCGCGACGTCAAGCCCGGCAACGTGCTGCTCGGCGACGATGGCCGGGTGGTGCTGACCGATTTCGGCCTCGCCACGATTCCCGGCGACCCGAACGTGACCCGCACGGGAATGGTGCTCGGGTCGCCCGCGTACATCTCGCCTGAGCGGGCCCGCGAGGGCACCGCCGGGCCGGAGGCCGACCTCTGGTCGCTGGGCGCCACCCTCTACGCGGCGGTCGAGGGCAAGTCGCCGTACGCGCGACCGTCGGCGATCGCCACCCTGGCGGCGCTCGCCACCGAGCCGATGCCGCCGCCGAAGAACGCCGGGCCGCTCAAGCCGGTGCTCAACGGCCTGCTGCGCAAGGACCCGAACGAGCGGATCACCGCCGAGGTGGCGGAGAAGTTGCTGCGCCGGGCCGGCGGCAAGCGCACCCGCACGATTCCGCTGCTCGACGGCGTACGCCGGCCGGGGCCGAACGGTCCGCGTGAGCCCCGCCCGCCGCTGGTGCCGGCGCCGCGACCGGCCGAGGGCGGGCCCGACAAGCCGGTCAGCCCGCCGGCGCCGCGCGCGCCGCTGGCGGCCGCCGCCGGTGCCGCCGCGGCGTCCACCGCCGAGGACGCGACGGCGGCGCTCTCCTCGGACTCCGTGCCGACCGCCAAGGTTGGATCCTCCACCTCGGACGCGGCCCCGACGGCGAAGGTCGACCCGCCGAAGCCCGCGCTCGACGACACGAAGGCCGAGGCGGTGGACCCGGCGCCCGGCAGGCCGGCGAATCCCACCTCGGTGATGCCCGCGCCGGTGAGCCCGTCGTCCGGCCGGGCGACGGTCGTGGCGTCCAGCGGTACGAAGCCGAACAACACCCGGCGCAACGTGCTGATCGGGGCGCTGGTGGCGCTGCTGCTGATCGGCCTGGTGGTGATCGTGCCGATGCTGACCAGCGGCGACGGTGGGGACGGCGGCGGCACCCCGCAGGCCGACCCGACCGGCGCGGCGACCTCGCAGGGGCAGCCGCCGCAGTCCTCCGCGCCGGCCCCGCCCACGAGCGCCGCGCCGAGCCCGACGCCCTCGGCCACCCCGTCGCCGACCCCGGACGCGCTGCCGGCGGGCTGGAAGCTGCACAAGGACCCGGGCGGCTTCACGGTGCCGATCCCGGCGAACTGGGTGCGCCGCAACGCCGGAGCGAACACCGTCGTCTTCGACGAGCCCGGCGGGCCGGGCGAGCTGCTGGTGCAGTGGACGTCCAGCCCGAAGTCGGACGCCTACGCCGACTGGAAGGGGGCCGAACCGGCCCGCAAGAACTATGTGAAGAACTACCAGTACCTGAGCATCAAGCGCTGCGACTACTGGAAGACCTGCGCGGACTGGGAGTGGCTGGAGACCCGCGACGGCACGCGGATCCACGTCCGCAACCGGGGCTTCGTCACGGCCAAGAATCGCGGTTACGCCCTGCGCTGGGAGGTCGCCGCGAAGGACTGGCAGGCCAAGCTGGCCGACTTCGACCGGATCGCCAAGGGCTTCGTGCCCGACCGCAAGGACTGACCCGCGGGATTCGCGCCCGTTGCGAGATCGACTCGCATGACCTTCCGCCGTACGGGGTATCTGACCTTCACGACGGAAGGGAGGGTACGACATGGGTTACCGACGGAGGGACGCCCGGCCCCGAGTGGCACTGTGGATGCTCGTGGCCCTCGGCGACATCGTCCTGCTGCTCGCCGCCGCCGGCCTGCCGCTGCTGTTCGCGCTGCTCAGCGTCGTGACCGTCACCCTCGCCGGGGTGGGCGTCCGGCGCTTCGCCCGGCGGAACGCGCTCGCCCGCGAGAACGCGGCGGCCGTGCCCGTGGCGGCCCGACGGCAGGTCTGACGCCCGCGAGAGCGGCCTGGCGGCAGCCGGACCAGTTGTCGACCGTACGGTGACAACCGATCCCGCTGCCGCCAACCGCCTCCCCAGGCGAGTCAGGCTCAGGTGTTGTTGGCCAGGGCGATCAGCCGGCTCCGGTCACCGTTCCAGTGGTTGCGGTCGACCCCGCCGCTGATTCCGGCGACGCTGCCCCGGTCGGTGTACTGCCAGAAGCTCCAGAACGGCGCCCCGGCCGGCAGCGCGCCGACCGTGCTCGACCAGCGGGCGACCCAGAGCGGATGGTTCGCCCACGGGGCGCTCCAGCTGCCGGTGCACTGGTTCCACCAGCTCGTGGTGGTGTAGATGACGGCGTAGCGGCCGGTGCGGGCGCGGTAGGTGTTGAGGAAGTCCTGGACCCAGTTCCGCATGCCCGTCGTGCTCAGGCCGTAGCAGTAGCCGCCCGCGTACGGGTTGGCTTCGAGGTCCAGCGCGGCCGGGAGGGTGCGGCTGTCGGCCGACCAGGCGCCACCGTTGGAGGCCAGGTAGTTCGCCTGCACCGCGCCAGAGGAGATGTTGGGCCGGGCGAAGTGGTACGCGCCCCGGATGACGCCGGCGTTGTAGGCGGCCACGTAGTTCGTGTTGAACCGCGGGTCCTTGTAGCTGGTGCCCTCGGTCGCCTTGATGAAGGCGAACTGGATGCCCGCGTTGCGGACGCTGGTCCAGTTGATGGCGCCCTGGTAGTGGGACACGTCGATGCCGGGCGTGGTGGCGGCCGCCGCGGGGGTCGCGGTCGCGACGAGCCCCGCCGCCGCGGTGGCGAGGGCCGCGAGGGTGGCGGCCAACAGCTGCCGCAGGGATGTTCCGGTACGGGTCATGGATGCCTCCAAGGACGCCGGACTGAATAGACGTTCATCTTTGGAGATAAGCGCCCCGAATGGCAAGGGGAGCTAAGGAAATCTTCAGGAACGGCGGAAGCCGGCGCCCTGGCGGCGGTGGCACCGCGGCCGGTGAGCGGACCGGGTAAGGCGCTCTCCGCCTCAGCGCAGCGTGGCCGGGTCGACGCGCCAGCGGATCGGCTCGGCCAGGCGGAACTCCTCGCCCGGCTTCGCCACCTGGTCCTCGACGTAGTGCGCGCCGTCGAGCCGGTGCAGCCGCAGCGAGTGGCCGGCGCCGTCCTGCTCCACCAGCAGGTACCACGGAATCCCGGCGATCGCGTAGAGCTGCATCTTGACCAACCGGTCGGCTGCCGCGTTCCCCGGCGAGACGATCTCGCAGACGAGGACCACCTCGCCTGCCTCGACGACGGTGCCCTCGTCGTCGGTGTCAGCCACCACCACGTCGGGGATGACAATGCGGTCGACGCCGAGCCGGACGTTCACCGCCTCGAAGACCAGTAGGCCCTGCGGCAGCGCTGCTGGCCGCAGGCTGTTCGTCAGGCTCCACGACACCAACTGGTGCCGCTTGCTCGGGGCAGGGCTCACGATCAGGCTCCCGTCGAGCAACTCGATCCGGTTCGACGTCTCGCTCATGGCGAGGTACTCGGCCTCGGTCCACAGGCCGACGTGGGGTTCCAGGGGTGCCGCAGTCACCGGCGTCCACCTCCCGCTCCTGTCGCCACCGGATCAGCCTTCCACGATACGGGCCGGAGAGGACGCAGTGACACAGGTCGGGGCCGGTAGGCTCGCGCCCCATGGTGTCGATCGACGGGCTCGGCGGTCTCTGGGACAAGCTGTTCGCGGCGCAGCCGGACCCACCGCCCCTGCTGGTGCTGCTGACCGCCGCCGTCGCCCTGGTGGTCGTCTCCACCCAACTGCCCTGGCGGATCGCCCGCAACGCCATCACCATCGCCCACGAGGGCGGGCACGCGCTGGCCGCCCTGCTCACCGGCCGCCGGCTGCACGGCATCCGGCTGCACTCGGACACCTCGGGGCTGACCCTCTCCGCCGGCCGACCCACCGGCCCCGGAATGATCCTCACCCTGCTCGCCGGCTACGTCGCCCCGCCGCTGGTCGGGTTGGCCGGCGCGTGGCTGCTCGGCGGCAACCGGATCACCCTGCTGCTCTGGGTCGCCGTGGCGCTGCTGCTGGCCATGCTGATCATGATCCGCAACGTCTTCGGCGTGCTCTCGCTGCTGGTCACCGGCGGGGTGGTCCTTGCCGTCTCCTGGTACGCCGAGCCGCAGGTGCAGGCGGCGTTCGCGTACGCCGGGGTGTGGTTCCTGCTGCTCGGCGGCGTGCGGCCGGTGGTGGAGCTGCAACGGCTGCGCTCGCGGGGTCGGATGCCCGCCTCCGACGCCGACCAGCTCGCCGGCCTCACCCCGCTGCCGGCCCTCTTCTGGGTCACCGTCTTCGCCCTGGTCAACCTGGCCGCCCTCGGCGCCGGCGCGCTGCTGCTGGCCGGCCCGATCCTCACCGACGCCGGCCTGACGCCCGGAAATTGACCGGTCGACCGGGCAACCGGCGGCACCGTCCGACGCGTGTCCCCTGCGACCGTCACGGGGAGGTAGCAGGTGCCGGACGTCGACGGATTCGACGAGTTCTACCGGGGCAGCCGCCAACGGCTGCTCGGCTACGTCTACGCGCTGACGGGCGACCTCGCCGAGGCGCAGGACGCCGTGCAGGAGGCGTACATCCGGGCCTGGCAGCGCTGGTCGACGGTGAGCGCGTACGAGGAGCCGGAGGCGTGGGTGCGGGTGGTGGCGAGCCGGATCGCGGTCAGCCGGTGGCGCAGCCTGCGCAGCCGGGCCCGCGCCTACCTGCGGCACGGCCCAGGCGAGAGCGTGCCCGGCCCGGACACCGCCACCGTCGAGGTGGTCACCGCCCTGCGCCGGCTCCCCGAGGAGCAGCGCACCGCGATCGCCCTCTACTACCTCGTCGGCATGCCGGTCGCCGAGGTGGCCCGGCAGACGGCCGCCCCGGTGGGCACCGTCAAGGCCCGACTCTTCCGGGGGCGCGCCGCGCTCGCCGGGCTGCTCGCCGTCTCTGACCTGGAGGAGGCCGCCGATGCGTGACGAGACGACGTTCGTCGAGCAACTGCACCGGGACCTGCGCGAGGTCCGCTGGCCGGAGCCGGCGGAGATCCGCGCCCGGGCCCGCAGGCGCAGCAGGCGTACGGCGGTGCTGGCGGCGGTCGCGGTGCTCGTCGTCGTCTCCGCCTCCGCCGTGGCGGTCGGGGACCGGTCCGGGCAGCGGGGGCTGGCCCCGGCGGCGTCCCCCTCGCGACCGGCGGCGCCGGGGAAGGTCGAGATCCCCCCGGCGGCCCTGCTGCAACAGGACGACCTGACGGCGCGCAGCGGTCTGCAACTCAGCGAGGCCGGCCTGGGCGGGAGCGTCGACGTGGGCATGGCCCTCCGCCGGTGCGCCACCAGGCGCGACAGCGGTGTGCCGGCGCAGGAGACCTGGGTGAGCCGGTCCCAGACGGTGCTGCGACCGGCGACCGGCGGGGGACGGCTCGGCGACGTCCTGGTCGTCCAGGACCTGCACCGGATGCGGGACGACGGGGCCGCCCGGTTCTTCGACGGGCTGCGCCGGCAACTCACCGTATGCCGGGAGTGGCGGGAGGTGCGGTCGATCGAGTGGGGCGGCGAGTCCGTCACCGTCGAGGACGTGCACCGCTGGGACGTGCCGCGCCGCGACTTCGCCGGTGACGAGTCCCTGCTGCTGCGCCACTCCGTCGCCGCGACCCTCGACCCTGCCGACGGGCAGGTGCCCGGCCGCCCGTCCACGCCGGACGCGACCGTGGTGGTGCGGGTCGGCGACCTGGTGAGTGTGCTGATCCTGGAACCGACCGCCGAGGCCGACCTGGTCCGCCTCGCCGGGCTGGCCGCGCGGCGCATGTGCGCCGCCGCCAACCCGTCCTGCTGACCGCCGCCCACCGATCGGCCGCCCCGCCCCCGGGTCCGCGCGATGTCAGGGCAGCCGTGGCCTGCCACGGTCGACGGGGGACACCGCGCGGATCCCGCGGGGGAGGGGCGTCACAGCGGGATGTTGCCGTGCTTCTTCGGCGGCAGGGTCTCGCGCTTGGTGCGCAGCACCCGCAGCGCGCGGACGATCTGGGTCCGCGTCTCGTGCGGCGGGATGACGCTGTCCACGTAGCCGCGCTCCGCCGCGATGTACGGGTTGGCGAGGGTGTCCTCGTACTCGGCGATCTTCTCGGCCCGCACGGCGGCCGGGTCCTCGGCGGCGGCCAGTTCCGAGCGGTAGAGGATGTTCACCGCGCCCTGCGCCCCCATCACCGCGATCTGCGCGGTCGGCCAGGCGAAGTTCAGGTCCGCGCCGAGGTGCTTGGAGCCCATCACGTCGTACGCCCCGCCGTACGCCTTGCGGGTGATGACGGTGACCTTCGGGACGGTGGCCTCGGCGTACGCGTAGATGAGCTTCGCGCCCCGGCGGATGATGCCGTCCCACTCCTGGCCGGTGCCGGGCAGGAAGCCGGGGACGTCGACGAAGGTCAGCACGGGGATGTTGAACGCGTCGCAGGTGCGCACGAACCGGGCGGCCTTCTCGGAGGCGGCGATGTCCAGGGTGCCGGCGAAGTGCATCGGCTGGTTGGCGACCACGCCCACCGGACGGCCCTCCACCCGGCCGTAGCCGATGACCATGTTCTGCGCGTAGAGCGGCTGGACCTCCAGGAACTCGCCGTCGTCGAGGACGTGCTCGAGCACCCGGTGCATGTCGTACGGCTGGTTCGCCGAGTCGGGGATCAGCGTGTCCAGCTCCCGATCCTCGTCGGTCACGTCGAGGTCGGCGGGCGCGTCGAAGACCACCGGCTCGTCCAGGTTGTTCGACGGCAGGTACGACAGCAGCGCCTTGACGTAGTCGATCGCGTCCTGCTCGTCCGTGGCGAGGTAGTGCGCGTTGCCGCTGCGCGAGTTGTGCGTACGGGCGCCGCCCAGCTCCTCCATGCCCACGTCCTCGCCGGTGACCGTCTTGATGACGTCCGGGCCGGTGATGAACATGTGCGAGGTCTGGTCGACCATCACCGTGAAGTCCGTGACCGCCGGGGAGTAGACCGCGCCGCCGGCGCACGGGCCCATGATCAGGGAGACCTGCGGGATGACGCCGCTGGCCCGTACGTTGCGGAAGAAGATCTCGCCGTAGAGGCCGAGCGAGGCGACGCCCTCCTGGATGCGCGCGCCCCCGGAGTCGTTGATGCCGACGACCGGGCAGCCGATCTTCATGGCCAGGTCCATGACCTTGACGATCTTCTCGCCGAAGACCTCGCCGAGGGAGCCGCCGAAGACGGTGAAGTCCTGGGCGAAGACGCAGACCTGCCGGCCGTCGATGGTGCCGTAGCCGGTGATGACGCCGTCGCCGTACGGGCGGGTCTTCGCCAGCCCGAAGTTGGTGGACCGGTGCCGGGCCAGCTCGTCCAGCTCGACGAAGGAACCCTCGTCGAGCAGCATCTCGATCCGCTCGCGGGCGGTCTTCTTGCCCCTCGCGTGCTGCTTCTCGACCGCGCGCGCCGACCCGGCGTGCACCGCCTCGTCGACCCGCCGATCCAGGTCGGCCAGCTTGCCCGCGGTGCTGTGGATGTTGATCCCGGTCTCGGTAGTCACCCTGGGAATATAACGATGGTTCAGGCCGTCGCCGCTGTGCAGTTCGCCTCAGCCGGGCCGCGACGTCCCCGGTCGGCCGGACGGGGGCGGCCGTAGGCTGACGGGATGCCGGGCTCGCCGTACACCGATCTGGACCGCCCGCCGCTGTCGGCGGCGCGGCTGCGGCGGGCGCTGGTCGCCCCGCACGGGCCCTGGACCCGCCTGGAGTTGCGCGTCGAGACCGGCTCGACCAACGCGGACGTCGCCGAGGCGGCCCGGGCCGGCGAGCCCGAGGGCCTGGTGGTGGTCGCGGAGCGGCAGACCGCCGGGCGCGGTCGGCGCGGCCGGGCCTGGCAGTCGCCGGCCCGGGCCGGCATCGCCACCAGCGTGCTGCTCCGCCCCGGGGAGGCCGTCGCCGACCGTGGCTGGCCGTCGGCGCCCCAGACGGGGTACGGCTGGCTGCCGCTGCTCGCCGGCGTCGCCCTGGTCGAGACGGTGACCCGGCTGGCCGAGCTGGACGCGGGCCTGAAGTGGCCGAACGACCTGCTCGTCGGCGACGCGAAGTGCGCCGGCATCCTCGCCGAGGCGGTGCCGGGGCCCTCGCCGGCCCGGCCGCCCGCGATCGTGCTCGGTGTCGGCCTCAACGTCACGCTGCGCGCCGACGAGCTGCCGGAGAACCCGACGGGGCTGCCGGCGACCTCCCTGCAACTGGCCGGCGCGGCGGCCACCGACCGGGACCCGCTGCTACGGGCGCTGCTGCGCGGGATCGCCGACTGGTACGGCGAGTGGCGCGCGGCCGGCGGGGACGCGGTCGCCAGCGGCCTGCGCGACGCCTACCTGGCGAGCTGCGCGACGATCGACCGGCAGGTACGCGTGCTGCTGCCCGGCGGCGACGAGGTGACCGGCACCGCGACCGGCGTGGACGCCGACGGCCAGCTCCTGGTCGCCACCCCCGCCGGCACCCGGGCCCTGGCGGCCGGCGACGTCCTGCATCTCCGCTGATCGCGGACTCCCGCCGCGCGGCTGATCCCTCGGCGGGAGGGGAGCGGCTACGGTCAGCGCGTCCGTTTCTGCGAGGAGGTTCCCGTGGCGTTCCCCGATGACGTGCTCACCGAGGACGAGCACGTCGTGCTGCACCTGCACCCGCACTGGAAGGCGCTGATCCGGCCGGTCGCGGTGCTCGTGCTCGCCGTCGCGGCGGTGGTGGCCGGCCTGGTCCTGCTGCCGTCCGGCGGGGGCGGCTCGATCGCGCTCGCCGTCATCGGCGGCCTGGCCCTGCTGGCGGTGCTGTGGCTGGCCCTGTGGCCGTTCCTGGTCTGGCGGAGCACCCACTACCTCTTCACGAACGAGCGGGTGCTGCTCCAGCAGGGGGTGCTCTCGCGCGACCGGCGGGACATCCCGCTGACCCGGATCAACGACCACGCGATGAACCAGCGGTTCGTGGAACGTCTGCTCGGCTGCGGGACGCTCACCATCGAGTCCGCCGGCGAGCGCGGCCAGTCCGTCCTGCACGACGTGCCGGGGGTCGGCCGCGTGCAGACCAAGCTCTACGAGCTGGTGGAGGCCCACCACGACAAGCACTCCCTCGGCGACGACGAGATGCGCGACATCCTGGCGGACCTGCACGAGGGCAAGCCGCTGCGCGACCCGACCGCCTGAACCTGCGCGCCTCGACCGCCTGAACCGGCACGGCCCGACCGCCTGAACCGGCACGGCCCGACCGCCTGAATCGGTACGGCCCGACCGGCGCGGCCCGGGAGCGGGCCGGAACCGGCCGGGCCGGGACGGCGCATGGGTCAGGACGGGCGGGTGGGCCGGGACGGCGGGTGGGTCAGCGGCGGGGCGGGCGGCGGGTGGTGGCCTGGAGTTCGGCGGCCAGTTCCGCCTCCAGCTCCCGGTCGAGGGAGCCGCCGAGGCCGGCGTCGAGCGGGACGGGGCGCCCCTGGACCGGGGCCCCCGGGCCGGCCGCCGAGGCGGGTTCGGGGCCGGGCTTGCCGCGTGGGGCACGCCGCGCGGCGCCGGGCGGTGGTTCGGACTCCTCCAGCTCGGAGATCGACTCGGCCAACTCGGCCACCGGGTCCATCTCGGCCATGGTGTCCCACTCGTCGCGCGGGATGCTGTGCCACGTCTCGGCCGCGTGGGCGGGCGCCGGTTGGAAGACGAACGTGCGGTAGGACCAGAAGCGGAACAGCGTCGCGAGCAGCACGCCACCGGTCTTGGCCACGTTGAGGGCCAGCAGGCTGGTCAGGCCCAGCCCGTACTTGGCGGCGGCCAGGACGCCCAGTTCGATGAGCAGGCCCGCCCCGTTGAAGAGGAAGAAGAGGACGTACTCGCGTCGCATGGCCGATTTGGGGCGATCCCGGTACGTCCAGTGACGATTCATCAGATAAGACGTGATCGTCGCCACCACGGTCGCGATGACCGTCGCCTTCAGTTGACCGTCCACGAAAACGGTCAGTGCGAGCACATTGAACACGGCGTAATTGATTACGGTGTTGACGCCGCCGACGATTCCGAACTTGAGCGCCTCGTGGATGAACTTCTGCCAGCGCTCAGGCAGCAGACGGACAAGACGCATGCGGAACACCTTAGGGCAGTGGGCGGGGCCGGCAGGCTCCGGCCGGGACGAAGGTGGGCGGTTGGTCACGCCCGGTGGTCTCGGTCGTGCTTCTCTTCCGGAACGGAGGGGGTTCCCGCTTCGACGAAGACGAACCGTCGGTAGGACCAGAACCGGAACAGCGTCCCGAGCCCGGTCCCGACGATGAAGCTGGCGATGTTGTCGGCCAGCGGGGTCTGGAACACCTCCGGCCAGATGCTGCCCAGGCCGTAGCGGCTGACCGCCAGGCAGGCCACGGCGATCCCCAGGCCGACGCCGTTGAAGAAGAAGAACAGTGCGTACTCGCGGGCCGGGTTGGAGCGCTTGCGGTGCCGCCACGTCCAGAACCGGTTGCCGACGAACGCCACGGACGCCGCGATCACCGTCGAGATGGTCTTCGCGGTGACCTGCTCGACGCCCCGCACGCTCGTCAGGTAGTTGAAGAGGGCGAAGTCGATCAGGAAGGCGATCCCGCCCACGGTGGCGAACTTGCTCAGCTCGCGGACCAGGTGGCCGAAGCGGTCCACCAGCACGCGGACCAGACCCGGGCGGGTCTGCGGAGAGCCGGGCTCCCCGGTCGTCGTCGCGGCCACGACGCGAGCCTACCGGCTGGGGTCATCCCGCACGGGTAGCAACGGCGGACCGCTCACCCGGGTGTGCGCCTGTGGACAGAGCGTAACGAGATCGGATCGCCTGCGGGGCGGTTCGCGGGTTCCGCCGTCCGGGGCGCCGCCGGCCCGGCCGGTGACGGTTCCCCACAGGATTTGCGTGAAACTGCGCGTGAAAGCGGGTATTAGCTCGTGATGCCGCAGCGTGCCCGTACCTTGTGCAGTTCTTCACAACCAGTCCCACTGACTGGTGACCTCGCCCGGTTTACGCTGAGGCCAATCCCAGGTTTCCACGAAGACGACGCATAGCGCCGTCAAGACTCGTGCATCCCATAGATCGGTCAGCGTCGACCACAAGGAGATGTGTCATGGTTGCTCCGGCTACCGTTCGGGGTATCGATCAGGCCCCGACGTCCCACCCGAAACTGCTCGCCTGGGTCCGTGAGGTCGCTGAACTGACCACCCCCGACCGCGTCGTCTGGGTGGACGGGTCCGACGAGGAGTGGCGGCGCCTCACCGACGAGCTGGTCGAGGCCGGCACCCTGATCCGGCTCAACCCCGAGAAGAAGCCCAACTCGTTCTACGCGCGCACCGACCCGACGGACGTCGCCCGGGTCGAGGAGCGCACCTACATCTGCTCCGTCGACGAGGCGGACGCCGGCCCCACCAACAACTGGATGGCGCCGGCCGAGATGAAGCGGACGATGACGGAGCTCTACCGCGGTTGCATGCGCGGGCGCACCATGTACGTCATCCCGTTCTGCATGGGCCCGGTCGAGGCCGAGAGCCCCATGTTCGGCGTCGAGATCACCGACAGCCCGTACGTGGTCGCGTCGATGCGCATCATGACCCGGATGGGGGCCAAGGTCCTGGAAGCCATGGGCGACGACGCGGACTTCGTCCACGCGCTGCACTCCATCGGCGCCCCGCTCAACCCCGGCCAGCAGGACGTGGCGTGGCCGTGCAACGAGACCAAGTACATCTCCCACTTCCCGGAGACCCGGGAGATCTGGTCCTTCGGCTCCGGCTACGGCGGCAACTCGCTGCTCGGCAAGAAGTGCTACTCGCTGCGGATCGCCAGCGTGATGGGCCGCGACGAGGGCTGGCTCGCCGAGCACATGCTCATCCTCAAGATCACCTCGCCGGAGGGCAGGGTCTACCACGTCGCCGGGGCCTTCCCGTCGGCCTGCGGCAAGACCAACCTGGCCATGCTGGAGCCGACCGTCCCGGGCTGGAAGGTCGAGACCATCGGCGACGACATCGCCTGGATGCGCTTCGGCCCGGACGGCCGCCTCTACGCGGTCAACCCCGAGTACGGCCTCTTCGGCGTTGCGCCCGGCACCGACTGGAAGACCAACGCCAACGCGATGCGGACGCTGGACCGCGGCAACTCCGTCTTCACCAACGTCGCCCTGACCGACGACGGGGACATCTGGTGGGAGGGCATGGGCGAGCCGCCGGCGCACCTGGTCGACTGGAAGGGCAACGACTGGACGCCGGAGAGCGACAGCCTCTCCTCGCACGCGAACAGCCGGTTCTGCACCCCGATCACCCAGTGCCCGATCCTGGCCGAGGACTACTTCGACCCGAACGGCGTGCCGATCGACGCGATCCTCTTCGGTGGTCGCCGCCGGGACACCATCCCGCTGGTGACCGAGGCCCGCGACTGGGTGCACGGGGTCTACATGGGCGCGACGCTCTCCTCGGAGACCACCGCCGCCGCCTCCGGTGCGGTCGGCGTCGTCCGGCGCGACCCGATGGCGATGCTCCCGTTCATCGGCTATCACGCCGGCGACTACTTCCGGCACTGGATCGAGATGGGCAAGGGCACCGACGGCGACGAGTCCAAGCTGCCGAAGATCTACTACGTCAACTGGTTCCGCAAGGACCCGGAGGGCAACTTCCTCTGGCCCGGCTTCGGCGAGAACTCCCGCGTGCTCAAGTGGGTCATCGAGCGGATCGAGGGGCGCGCCGAGGCGGTGGAGACGCCGATCGGCATGGTCCCCGCCCAGGACGCGCTCGACGTCGAGGGCCTCGACATGACCCCGGAGGACGTCCGGATCGCGCTGAAGGTCGACCCGGAGGAGTGGCGCAAGGAGCTCCCGATGGTCACCGAGTGGTTCGAGAAGTTCGGCGACAAGCTGCCGGGCGTGCTCTGGGCCGAGCTGGACGCGCTGCGTGCCCGGCTCGACGCGGCGCCGCAGCGCTGAGGACAGGTGTGACCGACGCCCCGACGGGGCATCATCGGATCCCATGAGGACGGCCGCCGCGACCGAGGTCCGGCGGCCGTCCGCCGTCCGGGCGCTGACCGCACTGCTCGCGCTGACCGCTGCGGCCACCGTCGTGGTCGAGCTGCTCAACTGGTGGTACGCCCCGGAGCAGGGCTTCGGGCTGGCGGTGCGGACGGGCTGGGCGATGCTCCGTTCGCTCGGCTTCCTGCTGCTGATCGGGCACGTCCGTCGGGGCCGGACGGTGGCCCGGCCGTTCGGGCTGATCCTGGCGGTGACCACGGTCTTCGCGGTCGGCCGGCTGATCGTGCCCCGGCAGGGAGTGCCGCCGCTGCCGGGGCTGCTCGGGTTCGCCCTGCTCACCGTGCTCTGCGCCGCCGTGGTCTGGCTGCTCTACCGCTCGTCCGCGGTGTCCGGGCACCTGGTCCGCCACCGGCCCCGCCTGGTCATCGACCGGGAGGGCATCTCCTGGCGGGAGACCCCGCCCCGCCGGCCGGAGGTCAGCGGTTGGCTGCTCACCAGCCGGGTCGCGGCGTTCACGTACAGCCCGCTCATGCTGGTCCCGGCGCTGGTCGCCGGCGGCGCGGTGCTGGACGACCGGCTCGCCGCCGTGCCCGCCGTGCTGTTCTGGTTCGCCGCCGGGATCGTGACCAGCTACGCGGTGCTCTTCTGCACCGCCTTCCTGATGCGCGGCAAGGGCTGGGCGCGCACGCTGCTGGTGGCCGTCACCGCGATCGTGCTCGCCGTCGACCTGCCGCTGTGCTGGTGGCTGCTCGGCCCGGACGGGCTGGTCCGCGACGGCGGCCCGCTGGTGGCCGCCGCCGCGCTAACGATCTACGGCCTCTGGCGCGCCACCCGCGCCGAACGCGCCACCCGCCCGGCGTAGGCCGCCCAGCCCGAGCAGGGCCACGGGCCCGTTCCCCACCCGCCCGGGGACGGTGCCTTCGCGCTGTCGACCTGCCCCACCCACGAGACCGCCCGCGGGCCCGCCCCGCTCCGCCCCTCGTCCACGCCCACGGAAGCGTCCGCAGGCCCGTCACGCCTAGCCCTTCGCCGATCTTGGTAGGAACATGCCCCTCCAGGGGCACGTAACTACCAAGATCTCCTGCGCGCCGTCATCCCGCGATGCGTGGGGAGGCGCCGTCGCTGCCGGGGATGGTCCGGGGGACCCCGGCCGGACCTCGGCGTCTGGTTCGTGGGCCGCCGGGAGGGCCCCGCGAGGGCTTCGGGAGGGTCTCGGGAGGACGCCGGGGAGTTCGGGGTCCTCGTTGACGTGCCGGGCGGGTTTCGGCGCGGTGTGCACCCGCGGCGGCAGGATGACCCGCAGGAGCCGGACCGGCGGTGGGAGGCGACGCGTGGGCGACGAGTCCGTGGGCGACGAGTTCGACGTGGTGGTGGTGGGGGCCGGTCCGGCGGGGTCGGCCGCCGCGCTGGCGGCCCGGCGGGCGGGGGCGAGCGTACTGCTGCTGGACCGGTCCGACTTTCCCCGCGACAAGGCGTGCGGGGACGGCATCGCCGCGCACGCGCTGGACGTGCTCGACGAGCTGGGGGTGCCCGACGCGGTGACCGGGTACGCGCCACTGCCGGCGCTGCGGCTGGTCGGGCCGGGCGGCGGCGCCGTGGCCCGGGCGCTGCCCCGGCCGGCGTACACCGTGCCCCGCAGGGTCTTCGACGCGCGGCTGGTGGCTGCGGCGGTCGGTGCCGGCGCGCGGCTGCGCCGGCACGCGGTGCGGCACGTCGAGGTGCGGGCCGACCGGGTGGTGCTCGACGGCGTGCTGGCGGCGCGGGCGGTGGTCGGGGCGGACGGCGCCGGGTCCGTCCTCCGGCGGACGCTCGGGCACCGGCCGAACCCCGACCGGCACCTGGCGCTCGCCATCCGGGGGTACGCCCCGGCGCTGCCCGGCCCGCCCGAACAGCTCATCGTCACCTCGGCGCCGCGCTGGCCGGCGTACGCCTGGTCGTTTCCGATCGGGGACGGCCGGGCGAACGTCGGGTACGGGGAGGTGCTGCGGGGCGAGCCGTTGACCCGGGCGCACCTGGTCGACCGGCTCGGCGCGCTGCTGCCCGGCACGGACCCGGCCACGGTCACCGACCTGCGGGCCCATCACCTGCCGCTGTCGACGCACCGTCCCGCCCCCGGGCGCGGCCGGTTGCTGCTCGCCGGCGACGCGCTCTCCCTGATCAACCCGTTCACCGGCGAGGGCATCTTCTACGCGCTGCTCTCCGGCGCGCTCGCCGGCGCGGCGGCGGCGGGCTCGCCCGAGCAGGCCGCCCGGCGGTACGCGGCGACGCTGCGCCGCCGCCTCGGCACCCACCTGCGGCACAGCTCGCTCGCGGCGTGGCTGGCCCGGCGCCGGCGCGTGGTCGACGCGGCGGTCCGCGCGGCGGGTCGGGACGACCGCGTCTACCGGACGGTGGTGGAGCTGGGGCTGGGCGACGGGCGGCTCGACGCCCGCACGCTGGGCATGATCGGCATCGGTCTGCCGGCGTGGGAGCGGACTCCGAGGCGGTGATTCGGCGCGCAGGTCGCTACGCTGCAAGGTGATGACTCTGCGGGACCTGATCTATTCCGTGTACGAGCGTCGCCTCACGGCGAAGCTCGCGGGCAAGCCGGTGCCCCGGCACGTCGGCGTGATGTGCGACGGCAACCGCAGGTGGGCCCGGGAGATGGGCTACGTCGACCCGAACGACGGTCACCGGATGGGCGCCGTCAAGATCAAGCACATGCTGGGCTGGTGCAACCAGGCCGGCATCGAGCACGTGACGCTCTACCTCCTGGCCACCGACAACCTGCGCCGACCGGCCAAGGAGCTCGACCCGCTGCTCCAGATCATCGAGGACCTGGTGGTCGAGCTGGCCGAGGAGGGCAATCCCTGGCGGCTGCGCATGGTCGGCGCGCTCGACCTGCTCCCGGCCTCGACCGCCGCCGCGCTGAAGGCCGCCGAGGAACGCACCCGGGACCGCAGCGGCGGGACCGAGGTCAACATCGCGGTCGGCTACGGCGGCCGGCGGGAGATCACCGACGCGGTGCGGTCGCTGCTGCTGGAGTACGCCGCCAACGGCGGCACCCTCGAGGAACTGGCCGAGGTGCTGGACGTCGAGCACATCGCCGAGCACCTCTACACCCGGGGCCAGCCCGACCCCGACCTGGTCATCCGCACCAGCGGTGAGCAGCGCCTCTCCGGCTTCATGCTGTGGCAGTCGGCGCACTCGGAGTTCTACTTCTGCGAGCTCAACTGGCCGGACTTCCGGCACATCGACTTCCTGCGCGCCCTGCGCTCGTACGCCAACCGCCAGCGCCGCTACGGCGCCTGACCGACCCGGAGCACCTCGCCGGCCCCGAGGGCGTCAGGTGAGGTGTCGGGTGGCGTCGGTGAGGAACGTGCCGAGGGCGGCGGGGGAGTCCAGGGTCAGGTCGGCGGCCTCCGCGACCTCGTGGCCCGTCTCCGGGTTGGCGACGGCGACGCAGACGCCGAAGAAGTCCGGATCGGCGGCGGCCCGGGCCCGCAGCGCGGCGAACGCCTTGATGTCGGAGACGTCGTCGCCGAAGTACCAGGCGCCCTCGGCGTCCCGGACGATCTCGTCGATCACCATGCCCTTGTCGCGGTCGACCGGGGGCTTGAGCTCCAGCACCATCCGCCCGGCCTGGACCTTGAGCCCGAGCCGCTCGGCCTGGGCCTGGCCCCACCGCTCCACGGCCGCGCCGAGCTGCGGCGCGGTGCGCCAGTGCAGCGCCACGGAGAGCCGCTTGTATTCCACCAGCGCGCCCTCGGGCAGCTCGGCCCGGGCCAGGTCGGCCAGCTCGGCCATGGTGGGCACCCAGGGCAGAGCCGCCGGCTCCGTCACGGTCTCGCCGCCGGAGTGGCTGTGCTCCAGGCCGTAGAGGCCGTACAGGTCGACGCCGGTGAGCCCCCCGAGGTGGTCGCGGAGGAAGTCGACCGGGCGCGCGGAGACGATCGCGATCCGCCGTACGACCGGGGCGAGCGCCTCGATCGCCGCCAGCACCTTCGGGGCGGGACGCACGGCGGTGGGATCGTCGTCGACCGGCGCCAGGGTGCCGTCGAAGTCGAAGAAGAGCACGGTCCCGGCCGCCCTCCCGGCGGTCTTCCGCCAGGCCTGGTCGGCGTCCAACGGGTTCCTCGGCTGCTGGTTGCCCAGATTCAACGGCGGCACGCGCGACAGCGTACCCCGGGCGGGGCGGCTCAATCCCCGGCCGAGAGGTGGCCTCCGACCGGCGCCTCGGGGGGCGCGCGGTCGAGGTGCGACGGGCCCGACGGTCAGCGTTCGGCGGCTCCCCGTCCCCGCCGGCCGAACGGCACGACGGCGGCCTCCTGGCCGTGGTTGAGCAGGTAACCCTCGACGAACCCGCTGTTGCGGTCGCCGGTGCGCTCCTCGATCTCCTGGAGCCGGCCGACGAGGAAGTCGGTCAGGGCGCTGACCTTGTTGTCGAGCCGGTCGTGCAGTTCGGCGACCACGGCCAGGATCACCGCGGTGCCGGCGCAGGTGAGCGCGACGAGGTTGACGAGCAGGGGAAGCTGCCCGCCGTTGACCGCCAGGGTCACCACGTTTCCGGTCACGCCCAGTGTCAGCGACACGGTGGCGATCACGACTGCCATCCACTTCAGGGTCATGGACAGACCCCTCCTTCTGTCCCGCAGGGCTGGGTTCGGCCTTGTCCCGTCCCCCCGCCGACGACGAGCCCAAGCAGTACGAGTACGGACGCTAGCGCGCCCGTTCCGGCCCCGGAGCGAAACGAATGAGTCTGACCTGCCGTTCTTTCGCCATCTGAGGAACTAGCCGGCCTGTTTACCTCGTTTTCGGACATGGACCGGGAGGGTGGGGCGATACGCGAGATATCTGATGGTTTCCCGGATGTGGAACTTCTCCGCGTCGGAGACGTCGGGGTCCACGAGCCGCCGCAGCAGCGCCTCCACGTCCGGGTCCATCGGCGGCGTGGCCGGGGTGCTGCGCGGGGCGGTCGCGCGTTCCCAGCCCAGCGCGGCGAAGGCGGTCGCCGGGCTGAGGCCGAGGCCCTCGCAGAACGCCACCACGCGTTCGGCCTCCGGGTCGCTCGCCCAGTCGCCCCGGACCCAGCGGTTGATGGTCTGCCGGGAGACGCCGGTGCGACGGGACACCTCGGTGCCGCTCCACGCCCGGGTGGCCCGGGCCTCGTCGAGCGCCCTCCGAACGAAGGTGGCGAAGGCGATCTTCCGTGCGTTGGCCGTCTCGGTCACCCGGTGACGGTACGACCATCCGGCCACCGGTGCGTGTCCTGGCACGCTGTTGTCACGCGGACGTGACGTGTTCTTCGGGATGCCGGTAAACGATCCGGCACCGCTTCTGAGGGGTGTCACCTGGGCAGAATAGATGCCCGTAGAGGCCGCCGTAAACGGACGAAAAGCTGATACTGTCACGCCCATGAGACAATCTACGGTGTGTCACGTGCATGAGACGATCAGTGCTCACATGCGTCACGCCCCCGGCGCGAGGGGGGTGTGGTGACCGAGCTAGCCACCCGTGCCCAGGCCTTCGGCCTGATCGCGGAGGGGGTGGCCACGGGCCTGAGCGCGCCATGGCGGCTCTATCTCGCCCGGGGCTGCCGTTACCTGTCACTCAGCGTCGGCGACCGCACCGAGTGGGACGCCTGGCGTACCCACCTCGGCTGCCCCGAGGTCAGCGTCCGCGTGTACGACGCCGGCGGGGAGATCCGCCGCTCCTCGGTGGCCGAGGTCGTCCTGGACGGCTGCCGGATCAGCGTCGAGCTGGTCGAGGAGGTCAGCACCGACGACCTGGACCGGCTCCTGGTCGCCGAGCCCACGCCGACCGAGCCGGAGGAGCGATGAAGCGGGACCCGCGGCGCACCGGAGCCGCCGGATGAGCCCCTTCCTCGCCGTCTTCCTCGTCCTCGTCCTCGGCGCCACGAGCTACGCGGCCGGGCGGCTGCACGGCCAGCTCAGCTACCGCATCGGCTACCGGTTCGGCTACCGGCAGGGCTACTTCGACGGCGACCGGGGGGCCTGGAACCGACGTCGCCGCGACGCCCAGGCCGCCATCGCGTCCGCCCTGGCCGGCCCGTCGCCCGCCACCGCCCGGGTCGCCGGCACGGTGGTGCGGCCCGGCACCACGTACACCGGCTCGTCGTTCTCGACGCCGGTCGCCCCGGTCGCCGGGCGGCACCCGACCGGCACCCTGGTCCGGCGGACCGGTTGAACCCCGGTCGACGGGGAGCCCGAGGCCCCGTCGACCGGAACCAGGACACGGTGCGTCGTCCGCGGCGGACACGCACCGTAGGGACCACGTCAGACCGGTGACGGTGGTTCCCGCCGGCCGGGGTGCGCGCAGGGGGCATGCATCCCGGCCGGATCCGCCGCCGGCCGAGTTCACCCGCCAGTCCCCGGAGATCCACCGCCGACCTCTAGCCGACGGGGTCCGACGCGGCTAGCGTCTAGGCATGGCACGGGGTTCTCCCGGGCCAGCCGGTCCGCCCGGATCTGCGACCTCGCGCACGGGGTTCCGCATCCGACCCCGTGTCCCCGGGCACCGGAGGAGGCGGAACGCGGGTGGCGGGTGCCCATCCGTCGGAGCAGGCCTGTGACGACTCGCCGTACGCCCGCCGGGACCGACCAGACCCCGGCCGCGACTGCCACGACCCGCCGCGCCACCCGGAGCCGCCGCGGCGCGTCCGCCGCCCCGGTGGACACCGAGGAGCCCCGACCAGCGGGCCAGGCGTTCGTCCTGGACACCTCGGTGCTCCTGTCCGACCCGGCGGCCTTCCACCGATTCGCCGAGCACGAGGTGGTCCTGCCCCTCGTGGTCATCTCGGAGTTGGAGGGCAAGCGGCACCACCCGGAGCTGGGCTGGTTCGCCCGGCAGTCCCTGCGCATGCTGGACGAGCTGCGGGTCCGGCACGGGCGGCTGGACCGCCCGGTGCCTGCCAACGACTCCGGCGGCACGCTGCGGGTGGAGCTCAACCACTCCGACGACGGCGTGCTGCCGCCGGGGTTCCGCACCGACTCCAACGACACCCGGATCCTCTCCGTCGCGCTGAACCTCGCCGCCGAGGGGCGGGAGGTCACCCTGGTCAGCAAGGACATGCCGCTGCGGGTCAAGGCCGCCTCGGTGGGCCTGCGGGCGGACGAGTACCGGCACGGCCAGGCCAGCGACCCCACCTGGACCGGGATGGCCGAGCTGGAACTCGCCGAGGAGCAGATCGGCCGGCTCTACGCCGGCGAGGCGCTGGACCTGGACGCCGCTGCCGGGCTGCCCTGCCACACCGGCCTGGTGCTGCACTCGGGCCGGGGCTCCGCGCTCGGCCGGGTGCTGCCCGACAAGACCGTACGGCTGGTCCGTGGCGACCGGGAGGCGTTCGGGCTGCACGGCCGCTCGGCCGAGCAGCGGATCGCGCTCGACCTGTTGCTGGACGAGTCGGTGGGGATCGTCTCGCTGGGCGGGCGGGCCGGCACCGGCAAGTCGGCGCTGGCTCTCTGCGCCGGGCTGGAGGCGGTGATGGAGCGCCGCCGGCACAAGAAGGTCGTCGTCTTCCGCCCGCTCTACGCCGTCGGCGGCCAGGAGCTGGGCTATCTGCCCGGCTCGGAGTCGGAGAAGATGTCGCCCTGGGCGCAGGCGGTCTTCGACACCCTCGGCGCGGTGGTGCACGAGAACGTGCTGGAGGAGGTCACCTCGCGGGGGTTGCTGGAGGTGCTGCCGCTGACGCACATCCGGGGCCGCAGCCTGCACGACGCCTTCGTGATCGTGGACGAGGCGCAGTCGCTGGAGCGCGGCGTGCTGCTGACGGTGCTCTCCCGGATCGGCCAGGGCTCCCGGGTGGTGCTCACCCACGACGTCGCCCAGCGGGACAATCTCCGCGTCGGCCGGCACGACGGGGTGACGGCCGTGATCGAGGCGCTCAAGGGCCATCCGCTCTTCGCCCACGTCACCCTCAGCCGTTCGGAGCGTTCGCCGATCGCCGCGATGGTGACGGATCTTCTGGAGGACATCCCGCAATGACGGACGTTATGTAGGTGTTTGTCCGCATTCTCTTTGTGGCGCAGATCACAATCGGCGCTCTTCGTTTCCCATCAGCCTCACCGTGCGCGATGGTGTCCCACGAGCGCCCACGTACCGAGAAGATCGTTGGTGATCGTTCGTCACAGGACACACCAACATTCACCGGGGTACGTCGGCTGCGACCGGCACCGGGTCGGGGCGCTCGCGACGCGGACGCGACCCACCCGGGTTGACGCCCCGCGCCGTGTCCTTGCACCCGACGAAGGGACCACTTCGTGAGTCGGCTGTGGAGCCGGTTCGGCGCCCGTACGGCCGCTGTCGCACTGCTCTCCGTGGGCGTTGCCGGCGGTGTCTACCTGGGTGAAGACCGACAGACCCAGCAGCAGGGCCTGACCGCGCAGGTCGGCGCCGCTGTCGAGCAGGCCGAGTTCGAGTACCAGCGCGAGCGGCAGGCCGCCCAGCAGGTGCAGTCCGCGAAGCAGCGGACCGCCGAGTACCAGGCGAAGCTGCGCGCCGCCGCGGCTGCCAAGGAGGCCGCCAAGCGCGCCCGCGAGGCCGAGGCCGCCGCCGCGTCGCGGAAGAAGGCCCGCGAGGCCGCCGCCAAGGCCGCGGCCGAGAAGGCCGCCGAGAGCAAGCCGTACACCGGACCGATCCCGGCCTCCTGCGCCGAGTTCAGCGGCAACCGCGAGGTCGGCTGCGCGCTCATGGTGAAGGCGGGCTTCGGGATGGACCAGTTCCCGTGCCTGAACAAGCTCTGGGACAAGGAGAGCGGCTGGAACCACAAGGCCCGCAACCCCTCGTCGGGGGCGTACGGCATCCCGCAGTCGCTGCCGGGCAGCAAGATGGGCTCCGTTGCCGACGACTGGCAGACCAACCCGGCGACCCAGATCAAGTGGGGCCTCGGCTACATCGAGGGCCGCTACGGTTCGCCCTGCAAGGCCTGGGCCCACTCGCAGGACGTGGGCTGGTACTGATCGACCTTCGACGGCGGGGTGTGTGGGCGTCCACACACCCCGCCCTCGTCGTTCCGGGTACGGATCGCCGCAGAAGTGGCGGCTGTGGCCGACACCTGATAGCTCTTGACGGGTGACCCTGCACCCGGGAAGCGGCGACCCGCACCGGTTCGGCACCGAGGCGTTCTACGCCGCGCTCGGCCGGGCCTTCGTCGCCATGTGCGCGGTGGTGCCGTTCCTCTTCCTCATCGAGGCCCTCGACCAGGGGCTCGCGGTCGGCCTCGACGCCACGGCCGGAATCATCCCGAAGCGCATCGACGGGCTCGACGGGGTCTTCTTCTCGCCGTTCCTGCACCACGGCTTCGACCACCTCTACAGCAACAGCATCCCGCTGATCCTGCTCGGCACCTTCGTGCTCGCCGCCGGCGCCCGCCGCTTCCTCTGGTCGACGCTCGTCATCATCCTGGTCAGCGGGCTGGGTGTGTGGTTCACCGGCTCGTCGACCTCCGTGGTGGTCGGCGCGAGCGGGGTCATCTTCGGCTACCTGGGCATCCTGCTGACCCGGGGCATCGTCGAACGGAGCTGGTGGAACTTCGCGGTCTTCCTGCTCGTCGGCCTGCTCTACGGCTGGCAGCTGGTCGGCATCCTCCCCACCGACGAGCGGATCTCCTGGCAGGGGCACCTGTTCGGGCTGCTCGGCGGGGTGGTCGCCGCGATCATCTTCCGGCGCCGCCGGGGAGACCTGGGCGGCCCCCACCGCTCGGAGTCCACGCTCACCATGCCCTGAGCGTCGACGCGCCGGTGCCGCGCGGCCCGGTGGGACATGCTTGCCCCGGGCGCGCCGCCGGCCCTACCGTCGGGATCAGCACGCGTTGATCCGTGAGCGGAAAGCGACGGTACGCACATGCGCGAGGTCGATGTCGCGGTGATCGGGGCCGGCCCCGCCGGGCTGTTCGCGGCCTACTACGCCGGATTCCGAGGGCTCTCCGTCGCGGTCGTCGACGCGCTGCCCGAACCCGGCGGCCAGATCACCGCCATGTACCCGGAGAAGCTGATCCACGACGTCGCCGGCTTCCCGGCCGTCAAGGGGCGGGACCTGGTGGCCAACCTCGTCGCCCAGGCGGCTCCCTTCGACCCGTGCTACCTGCTCGGCACCCGCGCCGAGAAGCTCTCGTACGCCGACGGGCAGCCGGTGCTCGGCCTCGCCGGGGGCGGGCAGCTGCGGTGCGGGGCGGTGATCGTCACCGGTGGGCTGGGCAGCTTCACGCCCCGCCCGCTGCCGGTGGCGGAGCACTTCGCCGGCGCCGGGATCGTCTACTTCGTACCGCAGCCGACGGAGCTGGCCGACCGGGACGTGCTGATCGTCGGTGGCGGCGACTCCGCCTTCGACTGGGCGTCGACGCTTGAGCCGCTGGCCCGCTCGGTGACGGTGGTGCACCGGCGGGAGAAGTTCCGGGCGCACGCGGCCACCGTCGCCCGGGTGCTGGGGCTGCCGGTGCGCGTGATCGTCAACGCCGAGGTGACGAGGCTGCACGGCGACGGCACGGTCACCGGCGCCGAGATCACCGTACGCGGCGGCGCGGCGGAGCTGCTGCCCGTGGACACGGTGGTGGCCGCCCTCGGCTTCACCGCCGACCTCGGCCCGCTGGCCGAGTGGGGGCTGCGGCTGGACCGCCGGCACATCGTCGTCGACAGCGCGATGGCGACGAACCTGCCCCGGGTCTTCGCGGCGGGCGACATCACGGAGTACCCGGGCAAGGTGCGGCTGATCGCGACCGGCTTCGGCGAGGCGGCCACGGCGGTCAACAACGCGGCGGTGGCCATCGACCCGAGCGCGCACCTGTTCCCCGGGCACTCGTCCGACGGCACCTGACGCGCCGGTACCGGATGCTGCCCCGGCCGTGGCCGGATCGAGATCAACGACTGTGATCGTGGGCCGATGAGCGCTCCGCCCCCGCGCCGCGACGGCGCTCCCGCGACCCTGGCCTGGCTGGGGCACCCCGCGACGGTCGCCGCCCTCGTCCTGCTGGTGACCAACGACCACCTGCTCAAGGCGGCCTTCCCCGGCCCGGTGACCGGCAAGCTCAGCGACGTCGCCGGGCTGGTCCTCGCGCCGCCGCTGGTCGCGGTGCTGCTCGCGCTGCTCGCGCCGCGGCTGCCGGCCCGCGCCGCCGCCGGGCTCGGGCTCGGGCTCGTCGCCGTCGGGTTCACCGCGGTCAAGTCCAGCGGGTACGCCGCCGGCGTCGCCTCGGCGGCGTGGAGCGCCGTGAGCGGGCCGTCGCTGGTCCGGGCGGACGGCACCGACCTGCTCGCCCTGCCGGCGCTGGCCGTCGCGTGGTGGAGCTGGTCCCGGGCGCGGCGGGAGCCGGTGCGACGGCGCTCCGCCCGGCTGGTCCGGCTGCTGGTGCTGCTGCCGGCGGCGACGCTGGCGGTGGCGGCCACCAGCCCCGTCCACCACCCCGACGCCGTCCGGGCGGCGGTCCTCGACGGACGGTTGGCGGCCGGCATCGGCCACGGCTACGCCGACAAGGTCTTCGACGACAGTCCCGCCTGGCGGGTGAGTGACGACGCCGGGGCGACGTGGCGCGACCCGACGCGGGGCGAGGTCGAAGCGTTGACCGGTGCGAAGGGGCCGGTCGCCGGCGCCGTCAGCCGGGGCTGCTCGACCGCCACGCCGACGCGCTGCTACCGGATGGTCCCCGGCCGGCTCGCCGTGGAGCAGAGCGACGACGCGGGTCGCAGCTGGCGTCCGGCCTGGGGGGCGACCGAGGCGCAGCGGGCCGTGCTCCGCCGGCAGTACCCGGATCCGGGGCCGCGCGGGGAGCGGATCGCCGCGCAGGAGCTGACGGTGCGGGACACCGGCGACGGCCGGCACGTCGTGCTGGTGGCCAACGGCCGGGACGGCTTCGCCGTCCGTCGGCCCGACGGGAGCTGGGAGCGGCTCGGCTTCGTCGGATCCGAGGAGGCCGGAGGATATGCGTTCGACGGGCGACCACCGGCACTCGGCCGGAGCACCCCCGGGGACCGACGCGACGATCCGCTCCTGGCGCTGTTCCTGGGGCTCACGCTGGCCGGGTCGGTGCTCGCCGTGTCGGGTGTGCGGGCGGGGCTGCGGGCCGGCACCGCCCGCCTGCGGCTGATCTGCCTGGCCGCGCTCGGTGTCGCCGCCTGGGCGCTGCTGGCCGTGGTCTGGTCGGGTGCGCTGCTCTTCGCGCAGGCGGGTGTCGTCGCCCTGCTCACGGTCCTGCTCGGTGTGCTGCTGCTGTCCGTCCGGACGCCGGCCGAGCAGTCGGGGCGGTGGACGCTGGAGGTGCTGCTGGCCGCCGCGCTGGCCCTGGCGCTGGCCGCGCTGCCGCTGGTCGGCTGGCTCTACGGGCGACCCGCGTACACCCACACCGCGCTGCTGCTCGCCGTGGCGGCCACCGCGCCGGGGCTGCTGCTGGGCTGGCGGGCGGCCCGGCTGGTCACGGCGCCCGCCCACCGGGCCGACCCGCCCTGGCCAGCGGGCCCCGCCTGGCCGCCCCGCTGATCCCGCCGCCGGTGTGGTGCGGGGCCCGGCCGGCGGTTCCCTGGCCGCCGGGCGCGGTCGGCGACGGTCAGCGGACCGAGGGCCGGGGCGCGGTCGGCGCGAGGGCGGCGACGCCGACCGCGGCCAGGGTCAGCGCCGCGCCGAGCAGGGTGACGGGCCCCGGGCGGGAGGCCGCCGTGGGCAGCAGCAGGTCCAGCAGTACGGCACCGACGATCTGCCCGGCGATGGTGGCCAGGCCGAGCAGCAGCACGCCGGTGAACCGGACGATCGCCGCGGCGATCGCGATGAACACGATCCCGATCGGCCCCCCCAAATAGAGCCACGGCTCGGCCGGCGCGCCGCCCGCCGGCCAGCCCCGGATCGCGACGTCGACGGCGAAGGCGACCAGCAGGGCCACCGTGCCGACGGAGAAGTTGACGAGCGTGGCGGTCAGCGCGCTGCCGGCGGCCATCCGTACCCGGCCGTTGACCGCCTGCTGCCAGGCGATGGCCACCCCGGCGAGCAGCGGCAGCAGGGCCAGCACGAGGGTGCCCGGGTCGCCGAGCCGGTCGCCGACGGCCAGTAGGACCGCGACCACGGTCAGCGCCGCGCCGGCCAGCCGCTGGCCGGTGACCGGCTGGCGACCGCCCGGACCGATCCCGGCCCGGTCGACGGCCAGGCTGCTGCCGGACTGGCCGGCGACCACCGCGACGGTGAAGATCGCCACGCCGAGGGTGCCGATGGTCAGCCCCTGGGCGGCGACCAGGAGCGCGCCGCACGCCCCGCCGAGGCAGTGCCACGGCCGCAACGTGCCGTCGGTGAGCGCGCCGCGCAGGGCGACCAGCCCCCGCCGCCCACCCGGGGTGGCGGGGACCAGCACCAGCAGCACCAGCAGGCCCACCCCGAACGAGACGACCGCGGCGGCGATCCCGTCGGCCAGGCGTACGCCCAACTCGCCGTTGATCCGGGACTGCACGGCCACGGCCAGCCCGGAGGCGGTCGCGAGGCCCACGCCGGTGATCCGGCGGGCCGCCGACGTGGCTGGAGTGGCCAGCGTCCCGGCGACGCTCACTCCTGCTCGGCCAGCGGGCGGCCGTCGAAGTCGACGGCCGAGTAGAGCGCGAGCTTCTCCAGCCGGTGGTACGAGTCGATCACCCGGATCGTGCCGCTCTTCGAGCGCATGACGATCGACTGCGTGTACGCGCCCCCGGCCCGGTAGCGGACGCCCCGCAGCAGGTCGCCGGAGGTGACGCCGGTGGCCACGAAGAAGCAGTTGTCCCCGGTGACGAGGTCGTCGGTCGTGAGCACCCGGTCCAGGTCGTGCCCGGCGGCGAGCGCCTTCTCCCGCTCCTCGGCGTCGCGCGGCCAGAGCTTGGCCTGCATCGCCCCGCCCATGCACTTCAGCGCGCAGGCGGAGATGATGCCCTCCGGGGTGCCGCCGATGCCCATCAGCACGTCGACGTCGGACTCGCCCCGGGCCGCCGCGATGGAACCGGCGATGTCGCCGTCGGAGATGAACCGGATGCCCGCCCCGGCCCGGCGGATCTGCGTGACCAGGTCGTCGTGGCGGCTGCGGTCCAGCACGCAGACCGTGACCTCGGAGACATCGGTGCCCTTGACCTTGGCGATCCGGCGCAGGTTCTCGGCCACCCCGGCGTTGATGTCCACCACGTCGGCGTAGGCCGGGCCGACGGCGAGCTTCTCCATGTAGAAGACCGCGCTCGGATCGAACATCGCGCCCCGCTCGGAGACGGCGAGCACCGCCACCGCGTTCGGCATGCCCTTGCTCATCAGCGTGGTGCCGTCGACCGGGTCGACGGCGACGTCCACCTCCGGGCCGGTGCCGTCGCCGACGTGCTCGCCGTTGAAGAGCATCGGGGCGTTGTCCTTCTCACCCTCGCCGATCACCACGACGCCCCGCATGGGGATCGAGTTGATCAGCTTGCGCATCGCGTCGACGGCGGCTCCGTCGCCGCCCTCCTTGTCGCCCCGACCGACCCAGCGCCCGGCGGCCATCGCCGCGGCCTCGGTGACCCGGACCAGGTCGAGGGCGAGGTTGCGGTCGAGATCCTGTGGGATCCGCGTCCTGGTGTTCGTCATGACGGCTCCTCCTCGCGACGTTGCGGGGCGGCAGGGTGCGGCGTCGCCGCTGCCGGGTTTGTCGCTGATCCTCACACGATCGCTCACCCGACGCGGGGTCGGGGCGGTGATGGCCCGGATACGGCCGGTCGGGAGGCTGCGAAGATGGTGGGGTGGAAGCCGCACAGCCTGCCGAACGCGTACCCGCCGACTCGACGCCGCCGGACGGCCAGCCGCCGGTCGCCCCGACCCGGGCCGCCGCCGTACCGGAAGGGGAGCCGGCGCTGGTCGAACCCGCCGGCGCCCCCGGGGCGGCCCCGCCCGACGGCGGGGCGGAGACGGGCGAGCGGCCCGCGCCGCCGCCGGCGGTCGACACCCGCAAGTCGGAGCGCTCGCCGAAGGACATGGCGATCTCGCTGCTCGTGCTGCTGATCCCGATCGCCCTGCTGCTCGCCTTCTACCGGGGGTTCCTCGGCGGCGACCAGCCGACGACCGTCGACCCGGCGCCCGCCCTCGAATCGGCGCGGGCCGCCAACGCCTTCCCGGTCAGCGAGCCGGCGGGGCTGGACGACGGCTGGCGCACCGTCAGCGCGAACTTCCAGACCGTCGAAGGCGGGTCGAGCCTTCGCCTCGGCTACCTCACCCCGGAGGGGCGGGCCGCCCAGTTGGTGCAGAGCAGCGTGCCTCCGGAGCGGCTGCTGCCCACCGAGCTGACCGCCGAGGGGCAACCGCAGGGCCAGACGGACCTGGGCGGGCGTTCCTGGCAGCGGTACACCGCCCGCGGCAACGAACAGGCCCTGGTCCTGCTCGAACCGAACCGGACCGTGATCGTGGTCGGCGACGCCCGGGACAACGAACTGCGGCACCTGGCCTCGGCGATCCGGTAGCCCGCTTCCACGGCTGCCCCCCGGGTGTCGGTCGGATCGGCTACGCTGCCCCGGCTCACTGCCCGGCGGCTGAAGTCCGCCAGGTGCTTACCGTTTCGCGTGAAGAGAGACAACTGACTGTGAACATTCGACGGTGGAGCGTCGGCGTGCTCGCCGCCACCCTGCTCGTTCCCGGCCTGACTGCCTGCAAGGCGGACGATCCCGCGCCGACCGCCGCGGGCTCGGCAGCGTCGGCGGTGCCCGCCGACCCCAAGGAGGCGCTGCTCGCCTCCACCAAGGAGATCGAGAAGGGCAACTTCACCTTCACCCTCACTGGTGCCGGGCTGAGCGGCAAGGGCCTGGTGCACAAGCCCAGCAACAGCGCCCAGTTCAGCATGAAGTTCGACGACGAGTCCGGCGGCATGTCGATGGGCATGGAGCTGATCTACATCGAGCCGGACAGCTGGGTGATGCTCGACCTCGGCGAACTGGGCGCCATGATCCCGGGCGCGGAGAAGTGGAAGGGCAAGTACCAGCACCTCGACCAGTCCAAGGTCAAGGGCGCCGGCGAGCTCAGCCGCTACATGGAGGAAGTCGACCCGGCGGGCAGCGCGAAGCTGACCAAGGGCATCACCGAGGTGCAGAAGACCGCCGAGGGCAGCTACACCGGCAAGCTCGACGTGTCCGCCGCGGGCGACGCCGCCACCCTGGACGCCGACCTGGTCAAGGCCCTCGGCGCGCAGGCCAAGACGCTGCCCTTCACCGCCAAGCTGGACGCGGAGGGCCGGCTCACCGAGCTGGTGATCTCGGTGCCGGCCGCCGGTGAGACCAAGGCGCACGACATCAAGGTCACGTACGCGGACTACGGCAACGCCGCCGCCGCGCAGAAGCCGCCGGCGGACAAGGTGGTCGAGGCGTCCCCCGAGACGTACGAGATGTTCAAGAAGTAACAGCGACACGCGGAAACGGGGCGGCTCCGGCCGCCCCGTTTCCGCGTTCCGGGGTCACCCGTCCGGGGCAACCGGACATCCCGGTGATTGTGCGACGCGGCGACAGGGAACAGGAGTGGGGCGGACCCGGACCGGTCGCCCCGGCAGCCGGCCTCAGGGGGTTCGCGCGGCGCAGCCGACGTGGTGCGTCGCCCGGTTTCCGGCCGCCGCCAGGTGCGTCGGGTGACCCATGTGGGAGACACGTATGACTGTTCGACGCCTGAGCGCCGGCCTGGTGGCCGCCGCCCTCTTCACTCCCGGCCTGGCGGCCTGCAACTCCTCCGGGACCCCGACGGCGGGCTCGTCCGCCTCCCCGACCGTCTCGGCGTCCGGCACGCCCGCGCCCTCCGGCAGCGCGGCCCCGGCGTCCGGTGACGCCAAGCAGGCGCTGCTGGCCTCCACCCGTGAGATCAGCAACGGCAACTTCCGGTTCACCATGTCCGGCGTCGGCTCGACGGCCGAGGGACGGGTGCACGAGCCCACCCAGAGCGCCGAGATGCGGGTGACGATCGGCAAGCCGACCGACGACCTGTTCATGAAGCTCGACCTCGTGCACTACAAGCCGGACAGCTGGGTGAAGGTCGAACTCGGCGGCACGACCGCCAACAGCGTGCCGGGGGTGCAGAAGCTCAACCTCGGCAAGTACCAGCACCTGGACCAGACCCGGATCAAGGGCAACCGCAACCTCGGCTTCGACTTCGACAAGGTCGACCCCGCCGGCAGCGAGGTGCTGACGCAGGGCATCACGGAGGTACGCCAGACCGGCGACGGCGCGTACGCCGGCACGATCGACGTGTCGAAGGCGGCGGAGGCGGGTTCGGTGGACCCGACGGTGATCACGGCCCTCGGGGCGCAGGCGAAGTCGGTGCCGTTCACCGCGAAGCTCGACCCGCAGGGCCGGCTCAGCGAGATGGTCGTCCAGATCCCGGCCGCCGGCCAGAACCAGGCGCAGGACATCAAGATCACGTACTCGGACTACGGCAGCGCCACCGCCGCCCAGAAGCCCCCGGCGGACCAGGTCGTCGAGGCCCCCGCCGAGCTCTACAACCTCTTCAACTAACCCCGTTCCCCACCCCCGCGCTCCCGCCCGCGCCCCCGCTCCCGCCCGCGCCGATCATGCAGTTGTGGTGGGTGACACAAGGTGCAGAACGCCCTGTATCGCCCACCACAACTTCATGATCGCCGGGCGAGCGGGGGCGCGAGGCGCGAGCCGGGTCCCGAACGGAGCGCGAGCCGGGGTCCGGGCGGGGGCGCGGGCGGGGGAGGTCAGGAGGCGGGGTCCTGGCGGGCGGCGTCGATGCGGGCGCGGGCGCCGTCCAGCCAGCGCTGGCAGGTCTCGGCGAGCTTCTCGCCGCGCTCCCAGAGCGCCAGTGACTCCTCCAGCGTGGTGCCGCCGGTCTCCAGCCGCTCGACCACCGACGCCAGCTCGGCGCGGGCCTGCTCGTAGCTGAGCTGTTCGGCCTTCTTCTCGTCAGTCATCGCTGCCATCCCACCACATCGTGATCCCGTCGCCGTTCAGCGTCGACCGTCGCGGCCGGCCCGCCATCGTGTGTTCCGCTTCCGTTCAGCCGTCGACCGTCGCCGCCAGCTCGCCCTCGGCGAGGCGTACCCGGAGCGGGTCGCCCTTGCCCACCTCGGACGCGGCGCGCAGGACCTGGCCGTCGGCACGCTGGACGATCGCGTAGCCCCGGTCGAGGGTGGCGGCGGGGGAGAGGGCGCGCAGCCGGGCCAGGGTGTGCCGCAGGTCGTCGTCGGCGGCGGCGAGCCGGTGGTCCAGGCAGCGCCCCGCCCGCTGGCGCAGCCCGGTCAGGTCGGCGAGCCGCTGGTCGACCATCACCTGCGGGCGGGCCAGCACCGGTCGGGAGCGCAGACCGTCGAGCCGGTGCGACTCGCGGTCCACCAGGTTGCGCACCGCGCGTTCGAGGCGGTGCCGGGCCTGCCGGATGACGCGCACCTCCTCGGTGAGGTCCGGGACCACGCGCTTGGCGGCGTCGGTCGGCGTCGAGGCCCGTACGTCGGCGACGTAGTCGACCAACGGCGCGTCGGTCTCGTGGCCGATCGCACTGACCACCGGCGTGCGGCAGGCGAAGACGGCCCGGCAGAGCGCCTCGTCGGAGAAGGGCAGCAGGTCCTCGATGCCGCCCCCGCCCCGGGCGATGACGATCACGTCGACGGTCGGGTCGGCGTCCAGCACCTTGAGCGCGTCGACGATCTGCGGGACGGCACTCGGCCCCTGCACGGCCACGTTGACCGTGCGGAACTCCACCGCCGGCCAGCGCCGGCGGGCGTTGGTCAGCACGTCCCGCTCGGCGGCCGAGGCGCGACCCGTGATCAACCCCACCCGGTTGGGCAGGAACGGCGGCCGGCGCTTGCGCGCCCGGTCGAACAGCCCCTCGGCCGCGAGCAGCTTCTTCAGCTTCTCCAGCCGGGCCAGCAGCTCGCCGAGGCCGACCTGCCGGATCTCGTCGGCGCGCAGGCTCAGCGTGCCCCGGGCCGCGTAGAACTCCGGCTTGGCGTGCAGCACCACCCGGGCGCCCTCGCGCAGCTCAGGGGCGCCGACGTCCAGGACGTCCCGGTTGGTGGTGACCGTCAGGCTCAGGTCGGCCGACGGGTCCCGCAGCGTGAGGAAGACGGTGCTGGCGCCCGGTCGGCGGCTGATCTGCGCCACCTGCCCGTCCACCCACACCCAGCCCAGCCGGGCGATCCAGGCGCCGACCTTCTGGCTGACCACCCGGACCGGCCACGGCTCCTCGGACGTGCTCCGCCCCACCTCGCCTGTGCTCACCCGCCCACCCTACGGCCCGTCCCGGACAGTTCCGTGCGGCTCGGCCGGGGGTGGGCGGCGTGCGGCCGGCATCGCGCCGTGGTGGCGGTCGCGGCCCGTGTCGCCCTCCGGGACGGCACGTACGATGGGCGGGTGACTCAGGCTGAAGTGACGTCCCGGACCGGCAAGCGCGTGATCCTGGCCAAGCCCCGCGGCTACTGTGCGGGCGTGGACCGCGCGGTGCAGACCGTGGAGGAGGCACTCAAGCTCTACGGCGCCCCGATCTACGTACGCAAGCAGATCGTGCACAACAAGCACGTCGTGCAGACGCTGGAGGCCCAGGGCGCGATCTTCGTGGAGGAGAACGAGGAGGTGCCGGAGGGCGCCACCGTCATCTTCTCCGCGCACGGGGTGGCCCCGGAGGTCTACGAGCAGGCCCGGACCCGCTCGCTGCGGGCGATCGACGCGACCTGCCCGCTGGTCACCAAGGTGCACCAGGAGGCGAAGCGGTTCGCCGCCGAGGACTACGACATCCTGCTCATCGGCCACGAGGGGCACGAGGAGGTCATCGGCACCTCCGGCGAGGCCCCCGAGCACATCCAGCTCGTGGACGGCCCCGAGGACGCCGACCGGATCACCGTCCGCGACCCGAACAAGGTCGTCTGGCTCTCCCAGACCACCCTCTCGGTCGACGAGACGCTGGAGACGGTGGCCCGGCTCAAGAAGCGGCTGCCCATGCTCCAGTCGCCGCCGAGCGACGACATCTGCTACGCCACCTCCAACCGGCAGCACGTGGTCAAGGAGATCGCGCCCGAGTGCGACGTGATGATCGTCGTCGGCTCGGCCAACTCCTCCAACTCCGTACGCCTCGTCGAGGTCGCCCTGGACGCCGGGGCGCGCGCCGGTCACCTCGTCGACTTCGCGCACGAGATCGACGACGCGTGGCTGGAGGGAGCGCGCACGGTCGGCCTGACCTCGGGCGCCAGCGTTCCCGACCAGCTCGTCCAGGAGGTCCTCGCCCACCTCGCCGTGCGTGGCTTCACCGACGTCGACGAGGTGGTGACCGCCAACGAGCGGTTGACCTTCTCGCTGCCGCAGGAGCTCAAGCGGGACATGAAGGCCGCCGCCGCGGCCCGTGGCTGACCGGCGGGAACGGTGGGCGGTCCCGCTGCGTCAGACCAGGGTATGAGGACTCTTCGGCTCGCCGTCTCCGCGTTGGCCGTCTGCGTGGCGCTGAGCGCCTGCGGCGGGCAGGACGGTACCGGCGACACCCCCACCCCGACCCCGACGGGAGCGCAGCCGGTGACCAGCCCGCCCAGCCCTGATCCGAGCAGCCCCGCGGTCCCGCCGACCCCTGGCGACCCGGTGGACCCGACGGGGCCGGCCCTGCCCCCGCCCACGAGGCCCAGCGGCGGGCCGACGAAGACGCCGCCGGCCGGCGGCACCACCCTGAACGGGACCGTCACCTCCGGGGTGGAGCCCAACTGCCTGCTGCTCGACAACTACCTGCTGATCGGCGGCCCGCGTGACCTGCTGAAGCCGGGCGCCAAGGTCACGGTCACCGGCCGGGTCCAGCGCGACCTGCTCACCACCTGCCAGCAGGGCACGCCCTTCCTGGTCGAGACCGCCCGCCGGGGCTGACCGGCTCCGCCCGCAAGGGCTGACCGGACGGCCGTCCGCCGCACGTGGGTGTGCCTGCCCGCCAGGGGCGAGGGTGTCCGTCCGTGGCCGCGTCGGGCGGCCCGAGCCTCCTGCGTCGCGACGGACGTGGCGAGCGCGTCCGTCCGTGCTGTGTCGGGCGGCCCGAGCACCCCGCGTCGCGACGGAGGTCACCGCAACGGGCGGAGCCCGCCCCCGGGTGGGGACGGGCTCCGGTGTTCCGGTGCGGGACGGGTCAGTTCACGGCGCCGATGGAGACGGCACCGCGGCCGACGACCGCGCCCTCGGTGGTCACCACGGACAGCTCACCGAAGAGCGCCCGACCGGCGACCGGGGTGGACTGGGCGGTCACCGTACCGGTGAGGGTGGCGGTGGCGCCGTGGGCCAGGTTGAGCGGGGTGGCGGGCGCCGAGAGGGTGCCCAGCGCCGCCGCGGAGAACGAGTCCCGGTAGTCGTAGGCGGTGCTGCCACCGGCCCCGTCCACCGCGTAACCCTCGACGACCACCCGGTAGGTGCCCGCCGGCGGGTTGTTGATGGTCACGGCCTCCTCGGAGTCGCCGTCGGCGGCCCGACCGACCTCCGCGGTACCGCGGAAGACGTAGAGGTCGAGGTCGGCCGCGGCGCTGGCCGGGTTGCCGATCCGGGCGGTGAAGCGGGTCGCGCCCGCCGGCACCTCCACGGTGTACTCCTGCGACGTGCCCTCGGTGATGGTGGGCCGCTCAGCGTGGACGCTGGACAGCGGGCCGCCCTGACCGGTCACCGCGACCGGGCCGAAGGTGTTGGTCAGCGACCAGGTCACCGGGGTCGCCGCACCGGCGGTGACCGACGGCAGCTCGACCACGGCCGGCTCGACCGCGACACCCTGCACCCGCGCCGTGAGCTGGAACGGGTTGTTCAGCGACGGCGAGGTCCGACGGGACTCCACCTCGATCTCCCAGACCCCGGCGATCGGGTTCTGGTAGTCGCGCTCCTGCGGCTTGCAGGCGTTGGCGTCGGAGAAGTTGGTGTAGCAGGCGAGGCTGGAGGTGCTCTCCACCGGAACGCCGTACGGGTTGAAGGCGATGAACCGGGTCTGCGAACCGGTGGCGATGCCGGAGAGGTTCACCTGGAGGGCGCCCGTGCCCGGCGGAACCGTCACGAAGTACGAGGTGAAGCCGTTCCGGTCGACCGAGCCCTCGGTCGAGAAGGAGAAGTTCGGCTTCTTCACGTCGTTCGAGGCGACGACGACGGTGGAGACCTCGAAGTCGATCACCGAGGTGGCCGGGTCGTCGATCGTCATGATCGCGCCGTGCGCGCCAGCGGTGGCGGGCTTGGCGGTGACCGAGACGGTGACGGTCTTGTTCAGCGGGAGCGAGACGGTCTTCGGCGCCGTGAAGGTGCCGTCGTTGCCACGCAGACCCACGTTGTGCTTCACGGTGCCGGCCGGCCCGCTGGTACGGGTGACCTTGACCTGGTAGCTCTTCGACTGGCCGATCCGCTGCCCACCCTCGGTGGAGGCGCAACGGTTGTAGAGGCCGGTGCCCAGGTTCGGGGTGCCCAGCTGACCGGACAGGACGGTGCAGACCGGGGCCTCGGAGGTGTAGGAACGCGTCTCCACGCCCTTACGCAGCAGCTTCCACGCGCCCGGCACGTCGAACATGCCGTAGCCCTGGCCGTACGTCGGGACGTCCTTGATCGGCTTGGCCGAGCTGTAGATCGCCCGGCGCAGCGCGGCCGGGGTGACGCCCTTGTCGGTCGCCTTGGCGGCCGACAGCAGCAGCGCGGCGGCGCCGGCGGCCTGCGGGGAGGCCATCGAGGTGCCGTTCAGCATCGCGTAGCCCGGGGGCAGCGGGTAGCCGGCCTCGGGGACGGCGTTGCCGGGCTGCCAGGTCGGGGCGGTGGAGATGGCCGAGCCGGGGGCGGCGATGTTCGGCTTGATGCCGCCGTCCTCACGCGGGCCCCGGGAGGAGAAGTTGAACAGCGCGTTCTTCGTCTTCACCGCGGAGCCGTAGTTGGCCAGCCAGGTGTCCTTGCTGATGCTCGCCGCGACGCTGACCACGTTGGCGGCCACCGACGGGTCGCCGATGGTGTTCAGGCCCGGGCCGGAGTTGCCGGCCGAGATGAACATCTGCACGCCGTAGGTGGTGATCAGGTTGTTGTACAGCTCGGCGCGGGCGTTGTTGCCGTCGTTCAGCGCCGGCAGACCGCCGATCGACATGTTGACCACGTCGACCTTGCGGTTGATCACCAGGTCGGCCATGCCGGTGGTGAGGGCGGCGTAGGTGCAGCCGCCACCCCACGAGCAGGCCCGGGCGGAGACCAGCTTGGCACCGGGCGCGGCACCGTCGAAGGCGCCGTTGCCGAGCATGTCGTTGGCGGCGGTGATGCCGGCGACGTGGGTGCCGTGGGTGCTCTCGACGATGCCGATGTTGACGTAGTCCACCAGGCCGGGACCGCCGATGGGGGCGGTGTCCACGTCCTCGCGGTACTCGACCACGAACGGGATCCGCTCGACCACCGGGGTGGCCGGGTTGTCGGTGCCGAAGTGCCCGACGTCGAACTTCTCCTTGTACGGCCGCATCAGGGCGTCGTCGGTGAAGTCGTTGTTCTGGTTGACGTCCACCCAGATGTTGTGGGTGGCCGGGTCGTAGAGGATGCCGAACGTGTCGGTCCGGTCCCCGTCGCGGTTGACGTCACCCGCCGGGTCGCTGGCGGCCGTGATCGACTCGCTGAACCGGTTGAACCGGTAGGTGCCCGCCGGGGCCTTCCAGGTCGCGCCACCGGAGGTGAACGTCGGACCGGTCACCTCGGTGAGCATCGGGCGCCAGGTGGCGTCCTCGAACGGGTCCGTCGCGGTCACCCAGTCGACGATCTTGCGCTCGCCCGTGGTGGTCTTCTGCAGCGCCGGGTGACCGAGGTCCACACCGGAGTCCATGATGCCGATCGTGACGCCGCGGCCGTCCCACTGGGGGTTCTTGGCGACGAAGTCGACCGCGCCGATCTCGTTGGTCGGCATGTAAGGGTTGGCAGCCGGGGTGTCGGCCCCCGGGCCGGTCAGCGTCGTGGCCTGCTTCGCCGCCTTCTTGCCGGAGGGGGCGACCTCGGGCGTCGGGTCGGGCAGCTGGATGGTCTCGTCCAGGTCGACGGCGGAGACGCCGGGCAGCGTGGCCGCCTTGACCACCTTGGAGGTGGGGACCTTGGCCAGGACGTAGCCGATGCTGTCGTACCGCTCGGTGACGGCCGCGCCCAGGTTCTTGAGGTCGGCGGCGACGTCCTTCGCCTCGCCCTTCTTGGTGGCCACGATCAGGGTGACGGTCGGGGCCTTCTTCGCCTCCGCCTCGGCGAGCAGCTTGGCGTCGTGCGAGCCCAGCGCCTCCACAGGGGTGGCCTGGGACGCGTCGGGTGCGGCGGTCGGCGCGGCGCTCGCGGTGGCGGCACCACCGGCCACCGTCACCGCGCTGGCCGCCACGACCGACGCGAAGAGCGCGGCGGAGGTCCGCCGGCTCAGGTTTCGGGGTTTGCTCACGTTCTCTTTCCTCCAGAGAACAGGGCCCTCAGATGCAGGGCACGCGTGAGGCGAATCCTTCGCGCTGCCGCTGGTCACTGTCACTACCGTGGAGTTCGTTGTGACCACTTCGTGACATGGGTGAGCGTCCATTGTCACATCGGCGATGATAGGTATCGGCCGTCAGTCCAGTGCCGACCGACCGCTCGGCGCCCCGGCCTCAGCGTTTCCGAGAAGCTCCGGGGCCTGCGGCTGACGGGGCGCCAGCTCGACCTGCGCCGGCGCGGCCAGCTCCTGGTCGGAGACCCCGAGCTCGGCGAGCTTGCGGGCGCTGACCAGCACGCGCGCCTCCAACGACCCCACGGCCCGGTTGTACGCGGTCACCGCGCCGCCGAGCGACGAGCCGAGCTTGCCGACGTGCTCACCCAGGGTCGACAGTCGCCCGTAGAGCTCCCGGGCCAGCGAGTGCACCGCGACCGCGTTGCGCGCCAGCGCCTCCTGCCGCCACGAGTAGGCGACCGTACGCAGCAGCGCGACCAGGGTGGCCGGGGTCGCCAGCACCACGTTGCGGGCGAACGCGTGCTCCAGCAGCGTCGGGTCGCGTTGCAGCGCGACGTCGAGGAACGGGTCGGCCGGCACGAAGAGCACCACGAACTCCGGCGTGCTGTCGAACGCGGCCCAGTAGGTCTTGGCGGCCAGCGCGTCCACGTGTCCGCGCAGGTGCTTGGCGTGCGCGTCGAGGTGGGTGTCGCGGCCCCGCTCGTCGCGGGCCTCCATCGCCGTCAGGTAGGCGTCGAACGGCGCCTTGGCGTCCACCACCACCGACCGGCCACCGTGCAGCCGGACCACCAGGTCGGGACGGACCCCCTGGTGGTCGGTGGCGGCGGTGACCTGCTCCGAGAAGTCGCAGTGCTCCAGCATGCCGGCCGCCTCTACGATCCGGCGCAACTGGTGCTCGCCCCAGCGGCCCCGCACCTGGGGTGCGCGCAGGGCCGCCACCAGCTGCTTCGTCTCCGTACGCAGCTCGCCCGAGACCGTGCTCATGGAGCGGACCTGCTCGCGCAGCTCGGCGTACGCGTCGATCCGGTCGTGCTCCAGCTCGGCGACGCGCTGCTCGTAGCGGCGCAGCGTGTCGTGCAGCGGGGCGACGGCGCGGGCCACCGCCTCCTGGGACTGCGCGGTGGCCTCGTAGCTCAGCGCCCGCATGGACTGTTCGAGCCGGCCCTCGCCCTCCCGGGTGGCCCGCAGCGTGGCGTCCAGCCGGGCGATCTCGGTCGCCGAGCGGGTCCGGGCGGCGTACCAGCCCGCCGCGCCCCCGGCGGAGAGGCAGACGATCACCACGGCCAGCGTCGAGAAGTCCACCCCCGGAGCTTGCCAGACCGGCGCGCCGCGCGCCGCCGTGCCGCTCTCGTCGCACCCGCCGCCTTTGTCGCGGATGGACGTTGTGGCCGATCGTGCCGAGCGGCGCGGCGGGGTTTGGCCGTTCCGGGGCAGACAGGAAGCGACGACATGGCTCAGAGTGACGACAGGGCCTCGGAGGGAGACGGCATGGCTGGTCGGTTGCGTCCCGTACGGACACTCGTCGTGACGGCGGCGGGAGTCCTCCTCGCCGCCCTGGCCACGCCGGTCGCGGTGGTCGCCGCACCGCCCGGGGGCGCAGGCGGCTGGCGGGACCTCGGGACGCTGGGCGGCGACTGGAGCGTCCCCGTCGGGCTCACCGACTCCGGGCTGGTCCTCGGCGACAGCCAGACCGCCGACGGCCGCGTCCACGCGTTCGTGTGGCGGGACGGGACCCTGACCGACCTCGGCACGTTGGGCACGGACAGCCACGGCGTCGCCGTCAGCGAGCGGGGCGTGGTGGTCGGCACCACCGTCCTGGCCGACGGGCGGACCAGGCCGTTCCGGTGGCGCGACGGCGTCATGACCGACCTCTCCGCCGTCCACGGGCCGTCCTCGGCCCTCGGCGTCAACGAGCGCGGCGAGGTGATCGGCACGAGATACACCGACGACAGCGGCCAGTACGGCCGGGCGTTCCGCTGGCGCAACGGGATCAGCACGGACCTGCCCGGTCGCGGTGGCGACACCCTCGCGGCGGCGATCAACGACCGCGGCGATGTCGTCGGCTTCACCAACAGCGCGGACGGGTCCAGCACCGAGGCGGCGCTGTGGCGCGACGGCAGGCTGGTCCGGCTGACGCCGCCGGCCAGCGCGACAAGCATGGCCACCGGCATCAACGACCGGGGCCAGGTGGTCGGCACCATGCGGGTCGACGGCTCCGGATGGCACGCCTTCCTGTGGTACGACGGTGTCTTCACGGATCTCGGCACCCTCGGCGGCACCGACAGCTACCCGGTGGGCGTCAACGGACGCGGGCAGGTCGCCGGCAGCGCGCAGACCCCGACGGACATGCGCGCCGTGCGGTGGCACCACGGCGTCGTCACGAATCTGGGCACTCTCGGCGGCTCGTACAGCCAGGCCATGGCGATCAACGAGGCCGGCACCGTGGTCGGTGAGGCGACCGTCGCCAGCGGCGCGAAACACGGCGTGGCCTGGGTGTGGGGCCGCGGCGTCGACCTCGGCCCCCTGGATCTCGGCCGCTCCGGCGGCCGGGTGGGCTTCGTCAACGACCGGGGGCTCGTCGCCGGCCAACTGGCCGCCACCGGCGGCGACGTGCACGCCGTCGTGTGGAACCTCGGCCGACGACACTAGCCCGGCCGGAGACCGCTCCGGCCCGGGACTGCGCCCCGCCCCGGCCCGGGACCCGCCCCGGCCCGCCCCTGCCCTCGCCCGGCTGGGCCTGGCCCGGACATCCTCGGCCCTGCCTCCGATCCGCGCAGCCGAGCTGCGTCGATCGGAGGCGTGGCGCTGGCCTGGCCTGGGTAACGTCGCAGACATGAGATATCTGCCGCTGCTCATCCTCGTGGTGTTGCTGGTGGGTGCGGTCGTCTGGTGGCGTGGGGAGAGCGCCGCCCGGGCGGAGCGCCGCCTGGCCGACGCGCGGGCCGACGCCCAGCGCTGGTACGAGCGGCTCGGCGGCCAGGTGATGAACCTGCACGGCGACCACCCGGCCGTGCGCCAGGCGCTGGTCGACGCCGGGGAGCGTTACAACGCGGCCGGCAGCCAGCTGGAGCAGGCCCGCAGCGTCGAGCAGTACCGCCTGGCCCGGGAGACCGCGCTGGAGGGGCTGACATATGCCCGGGCGGCCCGCGTGGCGCTCGGCATCGACCCCGGCCCCGAGCTGCCCCCGCTGGCCGCCGCGCAGGGCGCCGGGCAGCTCACCCGGGAGCGCCAGGTCGACGTGCAGGGGCAGACCTTCAAGGCCGGCCCGCAGCCCGGCCGCGACACCCCCTACTACTACCCGGGCGGGCGCTACCAGGGCCGGCCGGTGCCGGCAGGCTGGTACTCCACCCCGTGGTGGAAGACCGCGCTGGGCGCTGGCGCGGGTGTCCTCGGCGGCGTGCTGATCGCCGACGCGCTCTTCTCGCCCGGCTTCGGCGACCCCGGGTACGGCTACGAGGCCGGCTACCAGGAGGGCTTCGGCGACGGCACCGGATTCGGCGAGCAGGGCGGCGAGGCCGGCGGCGGTGACTTCGGCGGCGGCGGGTTCGGCGGCGGAGATTTCGGGGGTGGCGACTTCGGCGGCGGTGACTTCGGCGGCGGCGACTGGTAGGGCCGACACCGACGGCAAGACTGGTACCGACAGCGCTGGCCGGCTCGGCGGTGCCGTGGGAAGGAAGGGCACCCTCCGCTGCGGGAAGCGCGGAAAGGTGCCCTTCCTCGCTGCTCAGCCCGTGTTGCGCATGCCGGCGGCGATGCCGTTGACCGTGGTCAGCAGCGCCCGCTCCAGCGCCGTACCGTCGCTCGGTGCACGCCGGCCGCCCGGCGCCGTGGCTACCGCCCGGCCCGCCGCCCCGGACTCCCGGTACTGGCGCAGCAGGGCGACCTGGAGGTGGTGCAGCGGCTCCAGGTACGTGTCGCGGACGGCCAGGGTGCGCTGGAGCACGGGGGAGTTCTCCAGCAGGGCCGGCGAGGAGGTCACCGCCAGCACCTCCTGCTTGGTCAGCTCGTACTCCTGCTCGATCTTGTGGAAGATCGGGTGCAGCTTCTTCGGCACCAGCGTCTCGACGTAGCGGCGGGCGATGCTCAGGTCGGTCTTGGTGAGCATCATCTCGACGTTCGACAGGAACGTGCGGAAGAAGTGCCAGTTGCGGTGCATCTCGGCCAGCACGTCCTCCAGCCCCGCCTCGCGGGCCGCGGCCAGGCCGGAGCCGACCCCGAACCAGCCGGGCACGATCTGCCGGGTCTGGGTCCAGCCGAACACCCACGGGATGGCGCGCAACCCGGCGAGCCCGGCCCCGGTGTTCGGCCGCTTCGCCGGCCGGGAGCCGATGTTCAGCGCGCCGAGCAGCTCCGTCGGCGTCGACGCCCAGAAGTACGCGGGCAGGTCCGGGTCCTCGACCAGCGACCGGTACGACCGGAAGGCCGAGTCGGAGACCGTATCCATCGCGGCGTCCCAGCGTTCCAGCATCTCGGCGGGCTGCCGGGGCGCGGTGTGCAGCAGGGTGGCCTGGAGCACCGCGGCCAGGGTCAGCTCCAGGTTCTCCCGCGCCAGCGACGGCAGGGAGTACTTGTCGGAGATGACCTCGCCCTGCTCGGTGACCTTGATCGCGCCGTCCAGGGTGCCGTACGGCTGGGCCAGGATCGCCTCGTGCGTCGGCCCGCCGCCGCGACCCACCGTGCCGCCGCGGCCGTGGAAGAGCCGCAGGTGTACGCCGTGCCGGGCCGCCACGTCGCGCAGCGCGCGCTGGGCCCGGTGGATGGACCACTGGCTGGTGGTGATGCCGGCCTCCTTGTTGGAGTCGGAGTAGCCCAGCATCACCTCCTGCACGTCGCCCCGCGCCGCCACCAGGGCCCGGTACGCCGGCAGCGAGAGCAGCTCGTCGAGGAGTTCGCCGCCCGTGTTCAGCTCGGCCGGGGTCTCCAGCAGCGGCACGAAGCCGATCCGGGACCGGCCGCTGTGCACGTCGACCAGGCCGGCCTCGCGCGCCAGCACCACGGCGGCGAGCACGTCGTCCACGCCGAGCGTCATCGAGACGATGTACGACTCGATGACCTCGTTGCCAAACCGGTCCTGCGCCTCGCGGATGGTGCCGAACACGTCGAACGTCTTGCGGGTCGCCTCGGTCAGCGGGGTGTCCAGCGTGGAGAGCGGCCGGCGACCGGTCAGCTCGTCGGCGAGCAGCTTCGTGCGTTCCTGCCGGCTCAGCGACGGGTAGTCGGAGACCTCGCCGACGGCCGCGTAGAGCTGGGCGAGCACCGCGTGGTGCGCCTCGGCGTGCTCCCGGACGTCCATGGTCGCCAGGTGCAGCCCGAACGCGGAGACCGTACGGATGGTCGAGGCGAGCCGGCCCACGGCGGTGAGCTGGCCGGCGTTGCGGGCCAGCGAGGCGCGCAGCAGTTCCAGGTCGGCGACCAGCTCGGCGGAGCCGCGGTAGTCCCGACCGGGCACGTGCGCGGTGCCCTGGCGCAGCCGCTGCCGGGTGTTGGCCAGCTTCGCCTTCACGCAGCGGGCCTTGAGCCGGTAGGGCTCCTCGGCGTTGACCCGGCGGAACCGGGCCGCCACCTCTGGCAGCGCGTCCAGGTCGGCGGCGAGGCTCGCGGAGAGGTCGAGCGACACCCCGCGCAGCCGCCGGGACACCGACACCTCGTCGATCAGGTGGTCCATCGCCTTCTCGGTGGCCGCGATGCCGTGCTCGTGCTGGATGGTCAGCACCTCGCGGGTCACCGCCGGGGTGACGAACGGGTTGCCGTCGCGGTCGCCGCCGATCCAGGTGCCGAAGGACAACGGCCGGGCGGTCGGGGAGGTCTCCACGCCGAGGGTGCGCAGCGTGTCGGCGAGGTCGTCGAGGACCTGCGGGGCGGCCTCGGCGTACAGGTCGCGCAGGTAGTAGATGGCGTTGCGGGCCTCGTCGGTCGGGTCCGGCCGGTCCAGCCGCAGCTCGTCGGTCTGCCACATCAGGTCGAGCAGTTCCGCGAGGCGGCGGTTGGCCGGGCCCTCGTCGCTGGCGCCGTAGAGGATCGCGTTCGCGGTCTCGGTGTCCAGTTCGTCGGCGATGGCGCGCAGCTTGGACAGGATCGACCGGCGGGCCGCCTCGGTCGGGTGGGCGGTGAAGACGGGCCGTACCGCCAGCCGCCGGGCCGCCGCGGCGATCTCCTCGGCCGGCACCCCGCGCTCGGCGATCATCTTGGCCGCCTGGTCCAGCCAACCGCCCTGCACCGCCCGGCGGCGCCGCAGCTCCCGGGCCCGGTGCACCTGCTCGGTGATGTTGGCCAGGTGGAAGTAGGTGGAGAAGGCGCGGGCCAGCTTGGTGCCGGTGGTGACGTCCAGGCCGGCGAGGCGCTGCGCGGCGGTGGGGGCGTCCGAGCGCACCTGGGCGCGGATCTCCTCGACGAGGTCGAGCAGCGGCCTGCCCTCCTGGCGGGCGAGGGTCTGCCCGAGCAGGGTGCCGAGGCGGCGGATGTCGGCCCGCAGGGCGGCGTCGGGGCCGTCGTGGTCGTGCTGGTCGGTCACGATGCGCTCCTTACGCGAGTACGAAGGACAGCGCTGTCCGACTCCCTGGATCGTATCCGCGTCCCCCGCAGGGAAGGAGGGGACCCTTGCAATCGTCTGCGGCAGAGGAAGGAGCCGTTCCTCGCGTCTCAGCCGGCGCGGGGCGCATCTTCGCTGGTGGGGCCGGGTGCGGTGCGTCGGCCGGCGCGACGGCGGGCCTGGAACGGGGTGGCGCTGAGCACACCCGCCACGCCCAGCGCCGTCCAGATGGTGAGCCCGGCGATGGGCCAACCGGTCGACCGGCGGTCGAAGTAGACGACGGACTTGAGCAGGTCGGTGGCGAGCCCCGGCACGTTCCAGCGGTGCATGCCGCGCAGCCAGGTCGGCAGGAACTCGGGGGCGTAGATGCCGCCGGAGCCGGGGTTGCCGAGCACGACCAGCAGCAGGATCACCAGCCCGGTGCCGAACAGCCCCAGCCAGCCCTGCACCGCCGAGGCGATCATCGCCGCCGCGAGGACCGCCAGCGTCCCACTCGCGGCGACGCCGAACAGGTCGTGGTCCCAGACGTCCAGGACGGGTCCCACCACGATCGCGCCGGCGGCCCCGAGCACCAGGCTGTAGCCGGCCAGCGCGGCGATCCGCAGCCCGGCGCGGCGCAGGCTGCGCGGGGCGGTGCCGTTGCCCAGGCCGAGCACGGTGGCGGCGAGGTAGCCGCCCAGTACGTACCCGACGGCCAGGTAGAACGGCACGAGCCCGCGCGGATCGGTCGCGGCCACCGGCACCTCGTCGGTGACCCGCAGCGGCATCTCCGCCTGCCGGGCGGCGGTGTCGAGGACCCGGACGACGACGTCGGTCGCGGCCGGCGCTGCGGCGCTCGCGGTGGTCAGCACCAGCCCGCCCTCGGCGCCGGTGGCGAGCACCCCGTACACCTCGCGGGTGAGCAGGCCGTCGTCGGCGGCGCGCGGGTCGGCGTACTCGACGGCGTCGAGGGTGTCGCTCTGGTTGCGTACGGCGGCGAGGACGGCCTGTGCCTTCTGGTCGCCGCGCACCACCCCGACCGGCACGTCGCGGGGCGTGGGACGGTGCAGCGCGCCGACGTACGCGGTGATGAACGCGGTGGCGAGCACCAGGGTGCCGAGCAGCAGCGCGGCGGTACGCGGCAGCCCGTCGCGCATCTCCTGGTCCACGCCGCCAGCCTAGGGCGGCTCGTGCCCGGAATGTGACGTTTCCCGGCCTGGGCCGCCGGTGCCGCATCGGTCAGGTGAGCTGGCAGCGGCCCGCGCTGTAGTGGGCGACCGCCGCCATGATCTCCGCCTCGGACCGGTCCGCGAAGTTGAGCGTGGCGACCAGCCCCGAGCCGTAGAAGGCGCTCAGGGCCGCGCTGTCGAGCGCCGTGAACGCCCCGAGGTGCTGGAGCGCCCGCGCGTCGCGTGGCGTGACCACCAGCATCTTCTCCAGGCTCCACCGGCGCCGGGAGATCCGCGCGACGCCCTCCCACGGCAGCCAGATCGCCTGGCCCCGGGTCGGCCGGGTGCGGATCCAGAGCCCGGCCGGGCCGAGCGCCAGCACCGGGCCGCCGGAACCGATCAGCCAGAGCTGGATCCCCAGCGGCAGGGCGACCAGGGCCAGCAGGCAGCCCACCACGCCGAGGATCGCGACCACGGACTGGGAGCGCAGCTGCGGATCGGACGAGTTCACCATGCCGAGACCGGCGCAGCAGGCGATCGGGAGGATGAGGACCAGCACCACCCCCATCATCAGCAGGCCGCGTTTCGCGACGTTGGGCCGTACCACGAAGGGCTGGTCCTCCGGGATGCGCCTGGTCACCGGCGGCGGCACGGGGCCTCCCCACGGGCCGCCGTGCGGTGGGCCGTGGTGGAAGGGCTGCGGCGGATGTCCGGCGGGGGTGCTCACGCGGCCTCCGAATACTCGATCAACTTCGGCGGGGCCAGCCTAGAGGCCGTCCGCCAGCGTCCCGGCGGGCCGGACCAGCGGAAAATCGCTGGAGCCGGTCGGTAGCGTCCGATCATGACGTCGCCGAGCTATCCCCCCAAGCCCCGACCGGGAGACCGGGTCGCGGTCGTCTCGCCGTCCGCCGGCCTGCCGGCCCTCTTCCCCCACGTGTACGAGTTGGGCCTGCGCCGGCTGCGCGAGGAGTTCGGCCTGGAGCCGGTGGAGTACCCGACCACCCGGGTACTCGGCGCCGACCCGCGCGACCGGGCCCGGGACCTGACCGCCGCCTTCGCCGACCCGACGATCGCCGCCGTGCTCGCCACGGTGGGCGGGGACGACCTGATCACGGTCACCCCGCACCTGGACGACGCCGTGCTGCGGGCCAACCCGAAGCCGTACTTCGGCTACTCCGACAACACCAACGTCCTCAACCACCTGTACCGGCTGGGCGTCGTGTCGTACCACGGCGGGTCCGTGCTCGTGCACCTCGGCCGGCCCGGCAGCCCGCACCCGCTGACCTTCGACTCGCTGCGCGCGGCCCTCTTCACCTCCGGCTGGTACGACCTCACTCCCGCGCCGCAGTGGGGCGACCGGCCGAACGACTGGCAGGACCCGGCGACGCTGGCCGACGAGCCGGAGATGCTCCCGGGCGAGGGCTGGCGCTGGCAGGGGCCGTCGACGGTGGTCGAGGGGCGCACCTGGGGCGGCAACCTGGAGATCCTGCACTGGCTGCTGGCCGCCGACCGGGTCCCTGACGCCGGGGACCTGGCCGGATCGGTGCTGATGGTCGAGACCTCCGAGGAGTTGCCCCCGGCCACCGAGGTGTTCCGGATCCTGCGCAACATGGGGGAGCGCGGTCTGCTCGCCGGCTTCCCGGCGGTCCTCGTCGGCCGGCCGAAGGCGTGGGACTTCACCCGGCAGCACACCCCCGACGAGCGGCGGGACTGGGCGGAGGCGCAGCGGGAGGCGGTCACCCGGGCGCTGGCCGCCTATTGCCCCGACGCGGTGGTGGTCTTCGACGTCGACCTCGGCCACACCGACCCGCAGCTGATCGTCCCGTACGGCGGCGAGATCCGCATCGACGCGACCACCCGACACATCTCGGTCCGCTACTGACCCACCCGCGCCTTGGCGTGCGCGCGTGCGAGCGCCCTGGTGATCAGGACGCCATGGACGTTAACTGGCCGTTTTAAGGTCCATGGCGTCCTGATCAGCATTGGCCGGGGCGGCGTTCCTGGATTGCGGCAGTTACCAGCCGGACAATTCGGGCGGGGTGCCGCAGTGCGTCGTCCGCGGTGAAGCGCAGCACCAACCAGCCCGCCGCGCGGAGTGCGTTGAGCCGAGCCACGTCGCGCTGGAAGTGGGTGCGTTCCCGGTGGTGGTCACCCTCGTACTCGATGGCGATTCGCCACCGGGGGTAGGCGAGGTCGACGCGGCCGAGGAAGACGCGTCCCCGGTGCGGGTGGGTGCCGTACACGTCGTGCTGCGCGGTCAGGGGTGGCAGACCGGCGTCGTGCAGGACGAGCCGGAGCCGGGTCTCCATGGGGGACTCGCTCAGCGGCTCGGCCAGCGTGAGCACCTCCCGCAGTTGGGCGGTGCCGGGCCAGCCGTTGTGCGTGTCCAGGTAGCTGCCCAACGCCGGGAGCTTGACCACCCGCCGATGCAGCAGCGCGTCCACCGCGACGAGCGCGTCCGTCCGGGGCAACTGCCGCCCGAGGTCGAAGGCCGTGCGGACGCCGGTGGTGACCGGCAAGCCGGCGAAGCGGGTGATCTCCCGGGCGGAGAACGACCGTTGGTCGACCGACACACGCCGAGTGGAGCGTCGGCGGGCCGTCGCCGGGAGCGTGACGAAGACCGGGCTCGCGTGTGGGAGGAGTTCCACGCCCCACAGGAATGCCGCGCTGAGACCGCTGATGGCGGCCCCCGCCGGCAGGGTGAGGGCAACGGCGTCGCACCACATCCGGTGGTCGTTCTCACGGTAACCGTCGACGTGGACGTAGAGGTCGGGCAGCAGCCGGCACCAGGACGGCCCACGGAGCATCCGCCACGTGACCAGGCCGGCGGCGACGGCCCGACTGCCGGAGAACGGGAGGAACGCCAACTCTCTGGGGACGCGCGGTGCCCGTGACATTCCGGCAGCCTGCTGTCACAGCCCGCCCGCGCGCCGACCCGAAGGTTGATCCCGGGCTGTCGACGTGGCCCTCGGTCGTCGATCAGGTGGGATTGAGGACCGCGAACGCCCGTACCGGGAAGGTGCCCATGCCGGCCACCATCGGTGGGGCGGCCGTGAACCGGAAGCCGGTCGGGGGCAGCGCGTCGAGCCCGGTCAGGTGCTCCACGATCGGGACGCCGGCGGCCAGCAGGGCGCTGTGCGCCGGTCGCTCGCCGGCCGCCGCCGGGCTCATGTCGTCGATGTTGATCGAGTCGATGCCGACCAGGGCGGCGCCCGCGTCGACCAGGGCCCGGGCGCCGTCGCCGGTGAGGTAGGGCGCCTCCGGCGCGCCGTACCGGTCCGTGCCGAAGTGCGCCGACCAGCCCGTGTGCAGCAGCACCGCGTGCCCGGCGACGTCGTACGGTGCCAGCAGCAGCCGGTCCACCGCGCGGGTGCCGGCCGGTACCCGGACCACGACGCCGGGCAGGTCGGCGAGGCGGTCCAGCGGGGTGCCGGCGAGGTCGGCGCCGTCGGCGAAGCGGTGGGCGGGCGTGTCCAGGTACGTGCCGGTGTTGGCGATCATGTCGATCCGCCCCACCTGGAACTCGGTGCCGGGGGCGTAGTTGGCGCGGGACGCCTCCCGGGTCAGCCATTCGGTGATCCGTGGCGCCGGCCAGCCCGGCAGGGTGGTCATGCCGTCGGTGACGACGTGGCTCAACTCGACCAGCCGTCGCCGGGAACTGTCCCCCGGGCCGGCGGCCACACCCCGGCCGCCCTTGTGCGGCTCCTCGATGATCGTCCGGCCGGTGATCCGTACCTCGGCCACCATCAGCAGCCCGAGGTGCCGGACGAACAGCGCCGCCAGTTCGTCGTCGGCGATGTCGCGGCCGGGAATGTCCAGACGGAACCCGTCCGTCCGCAGCCCGCCGCCGTTGGCGAAGGTGACCTCCGCGTCGAACTGTGCCCGCCACTGGTTGCCCATCAGCGCAGCCGATCACGGCCGGCCACCCCCGTCAAGATCCTTCGAACGGGCTGCCCCGTGCCCACCGGAGTGCCGTACAGGGGGGTGTACGGCACCACCGGCGGGCGGCGACGGCGCCTCGCCGTCGCCGAGGTCGCAGCCGGTTGGAGCTGCGGGCCTCCCCGAACAGGTCCGCGCACCCCGCGACCGCCGATCCGGCGGCTCGATCCCGGCTGACGGATTCCATCTTCGGCCGCCGGGCGGTCCGGGTCTTGAACATCGATGCTCGGTTGACCGCCAACTCAGAACCCGCGATCCGATCCGGCCCGACCGGCCCGACCCGACCAGCCCGACCCGGCCGACCCAACCCGACGGCCCGACCCGGCCGTCCAACCCGGTTCAAACGCAGGGACAGCGGGTGGGGGGTGAGGGCGGGGTCAGGTCCGTCGGGTTTGGGTGAGGAGTCGGCGCAGGTGGGCCGGGGGGTGGCCGACGTGGTCCCGGACCACGCGGGTGAGGTGGGCCTGGTCGGCGAAGCCGTGCTCCGCCGCCACCGCGCGCAGCGGCCGCTCGTCCGACTCGGCGAGGGTGTCCAGCACCGCCCGGACCCGCAGCCGGTTGCGGTAGGCGGTGAGGCTGCTGCCGGTGACCCGGTGGAACACCCGGCTCAGGTGGTGCGGGGAGGCGCCCACCTCGCGGGCCACCTCGTCGAGGCTGAGCGAGTAGTCGCCGGCGGTGAGCACCTCGCGGGCCCGGTCGGCCAGGCGACGGTGGGCGGCCTGGGTGGCGGGCCGCCGGCTGACCGCGCGTGCCAGGTCCGTCCCCGGCTCGTCCCGGGCACCGGTACGGCTGAGCACCTCGTCGAGGAAGCGGTGCAGCCGTTCCGCCATCTCGAAGTGGTCCAGTCCCCGCCGGAACTCCGCGATGAGCATCCGGTGTGCCAGGTCGAGCGACGCGTCGGAGGTGCCCTCCCAGCCGGCGGTCTCCAGCCAGCGGGTCCCGTCCGGGCGTTCGGCCAGCACCGCCGGGTCGACCTCCAGGCAGGTGTACGAGTCGCCGCAGCCCAGCGGGTGGGACACGGACATCTCGTCGCCCGGCCGGGTGAGCAGCACCGAGGTGGCGTCCGAGAACGCCGTACGACCGTTGAGCCGCCGCCGGTACGCCCCCGACCGCCCGAGGATGAGGTTGTAGTTCAGCTCGATGGCCGGTGTCGTCCAGCCGTGGTTCTCGACGATGCAGCGGACCTCGTAGATGAGGATCCCGTCCGGGTGACCCAGCATCCGCCACCGGGCCGGCGTGGTCTTCCGGCGTGGGTCGCTGCCGGTTCCCTCAGGCATCCGTTCTCCCCCCGGGTGGCCCTGCGCCGATTGTCGACGATCCAACCTACGCGGGGGCGGTTCGTCCGACCGGAGAGATAGTGTCGACCAGTGGCCCCCCGTCCAGCCGGACGAGGGGTGATCGTCGTGTCCTCCCGCTGGAAGTGATCCCATGCTCACCGGTCTGTTCTCCGCCGCCCTGGCCGACCCGGGGCTGGCCCGGGCACGTGACCTGGCGCGCTCCGGTGCCGCGCAGGTCGACGGCCTCGACATCACCGCGCCGGCCGCGCTGCGCCCGTTCGCGGTCGCCGCGGTCGCCGCCGACCAGGCCGGCGACGGCGGGCCGGGCGGTGGCGCGGGTCGTCCGGTGCTCGCCGTGACCGCCACCACGCGGGAGGCCGACGACCTGGCCGCCGCGCTGGGCAGCCTGCTCCCGCCCGAGCAGGTGACGGTCTTCCCGTCGTGGGAGACGCTGCCGCACGAGCGCCTGTCGCCCCGCTCCGACACGGTCGGCCGTCGGCTGGCCGTGCTGCGCCGGCTCGCGCACCCCGGTTCGGCCGACGCGCACGGTCGCACCGGCCCGCTGCGGGTGGTCGTGGCGCCCGTCCGGTCGCTGCTGCAACCGCAGCTCAAGGGGCTCGGCGACCTGGAGCCGGTGCAGCTCGCCGCCGGGCAGGAGGCCGACCTGGAGGAGGTCGCCCGCCGGTTGACCGACATGGCGTACGGGCGGGTCGACCTGGTCACCAAGCGGGGCGAGTTCGCCGTGCGCGGCGGCATCCTCGACATCTTCCCGCCCACCGACGAGCATCCGTCGCGGGTCGAGTTCTGGGGCGACGAGGTGGAGGAGATCCGCACCTTCGCCGTCGCCGACCAGCGCACCATCGAGCAGGTGCCGCAGCTGTGGGCGCCGCCGTGCCGGGAGCTGCTGCTCACCCCGTCGGTGCGCAAGCGGGCCGCCGCCCTCGCCGAGGAGCACCCGGAGCTGGCGGAGATCCTCGACAAGCTGGCCGAGGGCATCCCGGTGGAGGGCATGGAGTCCCTGGCCCCGGCGCTGATCGGCGCCGACTCGATGGAGCTGCTGCTGGACGCCATGCCGGCCGGCACCCACGTGCTCCTGTGCGACCCGGAGCGGATCCGCACCCGGGCGCACGACCTGGTGCGTACCTCCGACGAGTTCCTCCAGGCGAGCTGGGCCGCGGCCGCCGTCGGTGGCCAGGCCCCCGTCGACCTCGGCGCCGCCGCCTTCCGGACCCTGGGCGACGTACGCGCCGTCGCGGCGAAGCTGCGCCAGCCCTGGTGGACGCTGTCGCCGTTCGGGCTCGTGGAGGCCGAGGCCGCCCCGGCGCGGCAGCCCTGGGAGGACGGGCCGGAGGCGTACGACGTCACTCCCGACGACGCGATCGCGGTGACCCTCTCCGCGCAGCCGGCCCCGCTCTACCACGGCGAGACCGCCCGGGTGGTCGACGACCTCAAGCGCTGGACCGGCGAGGGCTGGTCGGTCGCGCTGGTCTTCGAGGGGCACGGCCCCGCCCAGCGGGCGGTCGAGGTGCTCCGCGACGCGGGCCTCGGCGCGCGGCTGACCGAGGAGATCCCGACCGCGCCCGCCCCCGGCGAGGTGCTGGTCGCCTGCGGCAGCCTGACCGGCGGCTTCGTCGACGAGGCGTCCCGGTTCGTGCTGCTCACCGGCAACGACGTCACCGGCGGGCGGGGCACCTCGACCCGCGACATGCGCAAGATGCCGAGCCGACGGCGCAACACCATCGACCCCCTGGAGCTGAAGGCCGGCGACCACGTTGTGCACGAGCAGCACGGCATCGGCCGCTATGTCGAGCTGGTGCAGCGCACCGTCAACGGGGCGTCGCGGGAATACCTGGTCATCGAGTACGCCCCGAGCAAGCGCGGCCAGCCCGGGGACCGGCTCTTCGTCCCCACCGACCAGCTCGACCAGCTCTCCCGCTACGTCGGCGGCGAGCAGCCCACCCTGCACAAGATGGGCGGCTCGGACTGGCAGAAGTCCAAGGCCCGGGCCCGCAAGGCGGTCAGGGAGATCGCCGCCCAGCTCATCCAGCTCTACGCGGCGCGCAAGGCGTCCAAGGGGCACAACTTCGGCCCCGACACGCCGTGGCAGCGGGAGCTGGAGGACGCCTTCCCGTGGCAGGAGACGCCGGACCAGCTCGCCGCGATCGAGGAGGTCAAGCGGGACATGGAGCAGACCGTCCCGATGGACCGGCTGATCTGCGGCGACGTCGGCTACGGCAAGACGGAGATCGCCGTCCGGGCGGCGTTCAAGGCGGTGCAGGACGGCAAGCAGGTGGCGGTGCTGGTGCCCACCACGCTGCTGGTGCAGCAGCACTACAACACGTTCGCCGAGCGGATGAGCCAGTTCCCGGTGACCATCCGGCAGCTCTCCCGCTTCCAGACGCCGAAGGAGGCGGAGCAGGCCCTGGAGATGGCCGCCGCGGGCACCGCCGACATCGTCATCGGCACCCACCGGCTGCTCCAGGCCGCCACCCGGTTCAAGTCGCTCGGCCTGGTCATCGTCGACGAGGAGCAGCGCTTCGGCGTCGAGCACAAGGAGCACCTGAAGACGATGCGCGCCTCGGTCGACGTGCTGAGCATGTCGGCCACGCCGATCCCGCGCACGCTGGAGATGGCGATCACCGGCATCCGGGAGATGTCGACAATCGCCACCCCGCCGGAGGAGCGGCACCCGGTGCTCACCTTCGTCGGTGCGCACGACGAGCGGCAGGTGGCCGCCTCCATCCACCGCGAGCTGCTCCGCGACGGGCAGGTCTTCTACCTGCACAACCGGGTCGAGTCGATCGACCGGACGGCCCGGAAGCTCCGCGAGCTGGTGCCCGAGGCGCGGGTCGCGGTGGCGCACGGCCAGATGGGCGAGGAGGCCCTGGAAAGGGTCATGGTCGGCTTCTGGGAGAAGGAGTTCGACGTGCTGGTCTGCACCACGATCGTGGAGTCCGGCATCGACATCCCCAACGCCAACACCCTGATCGTGGAGCGGGCCGACCTGCTCGGCCTGGCCCAGCTGCACCAGATCCGCGGCCGGGTCGGCCGGGGCCGGGAGCGGGCGTACGCCTACTTCCTCTACCCGCCGGAGAAGCCGCTCACCGAGCACGCCCACGAGCGGCTGGCGACCATCGCCCAGCACACCGAGCTGGGCGCCGGCATGTACGTGGCGATGAAGGACCTGGAGATCCGGGGCGCCGGCAACCTGCTCGGCGGCGAACAGTCCGGGCACATCGAGGGCGTCGGCTTCGACCTGTACGTGCGGATGGTCGGCGAGGCGGTCTCCGCGTTCAAGGGCGAGCGCCCGGAGGAGGAGACCGAGGTCAAGGTCGACCTGCCGGTCGACGCCCACCTGCCGCACGACTACGTCGCCGTGGAGCGGCTGCGCCTGGAGATGTACCGCAAGCTCGCCGAGGCCCGCGACGCCGACCGGCTGAGCGAGGTGGTGGCCGAGATGACCGACCGCTACGGCGAGCCGCCCGCGCCGGTGCAGAACCTCGTCGCCGTGGCCCGGTTCCGGCTGCTGGCCCGCCGCTACGGCCTGACCGACGTCTCCATGCAGGGCAAGCACATCCGGTTCGGTCCGCTGCCGCTGCCCGACTCGAAGCAGCTGCGGCTCAAGCGTTACCACCCCGACTCGGTCTACAAGCAGGCGCTCGACCAGGTCAGCGTGCCCCGGCCCAGCACCCGGCGGGTGGGCGGCGAGCCGCTGCGCGACCAGGCCCTGCTGGAGTGGTGCGCCCAGTTGCTCAAGGACGTCCTGGGCGAGCCGGCGACGGCGGGAGCCGCCGCGCGGTGAGTGGCGGTCGACGATGGCTGACCGGCAGCCGGCGGGTGAGCAGGGGGTGGGGACCCGGGCGCGCGCGGGGCGGGCGCGCGGGGAGACCGGTGGGCGGTGTCACGGCGGCCCCGGGCGGCATGAGAGAGTGACCGACATGCGTGCTCGCCGTCTTGTCGCCGTCGCCAGCGTGGCGCTCGGCCTCGTCGCCCTCTCCGGTTGCCGTGCCGAGCCCGGTGTCGCCGCCTACGTCGGTGACCTGCGGATCACCGAGGATGCCGTCACCGGGATCGTCGACGACCTGCGGGCGAAGAACCCGATGCCGACCGGGCAGCCCGAGGCGCCCGAGGCGCCCGAGGGGCAGCCCCCGGCGCAGGTGCCGCAGCTGCCCGACCGCGGCCAGATCGTCAGCATGCTCGTGTTGACCGAGGTCTGCGAGCGGCTCTCCGCGGACAAGAACTACCAGCCGCGCGGGCAGGTCGCGCCGGAGCAGGTCGCCCAGCAGTTGCGCCTGTCGCCCGACACCGGCTACGTGCGCCAGTCCGCCGAGCTCTACAACTGCCTGTCGGGGGTGCCGACCGGGGCACCGGCCGAGCCGACCGCGCAGGATCTGGCGGACGTGGTGGCGGCGGGCCGCAAGGCGGGCGCCATCCCGGCCGACGTGCCCGACGAGGCGGCCGCCCGCCAGCTCGACGGCGAGCAGTTGCGCGGCGCGCTGGCCACCCGCAAGTCGCTGGCCGACGCGGTCGCCGCGTACGACGTGACGGTCAACCCCCGCTACCGCCCGCTGGAGTTCCCCGTGCTGAGCTTCTCCGGCAACGCGCCGGCGGTGAGCGTGCCGCTGGGCGAGGCCGGCTCCAACGGGGTCACCGACGTCTCCACCCCGGATCCGCTGCCCACCGTCGCGCCCGAGGCGGCCGGCGGGACCCACAGCTGAGCATGCCGGCGCGGATCGTCCTGCTCGTCACCTCGCCCCGGCTGCCGGCCGGGCTGCTGACCGCCGCCGCGTGGGACGTCGTACGCCGGCATCCGGTGCTGGCAGGGGCGGAGAGCGAGCTGACGACGGCGGTCCGCGTGGCGGGCGCCGAGGTCACGGTGGTCGACGGCCGGGCGACGCAGGCGCTGCTCGACGCGGCGGCGTCGCACGGCGTCGCGGTGTGGCTGGCCGGCCCGGCCGGCGACGAGTCGCTGGCCCGCGAGCTGGGCCTGCGGCTGGCCCGCGAGCCCGGCCTGGCCGAGCTGGAGCTGATGTACGGCTCCTGGGACCCGCCGGGCGCCCGGCTGCTCGACGCGGTGGCGGTGATGGACCGGCTGGCCTCTCCCGGCGGCGATCCCTGGAAGCGCGCGCAGACCCACCGCAGCCTCGCCGGCTTCCTGATCGAGGAGTGCTACGAGGCGTACGACGCGATCAGCGCCGGGGACACCGACGCGCTGCGCGAGGAACTGGGCGACGTGCTGCTCCAGGTGGTGCTGCACGCCCGCCTCGCCGAGGAACTGCCCGAGGAGCAGCGGTGGACCGTCGACGACGTGGCCGGCGGGCTGGTCGACAAGATGGTCCGGCGCAACCCGCACGTCTTCGCCGACGCCGAGGCCGGCACCCTGGAGGAGATCGAGGCCAGCTGGGAGCGGATCAAGCGGACCGAGAAGGCGCGTGACTCGGTGCTGGACGGCATCGCGCTGAGCCAGCCGGCCCTCGCCCTGGCCGCCAAGATCCTCGAGCGCGCCGGGCGGGTCGGCCTCGCCGTACCGCCGCCCCTCGCGGATTCCCAGGTGGACCCGGAGGCGCGGCTCGGTGCCGGCCTGCTCGCCACGGTCGCGGCGGCCCGCGAGGCGGGCCTGGACCCGGAGGCGGCCCTGCGCCGCGCCGCCCTCGCCTACGCGGACGCGGTCCGCGCCGCCGAAAAGGCCTGAGTCGACCCGGTAGGGTCGGCGGGTGGAATCGTTTGTGCCGCTCGCGGAGCGGATCGTCGACGCGTTGCTGGAGAGCCGGCCGGGGGTCGCGACCTCCACCGGCGACCACCGTTACGACGACCGGCTGCCGGACCTCTCCGCCGAGGCGGTCGCGGCCGACCGGACCATGCTCAAGGAAGCCGCGGACGCGCTCGCCGAGCTGGACCCGGACGCGCTGGACGTCGAGGAGCGCGTCGACCACGCGCTGCTCACCTCGTTCGTGGACCGGGAGCTGTTCGAGTCCGGCGACATCCGCGCGCACGAGTGGGACCCGCTGCGGCACAACCCCGGGCCGCTGCTGCACGCGCTGCTCGCCCGCCCGTACGCCCCGGTCGACGTGCGACTGACCAGCCTGGCGGGCCGGCTCGCCGCCGTACCGGACGCGTTGGCGACCGCGCGCGCGACGCTGCGCGACATGCCGCGCATCCACGCGGAGACGGCGGTCGGGCAGTTCACCGGCGCGGCCGCGCTGATCCGCGACGAGGTGCCGGCGCTGCTCGCGCAGGCCCCCGCCCTGCACGACCGGGTCGAGCCGGCCGCCACCGCGGCGATCGCGGCGCTGGAGGAGTTCGTCGCGTGGCTGCGTCAGGGCCTGGCCGCCGACGCCGGCCCCGGGCGGGACCCGCGGCTGGGCCGCCGCCGCTGGGAGGCGCGGCTCTGGCACACCCTCGACACGGAGCTGGGGGCCGCCGAGATCCAGCGCCGGGCCTGGGCCAACCTGGACCGGGTCGGCGAGGAGATCCGCGCGGCGGCCGTCGAGCTGGTCGGCGGCCCCGCCGACGACGAGACGGTACGCCGGGCGCTGGACCTGCTGGCCGCCGAGCACCCGGACGACCACACCATCGTGGACCTCGCCTCGGTCACCCTGGACGAGGCGACCGACTTCGTGCGCGCCCACGACCTGGTCACCCTGGTCGACGACCCGTGCGTGATCCAGGAGATGCCCCAGTTCGCCCGGGGCGTGGCGGTCGCCTACTGCGACTCGCCCGGCCCGCTGGAGACGGCGGACGTGCCGACGTTCTACTGCATCGCGCCCACCCCGGCGGACTGGCCCGCGCACCGGGTCGAGTCGTTCTACCGCGAGTACAACGACCACATGATCCGCAACCTGACGGTGCACGAGGCGATGCCGGGGCACTTCCTCCAGCTCGCCCACGCCCGCCGGCACGTCGGCCCCACCCGGGTCCGCGCGCTGACCGAGTCGGGCCCCTTCATCGAGGGCTGGGCGGTCTACACGGAGGAGCTGATGGCCGGCCTCGGCTTCGGCGGCCTGCCGGTGCGGTTGCAGCAGCTCAAGATGCAGTTGCGGATGACCATCAACGCGCTGCTGGACCAGCTCGTGCACTGCGAGGAGCTGCCGGAGGCCGAGGCGATGGCGTTGATGACCGGGCGGGGCTTCCAGGAGGAGGGGGAGGCGGCCGGCAAGTGGCGGCGCGCCCTGCTCACCTCGACGCAGCTCTCGACGTACTTCGTCGGCTACAGCGAGGTGGCCGCGATCGCCGCCGCCCGCCCGGCCGGCGTGGCGGTACGCGAGTGGCACGACGCGATGCTCGCCCACGACTGCCCGCCCCCGCGCCACCTGCGCACCCTGCTCGGCGTCTGAGGACCGCCGGCGGGGTCGGTCACGAGCTGGCCGGGCGGCGGTCCACGACGCCGGCGTCGGGCGGCAGGTCGAACACCGCGCCGTCGACCGTCTCGCGGTAGCGGCTCAGTGCCAGCTCGACCTGGCGGCCGTCGACCAGGCCGGTGAAGCTGCCCAGCACCCCGTCGGTGGTCACGCAGGCGGTGAAGTCCCCGGCCGACTGCGCCACGTCGACGCAGGTGGCGTGGTGGCCGGCGAGGGTGGTGTCGCTCTGCTCGATCACCGCGTCCGGGTCCAGCGCGGCGGTGGTGAGCAGCCCCACGACGACCGGCGGCGTCACCAGCCCCCGCTGCTTGGCCTCGGTGAACATGGTCACCGTGGGCTTCGCGTTGGGCGCGGGCGGGGCCTCCAGGGTGCAGGTCGCGCGCCCGGCGCCGGTCTCGCAGCGGGTCGTCGCCTCCGGGGTGACGGTGAGCTTGCCGCCGGGCCAGGTGTAGGCGGAGCGGGCCGGGTCCTGGGCCTGGGCGATCGTGGCTGTCTGCCCGCCGGAGAGCTGGTAGTCGGCGGAGTAGGTCAGCTCCAGCGCCCGGTCGAGCCGGGCGGCCATGTCGTTCACCAGGTCGGACCGCCCGATCGTGCGGCCGGCGTCGTCGAGGGTCTGACAACCGGTCACCGTGAGCGACGCGATGACCGACACGGCGAGCATGCGGAGGGTGGTCGAGGCGGCGGGCATGGCGACCAGCCTGGCCGATCGGGCCAACCGCGCGCAAACCCGTTGCCGGTTGAGGCACGAGAATCCGGGAATGTCCGAGTAAAGCATTGCCCGGAGGCAGGTTTCGGGTCGGGCCGGCGAGCGCCCGGACCGCCCGCGTCCGAGCGTCGCCCGATACGCTGCGTTCAACAACTGCCTCAGCCGCACCGTCGCGGCCCATACCGGACCGGAACACACAAACGAGGAGCGACTCAGTGGCAACCATCGAGGGAATCGTCGCGCGGGAGATTCTGGACTCGCGGGGCAACCCGACCGTCGAGGTCGAGGTCGGGCTCGACGACGGCACGATCGCCCGGGCGGCGGTGCCCTCCGGCGCCTCCACGGGCGCCTTCGAGGCGATCGAACTGCGCGACGGTGACGCCGACCGCTACCAGGGCAAGGGCGTCGAGAAGGCGGTCTCGAACATCGAGGACAAGATCGTCGACGAGCTGATCGGCTACGAGGCCAGCGAGCAGCGGCTGATCGACCAGAAGATGCTCGACGTCGACGGCACGGACAGCAAGTCCGAGCTGGGCGCGAACGCCATCCTCGGCGTCTCCCTGGCGGTGGCCAAGGCGGCGGCCGGCAGCGCCGAGCTGAGCCTCTTCCGCTACCTGGGCGGCCCGAACGCGCACCTGCTGCCCGTGCCGATGATGAACATCCTCAACGGTGGCGCGCACGCGGACTCGAACGTCGACATCCAGGAGTTCATGATCGCGCCGATCGGCGCGCCCAGCTTCCGCGAGGCGCTGCGCTCCGGCACGGAGGTCTACCACGCGCTGAAGTCGGTGCTGAAGAAGAAGGAGCTCTCCACCGGCCTCGGCGACGAGGGCGGCTTCGCGCCGAACCTGCCCACCAACGCCGCCGCCCTGGACCTGATCGCCGAGGCGGTGGAGAAGGCCGGTTACCGGCTCGGCACCGACATCGTCTTCGCGCTCGACGTGGCCGCCACCGAGTTCTTCGACAACGGCACCTACACCTTCGAGGGCACCGCGAAGACCGCCGAGGAGATGAGCAACTACTACACCAAGCTCGCCGGCGACTACCCGATCGTGTCGATCGAGGACCCGCTGGCCGAGGACGACTGGACCGGCTGGCAGACGCTGACCGCCTCGCTCGGCGACCGCATCCAGATCGTCGGCGACGACCTGTTCGTCACCAACCCGCAGCGCATCGCCCGCGGCATCGCCGAGAAGGCCGCCAACGCGGTCCTGGTGAAGGTCAACCAGATCGGTTCGCTGACCGAGACCCTGGACGCGGTGGACCTGGCCCACCGGGCCGGCTTCAAGTGCATGATGAGCCACCGCTCCGGCGAGACCGAGGACACCACCATCGCCGACCTGGCGGTGGCCACGGGCTGCGGCCAGATCAAGACCGGTGCCCCGGCCCGCTCGGACCGGGTCGCGAAGTACAACCAGCTCCTGCGGATCGAGGAGGAGCTGGCCGACGCGGCGCGGTACGCCGGGGCGGGCGCCTTCCCGCGCTACCGTTCGGCCTGAGACGCGCGAGGCCTCGGGGGAGGGGTGTGACGATGCAGCAGCGCCGCACACCGGGCGGTCAGCGCCCCGCCCGTCGGCCGGGTCACACCGGCCGGCCGGGCGGGGCCCGGGGCGCCCGGGCGTCGGTCCGCGAGGGCGGCGTCCGCGCCGAGTCGCGGGCCACGGCCGGTCGCGCGCCGGGGGCGGCCCGGGGCGCGGAGGGCGTACGCTCCGCGAGCCGGCCCGCCGCGGCCCGTCGTACGGCCGCCGGCACCGTCAAGCGGCTCTCCGCACCCCGCTCCCGGGGCCTCACCGGGCGGGCCACCGTGCTCTTCGCGGTGCTGATCGCGCTCGCCCTGGCCTACACCTACCCGGTGCGCGTCTACCTGGACCAGCAGGCCGACATCGAACGGATGGAAGCCGCCCAGGCCGCCCAGCGGGAGGCGATCGAGGAGCTGTCCGAGCGGGCGGCCAAGTGGCAGGACCCGGAATACATCAAGATCCAGGCCAGGGAGCGGTTCTTCATGGGCCCACCGGGCGAGACGCTGCTGGTGGTGCTCTCCGACCCGGCGGGCGCCGCCCGGGACGCCGGTTCGTCCACGGCCCCGTCGGCACCCGTCACCCCCGCTTCCTGGTACGACACCCTCTGGTCGAGCGTGCAGGCCGCCAACGGCGAGCAGCCCGACCGGTGAGCAGCACCCGAGCATCGAACGAGAGATCAGCATCGTGACTGTCGTACCACCGCAGGAGCCGGCGGCGGACTCCGTACCCCCGCCGCGGCGCGAACCGGCCACCGAGGCCGACCTGGCCGCGGTGGCCGCGCAGCTCGGACGCCCGCCCCGGGGCACCCGGGCCGTGGCCCACCGCTGCCCCTGCGGCCTGCCGGACGTGGTGGAGACGACCCCGCGCCTGGCCGACGGCACCCCCTTCCCGACGCTGTTCTACCTGACCTGCCCCCGGGCGACGGCGGCATGCAGCCGGCTGGAGTCGGCGGGGTTGATGAAGGAGATGGCGGACCGGCTGGCCGCCGACCCGGAGCTGGCCACGCGCTACCGCGCCGCGCACGAGGACTACCTGGCCCGCCGGGACGCGATCGGCGAGGTGCCGGAGATCGCCGGAATCTCCGCCGGCGGGATGCCCGGCCGGGTGAAGTGTCTGCACGTGCACCTCGGGCACGCGCTCGGGGCCGGGCCCGGGGTGAACCCGTTCGGCGACGAGACGCTGGCGCTGGTGGAGAAGTGGTGGGCGGCCGGCCCGTGCGTGGACGTGCCGGCGGCGGACTGACCATGGCGGGCGCGGACGGGGGCGTGGCGGGGGCCGACGAGATCGTGGTGCGGCGGGCCCGCACCTCGGACGTGCGCGGCATCCGGCGGCTGGTCGACACCTACACCGACGACCGGCGGCTGCTCAGCAAGGCCACCGTGACCCTCTACGAGCACGTGCAGGAGTTCCGGGTCGCGGTCCGGGCCGGCGACGGCGCGGTGGTCGGCTGCGGGGCACTGCACGTGATGTGGGAGGACCTGGCCGAGATCCGTACGGTGGCGGTCGACCCCTCCTGCCGCGGGCGCAAGCTCGGCCACCGGATCGTCGCGGAGCTGATCGACGGCGCCCGCGAGCTGGGGGTGGCCCGGATCTTCGTGCTCACCTTCGAGACCCGGTTCTTCGGCTCGTTCGGGTTCACCGAGATCGACGGCGCGCCCGTGCCGCAGCCGGTCTACGAGCAGCTCCTGCGCTCGTACGACGAGGGCGTCGCCGAGTTCCTGGACCTGGAACGCGTCAAGCCGAACACCCTCGGCAACACCCGGATGCTGCTGCGCCTCTGACCGGCCCGGTGCGGGTGACCCGTGGCGCGCCCGCCGGCGGTGCGCCGGTCGCCGGCGTGCAGCGCAGCCGTCGCTGCCAGGTCCGTACGCCCTCGGTGAAGACGTCGGCGTAGCGGTCCTGCCCGCCGATGAAGGTGATCACCGAGACCGGTCGCCGGGGCACGTACGTCTCGGGGGCCGCTGTAGCCGCCGCTGACCACGCCGATCGCCGCGAAGAGCCTCTCGCCCTCGACGGCGGCCCGGAAGCTCATGTCCCCGCCGTTGGAGATCCCGATGAGGTAGACCCGGTCCGGATCAGCCCGCCACGTCCGTACGAGGTGGGCGGTGAGGTCCTTGAGGAAGCCGACGTCGTCGGTCGTCCCGCAGCAGGTACCGGCGGTCGGCCCCGCCGTGCGCCAGGGTGAGCCGGTGGTCGCCGGCGGCGGGGCGCTCGACGGCCCCCGAAGGCGACGGGGCCGGCGTGACCCGGGACTGACCCCGGTCCCCACCGCACGCCGTGGCGACGACGGCGAAGAGCACCCCGTCAGCACTGCCACCGTCCGTCGCACGCCCCGCCCCCTCCGTGACCCCGGTCCACACTGGATGGCCCCGCCTGAACGGGGCAACCCTTTCGGTCCAGGCCGAAGAGCGGCAGTCTGCTGGCATGCTCCGTCTCCGCCTGGGACTGGCGGACCTGTGCCGGGTCCGCTTCGCCGACCGCCTGCACCCGGTCGGCATGTCCCTGCTGGCCTGCCAGGCGCTGCACGACGCGGACACGGCCCGGATGACGCCGGGCCCCGCGGCGGACGCGGCCTCCGCGTCGGGTCCGGTCCGGTCCGCCGCCTCCGTGCTGCGGCACCTGCTTCCCGCGCGCGGGCGCCTGCCCGACTTCCTCACCCCGCTGGACGGCCTCGAATCGGTCGTCGCCGGTCTGGAGGCGATCCGGGCAGCCCCCGTCGGGCGCATCCGGGCGGAGGTCACCGCCGCGTACGCGCAGTTGCCCGCGACGCCGCTGCGCAGGCGGTTCGCCGAGGCCGACGGGGAGACGATGGACCTGTTCGGCCGGGCCCTGGGCACCTGGCACGACGCGGTGCTCGCGCCGCACTGGGCCGACCTGACGGAGGCGCACCGGCACCACGTGGCGGGGGCGACCGCGCAACTCGCCACGCACGGGTTGGACGGGCTGCTGAACGCGCTGCACCCGGCGATCCGATGGCAGGCGCCGACGCTGACGGTGCGGACCTGGTGGAGCGCCTCGCTGTCCGGCACCGGCCACGGCCTGCTCCTGCTGCCCTCGCCGCTGGCCGGCCCGCATCCCCGGGTGCTGGTGGAGCCCGGTCGGCCGGTGCTGGTGGTGTACCCCGCGCCGATGCCGCGCCTGATGAGGGCCACCACCCCCGATCCGCTGGGCCGCCTGCTGGGGGCGACCCGGGCGGCGGTGCTGCGCCGCCTCGCCGGCCCCGGCCGGCACACCACCACGGCGCTCGGCCGGGCCGTCGGAATCAGCACCTCCTCGGCGTCCGAGCACGCGGGGGCGTTGCGGGCGGCGGGGCTGGTCGCCAGCGTCCGGGACGGCGGCGCGGTGCTGCACCGGTTGACGCCGCTCGGCACCGAACTGCTGGACGCGGGCTACGCCGGGTCACCTGAGCGCGCCTGACGTAGGGTTGCTGCCGTGACGACGCGTGTGGCCGCCATCGACTGCGGGACCAACTCGATCCGACTGCTGGTCGCCGACCTGCCGGACGCCTCGGCGGGTCCGGAGGCTCCGCTGGCCGACCTGAGCCGACGGATGCAGATCGTGCGCCTCGGCCAGGGCGTCGACAAGACGGGGCGGCTGGCCCCGGAGGCGATCGAACGCACGCGGGTCGCGCTGGCCTCGTACGCCGCCGAGATCGAGAAGCTGGGCGCGGAGCGGGTCCGGATGTGCGCCACCTCGGCGTCCCGGGACGCCACCAACGCCGCCGAGTTCCGGGAGATGGTCGAGCGGACCCTCGGGGTCGCGCCCGAGGTGGTGACCGGCGACGAGGAGGCGCGGCTCTCCTTCACGGGCGCGGTGCGCGGGCTGCCCGCCGACGCGCGCGAGCCGTACCTGGTCGTCGACATCGGCGGCGGCTCGACCGAGTTCGTCGTCGGCACCCGCGCGGGCGGCGTCGAGGCGGCCATCTCGATGGACATCGGCTGCGTCCGGATGACCGAGCGGCACCTGCACGGCGACCCGCCGGGGCTGGACGAGGTCGCCGCCGCGCAGGCCGACATCGCGGCAGCGGTGGACCGCGCGCTGGAGGCCGTGCCGGGCCGGCAGGCCGCCACGCTGGTCGGGCTCGCCGGGTCGGTCACCACCGTGGTCGCGATCGCCCAGGGCCTCCAGGAGTACGACCCGAGCCGCATCCACCACGCCCGGGTGTCGTACGACGCGGTGGCCGCGACAACCGCCGACCTGCTCGGCAAGAGCCGGGAGCAGCGGCTGGCGATCCCGGTCATGCACCCGGGCCGCGCGGACGTGATCGGGGCGGGCGCCCTGGTGCTCCGGGTGATCATGGAACGGGCGGGGATGGACTCGGTGGTCGCCTCCGAGCACGACATCCTCGACGGCATCGCCTGGAGCCTCGTGTAGGCCTCGGCGTCCGTTCCCCACGCCCGCTGTCGCCACGGGCATGGGGTGCCGCCTGTGGCGGACCCCGAAGGGTCAGCGGAGCCGTTGCCGCGTGCCCGTCGCGGCGGAGCGGGCGATGGCGTCGATGAGCCGGTGGGTGCGTTCGGCGGTGCCGAAGTCCGGTTCCGTCGGGTGGCCGGCGGCCAGGTCCGCGTAGACCTGCCGCACAGGCTCATCGCGGAGTCACAGCACGACGCCGGGCTCGCGGCGGCCCTGACCGAGCAACTGGTCGGCCCCAGGGTCGCGGTCGCGAAGCAGCGGCTCGCGCGGGCCCAGCAGCAGGGTCAACTGCCCGTCGACGCGGACCTGCAGTTGATCGTCGAGCTGTTGTACGGCCCGGTCTACTACCGGCATCTCCTGCACCTCGGGCCGTACTCCCGCGACCGGCTGCGCGAACTGGTCGACCGGGTCCTCGACCGCTGGTCGTGAGCGTGCCGCCGTGAGGACGGGCGGTCGACGTCGTGGGTCAGGCGCCGGGCCGGGCGATCCCGGTGACGAAGCGGGACCAGGCGGCCGGGTCGAAGGAGAGCGCCGGGCCCGAGCGGTCCTTGCTGTCGCGTACGAGCACCACGCCGGGCAGGTTGTCGGCGACCTCCACGCACGAGGCGCCGCCGTTGTCGCTGCGCGTGGACTTGCGCCACCGGGCGCCGGTCAACTCCATGTCTTCGCCACTTCCTGCATCAGCACCAGCGACTGCCGTCGGGGCAGCGCCTCCGAGCGGACACTTTCCCACCTGCGGTGCAGGCTGGCAATCTCCTCGGCGCGATCCAGCACCTGGGCGCGCAGCGGGCTGTCGAGATGCGCCACCCAGCCCCCTTCGGCGTAGCCGGCGAGGATGAACGGCCCGGCAAGGCCCGGGTAGACACCGACCTCTGTCGGAACGATGTGCAGGTGCACATGCGGACGTGTGGCCAGTGAGATCAGATGGTCGAGCTGCTCCCGCATCACCCCGAACTGGTCGGCCACCGGCCGACGCAGGATGCCCTCGTCGAGAACCACGACCAGTTGCGGCGGCTGGGCGCGATCGAGGATCTGTTGCCGCTGGAGTCGTGCGGACACCCGCTGCTCGATCTGTTCCGGAGGATGAAGGCCACCGCCGCTGAGGACCGCGTGGGCGTACGCCTCGGTCTGGAGGAGGCCGGGCAGGACCGAGATCTCGAACCACCACAGCGTGGCTGCCTCCTGTTCGACGGCCACCCACGGCCGGAACCAGGCCGGCGCGGTCTCCAGGCTGACCAGCGGCAGGATCCGCCCGAGCAGGCCGCCGCTGTCGAGCGCCTCGTCCGCCCGGCGGACGAAGTCGAGCGAGGGCGTACGCCGGCCGATCTCGACCATGCCGACCAGCGAGCCGGAGTAGTTGATCCGCCGGGCCAGCTCCTCCTGGCTGAGCCCACGCTCGGCGCGCAGCCGCCGCAGCTCGCCGGCCAGCAGATCCAACGCCGACAGTTGCGATCCGGTCATCACACCTCGCTCACCTGGCCTCACGTGACGGGCCGCGCCGACCACCGTCGGGCGGTGCCCCGCGCGTGACTTCCGACCGTAGTCGGACGGTAACGAGAATGGGAACCGGCGTGGGCCCACAGTGCCCTCACAGCGCGAGCGAGGAGCGACGACGTGGCGATCCGAGGCCCCCACCCGGCGTGGTGCGTACCCGAGAGCGGCTGCGGAGCCAGCGCGCTGCACCTGTCCCGCCTGCGGCCCGTGGCGCCCCGCGGTGACGAGGTGATCCAGGTGCGCGCCGGGCTCTGGCTGATGGACGTCGGGCGGTTGCGCCCGTCCGGAGTGCTGCTGGAGCTGTCCGCCGGCGACGAGCCGGAGCGTTGGCCGATCGACCTCGCGCAGGCTCGCGCGTTGGTGCACGTACTCCGGGATCTGCTGCGGACCGCGGACGACGCGGCCCGCCGCGCGGCCTGATCCGGCATCCGTTCCTCGTGCCCGATGTCGTTGACGCTACTGTGCATTGCGCACTAGTGTGCAATGCGTGGACACCACACAACTGCTGAAGGGCGTGCTGGATCTCGCGGTCCTCGCCGTGCTCCGCGAGGAGGACGGCTACGGCTACGACATCCTGCGCCGGCTGCGCGACGCCGGGTTGGAGGAGGTCGGCGACGCCTCGGTCTACGGCACGCTGCGCCGGCTCTACGCCGCCGGCCTGCTGACCACCTACGTCGTGCCGAGCGAATCCGGCCCGCACCGCAAGTACTACTCCCTCAACGCCGCCGGCCGGGACCAGCTCACCCGCTCCGGCAAGCTCTGGCGCTCGTTCGCCACCACCATGGACGCACTGCTCGACGATCGGGGGATGGCGGCATGACCGTCACGGAGCAGGAGATCGCGGACTACGCCGCACGGGTCCGGGCCGCGCTGGCCGACCTGCCGCCGGCGCAGCGCGACGAGTTGACCGAGGACCTGCCGGAGCACCTCGCCGAGGTCGCCGCCGAGGCCGGCGGCTCGCTGGTCGACCGGCTCGGCGAGCCCGAGGCGTACGCGGCCGAGCTGCGCGTCGCGGCCGGGGTCGGCGCCACCAGCGGCGGCGGGCGCCGCAACCGTCGCCTCGGTGTCGCCGTGGACCGGCTCCGCGCCCGGGCGCACCGCTGGGACGTCCAGCTTGGACCACCCCTCGGGTACGCCTCAGCGAGCGAGTTCCTCCGGTTGCTCCGGCCGGCGTGGTGGGTGCTGCGGGGCTACCTGGCCGCCATGCTCGTCACGGTGGTCACGACCGGCGACACGTTCGGTGTGCTGCCCGAGCTCAACGGCAGCCTGCTGGCCGGCCTGGTGCTGCTCGCCGGCAGCGTGCTCGCCTCGATCTGGCTCGGCCACCACACGCCGGGCCTGACCCGGCCCAAGCGGCGGGTGCTGCACGTCGGCACGGCGGTGCTGGTGATCTTCGGGCTGGTCGGCCTGGCGGACATGAACGACCGGGTCGGCAGCGGCGACCTCGACTACGAGCAGATCTCGATCGACGGCCGGTACGACCACATCCGCGACGTTTTCGTCTACGACCGGCAGGGCCAGCTGGTGGAGAACGCCCGGCTCTTCGACCAGAACGGCGACCCGATCCGGCTCGGTCGTCCGATGTGCCCGAACCCGCCGGACCTGAACCTGGCCAACGCGCTGCTGCGCCCGTACCCGTACTGCCCGGAGTTGGCGCCGTTCGGGCCCCGGCCGGGCGCGAGCACCCCGCCTCTGCTGAACCCGCCGGGGCTGTCCGTACCCGCCCCCTCGGAGGCCGCGCCCGCACCGGGCGGCAACCCGACCCCGACGCCCACGCCGACCGGCACCTCGACCCCCGCGCCCGCATCGACGGGCATGCCGGCCGGCACCCCCGCGCCGAGTCGGACGTGAACAGGATCATGGAATGAAGCTGGGAAATAGCTGAACGGATGAGTCCAGCGGGGCAACGGCTGTCGGTCCCGGTCGCTACGGTGTCGTCTGCTCACTCACCCCCCGGAAGGAAAACGCGTGTCAGAGCAGGTCGCACCGCCCCCCGCGCCGGACGCCGCCCAGCCCCCGTCGGCCGTCCAGGCGCCGCCCCCGGCGGAGCCCCAGGCCGAGAAGTCCGGTTCCAAGAAGCTGCTCGGCATCGTGGGCGCGATCGTCGTGTTCCTGGTCGTCGCGGGCCTCAAGTTCGGCATCGGCTCGGCGATCGGCAACTTCTTCAACAAGGACGAGACCGCTGAGGCCAAGGTCGGCGACTGCATCGCCGAGCTGCCCGAGGTGACCGGCACCAAGGAGGAGAAGGTCGACGGCGCGAAGGTCGTCGAGTGCACCTCCACCGACGCCGTCTACAACGTGGTCGGCCGCGTCGACGGGCAGACCCAGGCGCAGGCCCGCTCCGGCGAGGCGTGCGGGCAGTACATCAAGGAGGGCCAGGAGGGCTACGTCTACTACAGCATCGAGCCGGGCAAGACCGGCTACCTGCTGTGCCTGACGAAGAAGGCCTGATCCCCCGGCACGACAGGACCGCCGACGGCGGCGCGGACATCGTCCGCGCCGCCGTCGGCGTCCGTGGCTAGGGCGTAGACAGGAGGTGTATGCCACTGTTCCGGCGTCTTCCCCGGGGCGCTCACGGCGTGGCAGGCTACCGACACGTAGCAACACTGTGCGACCAGCCAACGATGACTGACCGCTAGGAGGACGGCCGATGGGCGAGATGGTGAGCTACCGCGGCAACGGGGGGACGAGCGAGGGGTATCTCGCGATACCCTCCGGCGGTGCGACCAGCCCTGCGGTCATCGTCATCCAGGACTGGTGGGGCCTGGTGCCGCACGTCCGGGCGGTCGTGGACCGCTTCGCCGAGGCCGGTTTCGTCGCCCTCGCCCCGGACTTCCGCCACGGCGGCCCGGCCAGCAAGCCGAGTGAGCCCCGGCAGATGCTGAACAGCCAGCAGATGGACGAGGCGGCGGCGGACATCGCCGGCGCGGCCGACTACCTCGCCAGCCGGCCCGAGGTCGCCGGCAAGGTGGGCTGTGCGGGCTTCTGCGCCGGGGCGAGCCTGGCCCTCTGGGCGGCGACCCGGTCCGAGCGGATCGTCGCCACCACCGCCTTCTACCCCCGGCTGCCGTGGGACGGGATGCGCCCCGAGTGGCCCGACTACGCGGGCAAGGCGGCGCTCATCCACTGCTCCGAAGAGGACGGCACCTCCGCCGCCGACGGCGTACGCACCGTCCGCCGCGCCATCGAAACCTCCGGCGGCACCTGCCAGGTCCACGACTACCCCGGCACCTCGCACGCCTTCTTCAACGAGGACCGGCCGGAGAACTTCGACCAGCGCGCCGCCGCCACCGCCTGGGCCCGCACCCTCGAACTCTTCCGGGCCAAGCTTGGCTGAGCCCCGTACGCCCGACGAGGTGGTCGCCCGCGCCGCGCGGGCGACCGGCCTGGCCGACCTCGACGCCGCCGTCAGCGACTGCTTCGCCTGCCCGCGGCTGGTGCGGTGGCGCGAGGAGGTGGCCCGCGTCCGCCGGGCGGCCTTCCGGGACCAGGAGTACTGGGGCCGGCCGGTGCCCGGCTTCGGCGTCCCCGACGCGCGCATCGCCATCCTCGGCCTGGCGCCCGCCGCGCACGGCGGCAACCGCACGGGCCGCATCTTCACCGGCGACCGGTCCGGCGACGTCCTGTTCGCCGCGTTGCACCGGGCCGGGCTGGCCAACCAGCCGACCAGCGTCGCCGCCGACGACGGGCTGACCCTGCGCGACCTGCGGATCTTTTCCGCCGTGCGCTGCGCCCCGCCGGACAACAAGCCCACCCCCGAGGAACGGGACACGTGCGCGCCGTGGCTGCACCGCGAGGTGGCGCTGATCCGGCCCACCCTGCGCGTCGTGGTCGCGCTGGGAGCGTTCGCCTGGGCCTCGTGGTGGCCGGTGCTGCGCCAGGTGTACGGTCTGCGCCCGCCCAGCCCGCGACCGGCGTTCGGCCATGGGGCACACTGGTCCGGCACGGGCGCACCGGCGCTGCTCGGCTGCTACCACGTCAGCCAGCAGAACACCTTCACCGGGCGGCTGACACCAGGGATGCTGGACGATGTGTTCGCCCGGGCGAAGCAACTGGCCGGGGCGGACTGAGGCGTGGGGGCGGTGGCGATGACGGACGGAACGCGTCGAGTCGTGGGACACGCCCCGGCGACCCGGAGGTAGCCTTCGATGGAATTCAGCGCCCTGCGCAGGTGGTGGCCGGTCGCGGCGGTGGTGCTCCTGCTGGCCGTCGCCGCGTTCTCGTCCGCCCACTCGTCGATCGGCGCCAGCCGGATCCCGCCCGCCGCCGACAGCATCCCGTACGTGCCGGAATATCCGAGCGCCGAGCCGGCCGAGTCGATCCCCGTCGAACCAAGGGACGCCGGCCAGGCCACCCAGGCGTCGATCCCGCAGTGGATCGCCACCGTCGCCATCGTACTGCTCGGGCTGGCGATCCTCGTCGTCTTCGGCTATCTCACCTGGACGTTGGTCCGGGGCGCGATACGCCGCACCACCCGGGCGCTGCCAACGCAGCGGTCCCGGCGGACACCCGAGGGCACCGCCCGCGAGGTGGCCGCCGCCCTCGACGCCGGCCTGGAGGAGTTGGACGACCGCGACACCGATCCGCGTACGGCGGTGATCGCCTGCTGGGTGCGCCTGGAGCAGGCCGCCGCCGGGGCCGGCGTGCCCCGGCTGGCCGGCGACACCCCCACCGACCTGGTCACCCGGCTGCTGCGGGGCGACCCGTCGGTGGGCATCCCGGCCATCGCCAGCGCCGACGTGCTGGCCGAGTTCGCCCACGTCTACCGCGAGGCCCGCTACGCCACCCGTGAGGTCGACGAGCGCACCCGCGACCAGGCCCGGGCGGCGCTGCGCCGGCTGCGCGGCGAGTTGACCGTCGCGGTCGCCGACGACACGGAGGTGCCGGCGTGACCGGGGCACCCACCGGCGTGACCGGGGCGCGGCCGGCGCCCGCCCGACGTGGCGAGGTGACGCCGTGAGCAGCACCAGCATCGACGACCTGCTGAGCGTCGAGGACGAGCGACCGGCACGCGCCGAGCCCCGGCGGGGCGGGCGGGTCGGTCGGGTGCTCCGTCCCCTGGCCGGCGTCGCGGCCGTCGTGATCGTGCTGGTCGCCGGCCTGCGCCTGGTGGGCCTGCGGGTCTCGCTGCCGATCCTCGTGGCCGGGGTGGTCGCGCTGTTCGTGGTGCGTCGCGTCGTCGCCGCCCTCACGCCCCCGCCCCCGCCCCGCGGCGGCGGCCGGGCCCCCGTCTCCGACGACGACGGCACCTGGAACTGGGGCGCCAGGGACGCGCTGCGCACCGCGATCAACGGCTGGGAACTGCCGCTGGACTGGTCGGCCACCCGGCCCGAACGCTTCACCACCGTGATCCTGCCCCGGCTCGGGGAGTTGGCCGACGAGCGGCTGAGCCAGCGGCACGGCGTGACCCGCGAGTCGGATCCGGCCCGGGCCCGGGTGCTGCTGGGTGACCAGCTGTGGAAGTTCCTGGAGACCCCGCCTCGCCGCACCCCGTCGCCGCGCAACCTCGCGGCGATCGTCGCCGAACTGGAGAGACTGTGATGAACGACGTGGACCGCAGCATGCCCGCCGCCGAGGTCGGCCCCCTCGCCCGGTCGGTGCTGGAGGCGGTCGGTCAGGTCGTCGTCGGCAAGCGGGACGCGCTGGAACTGGTGCTCGCCGGCATCCTGGCCGGCGGCCACGTGCTGCTGGAGGACCTGCCGGGCCTCGGCAAGACGCTGACCGCGCGGTCCTTCGCCCAGGCGCTCGGGCTGGACTTCCGCCGGCTCCAGTTCACCCCCGACCTGCTGCCCGCCGACGTGACCGGTTCGTTCCTGTACGACCAGCGCAGCGGCGACTTCTCGTTCCGGGCCGGGCCGGTCTTCACCAACCTGCTCCTCGCCGACGAGATCAACCGGACCCCGCCGAAGACCCAGTCGGCCCTGCTGGAGGCGATGCAGGAGAAGCAGGTCTCGGTGGAGGGCGTGACGTACAAGCTGGACGAGCCGTTCCACGTGCTGGCCACCGCCAACCCCATCGAGTACGAGGGCACGTACCCGCTGCCGGAGGCGCAGCTCGACCGGTTCCTGCTCCGGGTCTCCTTCGGCTACCCCGAAGCCGAGGAGGAGTGGGAGGTGCTGCGCCGGCGGATGTCCCGCCGCCGCGAGGAGGCGGACATCAAGCCGGTGGTCGACGCGGCGACCCTGCGCGCCATGCAGGCCGCGCTGGAGGACGTGGTCGTGGAGGACTCCGTCGGCCGCTACATCGTCGCGCTGACCGCCGCCACCCGGGAACACCCGTCGGTGCTGGTCGGCGCCTCGCCGCGCGGCTCGCTGGCGCTGCTGCTGCTGTCCCGCGTACGGGCCGTCATGGCCGGGCGCGACTACGTCGTCCCGGAGGACGTCAAGGAGGTCGCGGCGCCCGCCCTGGCACACCGGATCACGTTGCGCCCCGAGATGTGGCTGCGCCGCGTCGATCCGTCCTTCGTGGTCGGCGAGGTGCTGGAGGCGACCCCGGCCCCCGCCAGCGGCGCGCTGCCCAGCTACGCCGCCGGGCACTGATGGTCGCGCCCGCCGTGTCGCCCCGCGAGTCGCCGCCGCAGGAGCCGGAGCCCGCGACCGGCTGGGTGCCCACGTGGGCGCTCGGCCGGGCGGTGCTCCTCACCGGGCTGCTGCTGATCGCGGGGGTGCTGCTCGGCCGGGTGGACCTGGTCGTGCTGGCCGCCCCGTTCGCGCTGGGCACCGCGTACGCGCTGCGCCGCCGGCCGACCGCCCTGCCGCAGATCTGGATCTCCGCCGACGAGGGGCACCTGGTCGAGGGCGGCGAGCTGACCGGCACGGTCACCGTCGGCAACCCGGACCTGATCGACTACGACGTGGCGGTGGTGCGCAGCCGGGTCTCGCCGTGGCTGCGGGTGCAGCAGGTGACGATCGCCGGGGCGACCACCGCGTCCGGGGCGGCTTCGGCCGTCGCCCCGTCCGTCGCCGACCGGCCGTTCGTGACCGCCGTCCCGACGGCGGCGGCCGTGGACCTGGAGCTGACCGGCACGGCGCTGCGCTGGGGCCGGCACCCCATCGGCCCGGCGGGCGCCCGGGCGGCCGCCGCGCAGGGACTGCTGGTCTCCCGCGCCGTGATCGCCGAGCCGTCCCGGTTGCGGGTCTACCCGAGGACCGAGCCGTTCGACGCCGTCGAGGCGATGCCCCGGGCCGCCGGCCTGGTCGGCGCGCACCACTCGCGCCGGCCCGGCGAGGGCGGCGAACTGGCCGGCGTACGGGTCTTCGCCCCGGGCGACCGGCTGCGCCGGGTCGACTGGCGGGTGTCGCTGCGGGCCCGGCAACTGCACGTGGCGGCCACCCTCTCCGACCGCGACGCCGAGGTGGTGCTGCTGCTCGACGTGCTCGCCGAGGCGGGCCGTTCGGGTGGGGTGTCCGGGGCCGCCTCCGTGCTGGACACCACAGTCCGGGCCGCCGCCGCGATCGCCGAGCACTACCTGCACCGGGGCGACCGGGTGTCGATGCTCGAGTACGGCCCGGCCGCCCGCCGGCTGCGTCCCGCCGCCGGCCGCCGGCAGTACCTCACGGTCCTGGAGTGGCTGCTGGAGGTGCGGGCGGAGCACTCCCCGCACGAGCCGTACGACCAGGTGTTCGGGCCGCAGTTGCTGTCGGCGGACGCGCTGGTGGTGGTCCTCACCCCGCTGCTCGACGAGCGGTCGGCGCAGATGCTGGCCCGGCTGGCCCGCTCCGGGCGGTTCGTGGTCGCGGTGGACACCCTGCCGGCGGACCTCACCCCGCCGAAGGACCGGGGCTGGGCCGAGGTGGCGTACCGGCTGTGGCGGCTGGACCGGGACACCATGATCGGGCAGCTGCGGGAGCACGGCGTGCCGGTGGTGCGGTGGGCCGGCGCGGGCAGCCTCGACGAGGTGCTGCGGGACGTGGCCCGCCTGGCGACCGCCCCGAGGGTGGCCCGGTGAGCGCGGTCACCGAACGGGCCAGGGCGTTGCGGTACGCCGCCGCCCGGATCAGCCTGACGCCGCTGCTGGTGCGCGCTGGCATCTTCCTCACCGTGCTGGTCGGCCTGCTGCTCGCGTACCCGTCGCAGGTGCTGCTCGGGCGGCCGCTGCTCGCCCTCGTGGCGGTGGCGGTCCTGCCGGCGGTCGGGCCGCGCCGGCTCTGGCCGACCTTCGCGGCGCTGGTCACGGTCGGCGGCTGGCTGATGGCCACCGACGGGTACGGCCGGCCGATCGCCCTCTGGCGGCTGCTCGCCGTGGCGGCGGTGCTCTACCTCACCCACACCCTCTGCGCGCTGGCCGCCGTGCTGCCGTACGACGCGGTGGTCGACCCGAACCTGATCGTGCGGTGGCTGGCCCGGGCCGGTGCGGTGCTGCTGGCCACCTTCGTCCTCGGCGTCCTGCTGGTCGAGGTCGGCAGGCTCGGTGGTGACGCTGGACACCAGGCGGCGACGGTGGTCGGTCTGCTCGTGGCGGTGGCGGTGGCGGCGTTGCTGGGGTGGCTGCTGCGCCGCAGGTGACAGCCCTTTTTCGGGGTAGTCATGCAGGTCACAGGGGTTGTGCTCCGTCACAGAGAAGGGGCGCGAGCGGGATTAGCCGGGCCGCGCGGGGAAAGATAGATGACGTGAACCCGAAGCGGATCCTTGTGGTGGGTGCCGGGCACGTCGGTCTCTACGCGGCCCTGCGCCTGTCGAAGAAGCTCAGTTCCCGTGAGGCCGAGGTCGTCGTGGTGGACCCTCAGCCCCACATGACCTACCAGCCGTTCCTGCCGGAGGCGGCGGCCGGCAACATCTCGCCCCGGCACTCCGTGGTGCCGCTGCGGCGGGAGTTGCGGCGGTGCAAGGTGGTGGCGGGCGCGGTGACCCGGATCGACCACCACCGCAAGACCGCCGTGGTGCAGCCCATCAGCGGCCCCACCCGGGAGATCCCGTACGACCACGTGGTCGTCGCCCCGGGTTCGGTCTCCCGGACGCTGCCGATCCCCGGCCTGCACGAGCAGGGCATCGGCTTCAAGACCATCGGCGAGGCCATCTACCTGCGCAACCACGTGCTGGACCGGCTCGACGTGGCCGCCGCCACGCCGGACCCGGCCGTCCGCCGGTCGGCGCTGACCTTCACCTTCGTCGGCGGCGGGTACGCCGGCATCGAGGCGCTCGCCGAGATGGAGGACATGGCCCGGGACGCCCTGAAGTACTACCCGGAGCTCAAGCCCGAGGACATGCGCTGGGTGCTGGTCGAGGCGACCCAGCGGGTGCTGCCCGAGGTCGACCGGGACATGGGCGCCTACACGGTGCAGCAGCTGCTCAAGCGGAACATGGACATCCGGCTGGACACCCGCCTGGAGTCCTGCCTCGACGGGGTGGTGAAGCTCTCCGACGGCGACAGCTTCCGCTCCGACACCATCGTCTGGACGGCCGGCGTGAAGCCGTCGCCGATGCTGGACGCGACGGACTTCCCCCGCGACGAGCGGCGGCGGGTCACCTGCCTGCCGACCCTCCAGGTGGTCGACGGCGACCGGGTGGTCGACGGCGCCTGGAGCGCCGGTGACTGCGCGGCCGTGCCGGACCTGACCAAGGAGCCGGGCAACTACTGCTCGCCGAGCGCCCAGCACGCGGTCCGCCAGGCCGCCCGGATGGCCGACAACATCGTCAACGTCGTCCGTGGCCGGGAGCCGGTGGAGTACAAGCACAAGCACGCCGGCAGCGTCGCCAGCCTCGGCCTGCACAAGGGCGTGGCCCAGGTGTACGGGATCAAGATGACCGGCTGGCCGGCGTGGTTCATGCACCGGACGTACCACATGAGCCGGATCCCGTCGTTGAACCGCAAGGTCCGGGTCGTGGTCGACTGGTCGCTGGCGTTCTTCCTGAAGCGCGAGGTGGTCGCCCTCGGCCAGCTGCACGATCCGCGCGAGGAGTTCGCCGAGGCGTCCCAGCCGGTCGGCGCCGGCCGCGCCTGACGGAGCACGCGAAGCCCTCTCCGCCTGCGGCGGAGGGGCTTTTCGCGCGTTCAGCGGGTGCGGGTCAGACGCGCCAGGTCCAGGCGTCGGCGATTCGGGTGGCGGGGCCGTAGAGCTGCTCCAGCGTGCCGCGAAGGCTGTCGGCGTGCGGGGTGCCGTCGGCCAGCGCCACGCAGGAGGCGCCCCAGAACTCCGCGTCCTCCGCGGCCTGCCGGCGCTGTTCGTCCCCGATGACGGGTTGCCCGCCGCGCCTGCCGACCTCGGCCAGCAGGGCCGACGTGGGCTGCGCGTAGGTGCCCATCGCCGCCGTGCCGCCGCGACCGTAAGGGCCGATGAAGAAGCCCTCCGGCATGCCGAACGCCGCGTCGGCGGCGGTCGCCCAGCGCATCGGCCATGGTTGCTTGGGCGTGGCGAGCGGCACCGGCACCAGCACTCCGCCCGGCTCGACGCACTGGCGCCAGTGCCCGCCGGTGACGAACTCGGGCAGCGGCGGGCGCTCGGCGGTGGGCAGCGGGGTCGGCAGCAGCGGCAGCAGCGCCACGCCGACCGCCGCCGGCACCAGGCGGCGGGCCAGGCCGGTGCCGCGCAGCGCCCGGTCGACCGCCAGCACCAGCAGCGTGGCGATGAGCGGGAGCACCGCGAGGGCGAACCGCATCGGCAGCGCACCGTCCACCACGGGCAGCCCCGAGAGCAGGGCGTACGGGCCCGGGACGGCGGTGCGTTCGCCGTCGACGACCACCCGGGGACCGAGCGACAGCGCCCCCGTGACGAGCGTGCCGACCACGCACGCGGCGACCAGCGGGCGACGGCCCAGCCAGAGCGCGTAGGCGGCGGCGACCAGCAGCAGGGGCAGCCCGAGGAAGGTGTTGTACTCGGCCGGCCCGGTGGTCAGCCGGGCAGCCCCGTCGCCGCCCGCGATCGACAGCGGCGAGACGGTCCACCAGCTGCGCAGGTCCGCCGAGAAGTAGTGCGGGCTGAACATGCCGTCCGAGACGCCCTGCGGGCCGGCGAACTGGAACCACAGCGGCCAGGCCAGTACGACCAGGGCCAGCCCGGCGGCGAGCATCATCCCGGCGGCGAAGCCGGGCAGGGCGCGGCGGGCCAGGTTCCGGTCCGCCACCGCGTAGGTGACCGCCATCACCAGCAGCGTGATCGCGCAGAGGAAGAGCACCTCCTCGCCGACGAAGACCTGCGCGGTGACCGCCGCCGCCAGGCCGACGGCCGAGCTGACCACCCGCCGGCGGTCCGGCCCGTCGGCGGTGCCCGCCGGGTCGGCGGCCCGCAGCATGCGGACCACCAGCCAGACGATCAACGGCACCAGCCACTGCGCGGTCATGTGCAGGTGGCTGTTGGACTGCGAGACCATCCCCGGGCCGAACCCGCAGAGCGCCGCCCCGAGCGCGGCGGCGAGCCGGCGGGCGCGCAGGACCCGGGTGAAGAGCAGGTACCAGGCGATCGCGGTGCCGGCCAGGTTCGCCATGGCCAGCAGGGCGAAGGTCACCGGCGCGCCGAACGACAGGGTCACCGGGGCCAGGAGCACCCCGAGCGCGATGACCGTGGTGTTGGTCATCAGGTTGACCCCGTCCGGCGCGTTGAGCCGCCCGGTGAGCAGGTCGAAGTCGCCGAGCAGCGCCCGCGAGTCGACGGCGAGGAACCACTCGTAGAGGGCCTGGTCCTCCGGGTTGAGCGCCAGGACCCGGGCCGCCGGGTCGGGCCAGAGCCCGTGGGTGAGCCAGCCGGCCAGCGCCACGAAGAGCAGCACGACGGTGACGTCCGCCCGGCGACGGTGGACGGCGGTCAGCAGGCGCGCCGGCCGGAGCCGGCGGGACGGCCGGTCGACGGCGAGGACAGCCTGGTCAGGGACGGCGTCGGGGGCCGTGGGGGCTGCGCTGCTCACGGTCTCGACCCTAGTGCGACCCGCCCGCCGGGGTACGCCGGGTCGCCGCCGACCCGCTACCGTGACACTGCACCACGCGTGTCGACCCGCGCGGTGTCACCCGCCCGGGTGGTGGAACGGCAGACACGGCCGCCTTAAAAGCGGCTGCCGCAAGGCGTGCGGGTTCGACCCCCGCCCCGGGCACGCCGCACTCTCAGCTTCCGCTCAGCTTGGCGATCTCCACGGGACTGTCCTGGGCGTTTACTCTTGGGGGTGCACGTTCACGTGCAACGACCCCCTGAGGGAGGCCTGACAGTGAAGACTTCGAACCCGGTGCTCGCCCGGCTCGGCCAGGCGGCCGAGCGGGAGCGCTCCGCCGGGTACGCCCCGACCGGGCCGTACGGACAGCCCGGCTATCCACAGCAGTACCCGACGGAGGCCGGCTACCCGGCGGCCCCGCCGACCGTCAACACCATGTCGATCGACGACGTGGTGGTCAAGACCGTCACGCTCCTCGGCATCCTCGGCATCTCCGCCGCGGCCGCCTGGGTGCTGGTGCCCGACGCGCTGCTCGGCGCGGCCTGGATCGGCGCGGCGGTGGTCGGCCTGGTCCTCGGCCTGATCATCTCGTTCTCCCGGATGGCGAACCCGGCGCTGGTCGTCGCGTACGCCGTCGTCGAGGGCGTCTTCGTCGGCATGGTCAGCAAGTTCTTCAACTCGCTCTACGACGGCATCGTGGTCCAGGCGGTGACCGCCACGTTCGGTGTCTTCTTCGTGATGGCCATGCTCTACAAGGCGAAGGTCATCCGGGCCACCCCGAAGTTCGTCAAGGGCATGATCGCCGTGATGGCGGGTCTCTTCGCCGTCATGCTGATCAACCTCGTGTTCGCGCTCTTCGGCGTGAACACCGGCCTGCGCGACGGCAGCCCGCTGGCGATCGGGTTCAGCCTGGTCTGCATCGTGGTCGCCTCGCTGAGCTTCGTGCTCAGCTTCAAGGAGGTCGAGGACGGCGTCCGGATGGGGCTGCCCCAGCGCTACTCCTGGGTCGCCGCCTTCGGCATCCTGGTCAGCCTGGTCTGGCTCTACATCGAGATCCTGCGCCTGCTGAGCTACTTCCAAGGCGACGACTGACAGTCGCCCGCGACCGACCGGCGCCCGCCCCCGCATCCGCGAGGGCGGGCGCCGTCGTCTACCCCCGCCCGCCCCACCCCTCGCTCGCTCCCCCCGCTCGCCCCCACCCCCACTCGCCCCGATCTCCGCGCGAACCGTCCCTGGGCCCGGCCCTCGCCCCACCCTGGCCGCCGATCCCGCCCAACCCTCCAGCCCCGCAGCCCTGCCCCCACCTCTCGCCGTCGATCATGCAGTTGTGGTGCCCCGCGAAAGGGGCGAAAGCGCCTCAGTCGCCCACCACAAGTCCATGATCGACGGACCGGACCGGACCGGACCGGACCGGACCGGACCGGACCGGACCGGGCTGGGCTGGGGCGGGCTGGGCTGGGGCATGCCGGGGCCGGGGCAGGGCGGGCCGGGGCCGGGCGGGGCCGGGCGGGGCCAGGGCATGCCGGGGCGGGGCCAGGGCGGGGCCAGGGCAGGCAGGACCCGGGCGGGCAGGGCGGGGTCGGGGTGCGGGGCGGGGAGGCGGGGCGGGGGTTCGTAGACTTTGGGTGTGGGTGGTGGGGAGTTGGGGCGGGCGGTGGAGTTGTTGGTGCGCCAGGTCGGGCACTGGCAGCAGCCCCGCTGGGCGGCCACGGCCGCCGGTGGCAACGTGTCCCGCGCCGATCTCGTGCACCGGCTGGTGCAGGAGATCGCCAACCTGGCCGCCGACGTCGAGGGCGGACCCCGGCGGACGGTGCCCCGGCTCGACAACGACCTGGCGCTGCCCGACCAGCTCCGGGTGGTGGCCGCCGACCTGGTCGCCGCCGCCGCGCCGCCGGAGGTGCTGGCGCGGGCCGCCGCCGAGGTGACGGCGACCCGCGACGTTCTCTAGGGCGACGGCAACCCGCGACGCTCTCTAAGGGTGACGGCGACCCGCGACCCTCTCCAGGGGTGACGGCGACCCACAGCCCGCCGGAATTCACCATGACCGACGACCGCGTCCGGGCTCCGGCCGGGCGGCGAGGTCCGCTCGGGACGACCCCGGCGCCCGGCCGGGCAGCCCGTGGTGGCGCCGTCCGCTCAGCTCAGGCGCTCGACGACCATGGCCATGCCCTGGCCGCCGCCCACGCACATGGTCTCCAGGCCGATCGTCTTGTCGTGCCAGTCCAGGGCGTTGAGCAGGGTGCCGGTGATCCGGGCACCGGTCATGCCGAACGGGTGCCCGACGGCGATCGCGCCACCGGCGACGTTCAGCTTCTCCAGTGGAATGCCGAGCTGGCGGTACGAGGGGATCACCTGCGCGGCGAACGCCTCGTTGATCTCCACCAGGTCGACGTCGTCGATGGTCATGCCGGCCCGCTTGAGCGCCTGCCGGGTGGCCTCGACCGGGCCGAGGCCCATGATCTCCGGCGAGAGGGCGGTCACGCCGGTGGAGACGATCCGGGCCAGCGGCGTGATGCCGAGGTCCCTGGCCCGCTGGGCGCTCATGATCACCACGGCGGCGGCGCCGTCGTTCAGCGGGCAGCAGTTGCCGGCGGTGATGCGACCGTCCGGACGGAACACCGGCTTCAGCCCGGAGACGCCCTCCAGGGTGACCCCGGCGCGCGGGCCGTCGTCGGTGCCGACCACCGTGCCGTCCGGCGTGGTGACCGGGGTGATCTCCCGGGCCCAGAAGCCGTCGGCGATGGCCTTCTCGGCGAGGTTCTGGCTGCGTACGCCGAACTCGTCCATGTCGGCGCGGGTCACGTCGTACACCTGGGCCAGGTTCTCGGCGGTCTGCCCCATGGTCAGGTAGATGTCCGGCAGCTCGCCGGCCTCGCGCGGGTCGGTCCAGACCGGGGCCCCGCCCTGCGCGCGGGCCTTGGAACGCTCGGCCGCGGCGGCGAAGCGCGGGTTCTCCCAGCCGCCGCCGACCAGCGCCTGCGCCTCCTTCGGCAGCCCGTCTGAGTTGCCGCGGGCGTACCGGGAGACGGTCTCCACGCCGGCGGAGACGAACACGTCGCCCTCGCCGGCCCGGATCGCGTGCATCGCCATCCGGGTGGTCTGCAGCGACGACGCGCAGTAGCGGGTGAGCGTCGCGCCGGGCAGGGTGTCCAGGCCCATCAGGGTGGCGACCACCCGGGCCATGTTGAAGCCCTGCTCGCCGCCGGGCAGACCGCACCCCAGGTAGAGGTCGTCGATCTCGGTCGGGTCGAGCTGGGGAACCTTGTCCAGGGCGGCCCGCACGATGGTCGCGGCGAGGTCGTCCGGGCGGACGTCGCGCAGGGAACCCTTGTGTGCCCGGCCGATGGGGGAGCGGGCGGTGGCGACGATGACGGCGTCGCGGGACGACTCAGTCGGCATGAACCAACGTTAACCCGTCGGTAACTTCGGGCGGAAGCTGCCCGCCGGCCGGGAAATGTCACGCCCGGCGGGACAGCGGGGACAGCCGGCGGGTCACTGCCGGGAGGCGACCGCCGCGGCGGCGGCGACGGCCGGCAGCAGGGCGTGCGCCCAGACCCGGTAGCCGTCGGCGGAGGGGTGGTAGCCGTCGTGGCACAGCGTCCCGGCGTCGGCCCGGAACACGGCGCCGGTCTCGGTGGCCAGGTCGACCACCGTGCCGCCGGCGTCGAGCACCGCCGCCGCCTGGGCGCGGGCCACCCGCCGCCCCGACCAGCCGACCACGTTGCGCAGCGGCGGCGCGATGGCGCGTACGGCGCCCAGGTCGGGGCACGTGCCGACGACCACCTCCACCCGGGCCTCGCGGAGCCGGTGCACGGCCGCCCCGAGGTAGGCGGCGGCCTCCACCGGGCGACGCAGGGTGGTGGCGTCGTTCGCCCCGATCAGGATCACCGCCACGTCGGGGCGCTCGCCGAGCAGCGCCCGGGCCACCTGGGTGGCCAGGTCGGTCGAGCGTGAGCCGGAGACGCCGACGCTGGACAGGTGCACCCGGCGACCGCTCGGGCCCTCGGCGAGCAGGTTGGCCAGCTGCCCGCCGATGGTCTCGTCGAGGCGGCCGACCCCGACGCCGAGGGCGGACGAGTCGCCGAGCAGCACCAGGCGCAGCGGCGGCGCGTCGGCCCGCCCGACCGTGGCGCGCAGGGCGAGCGCCAGCTCCGGCTGGGCGTACCGGCGGTGCCGGGCGGCGAAGGCCTGACCGGCGAGGACGGCGGCGCCGCCGACCGTGCCGGCGATGAGGCTGAGCGTCGCCGCCCGGCCCAGTCGATTGGCGAGCCCCGAGGGGATGAAGCGCTCGCTCATGCCAGTCCCTCCAGTGTGGGTGAGTCGGCGGCGGGGCTGGGCTGCGGCGCCGCGCCGACACCGAAGAAGGCCCGTCGGCGCAGTTGCGCCCACCGGCCGGCGGGGCCGCGCTCGCGCCCCCTGACCCGGGTGCCGCTGACCTCGGTGCCCGCGTGGCGGGCCGCCTCCTGGGCGGCCTGCGGCAGCGAGCGCACGCCCTCGTCCCGGACGAGGGTCGGGCGGCGTTCCTGCCCCGCACCGAGCGCGGACAGCACGGTCGGCAGCAGGGCGGCGGCGGCCATCGCGTAGCCCTCCGCCGAGGGGTGGAAACGGTCCCAGGCGAACATCCGGGTCGGCTCCGCCGTGAACCGGGGACCGAGCAGGTCGCCGAGGGAGACCGTCCAGCCGCCGGCCTCGACCACGGCCACCGTCTGGGCGGCGGCGAGCTGCCGGCTCCAGTGCCGGGCCAGCCACCGCAGCGGCGGCTGGATCGGCCGGATCGCGCCCAGGTCGGGGCAGGTGCCGACGACCACCTCGCAGCCGGCCGCGCGCAGCGTGCGGACCGCGTCGACCAGGTAGCGCACCGCCAGGGCGAACGGTGCGCGGTTGGTCACGTCGTTGCCGCCGATCAGGATCACCGCGACGTCGGGCTGGCACTCCAGCGCCGCCTCCACCTGGTGCCGCAGCACCGCCGAGATGGCGCCCACCACGGCGAAGCGGTGCAGCCGGACGGGGCGTTGCAGGCGGCGGGACAGCCCGGTGGCGAGCAGGGCGCCGGGCGTCTCCCGGCGGCGGTGCACGCCGTAGCCGGCGGCCGACGAGTCGCCGAGCACGACGACGGTGACCGGCGGGCCGGGCAGCTTCGCGCCGTAGACGCCGTCGCAGCGCGGCGGGGGCGCCTCGGCCATCGGGATCGTGCGGCGGGCCTGCCGGGCCTGCCCGAGGAGCACGCCGCCGGTCGCCACCACGGCCGCGGCGGTGGCGCCCGTGCCGATCGCCGCGAGGCGGGCGACCTGCCGGGCGCGCTGCCAGCGCTGACCAACCGGGACGACGGAACCAGCGACCCCCATACAGCGACATTATCGCGCCGGCACGACACACCGCTGTCGTCGTGTCGGCTCGCGGGTGCCTGGAAGGCGACGCTCCTGGGTACCTGTACGGGTGACCGGGGGACGGTTGCGCGGGCACGCCACCCTGGCACGTGGAGAGGGGCCGAACATGGGGAAGACATTGAAGCGCACGGCGGCGTTCAGCGCGCTGGCCCGGGCACTCGCGGCCGGGTCGCGGGGCGGGCCGTCGCTCGGGGCGCGGCTTGGCGCGCTGCCGCGGATGATCCGGGCCACCACCCGGGGGGAGTACGACGGCGGCCTGCGGCTGGCCCTGATGACCGCGGCGACGGCGTACATCGTCTCGCCGGTCGACCTGCTTCCCGAGATCCCGCTGGCGATCTTCGGGCTGGCCGACGACGCGGTCATGGTGACCTGGCTGGCCGGCAGCGTGCTGGCCGAGACCGAGCGGTTCCTGGAGTGGGAGGCCCGGCGCAGCTCGGTGATCCCCGGACACGTGGCGTCCTGAACCCACGTACCCTGGGGCGTCGAGAAGACGTCTGCCCGGCCGCCGCCGGCGGCGCCGGAGGAGAAGGGCACAACGAGGTGCGGTACTACGACAACGTCGTCGAGCTGATCGGCAACACCCCGCTGGTACGGCTGCGCAACGTCACGGCCGGGATCCAGGCCACCGTGCTGGCGAAGGTGGAGTACCTCAACCCGGGCGGCTCGGTGAAGGACCGGATCGCGCTGCGGATGGTGGAGGACGCGGAGAAGGCGGGCATCCTCCAGCCGGGCGGCACGATCGTCGAGCCGACCAGCGGAAACACCGGCGTCGGGCTGGCGCTGGTGGCGCAACTGCGGGGCTACAGGTGCGTCTTCGTCTGCCCCGACAAGGTCAGCCAGGACAAGCAGGACGTGCTGCGCGCGTACGGCGCGGAGGTGGTGGTCTGCCCGACCGCCGTCGCGCCGGAGGACCCGCGCTCCTACTACAACGTCTCCGACCGGCTGGCCCGGGAGATCCCCGGCGCGTGGAAGCCGAACCAGTACAGCAACCCGGCCAACCCGCGCTCGCACTACGAGACCACCGGCCCCGAGCTGTGGGAGCAGACCGGGGGCGAGCTCACCCACTTCGTGGCGGGCGTCGGCACCGGCGGCACCATCTCCGGCATCGGGCGCTACCTGAAGGAGGCGTCGGAGGGGCGGGTCAAGGTCGTCGGCGCCGACCCGGAGGGTTCCGTCTACTCCGGCGGCACCGGCCGGCCGTACCTGGTCGAGGGTGTCGGCGAGGACTTCTGGCCGGAGACGTACGACCGGGGTGTCGCCGACGAGATCATCGAGGTCTCCGACAAGGCGTCCTTCGAGATGACCCGGCGGTTGGCGCGCGAGGAGGGGCTGCTGGTCGGCGGCTCCTGCGGGATGGCCGTCGTGGCCGCCCTGGAGGTGGCCCGCAAGGCCGGCCCGCACGACGTGGTCGTGGTGCTGCTGCCGGACAGCGGCAAGGGCTACCTGTCCAAGATCTTCAACGACACCTGGATGGCCCGGTACGGCTTCCTGGACAACTCGGGCACCGAGCCGACGGTCGCCGACGCGCTCGCCGGCAAGCCGGGCGGCCTGCCCGAGCTGGTGCACGTGCACCCGACCGAGACGGTCCGCGACGCGATCGACTACATGCGCGAGTACGGCGTCTCGCAGCTCCCGGTACTCAAGGCCGAGCCCCCGGTGGTGACCGGCGAGGTGGCCGGCTCGATCGCCGAGAAGGACCTGCTCGACGCGCTCTTCACCGGCCAGGCGCACCTGCACGACACCATCGAGCGGCACATGGCCGAGCCGCTGCCGATGATCGGCGGCGGGCAGCCGGTGAGCGAGGCGGTCGGCCTGTTGGAGAAGTCCGACGCCGCCCTGGTGCTGGTCGACGGCAAGCCGAAGGGCGTCCTCACCCGGCAGGACCTGCTGGCCCACCTCGGCGCCCGCTGACCCGGACGACGTCCGCACGAGGGCCCTTCCCCGCCCGGGGAGGGGCCCTCGCCGTGCCTGCCGCGCCCGAGCCGGAGGGCAGGCACCCCGCCGCTCTGAGCCCTCGGGCGTACCGGAGCTGGGACGTGACCGCCGGGCCGATGTGCTCGTCGCGTTCAGTGCCGGTGGGGGTCCAGCCGCCGCGCTCGTAGAAGCGCCGGGCGTGCGCGTTGTCCCGCAGCACCCAGAGGACCGCGCGGGACCAGCCGCGGGCGCGCATGGCGTCCAGGGCATCGACCATCAGGGTGCGCCCGGTGCCCCGGCCGCGTTCGGCGGGTTCGAGGTGGATGGCGTTGAGCAGGCCGGTCACCGGGTCGCCCTCGTCGTCCGGGCCGAGATAGCTGAAGCCGACCAGCCGGCCGGCGCGCTCGGCCACCGTCATCCGGTGCTCGTCCCGCTCCCACGTCCACCGCTCGGTCCAGTACGCGCCCATCGCCTCGGGCGTCGGGTCGGCCAGCGCCCGCGCCGGCAGGAAGGACGCGTAGGCGGCGACCCGGGAACGCTGGTGCAGCGCGCCCACCGCCATCAGGTCGTCGACGGTGGCGGGGCGCAGGGTGACCGTCACCCGGCCGAGGCTACCCGCCGGGGCGGAACCTGCACGGTCGTCAGGTCCTCGGCGATCACCAGGTCGCCGTCGAAGTGCGCGCGGGCCTCGTCGGCGAAGCGGGCCGGGTCGGCGTACCGCTGGGAGAAGTGGGTGAGCACGAGCCGGCGTACGCCCGACTCAGCCGCCACCCGCGCGGCCTGGCCCGCCGTGAGGTGCCCGACCTCGGCGGCCAGCGCGGCCTCCGAGTCGAGGAACGTCGACTCGATGACCAGCAGGTCGGCGTGCTCGGCGAGGGCGTACACCCCGTCGCAGAGGCCGGTGTCCATGACGAAGGCGAACCGCTGCCCGGGCCGGGGCACGCTCACCTCGTCGCGGGTGACGCGGCGCCCGTCGACGTCGAGGTGGCCGACGCGGATCAGCTCCCCGACCGCCGGCCCGGCGATGCCGTACGCGGCCAGCCGCTCCGGCAACATCCGGCAGCCGTCCGGCTCGACGAGGCGGTAGCCGTACGTCTCGATCGGGTGCCGCAGCCGGCGGGCCTCCAGCGTGCCGACACCCAGCGTGATGCGCTGCCCGTCGGACTCGATGGGCTCGACGCGCAGCTCGGCGGTCTCGTGGAAGCTGGCGGCGTGCCGCAGCCGCGCGAAGTATTCCGCGCCGCCGGCCGGGAAGTGCACCGCCACCGGGTGCGGCACCCGGTCGAGGGAGAGCCGCTGGATGGTGCCGGGCAGGCCGAGGCAGTGGTCGCCGTGGAAGTGGGTGACGCAGATCCGGGTCAGGTCGGTGGCGGTGACCGTGGTGTGCAGGAGCTGCCGCTGGCTGCCCTCGCCCGGGTCGAAGAGGATCACCTCGCCGTCCCAGCGCAGCACGTACCCGTTGTGGTTGCGCTGCCGGGTGGGGGCCTGGCTGGCCGTCCCGAGCACCACCAGCTCGCGCATCGACACGGTGACCTCCGGCTGCGTCGGCCAACCGGCCTGCGGAAAGGGTCGACCCCCGGGGCTTCCGTGCTCGCGCACGGGCCGGCTGGACTGGGCCGGCACCCCGGGGGTCGGGTGGCTGTCGTGGTTTCGCCGCACCGCTGCCACACGGTCTCGACGATGGTGCTGTGTTGCCCGCCTCGCGGCGGACGGTTTCACTGTCGAGGACAGCGGCTAGCGGACAGCCACCTCACGAGTCCGATTGCTATACAAGTCTGGACCACCTCCTTTCCCGTGTACCGCCACGCTATCCAGCCCGCGCGCCGCCGGCAACGGATTTCGATCACACAGCGCCGGGGAATGGCGGGCCGGCGCTCAGGTGTTCTCGGCGATGCCGATCGGGCCCTCGCGGGGGCCCTCCTCGCTGGCCGGCTGCACGGCCAGCGACGGGAAGTCGGCCAGGTCGCCCTCCGGCTCGGCGTCCCACTCGGGGAAGACCAGGTCGCTCTGGAGGTAGAGGCAGAGCAGCTGGGTGAGCTGGCGCAGGCCCTCCAGGTGGGTGCGCTCGTGCCCGTGGGTGGCGTCCACGCCGAAGCCGAGCAGCGCCACCCGGGCGTGCGCGCCGGCCTCCACCGCCGCCGCCACGTCCGAGCGGTAGTACTCGAAGACGTCCCGGACCAGGTCCACCCCGTGCTCGGCGGCGATCGAGGCCAGGTTGCGGGTCAGGTGGTAGTCGAACGGGCCCACGCCGTCGCCCATGGCCAGCGTGGCCGCGTCCTCGCGGGACTGCTGGCCGGGCGCCACCACCGCGGCGTCCACGGAGACGATCTCCGCCACGTCGGGGTCGAGCCCGTGCGACGCCCCGTGCCCGATCTCCTCGGTCACGGTGACCAGCAGGTGCGCGGTGACCGCCGGGCGTACGCCGGCGTCGACCATCGCCTTGAGGGCGGTGAGGACCGCCGCCACGCCGGCCTTGTCGTCCAGGTGCCGGGACTTGACGTACCCGCTGGGGGTGATCGTCGGGTTCGGCAGGAACGCCACGAAGTCGCCCGCGTCGATGCCGAGGGCGCGCAGTCCGGCGATGTCCTCGACCGGCTCGTCGACCCGGACCTCGACGTGCTGCCAGCCGACGCCCTGGAGGTCCACGTCGTCGTTGTAGCGGTGGCCGCTGGCCTTGAGCGGCAGCACCTGGCCGGTGATCACCCGCTCCAGGTCGTCGGTGAAGATCCGCACGTGCGCGCCCTCGGCGAACCGGGCGCTGTGCGTACCGATCGTCTTCAGCTCCAGCCGGCCGTTCTCCTTCAGCCGCTTCACCATGCCGCCGATGGTGTCGGTGTGCACCACGATCGCCCGGTCGGCGCCCGTCGAGCGGGGGCCGGGCAGGCAGGCGCTCAGCGCGCCGCGGCGGGTCAGCGTGGAGGGGATGCCGAGCGCGGAGAGCCGCTCGCCGACGTACTGCTGCACGTGGTCCGTACGCCCCGACGGGCTCGGGATCTCCAGCAGCTCCACCAGCACCTGGCGCAGGTAGTCCAGGTCGATCTCCAGGGGCCTCGGGCTCACGCGGCACCTCCCGGGCCGGCCGGGGTCCAGAGCCGCTGCGGCGCCCGGGTGCCGGGGAAGAGCAGGTCCACGAAGCGCTCGGCGGTCGGCTGCGGTTCGTGGTTGGCCAGGCCGGGCCGCTCGTTGGCCTCGATGAACACGTGCTCCGGGTGGTCCGGGGCGCCGACCAGCAGGTCCAGCCCGGTGACCGGGATGTCCAGCGCCCGGCTGGCCGCCACACACGCCTCGGCGATCGCGGGGTGCAGCTCGGCGGTGACGTCGTGGATGGTGCCGCCGGTGTGCAGGTTCGCGGTCCGGCGTACGGCCAGCACCTGCCCCTCGGGCAGCACGTCGTGCAGCTCGTGGCCGGCCTCGGCGAGCACGTCGCGGGTCATGTCGTCGAGCGGGATGCGGGACTCGCCACCGGTGGCGGCGGCCCGACGGCGGCTCTGCCGCTCGATCAGCTCGGCGATGTCGTGCACCCCGTCGCCGGTGATCGAGGCGGGGCGCCGGACGGCGGCGGCCACCACCTCGTGGTCGATGACGACGACGCGCAGGTCCTCGCCGGCGCGCATCTCCTCGATCAGCACGTCGGGGCAGAACCGGGCGGCCAACTCGACGGCGGCGGCCAGCGCCTCGGGAGTGCGTACGCCCACCGTGATGCCGTTGCCCTGCTCGCCGCGCGCCGGCTTCACCACCACCCGGCCGACCTCGGCGAGGAAGGCGACGTCGTCCTCGCCGCCGGTGGCGGTCCGGCCGCGCGGCACGGAGAGCCCCGCCTCGGTGAGGATCCGGCGGGTGACCCGCTTGTCGTCGCAGCGGCTCATCGCCACCGCCGAGGTCAGCTCCGACAGCGACTCGCGGGTCAGCACGGTCCGCCCGCCGCTGCTCAGCCGCAGCTCACCCCAGGCGGGGTCGGTGACCTCCACCCGGATGCCGCGCCGCATCGCCTCGTCGGCGACGATCCTGGCGTACGGGTTGAGCTGGTCGTACCCCTCGGGCATGGCGGGCAGGAAGAGCCGCTCGTTGATCGGGTTCTTCCGCTTCACACAGAGCGTCGCCGTCCGGTAGAAGCCGAGCCGCTCGTAGAGCCGGATCGCCCCGCCGTTCTCGGCGAGCACGGACAGGTCCACGTACGCCCGGCCCCGCTCGACCAGCCGGGCGGCCAGCGCGGTGATCAGCGCCTGGCCGGTGCCCGGCGGCGCGGTGTTGAAGTCGACGGTGAGGCACCACAGGCTGGCGCCGTTCTCCGGGTCGTCGAAGACCGCGACGTGGTCGACGCCGGTGATGGTGCCGACGATCTCGCCGGTGGTGTCCTCGGCGACCAGGTGCAGGAACCGGTCGGTGCGCGCGTTGGCGACGAGCACGTCGACCCCGGCGGTGACCATGCCGTTGCGGGCGTAGATCCGGTTGACCGCGTCCGCGTCGGCGGCGTCGGCCAACGGGCGGATGGTCAGCCCCGGCACGTCGCCGTCGCCGGTCGGACGGTCACCGTCGAGCGGCAGCCGGTAGGTCAGCGACGGATCGATGAACAGCTCGTCGGGCAGCCGGGACACCAGCACGTGCGGGTCGCGCAGGTAGATGCAGATGTCCCGGGAACCGGCGGCCTCGGAGCGCAGCACGGCGGCGACGGCGGCCTGGTCGACGAAGGTCTGCCCGAAGACGAGCCGCCCCCAGCCGCAGTCCAGCACCACGTCGGTGTCGCCCTCCCGGGTCGGCGGCTCCGCCGGCTCCGGCGCCATCGGATCGCCGCCGGGGCCCACCCGCTCCCGTCGCCGGCTGTTGCGCGACCGGTCGGTCCGGGCCGCGCCGGTCGCCAGGGTGTCGGTCACGGTGAGTCGATTCCGTGGCTCTGGAGCCACATTTCCAGGAGTCCGAGTTGCCACAGCTTGTTTCCGTTCAACGGGGTCAGTTCGGCGTTCGGGTCGGCGAGCAGGGCGTCGACGTAGTCGGCGCGGAACAGGTCGCGGCGGCGGGCCTCGGGCGCGGAGAGCGCGTCGCGTACCCGGTCGAGGAGCTTGCCCTCCAGGTGGGTGAGGCCGGGTACGGGGAAGTAGCCCTTCGGCCGGTCGATGACCTCGTGCGGCAGCACCCGGCGGCCGATCTCCTTGAGCACGCCCTTGCCGCCCTGGGCCAGCTTCAGCTCCGGCGGGCAGCTCGCGGCGAGCTCGACGAACTCGTGGTCGAGGAACGGCACGCGGGCCTCCAGCCCGTGCGCCATCGTCATGTTGTCCACCCGCTTGACCGGGTCGTCGGTCAGCATGACCTGGGTGTCGATCCGCAGGCCGGCGTCGACGGCGGTCTCCGCCCCGGCGCGGCCGAGGTGCGCGGCCACGAACTCCCGCGCCGGGTCGCCGTCGGTCAGCCAGGCCGGGTTCAGCACCCGGGCCAGCCCGGCCGCGTCCCGGTCGAAGAAGGCCCCGGCGTACGTGTCGAGCGCCCGGTCCCGGCCGACCCGGGCGAGCGGCGGGTACCAGTGGTAGCCGCCGAGGATCTCGTCCGCGCCCTGGCCGGACTGGACGACCTTGACGTGCTGCGACACCACCTCGCTGAGCAGGTAGAACGCCACGCAGTCGTGGCTGACCATCGGCTCGGACATCGCGGCGACGGCCGCCTCCAGCGGCGGCACCAGGTCGGCGGCGGCCACCCGGATCTGGTGGTGGTCGGTGTCGAACGTCTTCGCGACGAGGTCGGAGTAGCGGAACTCGTCGCCCTCCCGGCCGCCGACCGCGTCGAAGCCGATCGAGAAGGTGGACAGCCCGCGCTGGCCCTCGCCGGCGAGCAGGGCGACCACCAGGCTGGAGTCCAGCCCGCCGGAGAGCAGCACGCCGACCGGCACGTCGGCGACCATCCGCCGCCGTACGGCCGTGGTCAGCGACTCCAGCAGGGCGTCCTGCCAGTCCTTCTCGGACCAGCCGGCCCGCTCGACGGAGCGGGTGAAGGACGGGTCCCAGTAGACCCGCTCGGAGGTGCGGCCGTCCGCCTCGTAGACCCGTACGGTCGCCGGGGGCAGCTTGGTGACGCCGCGCAGGATGGTGCGCGGCGGCGGCACGATGCTGTGGAAGCTCAGGTAGTGCGCGAGCGCGACCGGGTCGATGCCGGTGTCGACGCCGCCCCCGGCCAGCAGCGCGGGCAGGGTGCTGGCGAAGCGCACCGCGCCGGGCGTCTCGGCCAGGTAGAGCGGCTTGATGCCGAGCCGGTCCCGGGCCAGCACCAGCCGGCCGGTGTCCCGCTCGCTGATCGCCACGGCGAACATGCCGATCAGGTGGTCGACGAAGTCGAGCCCCCACTCGGCGTACGCCTTGAGCACGACCTCGCTGTCGCCGGAGGAGAAGAACCGGTGGCCCTTGGCCTGGAGTTCCTCGCGCAGCTCGCGGTAGTTGTAGATGCACCCGTTGAAGACGCCGGTCAGTCCCGCACCGGGGTCGACCAGCGGTTGCCCGCTCGCGGCGGAGAGGTCGATGATCTTCAGGCGGCGGTGTCCGAGGGCCGTCGGGCCCTGGGCCCAGACGCCGCTGTCGTCGGGCCCCCGGTCGCTCATCGTGGCCGCCATGCGCTCCACCGCTGCCACGTCGGCGCGTGAGCCGTCACGGCGGAACTCTCCCGCAAGTCCGCACATGCCAGGCAATGCTGCCAGAGGGAAACGAGGATTGCCCGTTGAGCTGATAACAGTTTCTTGAAGTTTTGCTACACTGCGCGATTCCGTCACAGCACGTGTCGGCTCCGGTGGCGGACCGCGTCAGGAGTGGCGGATGGGGCGGTTTCCGCCCGGCGGCGGATGTGATCGATTGCTCAGTCTCGGAAGCGCCGAGGCCGGCGCGACAGGTGCCGCGCCGGCCTCCGTGACGGTGCCGGTGGTCCCGCCCCGAGCGGGGTTCAGCCCGAGGTGCGGGCGACGCCGACCGGGCAGCTCAGCCCGTTCGGGCCGTGGTCGCCGTGTCGACTCCCCACTCACTCGTCACCGGGTTGCGGGATGTGGCCGAACCGTCGGACCTCCTGGGGCCAGCCGCATGCTTCCGCGAGCCTGCCGGCCCACATCCGGGCCGTTTCCACGTCGGCCACGTCCACCACGGTCAGCCCGCCCAGCCACTCCTTGGTCTCGACGTAGGGCCCGTCGGTGAACACCAATGAGCCGCTCGTGGCGTCGGCACTGAAGACGGGGGTGTCCCCTTCCTCCAGGCCCCCGGCGAACACGTACGCCCCGGCCGCCTTCATCTCTTCCACGACCGCCATGGCGAGTGGCCCCCGCGCGCGGAACCACTCCTCAGTGTGGTCACCCACCCACTGCTGGTTGAAGTAGATGAGGTACTCGGCCATGTCTGCTCCCTAGTCTCGGGCGGACCTTTGTCTGCCACCATCTCCGCTACGAACGGCGTCGAGCGGATACGACACTCGGGCGGGAGATTTCCACCTCGATGTCGGCGGGGGAGCGGTGGCGACCGGCTCTGTCCAGGAGGCTAGTGCAGGTCGGACGGCACCCGGGCGACGCCGACCGGGCAGCTCAGCCCGTTCGGGCCGTGGTTGCAATAACCGTTCGGGTTCTTCGTGGGCGCCAAATACTGCTGGTGCATGTCCTCGGCGAAGTAGTACTCGCCGAGCCGGTCGATCTCGGTGGTGATCTCGCCCTTGCCGGCCCGCGCCACGATCGGTGCGAACGCGTCCCGGGACGCCTGGGCGGTGGCGAGCTGCTCGTCCGTGGTCACGTAGATCGTCGACCGGTACTGGGTGCCCACGTCGTTGCCCTGGCGCATGCCCTGGGTCGGGTCGTGGTTCTCCCAGAAGACCTTCAGCAGGTCCTCGTAGCTGATCGTGGCGGGGTCGTAGACCACCTGGACCACCTCGGCGTGCCCCGTCATCCCCGAGCACACCTCCTCGTACGTCGGGTTCGGCGTGATGCCGCCCGCGTAGCCGGCGGACGTGGTGATCACACCCGGCAGCGTCCAGAACAGCCGCTCGGCGCCCCAGAAACAGCCCATGCCGAACACGGCCACCTGGGCGCCTTCCGGGAAGGGACCCTTGAGCGGGGTGCCCAGCACCTCGTGCCGGTCCGCGATCGGCATCGCGATCAGGCGACCCGGCAGGGCCTGGTCGGAGGTGGGCAGTTCGGCCTTCATGCGGCGCAGGAACACGGTGGGACTCCTCTCGTAACTCTCCCAGCGTGCAACACCGCCGGATCCGCCTTCCTTACCCGCTCCACCCACACTCAGGCGACCGCCGCCCAGGAGAAGGTCACAGCCGTCCCCCGGGTAGCGGTGGCGCGCTCGGGCCGGTCACGCCTGCCACCCGCTCCGTCACTCCTGGTGACATGGCCCGCTGGCCGCGCCTCCCTCGCCTCACCCGCTTTGCTCTGCATCCCTATATGCAACAGTCACGCTGGGTGGTGACTGGTGCTGTCGCGGCGGCGCGGGCGTTTCGTGTCGTGGCAGGTCAGTGGCCTGGTGCGGATATGGCTGCAGAGCAAAGGGCGCGAGATGGCACCCCGAGCGGCCTGGGCGCCCGTCGCAGAGCGTGACGCATGGTCATCGTTACTGTATGTGACGAAGGGTGTCGAGAGGTGCGCGTCAGGGGAGTCCTGCCGCCCGCCACGCCTGCCCCGCTTCGCGTGGGCTGTCGCGTTCGCCCCGGTTCTCCGCCCGCTCCGCCCGCCTCCGGGCGGCTGGGGCGCGTCAGAGGGCTGCGGTGATGCGGGCGGCGTAGGTCTCGGCCTCGGCGTCGTCGGCGTAGCGGGTGCGCGGCCAGAAGAAGCCGCGCAGGCCGTCGCCCTTCGTGCGTGGCACGACGTGCGTGTGCAGGTGCGGGACGGACTGGGAGACCTTGTTGTTCATCGCCACGAACGTCCCGCCGGCCTCCGTGCCGGTCTCCACGGCGACCGCGAGCCGCCGCACCAGGCCGAAGTAGCCGGCCAGCGCCTCGGCGGGCAGGTCGGCCAGGGCGATCAGGTGCGTGCGCGGCACCACCAGCACGTGCCCCTTGAAGACCGGCCGGGTGTCCAGGAACGCCACCCCGTCGGGCTCGTCGGCGACCCGGAAGGCGGGAGTCTCGCCGGCCACGATCCCGCAGAACACGCACCCGCTCATCCGTCCAGGCTATGCCGGCCGCCCGGATGGGAGACGCCCCCGCGCCGGCCCGCCGCCGTGGGCGCGGACCCGACAGCACCGTTCCGTTCCAGCCTTCGGGACGGGGGATTAGCCTCACGGGATGAGTCACGGCTTCGACACGCTCGCCATCCACGCCGGCCAGGACCCCGAGGCCCGCACCGGCGCGGTGATCCCACCGATCTACCAGACCAGCACCTACGCCCAGGACGCCGTCGGCGCGCCCCGGCTGGGCTACGAGTACAGCCGCTCCGGCAACCCGACCCGCGACGCCCTCCAGGAGTGCCTCGCCGCGCTGGAGGGCGGCCCGGTCGGGCTCGCCTTCGCCAGCGGCCTGGCCGCCGAGGACACCCTGCTGCGTACCGTCTGCAAGCCGGGCGACCACGTGGTGATCCCCGACGACGCGTACGGCGGCACGTACCGGCTCTTCGCCCGGGTGGCCGAGCGCTGGGGGCTGGACTTCACGCCGGCGAAGGTCTCCGACCCCGACGCGATCCGGGCCGCCGTCGAGCCGGGCCGGACCCGGATCGTCTGGGTGGAGACGCCCACCAACCCGCTGCTCGGCATCGCCGACATCGCCGCGCTGGCCGGCGTCGCGCACGACGCGGGCGCCCTGCTGGTCGTCGACAACACGTTCGCCTCGCCGTACCTCCAGCAGCCGATCGCGCACGGCGCGGACGTGGTGGTGCACTCGACCACCAAGTACATCGGCGGCCACTCCGACGTGGTCGGTGGCGCGCTGGTCGCGGCCGACGCCGGGCTCGGCGAGGAGCTGCGCTACCACCAGAACGCGATGGGCGCGATCAACGGGCCCTTCGACGCGTGGCTGACCCTGCGCGGCATCAAGACCCTGGGCGTACGCATGGACCGGCACTGCGACAACGCCGAGCGGATCGCGGCCTATCTGGACGGGCACGCCAAGGTCGGTCAGGTGATCTACCCGGGGCTGCCCGCGCACCCGGGCCACGAGGTGGCCGCGAAGCAGATGCGCCGCTTCGGCGGCATGATCTCGTTCCGGGCCGCCGGCGGCGAGGAGCACGCCGTCGAGATCTGCAACCGGACGAAGCTCTTCATCCTCGCCGAGTCGCTCGGCGGCGTGGAATCCCTGATCGAGCACCCGGGCCGGATGACACACGCAAGTGCTGCCGGCTCGCCGCTTGAAGTTCCCGGCGATCTCGTGCGACTGTCTGTCGGCATCGAAACGGTCGACGACCTGCTCGCCGATCTGGAGCAGGCGCTGGGCTGACCGCTGGCTGGGAGGGTGGCCGTGCAGGACATCATGCCGACCTGGGTGGGGGCGACCGCCAAGCAGATCGCCCGGGGCGTACGCCGGGGCGACGTCACGGCCACCCAGGTCGTCGCCGACCACCTGGACCACATCGCCCGGGTCGACGCCGACCTCGCCGCGTTCCGCACGGTACGCGGCGGGGAGGCGATCACCGAGGCGGAGAAGGTCGACGAGCAGGAGGACCTGGCCAACCTTCCGCTGGCCGGGGTGCCGGTGGCGGTCAAGGAGAACACCGCCGTCGCCGGGCTGCCCACCTGGAACGGGTCGGCGGCGGTGCGTACGCCGGTGGCCGAGGCCGACCACGAGGTGGTCCGGCGGCTGCGCGGTGCCGGCGCGGTGATCCTCGGGGTGACCCGGATGCCGGAGCTCGGCCTCTGGGGCCTCACCGACGACGAGACGGCCGTGACCCGCAACCCCTGGGACACCCGGCGTACCCCCGGGGGCTCGTCCGGCGGCGCGGCCGCGGCCGTGGCCGCCGGCCTGGTGCCGATCGCCCACGGCAACGACGGCCTCGGCTCGATCCGCATCCCGGCGGCCTGCTGCGGCCTGGTCGGGCTCAAGCCGGGCCGGGGCGTGGTCCCGTGCCAGCTCGGCGCGGACGACTGGTTCGGGCTGACCGAGCACGGCATGCTGACCAGCACGGTCGCCGACGCGGCCGTCGGATTCTCGGTGCTGGCCGGCCGCCGCCCGGACAAGCTGGTGCCGCCGCAGCGGCTGCGGGTGGGCGTCTCGCTCCGCTCGCCCGTGCGGGGCGTGCACGCCGACGCGCCCAACCGGGACGCGGTCGCCGCCGCCGGGCGGCTGCTCGCGGGCGCGGGCCACGACACCGTGCCGGCCGATCCGGTCTACCCGACGGCCCTGGGCCTGCAGGGCATCGCCACGTGGTTCGCCGCGGCGGCCGCCGACGTCCGCGCCGCCGGGTTGGACCGGCGCGGCCTCCAGCGGCGCAGCCGCCGGCACGTCGCTCTCGGCGAGTGGGCGCAGCGGCGGGGATACGTCCGGGAGGCCGACCGGGCCGCCTGGCGTGAGCGGTCGATCGGCTTCTTCGCCGACCACTCGATCGACCTGCTGCTCACGCCGGCCCTGGCGACCGTGCCACCGGAGGCCGACGGCTGGTCCGGCCGGTCCTGGCGGGCCAACATGCTGACCAGCATCCGGTACGCCCCGTTCGCCGCGCCGTGGAACATTGCCGGCCTGCCTGCGCTGGTGGTGCCGGTCGGCCGCCGCCCGGACGGGCTGCCGGTCGCCGTGCAGCTGATCGGCCCGCCCGGCAGCGAGCTGCTGCTGCTCGGCATCGCCGGCCAGTTCGAGATGCAGGCACCCTGGTCCCGGCACGCCCCCGGCTACCCGCGGATCCCCGCCCCCGTCTGAGGGGTGGCGTGCCGCGCGTCGGCGCGGGTGGCGGGTGGCACGATCAGGGCATGACGGAACTGGTCGGTCTCGCCGACGTACGGGCCGCGCGGGAACTTCTCGCCGACGTCGTCCGCACCACCCCGCTGGAGCCCTCCCGGCCGCTCAGCGCGGCGCTGGGCGGGCCGACGTGGCTCAAGTGCGAGAACCTGCAACGCGCCGGCTCGTACAAGGTGCGCGGCGCGTACGTGCGGATCTCCCGGCTGTCGGAGGCGGAGCGGGCCGACGGAGTCGTCGCGGCGAGCGCCGGCAACCACGCCCAGGGTGTCGCGCTCGCCGCCGGCCTCGTCGGTACGCACGCCACGGTCTTCATGCCGGTGAACGCGCCCCTGCCGAAGGTCGCCGCCACCAAGGGCTACGGCGCCCAGGTCGAGCTGGTCGGCAACACCGTCGACGAGTCCCTGGTCGCGGCGCAGAACTACGCCGAGCGGACGGGCGCGACGCTGATCCACCCGTTCGACCACCGGGACGTGATCGCCGGCCAGGGCACGGTGGCACTGGAGATCCTCGAACAGTGCCCCGAGGTCAGGACGATCATCACGGGGGTGGGCGGCGGCGGGCTGGTCTCCGGCATGGCGGTGGCGGCCAAGGCGCTGCGGCCCGACGTGCGGATCATCGGGGTGCAGGCCGCCGGCGCCGCCGCCTTCCCGCCCTCCCTGGTGGCCGGCGAGCCGGTACGCCTCCCGTCGTTCGGCACCATCGCGGACGGCATCGCCGTCGGCCGGCCGGGGGAACTCACCTTCACCCACGTCCGCAAGCTGGTGGACGAGATCGTCACGGTCTCCGAGGAGGACATCTCCCGGGCGCTGCTGATGCTGCTGGAGCGGGGCAAGCAGGTGGTGGAGCCGGCCGGCGCGGTGGGCGTGGCCGCGCTGCTGGCGGGCGTCGTCGAGGTGCAGGCGCCGGTGGTGGCGGTGCTCTCCGGCGGCAACATCGACCCGCTGCTGATGCTGCGGGTGATCGAGCACGGCCTCGCCGCCGCCGGACGCTACCTGCGGGTGACGGTGCGCTGCTCGGACCGCCCCGGCCAGCTCGCGTCGCTGCTCGGCGAGATCGCCGAGCACCGGGCGAACGTGGTGGACGTGGAGCACCAGCGGGCCAATCCGCACCTGCGCCTGGGCGAGGTGGAGGTGGCCCTGTCGGTGGAGACCCGGGGGGTCGAGCACTCCGACACGCTGATCAGCGCGTTGCGGGCCAGCGGCTACCAGGTGGTCTTCGCCGGCGAGGCGTGACACCGGGACCGGTGCCACGCCTCGCGGGGTCGCTCGTCGTCGCCCGGCCGGATCGGCGCTCGGGCGGCCGTGTCGCCAGCCCGGGCCGCCCCGGCCCGGCGGCGGGGGCTCAGCCGGAGAACGGCTCGAAGCTGACCACGGTCACCTTGATGTCGGCCCCGCTGGGGGCGGTGTAGGTGCAGGTCTGGCCGGCCCGGCCGCCCAGGATCGCCTGGCCCAGCGCCGACTCCGGGCTGTAGACCGTCAGCTCGGTGGTCGACGCGATCTCCCGGGAGCCGAGCAGGAAGGTCTCGGTGTCGTCCTTGTCATCGTCGAAGTAGATCGTCACGACCATGCCGGGCGACACCGCGTCGGCGGCCTGCGCCCCGCCCACCTTGGCGGTGCGGAGCAGCTCCTTGAGGTAGAGGATGCGCCCCTCGGCCTTGCCCTGCTCCTCGCGGGCGGCGTGGTAGCCACCGTTCTCCCGCAGGTCGCCCTCCTCGCGGCGGGCGTTGATCTCGGCGGCGATGACCGGCCGGTTGGCGATCAGCTCGTCGAGCTCGCCCTGGAGCCGGTCGAACGCGTCCTGGGACAGCCAGGTGGCGGGCGCCTCGTTGCCAGTGGACACAGGCGTTCTCCTCGTTCGTGCGTGCTGGCTGACAGGTGAACTTCCAAGTTACCAGTGCGGTACGACACCGGGCGCGCTCGAACACCGGCGGTACCCCCGGTGCCCGGGCCGCCGAGGCTGTCCGGGCCGCGCGCCCGAGCCCGCGCCGTGGCCGCTCAGCCCGCGGGCCGGCAGCGCAGCACCTCGCCGACGAAGGGGCGGGCGGTGGTGGCCAGCCGGTGCTGCGCGGTCACCTGCCGCTGGTCGGGCCGGGCGGTCACCGTCACCTCTTCCCGGCCCACCTCGGCGCCGTCGCGGTCCCGGGCGCGCAGCAGGCAGACCGCCGAGCCGCCCTTCGGCACGGTGACCCGGAAGTCGACAAGCACCTGGCTGTCGGTGATCCCCGTGTAGGTGATCACCTCGGCGTCGTAGTTCGGGTCGCCGTACTGCCGGTAGAGCCGCACCGCGACCAGGGTCATGACCGCGACCAGGGCGACCACCAGCAGCGCCACCAGCAGCGGCCGGCGCCGCCCGGGCTCCCGGCGGCGGCCGTACCGACCGGGCGGGAAGGCCGGCGCGCCCGGCGGAAGTGTGGCGTGCGTCTCGGTCACCGGCGGGTATCTCCTGGCGTCGTTGTCGGGGGCATCGGCAAGAATGGCAGGGTTCCATCTTCCCAGCCCGTCACGTCGTCAAATATGACAGGTCGGCACCGGCAGGTCCCGGCGCGGGGGGAAGATTCCGGCAGGTCAGCCGGGCGGTCCCGCGGGGGGTCCGCCGGGGCCAGAGACGAGGAGCGCCGACGTTGGCAGAGCAACTGCGACTGATGGCCGTCCACGCACACCCCGACGACGAGTCGAGCAAGGGCGCCGCGACCATGGCGAAGTACGTCGCCGAGGGCGTGGACGTCCTGGTGGTCACGTGCACCGGCGGCGAGCGCGGCAGCGTGTTGAACCCGAAGATGGACCGACCGGACGTCTGGGCCAACATCGCCGACGTCCGCCGGGCGGAGATGGACGCCGCGCGGGCGATCCTCGGCGTCGAGCAGGCGTGGCTCGGCTTCGTCGACTCCGGCCTGCCCGAGGGCGACCCGCTCCCGCCGCTGCCCGAGGGCTGCTTCGCCCTCCAGGACGTCGAGGTGGCCGCCGGCCCGCTGGTGCGGCTGATGCGCCAGTTCCGTCCGCACGTCGTGACGACGTACGACGAGGAGGGCGGCTACCCGCACCCCGACCACATCATGACCCACAAGGTCAGCGTGGCCGCGTTCGAGGCCGCCGGCGACCCGGAGCGCTATCCGGAGCTGGGCGAGCCGTGGCAGCCGCTCAAGCTCTACTACGACATCGGCTTCTCCCGGGGCAAGATCATGGCGCTGCACGAGACGCTGCTCGCCGCCGGCCTGACGTCGCCCTACGAGGAGTGGATCAAGCGCTGGGAGGACCGCACCGACAAGGGCCCCCGGATCACGACCCGGGTCGAGTGCGCCGACTACTTCCCGGTCCGCGACGACGCGCTGCGCGCCCACGCCACCCAGATCGACCCGGACGGCTTCTGGTTCCAGGTGCCGATGGAGATGCAGCGGCGGGCGTGGCCGACGGAGGACTTCGAGCTGGTGCGCTCGCTGGTCGACAGCCCGCTGCCCGAGTCGGACCTCTTCGCCGGGGTGCGCGAGACGGCCCATGCCCGCTGATCCGGGCCGGGGCTACCCTGGTCACCAACCGCACACCGGAGGAACGCCATGCTGACCGCCGCAGAGGTGCTCGCCCAGAACAACTTCGGGGACACCCGCACGGGTGGCCTGGCCGGGCCGATGGGCCTCTTCCTCATCCTCGTTCTGGCCACCGCCACCGTCCTGCTGATCCGCAACATGAACTCCCGGCTGCGTCGGCTGCCCGACCGGTTCCCCCAGCAGGGCCCGCCGGCGACCCCCGACCAGGCGGACGCGGCAGTCGTCGATCCGACAGAAGGTGCGCTGACGCAGGATTCATCCTCCGCCGCTCCCACCGGGCGTCAGCAGCGTCGCAACGGCTAGTCCGCCCATGATTCACGTCGAACCCGGTCGTCGCCCCCTGTTGCGGCCACCGGGTTTGCCTTAGCCTCTCGCCGGGGGGACCAAGAGTTCCCGAGCCGTGCGCGGGAGGGGGCGCCGATGACCACCACACCACCGGTCGCCCGTCGTACCGGCGAGCGGCCCGCAGGCGGAGCGGCCCGGTGACCTCCGGCAGGGCCGGCGAGTCGACCGACCGGGTCGAAGCCCGCGGCACCCCCGCGCGGCTGCTCCTGCTCACCGCTGCCGTCGCGCTGACCGCGCTGGTCGCCGCCGGGCTGGGGTGGACCGCCCCGACCCACCTTCCCGCCGACGACCCGCTCGGCGGGCCGGCCCGCTTCGGCCTCGCCGTCGCCGTGTTCGCCGTCGCCCAGTTGGCCCGGCTGCGCTTCCGCACCGCCGCCGGGATGGTGAGCATCACCTGGGGCGAAGCCGCGCTGATCATCTGCCTTTACCTGACGCCCACCGGCTGGCTCCCCTCCGCCGCGCTCCTCGGCGCCGCGCTCGCCTGGTCGGCCATGTCGCTGCTCGGCGACCGGCGGCCGGTGCTGGAGGTCGTCCGGATCACGGCGTCGCTGACCGCCGCCACCGCCCTGGCCGTCTCCGTCGCCACCGTGCTCGGTGAGCCGCTGCTGGCGACGCCGACCCCGGCGCTCGCCCTGGCCGTGCTCGCGGGCTCGGTCGCCTACCTTCTCGCCACCGCCTGGCTCGGCGGCGCCACCCTGGCGCTGCGGCACGGCATCCCCGTGGCGCCGCCGCTGCTCGCCGCGCTGCGGGGCAAGCTGCTGATGTTCGTCGGGAACGTGGCCGTCGGCCTGGTCGTGGTGGCACTGCTGGAACTCGACGCGCGCTGGCTGCTGCTGCTCCCGCCGCCGCTCTGGCTGCTCCAGCAGACCTACCGGCACCGGCTCCGCGCCGACCAGGAGCGGCGCACCTGGCGGGCCTTCGCCGAGGCCACCGCCGCGCTCAACCAGCTCGACGAGCGGGGCGTCGCCACGGCCGCCGTGACGGGCGCGCTGACCCTGTTCAACGCCGAACTCGTCGACGTCGACGTGGCCCGGGGCGACGGCCGGTGGCGGCGCTACCGGGGCGACCCGGGCGGCCAGCTGGTCGACCGGGAGGTCGCACCGCCCGGCCGGACCGAGCCGGAGGACCACGAGCTGGTGCGTACCCTCTCCGTGGGAGCCTCCCGGGTGGGCGAGCTGCGGGTCCGGTTCCCGCGCTGCGCGCCACCCAACGCCCGGGAACGCGACGCCGTGGCCGCGTTCGGCGACGCGCTCGCCGCCGCGCTGCACGACGCCGCGACCCACCGCGAGCTGCGCCTGGTCACCGCCCGCTCGTCGTACGAGGCGGTGCACGACCAGCTCACCGGGCTGGTGAACCGGTCGGCCCTGCTCAGCAAGGGCGACCAGGCGCTGCGCCAGCTCGCCCACGACCACCCGGTGGCGCTGCTGCTGCTCGACATCGACCAATTCAAGGAGGTCAACGACACCCTCGGGCATGCGGCCGGCGACCAGCTGCTGCGGTTGACCGCCAACCGGCTGGGCGCCCTCGCCCGCCCCGGGGACCTGCTCGCCCGCCTCGGCGGCGACGAGTTCGCGCTGCTGCTGACGTCGGTCCCGGTGATCGGCGACCGGGCCGCCCCCATGGCGTACGCGCTGCGGCAGGCCCGCGAGATCGCCGAGCGGCTCGCCGCGCCGACCGAGGTGGCCGGGGTGCGGATGTCCGTCGAGGTCTCCGTCGGGGTGGTGGTCGCCGACGCCGGCACCGCCGACCTGACCGAGCTGCTGCGCCGGGCCGACATCGCCATGTACCAGGCCAAGGAGGGCGGCGGCAGCGTCGCCGCGTACGACTCCGCCCGGGACGCCGCCAGCACCGACCAACTGGCCCTGCTGGCGGAGCTGCGCGAGGCGCTGAAGACCGACGACCAGCTCGTGCTGGCGTTGCAGCCGGCGGTCGACCTGACCACCGGCGCCCCGACGGGGGTGGAGGCGCTGATCCGCTGGCGGCACCCGCGCCGGGGCTGGCTCGGGCCGCACGACTTCATCCGCCCGGTGGAGAACAGCGAGCAGCTCGGCACCTTCACCCGCTACGTGCTGGACAAGGCGCTCGCCGTCGCCGCCGGCTGGGCCCGCGACGGGCTCGACGTGCCGATCTCGGTCAACCTGTCGGCGCGCAGCCTGCTCGACCCCCGCCTGCCCACCGAGATCGCCGACGCCCTGCGCCGGCACCAGGTGCCGCCGGACCGGCTGGTCCTGGAGATCACCGAGACGGTGGTGATGAGCGAGCTGGAGGTCATCGACGAGGTGCTCGCCACCCTGCGGTCGATGGGCGTGCAGCTCGCCGTCGACGACTTCGGCACGGGCTTCTCGTCGCTGACGTTCCTCACCCGGATCGCGGTGGACGAGCTCAAGGTGGACCGTTCCTTCGTGATCCGGATGGCCGACTCCCCGGAGGCGGCGGCGATCGTACGGACCACCGTCGGCCTCGCCCACGAGCTGGGGCTACGGGTGGTCGCCGAGGGCGTGGAGACCGCCGAGCAACGCCTCGCGCTGGCCGAGCTGGGCTGCACGGCCGCCCAGGGCTACCACTTCTTCAAGCCGATGCCGGCCGACAAGATCGGCGCGGTCCTCGGCACCCTGCTCGACGAGGCCCGCCCCAACGTCTTCCCGCTGCGCGCCGACGGCGCCTCCTGACCCCACCCGCCGCACGGCCGGTCCACGTCGGAGCGCGGGCGGGCGCGTCACCGGGTGGTTATGGTCGTCGGGTGAACCGACTCGCTGACGCCACGAGCCCGTACCTGCTCCAGCACGCCGACAACCCGGTCGACTGGTGGCCGTGGTGCGACGAGGCGTTCGCCGAGGCGAAACGCCGGGACGTGCCGGTGCTCATCTCGGTCGGCTACGCCGCCTGCCACTGGTGCCACGTGATGGCCCACGAGTCGTTCGAGAACGAGCAGGTCGGCGCGCTCATGAACGACGACTTCGTCTGCGTCAAGGTGGACCGCGAGGAACGCCCCGACGTCGACGCCGTCTACATGACCGCCACCCAGGCGATGACCGGGCAGGGCGGGTGGCCGATGACCGTCTTCGCCACGCCCGACGGCACCCCGTTCTTCTGCGGCACCTACTTCCCCCGGGCGAACTTCATCCGGCTGCTCCAGTCGGTCGCCGCGGCCTGGCGGGACCAGCGCGACGCCGTCGTCCAGCAGGGCGCCGCCGTGGTCGAGGCGATCGGCGGCGCGCAGGCGGTGGGCGGGCCCACCGCGCCGCTGGACGCCGCGCTGCTCGACGCCGCGGCCGACCAGCTCGCCAAGGAGTACGACGAGGTGAACGGCGGTTTCGGCGGTGCGCCGAAGTTCCCGCCGCACATGAACCTGCTCTTCCTGCTGCGGCACCACCAGCGCACCGGCTCGCCGCGCAGCCTGGAGATCGCCCGGCACACCTGCGAGGCGATGGCCCGGGGCGGCATCTACGACCAGCTGGCCGGCGGCTTCGCCCGCTACTCCGTCGACGGGCACTGGACCGTGCCGCACTTCGAGAAGATGCTCTACGACAACGCGCTGCTGCTGCGGGCGTACACCCAGCTCTGGCGCCTGACCGGCGATTCCCTCGCCGCCCGGGTCGCCGCCGAGACCGCCGCGTTCATGATCGACGACCTGGGCACCCCCGAGGGCGGCCTGGCCTCCGCCCTCGACGCCGACACCGAGGGCGTCGAGGGGCTCACCTACTCCTGGACGCCGGCCCAGCTCGTCGAGGTGCTGGGGGAGGACGACGGCCGCTTCGCCGCCGACCTGTTCGCGGTCACCGACGAGGGCACGTTCGAGCACGGCACGAGCGTGCTGCGGCTGGCCCGGGACGTCGACGACGTCGCCCCTGAGGTGGCCGCCCGGTGGGAGCGGATCCGGGCCCGGCTGCGCGAGGTCCGCGACGCCCGACCCCAACCGGCCCGCGACGACAAGGTGGTCGCCGCCTGGAACGGGCTCGCGGTCACCGCGCTGGTCGAGCACGCCGCGCTCACCGGGGATCCCGTCACCGCCGCCGCGGCGGTCCGGATCGGCGAGGTGCTGGCCGACCGCCACATCGTGGCCGGGCGGCTGCGCCGCGTATCGCGCGGTGGCGTCGTCGGCGAGCCGGCCGGGGTGCTGGAGGACCACGGCTGCGTGGCCGAGGCGTTCTGCGCCCTGCACCAGCTCACCGGGGAGGGCCGCTGGCTGACCCTGGCCGGTGGACTGCTCGACGTCGCGCTGGAGCGGTTCGCCGCGCCGGGCGGCGCCTTCTACGACACCGCCGACGACGCCGAACGCCTGGTCAGCCGCCCCGCCGACCCCACCGACAACGCCACCCCGTCCGGGCGCTCGGCGATAGTCGCGGCGCTGGTCGCGTACGCGGCGCTGACCGGGGAGACCCGCTACCGGGAGGCCGCCGAGGCCGCCCTGTCGACCGTGGCGCCCATCGTCGGCCGGCACGCCCGGTTCACCGGCTACGCGGCCACCGTCGGCGAGGCGCTGCTCTCCGGGCCGTACGAGGTCGCGGTGGTCACCGACGAGCCGACCGGGGACCCACTGGTCGCGGCGGCACACCGGCACGCCCCGCCCGGCGCGGTGATCGTGGCGGGCCGCCCGGGCCAGCCCGGGGTGCCGCTGCTCGCCGACCGGCCGATGGTCGACGGGCGGCCCACCGCGTACGCCTGCCGGGGTTTCGTCTGCGAGCGCCCGGTGACGACGGTGGACGACCTGGTCGCCCAGCTCGGCCGGCGCTGACGCTCTCACCCGGCCCTGAGGCTTCCGGCCGTCGCTCAGGCTGCCGCTTGGGTGCGGGGGTGCCTCCGGTCCGTGCCGGTGCTCACGGCCAGAGTTGCTCGCGTTCCCAGCCCGTGCCGGTGCGGCGGTAGCGCAGCCGGACGTGCCGGCGCTGCGCGTCCGCCTGCCAGAACTCGACGAGGTGCGGCGCGACCGCGTAGACGGTGTGCGTCTTGGCGACCAGATCGGGGTCGGTGGCCAGCCGCTTCCGGATCCGGGCCAGCTCGCGGTCCAACTCGGCGCGGTCGGTGAGCACGTCGCTCTGCCGGCCGGCCAGTCCGGCCATCCGTGACCCTTCGGGCCGTGCCAGGAAGTCGGCCCGGGAGACGTCGGGGTCCGCCGGGGCGGCGATTCCCCGCACCCGGACCTGGCGGCCCTGCTCGCGCCAGTGGAAGCTGAGCGCGGTCCGGGGGTTCTCGGCGAGCTGGCGGCCCTTGGCGCTGGCCGAACTGGTGGCGAAGTGCCAGCCGGCCTCGTCGAGGTCCTTCAGGATCAGCACCCGGGCGTCCGGCATGCCGTCGGCGTCGACGGTGGAAACGGTCATCGCGTGCGGCTCGTCGACGCCCGCGTCGATCGCACCGGCCATCCACTCGACGAAGAGGGCCAGCGGCTCGGCCGGGGCGGCGGCAGGATCGAACGACGGCATGTCGTGCGCGAGCACCGGCAGGCCACGGAGCAGACTGCGAATCGTCATGCCATGATCCTTTCAGCAGCGGGGGTGGGTGTTCGATGCGCCATCCGGCGGCGCAGGTGGCGGGGCGTCCCGATAGGCTGGCGCCGCTATGGATTCCCGTACCGGTCTGCCCGTTGTCGGCATGGTGGGCGGCGGCCAGCTGGCCCGGATGACCCACCAGTCCGCGATCGCCCTCGGCCAGTCGCTGCGCGTGCTCGCGCTGGCCCCCGACGACGGCGCCGCGCTGGTCGCCGCCGACGTCCAGTACGGCGACCACACCGACCTCGCCGCGCTGCGCACCTTCGCCAAGGCCTGCGACGTGGTCACCTTCGACCACGAGCACGTCCCCACCGAGCACATCCGCACGCTGGCCGCCGAGGGCGTGAAGCTCTTCCCACCGGCCGACGCGCTGCTGCACGCCCAGGACAAGCGGGTCATGCGGGAGCGGCTCGGCGAGCTGGGCGCGCCGAACCCGGCGTGGCGACCCGTCGCCGAGCCCGCCGACCTGGTGGCGTTCGGCGACGAGATCGGCTGGCCGGTGGTGCTCAAGGCGGCCCGCGGCGGGTACGACGGCCGGGGCGTCTGGATGGTCGACGACGTGGCGCAGGCCGAGGAGCTGGCCACGACCCTGCTGGCCGGTGGCACCCGGCTGATCGTCGAGGAGCGGGTGCCGCTGCGCCGGGAGCTGGCCGTGCAGGTGGCGCGCTCGCCGTTCGGGCAGGTCGCCGCGTACCCGGTGGTCGAGACGGTGCAGCGCGACGGCATCTGCGTCGAGGTGCTCGCCCCCGCACCGGGCCTGCCGGAGGAGCTGGCGGTCGCCGCCCAGCAGCTCGCCATCGACCTGGCCACCGCGCTCGGCGTGGTCGGCCTGCTCGCCGTGGAGCTGTTCGAGGTCGCCGACCGGGCCGCGCCCGGGGGTAGCCGGATCGTGGTGAACGAGCTGGCGATGCGGCCGCACAACTCGGGGCACTGGACCATCGAGGGCGCACGCACGTCGCAGTTCGAGCAGCACCTGCGGGCGGTGCTCGACTACCCGATGGGCGACACCTCGCTGACCGCTCCCGTGGTGGTGATGGCGAACGTCCTCGGTGGCGAGCCGGGCGGGATGTCGATCGACGAGCGGCTGCACCACCTCTTCGCGGCCGAGCCGGGTGCCAAGGTGCACCTCTACGGCAAGCAGGTGCGGCCCGGCCGCAAGATCGGGCACGTCACGGTGCTCGGGGACGACCTGGACGACGTACGGACGCGGGCCGCGCGAGCCGCCCGCTGGTTGCGGGAGGGGCGGGCGTGAGCTTGCGGGCCCCGCAGTCGCGAGTGAGAGGCAGGCACGCGTGAGCACCGTTGGACTGATCATGGGCAGCGACTCGGACTGGCCGACGATGAAGGCCGCTGCCGAGGTGCTGGACGAGTTCGAGGTGCCGTACGAGGTCGAGGTCGTCTCGGCGCACCGTACCCCGATCAAGATGATCGACTACGGGCGCGCCGCAGCCGACCGGGGCCTGAAGGTCATCATCGCCGGGGCGGGTGGCGCCGCCGCCCTGCCCGGGATGGTCGCCTCGGTCACCCCGCTGCCCGTGATCGGCGTCCCGGTGCCGTTGAAGCACCTCGACGGGATGGACTCGCTGCTCTCCATCGTGCAGATGCCGGCCGGCGTGCCGGTGGCCACCGTGTCGATCGGCAACGCCCGCAACGCCGGGCTGCTCGCCGTCCGCATCCTGGCCGCCGCCGACCGCGCCCTGCTCGACCGCATGTCGGCCTACCAGGCCGACCTGGAGCAGTTGGTCGCCGAGAAGGACGCGGCCCTGCGCGCCTCTCTCGCCTGACGTCTCCGCGCCGGCCGGACCCTGGGACTCGTCGCTGTGGGTGACGGACGCCGGGGTTGCGCAGGGTTACGGTGACGGCTCGGGGAGCCAACTCCTCCTCCGCCCCTTTGCTCTGCATGCCTCCGCGCACCAGCGCCCTGAGCTGGGGTTTTCGCACAGTCACGGTGGTTGACGCCTCAAGCATTCGTCACGCACGGTGACTGTTGCATCGATGGGTGCAGAGCAAAGGGGAGACGGGGCATGTGCCCGGTCGAGCCGAGGAGTCACGCTACGTGTTCTCCGGATCGGTGATCCAATCGGTGATCCAACGGCCGGCCTCTCGACGGGGCCAATCAGCAGTGGCAACTGATCGCGGGGGACGGACCCCCGCCGATCTCATCGCATGCCGCGCAGGGCCGTCTGGAGGCGTTCCTGGGCCCGGCGCCGGCGTTCGTTGCTCGCACCGAGCGCCAGCAGCAGGATGCCGACGGGGATCAGGGCCAGCCACGGGCCCAGGCTGAACAGGGCGTGCACCGCCGCGATCGCCGTCACGGCGGCGCCCACGATCACCGGCGCCTGCTGCTGGCTCATCGACCCGAAGACGAGGACGGCCACGGCGCCGAGCAGCAGCAGCACCTGGCGCAGCGTGCTGGAGTCGGTGGCCAGCACGATCGCCAGGGTCGGCACGAACGCGGCGACCAGCGCGGGCCCGTACGCGACCCAGCTGCTCAGGTCGGGCCGGTGCCGCAACTCCAGCACGCCGACGAGCAGGGCGAGTGCCGCGAAGGGCAGCGTGTAGGCCTCCGGCAGCGCCACGTCGGCCACCCGCATCAGGATCCACCAGGCGGCGATCTCGCAGACCACCACCGCCCAGAACAGGATGCGCCGCTCCACCGGCCGGCGGCCCGGTCGGGTCGCCGCCACGCCCAGCACCGCACCCCAGGCGGCCAGCAGCGCCGCGATGTGCCGGGGCGAGTCGAACGCCAACGCCAGGGCGATCAGGGCGGCGGCGTACCCGCTCCACTCGACGGTGGCCGCCTCCCGCTGGGCCTCGGGGCGACGCAGCCGGGGCAGGGTCGCGGCGAACACCTGGAGGGCCGCGCCGACCGCCAGTACGCCGAACGCGGACCAGACGGCCGCGAGGCCGGCCACCAGGCCGGCGGTGAGCACGAAGAGCTGCGCCATCAGCGAGGCGAACAGCCAGCCGAGGATGCGCGCCCGCTGGGTGGTGCCGAAGATCGCGGCCACCGCGCCGACGCCGACCGCGCCGCCCAGGGTGAACAGGGTCAGCTCCCGCGTCGCCAGGCCGCCGACCAGGCCCGCGCTTCCGGCGGCCAGGCCGATGGCGAAGACGAGCACCCGGGCCAGCCGCAGCGAGCGGGCCCGCTCGGCCAGCGGCGGGGGCGGGGTGAGCGCCAGGCCCAGCATCGAGATGGTGAACACGGACAGCGCCGCCAGGGTGCTCGCCGGCCAGCCGTTGCCGAGCGAGACCGGGGTGATCAGCAGGGTGACGGCGGCGCCGGGCAGCACCACCGGCACGGCCCGGGAGCGTCGCCCGCCGCTGAAGCCGGTGGCGGCCAGCGCGGCGGTCGCGGTGAGCAGCAGCGCGGTCAGCACGTGGGTCGCGTCGACCGCGTCGGGGGGCGGGGTGAGCAGCTCCGGCGGCGGCCCCTGCCAGACCCGGCCGAGACTGCGGTGCGGGTCGACCAGGGCGACGACCAGGGACGGCGCGATCGACACCAGCGCCAGGGCGGTGGGCAGCGCGGCGGCGGCGAGCGCACCGGCGGCGGGGCTGACCCGCCAGCGGCGCCGCGTGCCGTCGTCCGGCAGTCGCCGCAGCGCGCCGTCGAGCAGCACCGACCAGCGCCGGACCGGCTGGGCCGCGCCGACCGGCGGTTCCGTCGCGCCCCGCACCAGCTCGGCGAGCACCCCGAGCAGGGCCGCCGCGGCCGCGTAGACGCCGACGGGCATGCCGGCGGGGACGGCGGCCAGGGCGCTCACCGTGGCGCCGCCGACCACCGCCGCGCTCGCCCAGGGCAGGTACTGCGGGATCCGTCGCCGGACGGCGGCCACCGCCGCCAGGCCCAGGCTCGACGCGGCCAACGCGGCGGTGAGCAGCACCTCCGGCGCGCGCCCGAACTCGGCCGCAAGCGCCGCGACGGCGCCCGGGAACGCGAGCAGCGCGGCACCGGCTGCGGCGCCCCCGATCTGGGCGAGGTGCGGCGGCATCCCCTCGGTCTCGATGTCCTCCACCAGCGGCACGGCCAGCGACCGGGCCAGCGCCGCCACCACGATGCCGATCAGCGCGATGCTGCCAAGCGCCAGCGCGGTGGTCCACGGCCGGACCAGTCCCGCCCCGGCGGCGTGCAGGGCGACGACACCGGCCACGACCGCCCGGGACAGGCCGGCGCGGGGGTCGACCGCGGCCACGGCGGCTGCCCCGAAGACCGTGGCGACCATGCCGCCGACCAGGACGGGCGACCACCACGGCAGGTCGAACGCGGCCGGCGCGCCGATCGTGGCGAGCACGGCCGCCGCGCCCGACACGTCGTACTTCCACGGTGGCGGCAGCAGGACGGCGGCGGCGACGCCGAGCAGGGCCAGCGCGACCGGGGCCTGCCACGTCGACCCACCTGTCGGCCCGGCCGGCCAACCGGTCAGGTCACCGGCCCAGATCGGGCCCGGGGTGGCGAGCACCCCCAGGCCGCCCCGCAGCGCGCTCCAGCCGGCCAGCAGCCCGATCAGCACGCCGCCGACGGCGAGGCCGACGATCGGCCCCCGTCGCCACTCCTCCGGCATGGCCCGGGCGGCCACGGCCACCACCAGCACCAGCGCGGCGGCGACGGCGAGCTGCCCGCCGGGGGCGAGCACGGCCGCGATCCGGGCCAGGGTGGCGATCAGGGCGGCGGTCACCGCCGCGGCGGCCAGGTCGGAGCCGTCCAGGGTGAGGTCGGAGCGCCGGCCGGCGTCGATGGGACCGGCGAACACCACCATCGCGGCGGCGACGAGCAGCAGGCCGCCGACCCAGGCGTCGGCGGCGGTGGCGCCCGGGGCCCCGAAGGCGGCGGCGGTGACCGTGACCGCGCCGAGGGCGGTACCCACCGCCAGCGGCGTCGGGATGCGACGCTGGGAGACCTGCACGATGGCGGCGTGCCCGAGGGTGACGCAGACCGCCAGGAAGCTGGCCGCGAGCACCGGGACGGTGACCTCGCGCAGGCTCGCCGGGGTGGGCGTCGGGTCGACCGGCACGGTCGCGGCGACGAAGGCGGCCACCGCGCCCGGCAGCGCGAACGCCGCGCCCCCGGCCGCCCAGGCCGAGACGGTGTCGGCCGCCGCCGGGGCGAGCCGCATCCGGGGCGCCACGGCGACCAGGACCCCGGCGGCGAACAGGGTGAGCAGGACCGCGGTGGTCAGCGCCGGCCGGGCCAGTCCCGCGCCCGCGCCGAACAGGCCGACGCCGGCGGCGGTCGCCGCGTGCGCCAGCGCCGCGCGTTCGGTGCGGGCGGAGAGCCCGACCACCCCGATGCCGACCGCCGTCAGCACCATCGGCCAGGGCGCCACCGCCCAGCCGAGACCGAACGACGCCGGTACGGCGAGCGCGGTCAGCGCCGCGCCGACCACGGCGAACTCCCGGCGGATCTCGGGCGGCAGGGCCAGCACCGCGGCGACGGTCAGCAGGAAGGCGCTCGCGGCGAGCTGCCAGGCTGCCGGTCCGACGGCCGCCGACAGCTCGGCCGGGTAGCGGTCCAGGTCGGCCGCCCAGGCCGGCAGCGCGGCCCGGACGGGGGCGACCCCGGCGCGCAGGGCGCCCCCGGCGACCACCACCCCACTGACCGTGAGCGCCACCGCCGAGGCGAGCTGCGGCCCGCGGCGGGCCGCCTCCGGCACCGCCCGCACGGCCAGCCCGGTCAGCGTGATGACCGCCGCGATCAGCAGCAGCGCCCGCCCGGGGAACGCCACCGAGGCGATCCGGCTCAGCGCGCCGATCACGGCGAGGGTGAAGATCCCGGCGCCGAGGTCGGGCAGCGGCGGCCGGCGCAGCACCAGCGTCCCGGCCAGCCCCACCGCGGCGGCCAGCAGCAGCACCACGCCGGCCCCGGTGGCGACCGGCACGGTGCCCGCGCGGAGCAGGGCGGAGACGGCGTACGCGAGGGCGAGGGCGACCGCCACCCCGTGCAGCACCCAGGTCAGCTCGCGCAGCCACGGCACCGGGCGGGCGGCCGGCACCCGTTCGTGCGCCGGCAGCCCGCCGTCGACCACCTCGCCGACCTCCTCGGGCGCCCCCTCCGGCCGGCTGTCGGCGCGGCGCTGCCGGGGCGTGGCCGGGGACCCGGCGGGTGCCGCCGAGGGCCCGGGCAGGTCCCGCCGGACCGGCCGCTCCACGGTGACCGCGGACCGCGCCAGCCAGAGGTCGAGCAGGGCCACCGCGGTCAGCACGAGCGCCCAGCCGGCCGGGCCGGTGATCCGGTCGGACGCCAGCAGCGGCAGCACCGGCTGCGCGGCCAGCACCGTGGCGAACCGGGGCGCGCGCAGCCCCGTCCAGCCCGCGTAGCCGAAGGAGACGCCGGCGGTGACGGCGAAGATGACGCCGGCGAAGATCGCGCCCGAGGCGCCGCCGTTGCCGATCCGGTCCACCGCCCACAGCGCGTACCCGGCGAGCGGCACCAGGAGCAGGCCGACTGCGGAGATGGTCTCGGCGGTCGAGGTGAGCCCGCGCCGGGCCAGCACCGGCGGGGCGAGCAGCATCAGCACGGTCGCGAGCAGCAGGATGCCCAGCCGGGCCAGCGCGTCCATCGAGCTGGTGGCCACCGCGGCGAAGACCACGGCGGCGACCCCGAGCAGCAGCGCGCCGAGCCCGAGGGGGATGTTCTGCACCTCGCGGGAGGACGCCTCCGGGGGGTGCTCCGGGTCGTCGGCGTCGAGCCAGGTGGCGGTCGACGTCGGGGGCGGCGGCGGGTCCTCGGGGGCGGCCGGGGTGCCCTGCCGGGGGACCCGGGGCGGGGCGCCGGTGGCGGCCGTGGGCGGCCGGCGGCCCGGCCTGCGGCGCAGCACCCGACGGGGGCGGGTGGCCTGCTTGAGACGTTCCTCACCGGCGTGGGCGAGGATGTCCCGCTGGAAGAGCGCGGCCTGCATCTTGGCGGCGATCTGCCGCTGCTCGCTGGCGATGGCGGCCTCGCGGGCCTTCATCTCCGCGATGGAGCGCTCGATCTCCGCCAGGTGCTCGACCCACTGTGGCTGGTGCGCACCGCAGTGCGGGCAGCTGGCGGCCGGTTTGATCTCCCGGCCGCACGAGGAGCACTGAAAGCTCGCCACGACACCCCTCCACCCGCACTGTGGACTCCCACCTTGGCAGCATGCCCAATGTGGGCGCGGATTTCGACAGTTGTCGGCGGGTCCGGGGCAAAGATCGTCCACGCGTACGGCGAACGGCCGGTCGCGGAGCGTGCTCCGCGACCGGCCGTCGGTCGTCGATCGTCAGGGGCGGCCCATGCCGCGGTACTCCCAGCCGGCCTGCGTCCACAGTGCCGAATCCAGGCAGTTGCGGCCGTCGACCACCTTGCGTCCGGCGGCCAGCTCGCCGAGGGCCACCGGGTCGGCGTTGCGGAAGTCGGCCCACTCGGTGAGTACGCAGACCAGGTCAGCCCCGGTCACGGCCTCGTTGATGCCGGGCTCGTAGACCAGCTCGGGCGCCACGGCGCGCGCCCGCTCCATGCCCTGCGGGTCGTAGACGTGTACGTCGGCGCCCGCCTTGCGCAGCAGCGAGGCGACGGAGAGCGCCGGCGCGTCGCGTACGTCGTCGGTGTTGGGCTTGAAGGTCGCGCCGAGCACGGCCACGCGCGTGCCGGAGAGATCCGGTCCGGCGGGCCCGGAGCGGCGGCCGAGCAGCTCGGCGGCGAGCTGGACCACCCGGGTCCGGCGGCGCAGGTTGATCAGGTCGACCTCGTGCAGGAAGCGCAGCGCCTCCCCGGCGCCCAGCTCCTGGGCGCGGGCCTGGAACGCGCGGATGTCCTTGGGCAGGCAGGCGCCGCCGAAGCCGAGCCCGGCCTGGAGGAACCGGTTGCCGATGCGCGGGTCGAAGCCGATGGCCCGGGCGAGGTGGGTGACGTCGCCGCCCGAGGCCTCGCAGACCTCGGCCATCGCGTTGATGAAGGAGATCTTGGTGGCGAGGAAGGCGTTCGCGGCGACCTTGACCAGCTCGGCGGTGGCGAAGTCGGTGACCACCAGGGGCACCTCGCGGTCCTCGGTGGCAGCCAGGTCGAAGACGCCCTTGTGGGCGGCGTAGAGCATGCCGTTGGCCCACTCGCTCTTGACGCCGACGACGATCCGGTTGGGCCGCAGCACGTCGTCGACGGCGAAGCCCTCCTGGAGGAACTCGGGGCTCCACGCCACCTCGACGCCCAGGTCGGCGGGGCTGTGCTTGCTGACCAGCTGCTCCACCCACTCGGCGGTGCCGACCGGCACTGTCGACTTGCCGACGATCAGCGCCTTGCGGGTCAGGTGCTGGGCCAGGCTGGTGACCGACGCCTCGACGTACGACAGGTCGGCGCCCATCCCGTCGGCGCGCTGCGGCGTGCCGACGCAGATGAAGTGCACGTCACCGAAGTCGGCCACCTCGGAGATGTCCGTGCTGAACCGCAGCCGCCCGGCCGCCAGGTTGCGCTTGAGCAGCTCGTCGAGCCCGGGCTCGTGGATCGGCACCTCGCCGGCGTTGAGCATGGCGATCTTGTCGGCGTCGACGTCGAAGCCGAGGACCTCGTAGCCGAGTTCCGCGTAGCAGATGGCGTAGGTCGCGCCGAGATAGCCGGTGCCCAGGAAGGTCACCCGCGGTCGCTGCGCGCCGGAGGGGGGCGTCACCGCGGCGATGGCGGGCATCGGCTGGGTGTTGGGGTACGGGATCGTCACGCCTGTCTTCTCCGCTCGCGCTGGCGTCGCGTCGTCGCGTCGCGTTCTGCTGCGGCGCCTGGGCGGGCACCGGAGGGACTCTAACGTCTGCCTGTTCCATCGTCGCCGGGCGGCGTCGGCGCTCCGCCACGTCCAAGGCTACGCGGCGGTAACATGACCCCGAACCGGGTCGCTATCCTTCAGTCTGCGCCGTCGGCGGTCAGGAGACGCTACAGACTGCGCATGATAGCGGTGAAGGGGAGGGGCCGACATGGCCGCAGAGCAGTCGTTCGACGTCTACCGGTTGCCCGAGGAGCACGAGGCGATCCGGGAGGCGGTCCGTGAGGTCTGTGCGGCCAAGGTGGCGCCGCACGCCGCCGAGGCGGACGAGACCGGCGAGTTCCCGAAGGCGTCGTACGACGCGCTGCGGGCCGCCGACTTCCACGCACCGCACGTCCCCGTCGAGTACGGCGGTGCGGGCGCGGACGCCCTGGCCACGGCCATCGTGATCGAGGAGGTGGCGCGGGCCTGCGCCTCGTCCTCGCTGATCCCGGCGGTCAACAAGCTCGGCACCATGCCGCTGCTGCTGGCCGGTTCCGAGGAGCTCAAGCGGCGCTACCTGACCCCGGTGGCGGCGGGCGAGGCGATGTTCTCGTACTGCCTCTCCGAGCCGGAGGCCGGCAGCGACGCGGCGTCGATGACCACCCGCGCGGTGCGTGACGGCGATCACTGGGTGCTCAACGGCGTGAAGCGCTGGATCACCAACGCCGGGGTGTCGGAGTTCTACACCGTCTTCGCGGTGACGGACCCGTCGGCCCGGTCCCGGGGCATCTCCGCCTTCGTGGTCGAGAAGTCCGACGCCGGGGTCAGCTTCGGCGCCCCGGAGAAGAAGCTCGGCGTCAAGGGCTCGCCGACCCGCGAGGTCTACCTGGACAACGTCCGGATCCCCGCGGACCGCATGATCGGCGCCGAGGGCACCGGCTTCGGCACCGCCATGAAGACCCTGGACCACACCCGGGTCACCATCGCCGCGCAGGCCATCGGCATCGCCCAGGGCGCGCTCGACTACGCCAAGGGGTACGTCCAGGAGCGCAAGCAGTTCGGCAAGGCGGTCGCCGAGTTCCAGGGCGTGCAGTTCATGCTCGCCGACATGGGCATGAAGCTGGAGGCGGCCCGGCAGTTGACGTACGCAGCGGCCGGCAAGTCCGAGCGGGGCGACGCCGACCTGACCTACTTCGGCGCGGCGGCCAAGTGCTTCGCCTCGGACGCGGCCATGGAGATCACCACCGACGCCGTGCAGCTGCTCGGCGGCTACGGCTACACCCGGGACTACCCGGTCGAGCGGATGATGCGGGACGCCAAGATCACGCAGATCTACGAGGGCACCAACCAGGTGCAGCGCATCGTGATGGCCCGCCAGCTCCTGAAGGGCTGAGCCGGTCGGCGGGCGGGCCGGTCGTCCGGCCCGCCCGCATCCTCACCCGGCTCCCGGCGCGCGTGCGGCCGGGGCGTCACCGGATCTCGGTCGTCGTGTCCTCTTCCGGCCGGTTGCCGGTGCGCGGCGGCGCCGACCACGGCGACCCCCCGCCGGTGCGGCGCGGCAGCGGCTCCGTCGGCGTCGGGTCCGGGTAGCCGAGGCTCGGCGGGGCGGTGTCCCGGTCCGTCGGCTCGGCCGGCGGCCAGTCGGTCAGCGTGAAGTCGTTGCGCTCCGGCCCCTCGGCGGGCGCCGGCGTCGGCTCGACCGCCGGTCGGGGCCAGCGCCGCCAGCGCTGCCCGCTGAAGGTGGCCACGACCAGCAGCAGGCCGATCAGGAAGAGCGTGCCGTTCTCCACGGGCAGGTGCAGCGGCAGGGGGTCGCCGAAGACCTTCCAGCCGTCCGGGATGCGGTCCCGCACCTCGAAGGGCGCGACGAACATCGCGACGTACGGGGTGGCGAGCAGCAGCCCGGCCACGAGCGGGCCGAGCGGTGACGTGCGCAGCGTGCCGAGCAGGCCGAGCAGGACCCCGCCGACGGCGAGGTAGACGGCGGGCTCGATGAGATTGGCCGAGTTCGACGTGCCGATCTCGACCCAACGGTCGACGGTGCCCGCCGACCCGTCCTGCCCGAGGGTGACCAGCACCCACGTGACGGGCGCCACCACCAACCCCGCGAGGAAGCTCCAGAGATGTCGCATCCGCGCACCGTACCGTTTTCGACATGACCGAGCACCCCTCCACCGCGCCGGCCGGCAAGCCGACCTCCTACTCCCGGGTCACCCTGAGCCGGATCATGACCGCGGTCGACGTCAACCTGTACGGCACCGTGCACGGCGGGGTGCTGATGAAGTTCATCGACGACGTGGCGGGGGCCGCCGCGGCCCGGCACAGCGGCGGCACGGCGGTCACCGCGGCCATCGACGAGATCGTCTTCACCGAGGCCGTCCGGGTCGGTGACCTGCTGCACGCGCACGCCCAGGTGAACTGGACGGGGCAGACCTCGATGGAGGTCGGCGTCCGGGTGGTGGCCGAGCGGTGGGACTCGGCCGAGGACGAGCCGGTGCGGGTGGCCACGGCGTACCTCGTCTTCGTGGGCGTCGACCTCGGCGGCGCGCCGCGGGCGGTCCGGCCGGTGCTGCCGGAGGGCCCGGAGGACGAGCGCCGGTTCCGGGAGGCGGAGATCCGCCGCGCCCACCGGCTGGCCCGCCGTCGCGCCATCCAGGCCCACCGCGCCGGCTGACCGGGTGCAAGGAAGGGCCCCTTCCTCTCTACTGAGAGCGTCAGGAAGGCGCCCTTCCTGACGCGGCACACACAGCAGGGCGGTAGGGCATGTGGGTTCGGCACGTGCGCCGACGGAGGTCGGGTGCGGAGAATGGCGCTCTGAGGTAGGGCAAGATGGCGCCACGGCCCATTTCACAGTGTCGTGCGGGGCCAGGGGAGGGTGGAGCAGTGGGTGACGTGCTGTGGACGCCGCCGGCGGACGTACGCGAGCGGTCCCGGATCGGAAGCTACCTGCGCTGGCTGCGTGAGCACCGGGGGCTGGACTTCGCCGACTACGACGAGCTGTGGCGCTGGTCGGTCACGGACCTGGACGCGTTCTGGCGGTCGGTCTGGGACCACTTCGAGGTGGTCGCGCACACCCCGCCGACCGCCACGCTGAGCGGCCGGGAGATGCCCGGGACCAGATGGTTCCCCGGCGCCACCCTCAACTACGCCGAGAACGTGCTGCGGATGCCGGGCCTGGCCGACGACGACCCGGTCGTCATCGCGCACGGCCAGACCCGGGCGCCGGTCACCCTCACCGCCGCCGAACTGCGCGAGCAGGTCCGCCGGGTGGCCGCCGGGCTGCGCCGGCTCGGCGTCACCGCCGGCGACCGGGTCGCCGCCTACGCGCCCAACATCCCCGAGACGTACGTGCTGCTGCTCGCCACCAGCAGCCTGGGCGCGATCTTCTCCTCCTGCGCGCCGGAGTTCGGCACCCGCAGCGTCACCGACCGGTGGCAGCAGATCGAGCCGAAGATCCTCGTCGCGGTGGACGGCTACCGCTACGGCGACAAGCCGGTCGACCGGCGCGGCGAGGTGGCCGCGATCCGGGCCGCCCTGCCGTCGGTGAAGCACACCGTCGGCATCGCCTACCTCGACCCGGCCGGGGATCCGGCCACCGCGCCGTCCGGCGACGCTCCGGACCGGCCGGCGGGCGCGTTCGAGGGAGCGCTGGCCTGGTCGGAGCTGGCCGCCGACACCGACGAGCCGCTGACCTTCACGCCGGTCCCCTTCGACCACCCGCTCTACGTGCTCTACTCCTCCGGCACCACGGGGCTGCCGAAGCCGATCGTGCACGGCCACGGCGGCATCCTGCTGGAGCACCTGAAGATGCTCGCCCTGCACCACGACCTGGGCCCGGCGGACCGGTTCTTCTGGTTCACCACCACCGGCTGGATGATGTGGAACTTCCTGGTCTCCGGGCCGGCGGTGGGCGCGGCGATCGTGCTCTTCGACGGCAACCCGGGCCACCCCGACCTGGGCGCCCTGTGGCGGCTGGCCGGGGAGACCGGCACCACGTACCTCGGCACGTCCGCGCCGTTCCTACTGGCCTGCCGCAAGGCCGGGCTGGTGCCGAAGGAGACCGCCGACCTCTCCGCGCTGCGTGGGGTCGGCTCGACCGGCGCGCCGCTGCCCGCCGAGGGCTTCACCTGGGTGTACGAGACGGTCGGCGACGACCTCCAACTCCAGTCGCTCTCGGGCGGCACGGACGTCTGCACGGGCTTCGTCGGCGGCGTGCCGCTGCTGGCGGTGCACGCCGGTGAGATCACCTGCCGGGCGCTCGGCGCCAAGGTGGAGGCCCGTTCGGCCGACGGCACGCCGGTCGTCGGTGAGCTGGGCGAGCTGGTGATCAGTGAGCCCATGCCGAGCATGCCGGTCGGCTTCTGGAACGACGCGGACGGCACCCGCTACCGGGAGGCGTACTTCGACCTGTACCCGGGCGTCTGGCGGCACGGCGACTGGATCACCATCAACGACCGGGGCGGCTGTGTGATCACGGGCCGTTCCGACGCCACCCTCAACCGGGGCGGCGTGCGGCTCGGCACCGCCGAGTTCTATTCCGTGGTCGAGGGGCTCGACGAGGTCGTCGACTCGGTGGTCGTGCACCTGGAGGACGACGAGGGCGGCGCCGGTGAGCTGCTGCTGTTCGTGGTGCTCGCCGAGGGCCTGGAGCTGGACGACGCGATGCGGAAGAAGATCTGCCGCGAGCTGCGTACGGCGCTGTCGCCCCGGCACGTCCCGGACGAGATCCACCAGGTACGGGCCGTGCCGCGCACCCTGTCGGCGAAGAAGCTGGAGGTGCCGGTGAAGAAGATCCTCACGGGCACCCCGGTGGACTCGGCGGCGGCCAGGGGCGCCCTGGCCAACCCGGAGTCCCTCACGGCCTTCGCCACCCTCGCCCAGACCCGCACCCCCCGCCCCTGACCCGCACTCCATCCCGCTCCCGCCCCGGCCGCGCGTTCGCCGCCCCGGCCGCGCGTGGCCGCCCCGGCCCGTGCGTCGCTGCCCCGGCCGCGCATCACTGCGCCGGGGGGCGTCGATCATGCAGTTGTGGTGCCCCGCGAAAGAGGCGTAACGACGTCTTCCGTCCACCACAACTCCATGATCGACGCCGAGGTGGGACGGGGCGGCCGAGGTGGGGTGGGGCGGGCTGGGTGTGGGTGGGAGGGGTGGGGCGTCAGGGGAGAGGGCGGGTCACCCGTTCCGTGGTGGTGCGGGTGGGGAGGGTGGACGGGTCGAGGTTGGCGCAGAGGACCGTGGTGGCGGTGGCGGTCAGCGGGGCGAGCAGCCAGTCGACCGGATCGGGATACCTCCCCGTGTCGATCAGGACCCGGTCGCCGGACGCGATGCCCAGTTCCGTGGCGCGGGCGGTCGCGCGGCCCAGCAGCGCCGCCTCGCCCGGGCCGCCGGGGGCGTACGGGCTGAAGTGGTCGCCGTGGGCGCGTACCTCCGACACGTAGTCGGCGAAGCCGGGCGGCACCTGCCGCATCGGCAGGGCGAACGGGTCGAGGGCGAGGACGTACCGCTCGCCCGCCGACCAGGCGTCCGCCTCGGCCACCCGGGTCGCGGCGGTGAAGAGCACGTCCACGTCGCCCGGCGTGTCGGCGACGGTCAGCCCCGCCGACCAGCAGCCGAGCAGCACCGCGGCGGTCTGCCAGTGCGGGGGCAGCAACACCCCGGCGACGTCGCCGGGGCCCACGGCCACCTCGTTGACGAGCAGGTTGGCCGTCTTGGCCACCCAGTTCGCCAGCGTGGCTCCGGAGAGTTCGGTCCGTTCGCCTGTGGCGTCGTCGTACCAGGTCAGCAGCGGTCGGGTCGGGTCGGTCGCGATCGCGTCGGCGAAGACCCGGGCAATGTTGTCGGCCATCGGCGCGAACGATACGCGCCCGGCGGCCGTACTCGATGACAGCGAGAAGTCGGCGTACCGTCGGGTCGCAGTCAGCGTCCGCGCCGGGCTCCGGCGTAGGCTTGCCGGAGTGTTGTTCCCCACAGTTCCGTCAGTTCAAGGAGTCGCCCCGTGACCGCCGGCCGCCCGCCCCGCGTGCTCATCGACGCCACGAGTGTCCCCGTCGACCGTGGTGGTGTCGGTCGATACGTCGACGGCCTGCTCGGGGCCCTCGGCAAGGTGTGCGGATCGGGGGTGGACTTGGCCGTCGTCTGCCTGCGTACCGACCTGGAGCGCTACACCCGGATGCTGCCCGGTGCGGAGATCGTCCCGGCCCCGGCGGCCGTCGCGCACCGCCCCGCCCGGCTCGCCTGGGAGCAGACCGGCCTGCCGCTGCTCGCCCAGCAGGTGGGCGCGCAGGTGCTGCACTCGCCCTTCTACACCTGCCCGCTGCGCGCCGGCTGCCCCGTCACGGTGACCGTGCACGACGCGACGTTCTTCACCGAGCCGGAGCACTACGACAAGTCGCGGCGCACCTTCTTCCGCAGCGCGATCAAGACCTCGCTGCGCCGCGCCAACCGGGTGATCGTGCCGAGCAAGGCCACCCGGGACGAGCTGATCCGGCTGCTCGACGCGGACCCCACCCGGATCGACGTGGCCTACCACGGCGTCGACCACGCTGCCTTCCACGCGCCCGGCGACGAGGAGAAGGCCCGGGTCCGGGCCCGGCTGGGGCTCGGCGGCACCAACTACGTGGCCTTCCTCGGGGCCAAGGAGCCGCGCAAGAACGTGCCGAACCTGATCCGCGGCTGGGCCCGCGCGGTGGCCGACCGGGCGGATCCGCCGGCCCTGGTGATCGCCGGGGGCCAGGGGCACGACGACGACATCGACCGTGCGGTGGCGGAGGTCCCGTCGCACCTGCGGCTGCTCCGTCCCGGCTATCTCCGCTACGCGGACCTGCCCGGCTTCCTCGGCGGGGCGCTGGTGGCCGCCTACCCGTCCTACGGGGAGGGTTTCGGCCTGCCGATCCTGGAGGCGATGGCGTGCGCCGCCCCGGTGCTCACCACGCCCCGGCTGTCGCTGCCGGAGGTGGGCGGCGACGCGGTCGCGTACACCAGCGAGGCGCCCGACCAGATCGCCACGGACCTGGCCGCGTTGCTCGACGACGAGCAGCGGCGGTTGTCCCTGGCCAAGGCCGGGTTCGACCGGGCCAAGGAGTTCACCTGGGAGTCCAGCGCCGAGGTGCACATCGCCGCCTGGAGCCGGGCCCGGGCCTGACCGCCGTGGCCGGCGGCGCGAGAATGCGTCCCCGGTCAGGCGAATCGGGCATGATGTGCGGGTGATCTACGCCGTGATCCCGGCGGGTGGCAGTGGCACGAGATTGTGGCCACTGTCCCGCGCCGGCCATCCCAAGTTCCTCCACCCGCTGACCGGCTCCGCCGCCTCGCTGCTCCAGGCGACGGTGGACCGGCTGGGTCCGCTGACCACCGCCGAACGCACCCTGGTGGTCACCGGGACCGCGCACGTGACGGCGGTGGCGCGCCAGCTCGCCGGGCTGCCGGAGGAGAACATCCTGGTCGAGCCCTCGCCCCGGGACTCGTGCGCGGCGATCGCCCTGGCCGCCGCGGTCATCGCGCGGCGCGACCCGGAGGCGGTGATGGGCTCCTTCGCCGCCGACCACCTGATCGGTGACCCGGAGCGCTGGCGGGAGGTCGTCCGGGAGGCGGTACGCGGCGCCGAGCAGGGCCTGCTGATGACGGTCGGCATCACCCCGACCCGGGCCGAGACCGGCTACGGCTACCTCCAGACCGGCGACCCGGTCGACGGTGGCCCGCTGCGGCCGGTGGCCGAGTTCAAGGAGAAGCCGAGCGCCGAGGTCGCCGAGGCTTACCTCCGCTCTGGGCGGCACCTCTGGAACGCCAGCATGTTCGTGTGGCGGGTCGACGTGTTCCTCGCCGAGCTGGCTCGCCAGCAGCCCGCCCTGCACGCCGGGATCGTCGCGATCGCCGAGGCGTGGGGCACCGAGGAGCAGGACGACGTGCTCGGTACGGTCTGGCCGACGCTGCCGAAGATCTCCGTCGACTACGCGGTGATGGAGGGCGCGGCGACCGCCGGCCGGGTGGCGACCGTGCCGGGCGACTTCGGCTGGAACGACGTCGGTGACTTCCACACCCTGGGCGAGGTACTGCCCGCCGACGCGGACGGCAACGTGGTGCTCGGCGCCGACGCCAAGCCGGGGGTGCTGCTGCGGGACAGCGCCGGACTGGTGGTGGTGCCCCACTCCGGGCGGCTGGTGGCCGCCGTCGGCGTGCGCGACCTGGTCATCGTCGACACCCCGGACGCGCTGCTGGTCTGCCCCCGCGACCGGGCGCAGGACGTGAAGAAGGTCGTCGACGAGCTCAAGGAACGGGGCGAAGAGGGGCTCGTCTGAGCGTCGCCAGGGCCGGGGCGACCAGGTGCGCCGTCCCGCCGGCCAGCGGCTCCGGCAGCCGGTCCGGCGGGAACCAGCCCAGCGCCTCGGACTCCTCGCTGACCCGCTCCACGGCCCCGGGCGGGGCGAGCACGGCGAAGCGCACGTCGTAATGCAGCGAGCCGCCCTGGCAGCTCACCGGGTGGATGTCGACGTCGATCGGGACGGGGTCGATCAGCAGGCCGGCGATGCCGGACTCCTCGCCGGCCTCGCGCAGGGCGGCGGCGGCGAGGGTCCGGTCGGCCGGCTCGCAGTGGCCGCCGAGTTGCACCCACCGCCGGAACTTGCCGTGCAGGCAGAGCAGCACCCGCGACCCGGTGGCGTCGAGCACCAGCGCGCTCGCCGTGACGTGCCCGGGCCGGTGCGCCCGGCTCATCGCCACCGGCCCGGCGGCCAGCAGCGCGACCGTCCGGTCGCGGGCCTCGGCGGCGGCCGGGCCGGTCGGCTCCCACCGGCTCAGCGTCGCGACGGCGTCGGCGTGCAGGGCCGCGTACACCTCGGCGTGCCGCGCCTCGTCCGTCTCGGCGGGCGCGGCCGCGTGCGGCTCCGCGTCCGTCGGTCGGGAGGCGGCGGTGGGGAAGTCGGCCATGTCGACACTGTACGAGCCGACGCTTCGTACCCTGGCCCGGTGACCCTGCGACTGTTGGAGTTCGTCGTGGCCGGCAACGAGGCCAGCGACCTGCTGCCGGTGCGCTCCGTGCCGCTGCTGCGGGCGCACGGTGCCCGGCGGGGCTTCTGGACCGTGCTCGACGAGGGGCCGGTGGAGCACTGCCTGGCCCTGCTGCTGGAGCTGGACGACGGCCGCTGGGTCGCCCACCACGTGGCCGCCGACGCCGGGGCCGAGAACGGCCGCACGGAGGACGGCGAGGCGCTCGCCCACCACGACGGCTGGGTGTACGTTTTCGGGTCCCACTTCGGTTCGAAAGCGGGACCGCTGCGCCCGCGACGCGCCTTCGTGGCCCGGTTCCGCGAGGACGACGCGGCGGCGGGCACCCTGCCGGTGCAGGTGGTGCGCAACCGGTTCCGGCTGCACCGGGCGGTCAACGACGCCCTGCTCGCGGCGGCTTTCACCCCGCTGCCGCCGGGCGAGCGGGTGCGGGCCCGGTTCATCGGGGAGACCGTCGCCCGGGGCACCGCCCGGTCGAAGGGCTGGGTCAGCCGGCTCGTCCCCGACGACCTGCCGCTGAACGTGGAGGCGGCGGCCTTCACGCCGGCCGGCGGGGTCCTGCTCGGACTGCGGTTCCCGGTCACCGCCGACGGCGAGCCGATCCTGGTCGAGCTGACCGGTGTGCCGGAGATGTTCGACCCGGCGCCGAGCTGGCCGCGGGCGGCGGGGGCGTACGTCCTGACGGGGGTGACGCCGCCCGGCGCGCTGGCCGGCTTCCGGGCGATCACGCCCACGGAGGACGGCGGCTACGCGGCGATCGTCGGGTCGATCGACGCGCTGGGCAAGGGCTCGGTGCTGCTCGACGACCATCCGACCGGCGGCGAGGTCACCTCCCGGCACGTGCGGTTTCCCGCGCCCGGCGACAAGCACCTGGTCCCCGGTGAGCTGGTGGCCGACCTGGCGCCGTTCCACCACGTGGAGGGGGTGGCCGAGTGGGACGGGCAGAGCTTCTACGTCACCGACGAGGACCATCGGGTGGCGCTCTGGGTCGCCTGAGCTGTGGTGGACCGGCGGCCGGACGACACCTCCGCGGAACACGGCCGCAGACCCTCGTGGTGCCGCCCGGTCGCCGGTCTCTCCCCGTCCCCCGGGTGCCCGTTTCCAGGCGCGTCGGGTGACGTGCCCGCCCCCGTGTACGGGCAGTGAGAGCATGCCGAACGGCCCCCGGAGGCGTCGAGGTTTTTCAGTCCACGCTTAAAGACGGAGATAAGTGCCGGCCAGGTACAGTGCAAACGGTTGCCAGGCATCCCCTCTGCCGGGCGACGCGGGAGCCGTCCATGCTGAAGATCTACTTTTCCGCCGAGGACATCCTCCGGACCCGGGTGGCTCCGGCGGCGGATCCGGTGTGGGAGCTGGTTCTCAGCCTGCACCTGCTGCCCGGCCGTGGCCGGGATCCGCTGCTGGCGGGCTGGCGGCGTAGCGTCACGCGAGGGCTGCGCGAGGTCAGTGACTCGGCGGGACTGCGCCTCCTGCTGACGCTCAACCCGCCCCGCGGCTACTTCCCCGACTTCCTCACCCCGTACGAGAGCGTTTCGGGGTTCGACGCCGGCATGGAGGCGGTCCGCAGCACCCCCACGGCCCTGCTGCAACGCGACCTGGCGCTGCTCGCCGCCAACAGTGCCCTGCCCGTCGGCGCCGGGGCGCTGGCCCGGGGGGAGCCGGACATCCTGCGCGGTCTGACCGGCGCGATGGAGCGCTACCGGGGCCTGGCGATCGACCCGTACTGGACCCGGATCCAGGCCGCGGTGGAGGCCGACCGGTCGCGGCGGGCCCGCGCCCTGCTCGACGGCGGGGTGGAGGGGCTGCTGGCCAGCATGCGGCCCGCCATGCGCTGGGAGGCCGGCATGCTGGAGATCCGCGACTACCCGCACAGCCGGGAGCTGCACCTGGGCGGGCGCGGCCTGCTGCTGGTGCCGTCGTTCTTCTGCGCGGCCACGCCGGTCGCCCTGCTCGATCCGGCGCTGCCCCCGGTCCTCGTCTATCCGGTGGACCGGCTCGGCGGCCTGCTGCCGGCCCCCGGCGAGGGCGGCGGCCCCGGTGCGTCGGATCCGGGTCGGGAGGCGCTGGCCGCGCTGCTCGGCCGGACCCGGGCCGCAGTGCTGGCGGCCAGCGACGACGGCTGCACCACCGGCGAGGTGGCCCGCCGGCTCAACATCTCGGCCGCCGCCGCGAGCCAGCACACCACCGTGCTGCGCAACGCCGGCCTCCTGGTCAGCCAGCGCGACCGCAACACCGTCCTGCACACCCTGACCCCGTTGGGGCGGGCGATGCTCAACTCCTGAGCGCGCCCGGTGCCGTCAGCCGGCTCCCGGGCGGGCGACGGCTGGTCGCGGTGCCCCTGCCGCCCGGGTGCCGTCAGAGGGCGAGCGCGGCGCTGGCGGTGGTGCCCGGGGGCGGGGGGAGCAGCAGGGAGGCGACGCCCTCGGCCGCCAGGGCGGTGCGGAGGCGTTGCAGGTCGGCGCCGAAGCGGACCAGGTCGACCGGGCCGGCCGGGGTGGCCGGGGATCCGAGCACCAGCGTCGTCGCGTCCGCCGGCCAGCCGGGCACCCGGGAGGTCAGCCCGGCGTGGGCCTCCTCGTCGGGGACCAGGCTGAAGACCGTGCCGGGGGCGACCACGCCCGCGACCGTGCCGATCGCCCGGCGTACGGCCTCCGGGTCGGGCGGGCTCGGGTTGGGGCCGTCCGCCAGGGTGGCGGCGGCGGCCAGCCCGGCGGCCCTCGCCTCGGCGGTGCCCAGCGAGAAGAGGTCCATCGACGCGTCCCGGACCAGCGCCGACGCGCCGACGCCGTCGTCGGGCCGGGGCGCGGTGAGGTAGCCGCGCACCACCGCGACGGGCATCTGGTCACACTTGCCCTTGATCAGCTCGCCCGCGCCGGCCAGCTCGTCCACCACCGCCATCTGGGTGAGCTGGAGCTCGTTGCCGTACGGGTCGACCTCGCCCCGGTGGTCGCGGATCGCGTCCATCCCGGCGACACCGAGCGCGACGTCGGTGAGCCCGTTGCGCCAGGGCCGGCCCATCGTGTCGCTGACGATCACCGCGACGTCCACGCCGTGGCGCTCGCGCAGGGCGGCGCGCAGCGCCCGGGCGGAGGCGTCCGGGTCCTCGGGGAGCAGCACCAGCCGGGTCTTGTCGACGTTCGAGGCGTCGATGCCGGCCGACGCCATCACGAAGCCGTGGTGGGTCTGCACGATCCGGGTCGCGCCCCGGGTGGCCACCACCCGCGCCGTCTCGGCGGCCAGCACCTCGTCCCGCGCGGCGAGCCGCTCGGGCCCGTCCGCCGGGACGTCGACGAGGCGCCCCTCCGCCTTCGAGACGATCTTGCTGGTCACGACCAGCACGTCGCCGTCGCGCAGCCAGGGCGCGGCGGTGGCGATCAGGCCCGCCAGGTCGTCGCCCTCGGACACGTGGCCGATGCCCGGCACCGGCAGGATCTCAAGCCTCACGTCAGCTCCAGCGCGGCGCGGACCATGGCCGCCGTCGCCGCCTCGTCGGTCATCCGCAGCGGTGCCGCGCGGACCGTCACCTCCGGCACCACCGCGCCGGCGTCCTCCTCGGCGACCAGCCAGCCGTCGAGCAGCCCGCCGGCCGACCGGCCGCCGTAGAGCCGGCCCACGCCGGCCGCGCTGCACTCCACCCCGAGCACCGCCAGGCAGCGGTCGGCCATGCCGCGCACCGGCGCGCCGCCGATGATCGGCGACACGCCGACCACCGGCGCGGGGCCGTCGGCGACCGCCTCGCGCAGCCCGGGCACGGCCAGGATCGGGGCGACGCTCACGACCGGGTTACTCGGCGCGATCAGCACCACGTCGGCCCCGGCGACGGCCTCCAACACGCCGGGCGCCGGCCGGGCGGCCTCCGCGCCGACGAAGACGAACCTGTGGGTGGGGACGTCGCCGCGGTGGCGTACCCACCACTCTTGGAAGTGGATCGCCCGCTGGCCGCCGTCGAGCTCCACCACCACGTGCGTCTCGAGCCGGTCGTCGGTCGCCGGCAGCATGCGTACGCCCGGCTGCCAGCGGGCGGCGAGCGCCTCGGTGACGGCGTGCAGCGGGTAGCCGGCGTTGATCATCGTGGTCCGCACCAGGTGGGTGGCGATGTCCTTGTCGCCGAGCCCGAACCAGCTCGGCTCGGCGCCGTACGCGGCCAGTTCCTGCTTGACCGTCCAGCTCTCGCCGACGCGCCCCCAGCCCCGCTCCGGATCCGCGCCGCCACCCAGCGTGTACATCACGCTGTCCAGGTCGGGGCAGACCTTGAGCCCGTGCAGGAGCAGATCGTCGCCGACGTTGACCACGGCGGTCACCTCGGCGCCGACCTCCCGGGCGTACGCACGTACGCCGACCAGGAAGCGAGCACCTCCGATGCCGCCCGTCAGAACCACGATGCGCATGCGCCCATCCTCGCGTACGGGCCGCCTCCGGTCCGCGTGTGGGCCGGGAGACTAGGCTCACGTCGGCAACTGTCCGCATTCGCCCCGAGGGGGATCCCGTGACCAGCCCCGCCGAGCCCGCGTCCACCGACGCGACGCAGGCCAGCCAACTGACCAAGCCGCTGCGTGAACTCGCCGCGTTCGTGCTCCTCGGCGCGAACGCCGTGTTCCTCTTCGTCGGCCTGATCCGGCTGGTGACGCCCACCGAGTACAGCACGATCGGGGGCCGGGCGGGCAGCGCCTTCTTCGCCTTCGTCGGCGTGGAGTCGGTGTTCCTGCCGCTGCTGGCCGTGCTGCTCGCCACGCACGTGAAGCCCCCGGTGCCGAAGGCGAAGCTGATCACCCAGGTCGCCCTGGGCGAGTACGCCTTCAGCGCGCTGTTCGGCGGGCTGACCTTCCTCTTCTGGACGGTCGACCGGCTGGCCGAGGGCGAGATCCTCGACGCCTTCCTGGGCCTGCTGAGCCGCGTGGCCTGGCTGGCGCTGTTCGCCGTCGCCGCGTACGTCGTGTTCAAGGTCTGGCGCACCCTCTACTACGTGCCGAAGCCGAAGCCGCAGCCCGGCGTGTACGGCCAGCCGCAGCCCGGCTGGCCCCAGCAGCAGGGCGGCTACCCCGTCCCGGGCCAGCAGGTCCCCGGCCAGCAGGTCCCGGGTCAGCAGGTTCCCGGTCAGCAGGTCCCGGGTCAGCAGGTTCCCGGTCAGCAGGGCGGCTGGCAGGCGCCGGGCCCCTACGGCGCCCCGTACGGTCAGCAGCCCGCGCCGTACGCCGGCGGCCCGCAGCCGGGCTCGCCGTTCGCCCCGCAGTCCGCGCCCCCGGCCGCTCCCGCCCCGCAGTCCGCGCCCCCGGCCGCTCCCGCCCCGCAGTCCGCGCCCCCGTTCGGCCAGCCGCAGAGCGCCCCGCCGTTCGGCCAGCCGCCCTCGGCCGACCCGACCCAGGCGATCCCGCGCCAGCCCGTCGAGCCGGCGGAGCCCACCCAGGCGATTCCGCGTCCCGCCGCCGACGAGACCGACCGGACCCAGCGCATCAACCCCGGCGAGAGCCCCGACGCCCCGCGCTGACCGCGACCCCGCCTCACCCGAGCGCCCCGCACGGCTCCCGTGCGGGGCGCTCGCCGTCCTGCCCCCACTGCCCCCGCCCACCCCCACTGCCCCGCCCACCCCCACTGCCCCTGCCTGACCTCCACTGCCCGGCCCACCCCCACTGCCCCTGCCTGACCTCCACTGCCCGGCCCACCCAACTGCCCCGCCCCACCCAACTGCCCCGCCCCAGGCCGTTGATCAAGAGGTTTTAGCCTGCAAAGGGTGCTCGCTGGGGCCAAAACCTCTTGATCAACGCCCCGGGGCCGCCCCGGAGCCGCGCCCGGCAGCCGCCCCGGAGCCGCGCCCGGCAGCCGTCCCGAAGGCGCGCCCGGCAGCCGTCCCGGAGGCCGCCCCGGAGGCGCGAGGGGGAGTGGGAGCCGGGGTCGGCGTGGGAGTGGCGTGGGGGGTGGGGTGCGCTGGGTCACCGTGTGGGCCGGGTGGGTGAGGTGGGATGGGGCGGATGAGCGCCTAGGCTGGGCGGATGGTTGATCGCACCGTGCCCGGCCCGACCGATGCGAGCGTGCGGCGGGCACTGCACCGGGCCGCGAGCGGGCGGGCGCTCGACGTCGACGAGGCCGCCGCGCTGCTGGCCGCCCGGGGCGGGGCGCTGGACGAACTGCTCGACGTGGCGGGCGCCGTGCGCGACGCCGGGCTGCGCGAGGCCGGGCGGCCGGGCGTGGTCACGTACTCGAAGAAGGTCTTCATTCCTCTCACCCGGCTGTGCCGGGACCGGTGCCACTACTGCACCTTCGCGACCGTGCCGCACCGGCTGCCGGCGGCCTTCCTCGACCGGGACGAGGTCCTCGCCATCGCGCGGGCGGGCGCGGCGCAGGGCTGCAAGGAGGCCCTGTTCACGCTCGGCGACCGGCCGGAGGAGCGCTGGCCGGCGGCCCGGCAGTGGCTGGACGAGCGCGGCTACGACTCCACCCTGGACTACCTGCGCGCCTGCGCGGTGGCGGTGCTGGAGGAGACCGGGCTGCTGCCGCACCTGAACCCGGGCGTGCTCTCCTGGTCGGAGTTGCAGCGGCTCAAGCCCGTCGCGCCCAGCATGGGGATGATGCTGGAGACCACGGCGACGCGGCTGTGGTCGGAGCCGGGCGGCCCGCACTTCGGCTCGCCGGACAAGGAGCCGGCGGTACGGCTGCGGGTGCTCGACGACGCGGGCCGGGTCGGCGTGCCCTTCACCACCGGCATCCTGATCGGCATCGGCGAGACCCCGGCCGAGCGGGTCGACGCGATCTTCGCGATCCGCCGGGCGCACCGCGAGTACGGCCACCTCCAGGAGGTGATCGTGCAGAACTTCCGCGCGAAGCCGGACACGGCGATGCGCGGGATGCCCGACGCCGAACTGCGCGATCTGGCCGCCACGGTGGCGGTGGCCCGGGTGCTGCTCGGGCCGAAGGCCCGGATCCAGGCCCCGCCGAACCTCATCGCGGGCGAGTACGACCTGCTGCTGCGCGCCGGCATCGACGACTGGGGCGGGGTGTCCCCGCTGACCCCGGACCACGTCAACCCGGAGCGCCCCTGGCCGCAGATCGACGAGCTGGCCCGGCACACGGAGAAGTCCGGCTTCACCCTGCGCGAGCGGCTGACGATCTACCCCGAGTACGTGCGGGCCGGCGATCCGTGGCTGGATCCGCGCCTGTTGCCGCACGTCGGCGCGCTGGCCGATCCGGCGACCGGGCTGGCCGTCGAGGCGGCCCGACCGGTGGGCCGGCCCTGGCAGGAGCCCGACGAGACGTACGGCGGCCGGACCGACCTGCACGCGACCATCGACACCACCGGGCGCACCGGTGACCGGCGCGGCGACTTCGACCACGTCTACGGCGACTGGGCGGAGGTGGCCGGCAAGGTCACCGCCGGGGCCGGGGGCGGGACCGACGGCGACCTGCGGGCCGGGTTGCGGCTGGCGGCCGACGACCCGGCGGCGCTGCTGGAGCCCCGGCACGCCGACGCCGCGCTGGCGCTGTTCGCCGCCGACGGGCCGGCGCTCGACGAGCTGTGCCGGCTCGCCGACGACGTCCGCCGGGCGGCGGTCGGCGACGACGTGACGTACGTGGTCAACCGCAACATCAACTTCAGCAACGTCTGCTATGTCGGGTGCCGGTTCTGCGCCTTCGCCCAGCGGGAGCGGGACGCCGACGCGTACCGGCTGTCGGTGGACCAGGTCGCCGACCGGGCCGAGGAGGCGTGGGCGGCCGGTGCCAGCGAGGTATGCCTCCAGGGCGGGATCGACCCGAAGCTGCCGGTGACCGTCTACGCCGACCTGGTCCGGGCGATCAAGGCGCGGGTGCCGGGGATGCACGTGCACGCGTTCTCGCCGATGGAGATCGTCACCGCCGCCGCCAAGGCCGGCGTGCCGGTGCGGGAGTGGCTGACCGGGCTGCGCGAGGCCGGCCTGGACACCATCCCGGGCACCGCCGCCGAGATTCTCGACGACGACGTGCGCTGGGTGCTCACCAAGGGCAAACTGCCGGCCGCCGCCTGGGTCGACGTGGTCGGCACGGCCCACGAGCTGGGCATCCGGTCCAGCTCCACCATGATGTACGGCCACGTGGACCACCCCGGGCAGTGGCTCGCGCACTTCCGGGTGCTGGCCGGGTTGCAGGACCGTACGGGCGGCTTCACCGAGTTCGTGGCGCTGCCGTTCGTGCACACGAACGCGCCGATCTACCTGGCCGGCATCGCCCGCCCGGGGCCGACGTGGCGGGAGAACCGGGTCGTGCACGCGATGGCCCGGCTGCTGCTGCACGGCCGGATCGACAACATCCAGTGCTCCTGGGTGAAGCTCGGCGACGAGGGTACGGCGGCGATGCTGCGGGGCGGCTGCAACGACCTGGGCGGCACGCTGATGGAGGAGACGATCTCCCGGATGGCCGGCTCCGGCAACGGCTCGGCCCGTACCGAGGAGCAGTTGATCGCCATCGCGACGGCCGCCGGACGACCGGCCCGCAGGCGCACGACGGCGTACGGCAGCCCTCGTCCATAGCGGACGTCGCGCGGCACGCCGCCGGCCTGACTCGTCCGCCTCGCCCGTACCGCCTGGTGGGACGAGCGGCCATCGGTGGGCGGGATTTCTGTCGCAAGTGGAGGGACAGCCGGATCCGTCCGGCGCAGCAGCGTGTTGGTGGCCCGCCGCGATTCGGGGTACGCGGGCGCACCGCCGCGCCGCGTCCACATCGTGGGCGCAGCGCCGTCGGCGTTGCCGGCTCGGCGGGCGGTCGGCGGCAACTCGGGTTAACCTGTGCCCCACCAAGATCAACGAATCGCGGTGGGTGACTTCCGAGCGTCCTCATCGGCCTTCCCTGTGCGGTCGGCGGGGAAGCGCCACGGGAGAAAACTCGGGCAACTCGCCGGAGAGGGCGTTACTCGGCCGGGGTCTGAATCGATAGGGCAGGTTGCGAGGCCGGGTGGCCGGGTGGCCGTCCGGAGTGTTGTCGGGAGGACGACTCCATTATCAAGTTCAGCTTGACGGCGCACGCATTACACGCGTGTAATTTGAATGGGGTTGTTCGCACGGAACGCAACAAATCGGGACCGTACGGACAAGCACGCCTTCCGCGTGGGGGGTTGCAGCGGCGATGACGCCGGTGCGCGACAAGGAGGCATCTGATGGACGGCCAGCTTGAGGTGGCCGACCTGCTCGGAAACGCGCCGGAGTGGCAGGAGCGGGCGCTTTGCTCCCAGACCGATCCGGAGGCGTTCTTTCCCGAGAAGGGCGGCTCGACCCGCGAGGCGAAGCGGATCTGCTCGCGCTGCGAGGTGAAGACGGAATGCCTCGAATACGCTCTCGGCCACGACGAGCGGTTCGGGATCTGGGGCGGGCTCTCCGAGCGGGAGCGGCGCAAGCTCAAGCGGCGGGTCGCCTGAGCTTTGCCGGGCCGGGGCGGTGGGGGCCGCCCGGCTCAGGCCAACTCGTCGGGGTCCACCCCGAGCAGATTGGCCACCTGTTCGATGATCACGTCGTGCACGAGATCCGCGAGGTCCTCGCGGTCCATCGCCCGGAACTCCAACGGCCGGCGGTAGAGCACGATCCGCGGGGGCACCTCCTGCCGGCCGGGGCGACCCGGCAGCAGCCGGGCGAGCGGTACCTCGCCGTCCTCCAGCACATCGGAGTCGTAGACGTTGAGGTCCGGCGGAACGTCCTCCACAGCGAACTCGACCCCGGCCAGTTCCTTGGCGAACCGCCGTTCGAGGGTCTCGACCGTGTCCAGCACCAGATCGTCGAAGATCTCCGCCTTCGTACGCGCCAACGGCACCGTCGCCGGCACCAGCCGCCCGCGCAGGCCGCGCCCGTGCCGGTCGCGGTGGGCGCGCCGGCCGGGGCCGGGGCGGCGGTGTTCCGGGCTCGTCATGAGGAAAGGTTAGCGCCCGCACCGACCTGGCCTGCGGCAGCGCCGCTGGCGCGGCGCGGCGCGGTCGGCATCCGCGGGGTGGCGCTCGCCCGCCCGGGGGCCGGCCGGTGCGCAACCGGCCGAATTGTGATCACCGTGACGGGCGTGTCGCAACGCGAAGCAGTGCGCCGGACCCGGTAATGGAGATACCCTGCCGCCGTGAGGTCACCACGGCGCTGCTCCCGTAACGGCTGCCCCCGGCAAGCGGTCGCCACGCTGACCTATGTCTACAACGAGTCGACAGCGGTGGTCGGCCCCCTGGCGGCGTTCGCCGAGCCGCACACGTACGACCTATGTGAACCGCACGCCCGGAGCCTGACGGCGCCGCGCGGCTGGGACGTGGTCCGGCACGAGGGCGAGTTCGAACCCCCGCCGCCCACCACCGACGATCTGGTCGCCCTCGCCGAGGCCGTCCGCGAGGCCGCCCGCCCGGTGGCTCCGCGCCCGCCCGAGGACGACCAGACCGTCAACTCGACCCCCCAGACGGGCCGCCGGGGTCACCTCCGCGTCATCCCCCCGAACCACTGACCCGCCGCTCCGGCGGAGGTCGCGGGGCGCCGAGGCGTCCGCGCTGACTCGACAGCCTGCCGGCCGAGGTGCGGGCGGCAGGGACCGGACCGTTGCGCCCCACTCGTTCCGCAACCCGGTCCGGGTGCAGCCGCGTAGGCATGTCCAGGGCCTTTTCCGGGCGGTCGTCGGCCACCTCGGATGCGCGAAACAGATCCCGCCGCGACACGCCGGCAGCGTCACGACAAGGGCACTCAGCGTGGCTACCGTGCGCCCCAGTGTGATCGCGGGCGCGGGAGGTCGGATGGTGAACGAGGTACTTCGGGTGGCGATGGCCGAGAAGGGCGAGACCGCCGAGTCGCTGGCGGAGAAGGTGGGTGTCGACCCGAAGACGGCGGGGCGGTGGCTCGCCTCGGGGCGGATCCCGCACCCCAGGACCCGGATCGCCGTCGCCGAGGTCCTCGGGCGCGACGCCGCCGAGCTGTGGCCCGAGCCGTTCCGCCGCCGTGACCTGCCGTGGTTCCGGCCGTGGGCCGAGCTGGAGCAGGACGCCGTCTCGATCAGGTCGTACGAACCATCGCTGGTGCCGGGCCTGCTCCAGACCGAGAAGTACGCCCGCGCGGTGCTGGCGACCGGCGGCCTGCTCCCGGCGGCCGAGGTGGACGAGATCGTGGGCGGCCGGCTGGCCCGGCAGGCGATCCTGGCCCGGGACGCCCCGCCCCAGCTCGTCGTCGTGATCGACGAGGTGGTGCTGCGCCGGCGGGTGGGGGACCGGGCGGTGATGGCCGGGCAGCTGGCCCACCTGCTGGCAATCGCCGCGCAGGAGCACGTGCAGGTGCGGGTGATCCCCGCCGAGACGCCGTGGCACACCGGGCTCGCCGGGCCGTTCGCCCTGATCCGCCTGCCCGACGGCGCCGAGACGGCCTATGTGGACAACCAGCTTCGCGGTCAGGTGGTGACCGAGAGTGCCGACGTTGCTAGCCTGGGCGCGAGATGGGAGAGCGTCGCCGGCGAGGCGCTGCCGCGACGCAAGTCGATCGAGCTGATCGGGGAAGTGGCGACGACATGGACATGACCGACGCCCGCTGGCGCACCGCGACCCGCAGCAGCAACAACGGTGGAAACTGCGTCGAGGTGGCCGACAACCTGCCCGGTCGGGTGCTCGTGCGGGACAGCAAGGACCGCGCCGGGGGCGTGCTCACCTTCGCGCCGCACGCCTGGCTGGCGTTCGTCGGGTCGGCCGGCCGGCACGGGCGCGCCGGCTGATCGGGGCGGTGCCCCAGGCGTACGCCTGCCCGCGCAGCGTGCGGCGGACGAACGCCGCACCGGCGGGACAGGGCCGCCACCGCGACGATCCGCATCGCTCCCGTGGTCGAGCAGGATGTGGTCGCGTCATCGCCCTTCGCGCACGCTGATACCCGCCGTCCGTCGTCGCCGTCGGCCCATGCCAATATCTGTCGTTCACCGCACCTGACGTCCCGCCGGCGCGCCACTCCCGCCTGCCCGCCGACGATGACCCAGAGGAGTCGTCACATGCGAACTCCCCTCCGGCCCCTCACCCGGCGTGGGCTGCTGACCGGCGCCCTCGGCTCGGCGGCGCTGCTGGCGGCGGGCGGCTCGCTGGCCGGCTGCGGCACCGAGGCCGCCACCCAGACGGAGGCCGGCTGCGTCAGCGAGGACCTGTCCGGCACCGAGAAGACGCTGACGTTCTCCAACTGGCCGCAGTACATGGACGTGGACGACGCCGACGCCGCCAAGCGGCCCACCCTGGACGCGTTCGTCGCGAAGAGTGGCATCCGGGTCGCCTACACCGAGGACATCAACGACAACAACGAGTTCTTCGGCAAGGTGCAGCACCAGCTCGCGGGATGCCAGCCCACCGGGCGGGACATCATGGTGCTCAGCGACTGGCTGACGGCGCGGATGATCCGGCTCGGCTGGGTCCAGAAGCTCGACCCGTCGAAGCTGCCCAACGTCCAGGCCAACCTGCTGTCCTCGCTGCGCAACCGCTCCTTCGACCCCTCGGACCACCTCGCCATCCCGTGGCAGTCGGGCCTGGCCGGTCTCGCCTACAACGGCCGGGTCGCCAGGGAGATCCGTACGGTCGACGAGCTGCTCACCCGCCCCGATCTCAGGGGCAGGGTGACCGCGCTGGCCGAGATGAGCGACACCATGGGCCTGCTGCTCCAGTCGAACGGCCACGATCCGGCGTACTTCAGCGACGCCCAGTTCGACGACGCGCTCGCCAAGCTGAAGAAGGCCGTCGACTCGGGCCAGATCCGCCGGTTCACCGGCAACGACTACGCGCCAGCGCTCGCCAAGGGCGACATCGCCGCCTGCATCGGCTGGTCCGGCGACGCCATCCAGCTCGGCTTCGAAGACGACAAGATCAAATTCGTCGTACCCGAGTCCGGGGCGATGCTCTGGTCGGACAACATGCTGGTGCCGAACAGGGCCACCCACAAGGGCAACGCCGAGAAACTCATCGACTACTACTACCAACCGGCGGTCGCCGCCCGGCTCGCGGCGTACGTCAACTACATCTGCCCCGTCAAGGGTGCGCAGGCCGAGATGGAGAAGATCGACCCGGCGCTGGCCGCCCACCCGTTGATCTTCCCCGACGACGCCATGCTCGCCAGAACGGCGGTCTTCATGGCGCTGGACGAGAAGCAGGAGCGCGAGTACGAGAGCAAGTTCCAGCGGGTCATCGGGGCGTGAGCGGGATGGGCGGGACGACTGCGGAACGCGGGAGCCCGGCCGGCGACCTGCGGCTGGCGAACCTCACCAAGCGGTTCGGCGGCGTCACCGCGGTGGACGACCTCAACCTGACCGTCCCGCAGGGCTCGTACTTCGCCCTGCTCGGCCCGTCCGGCTGCGGCAAGACCACCACGCTGCGGATGATCGCCGGCCTGGAGGAGCCGACCGGGGGGCAGGTGCTGCTGGGCGAACGGGACGTCACCCGGCTGCGCCCGCACAAGCGGCCGGTGAACACCGTCTTCCAGAGCTACGCGCTCTTCCCGCACCTGGACGTCTTCGAGAACGTGGCGTTCGGCCTGCGCCGGCGGGGCATCCGCTCCGTCGACGACGAGGTCATGGGCATGCTCGCGCTGGTGCAGCTCGACGACCACGGCCGCCGCCCCGCCGAGCTGTCCGGCGGGCAGCAGCAGCGCGTCGCGCTGGCCCGCGCCCTCGTCAACCGCCCGCAGGTGATGCTGCTGGACGAGCCGCTCGGTGCGCTGGACCTGAAGCTGCGCCGGCGGATGCAGCTCGAACTCAAGCGGATCCAGACCGAGGTCGGCATCACGTTCGTGCACGTCACCCACGACCAGGAGGAGGCCATGACGATGGCCGACACCGTCGCGGTGCTGAACGCCGGGCGGATCGAGCAGCTCGGCGCCCCCGCCGACCTCTACGAATACCCGGCCACGGCGTTCGTGGCGAACTTCCTCGGCCAGTCCAACCTGCTCGCCGGCGAGGCGGCCGGCGCGACCGGAGAGGAGGTGGCGGTGTCGGCGCACGGCCGCCGCTTCTCGGTGCCCGCCGGCCGGGCCCGGGTCGACCGGGGGCCGGTCCACCTGGGCGTACGCCCGGAGAAGCTGCACCTGGTCGACTCCGTCGACCAGGTCCCCGCCGGATGCCAGCACGTCACCGGGATCGTCACCGACGCCTCCTACGTGGGGGTGAGCACCCAGTACCTGCTGCGCACCGGCTGGGGTGGCGAGCTGACCGCGTTCGTGGCCAACAGCGGCACGGCCCGTCCGCTGCCCGTGGGCACGGAGGCGGCGGCGTACTGGGAGCCACGGCACGCCTTCCTGCTGCCCCGGGAAGCCGGCGGGCAGGACCGGACCGCTCCGGCGCGGGACGAGCCGGTCGGCGCACCCTCGTGAGCGCCCCCGCGCGCCTGCCCAACGATGCCGCCCAGCCGTCGGCACCCGGACCGCCCCGCCCGCCCGGGCGGCACCGGCTCCTGCCGTACCTGCTGCTGCTGCCCGCGGCGGCGTGGCTGCTCGTCTTCTTCGCGGTGCCACTGCTTCAACTCGCCGCCGCCAGCCTCTACGACCCCGCCGGCTCGCTCGCCACCGGGTACGCCATGACGTGGGCCTTCGGCAACTACCCGGACGCGCTCGCCGCGTACTGGCCGCAGTTCGGGCGGTCCTTCGGCTACGCGGGCGCCGCGCTGGTGCTGGCGCTGCTGGCCGGCTACCCGCTCGCGTACGCCATCGCGCGCAAGGCCGGCCGGTGGAAGAACCTGCTGCTGGTCTGCGTGGTCGCGCCGATGTTCACCAGCTTCCTGGTGCGCACGCTGGCGTGGAAGACCATCCTGTCGGACAACGGCTGGCTCGTCGGGCTGCTGCGCGACGTGCACCTGCTTGCCCCCGACGGCCGGCTGCTGGCCACCCCCGTCGCGGTCGTGCTCGGCCTGACGTACAACTTCCTGCCCTTCCTGGTGCTGCCGCTGTACGCGAGCCTGGAGCGGCTCGACCCCCGGCTGCTGGAGGCGGCCGGCGACCTCTACGCCGGCCCGCTGCGGACGTTCCGCCGGGTCACCCTGCCGCTCTCCATGCCCGGCCTGGTCGCCGGCACGCTGCTGTTCTTCATCCCGGCCAGCGGCGACTACATCAACGCCGAACTGCTCGGCACCCCCAACGAGTACATGATCGGCAACGTCATCGACTCGGCGTTCCTGGTCCGGCTGGACTACCCGCAGGGCGCGGCGCTGTCGTTCCTGCTGATGGCGGCAATCCTCGCGGTGGTCTTCGGCTACCTGCGCCGGACCGGCCCGGAGAAGGTCCTGTGAGCGCGAGGAGTGCAGCGCAGCGGAGCCCCGCAGTCGCGAACGAGAGGTTGGCACCGTGAGTGCGCGGATCTTCCGCTGGCTGGCCGATCGTTGGGTGGCGGGCGTGGCGCTGCTGGTGCTCGGTTACCTCCTCCTGCCGATCGCCGTGGTCGCCGCCCTCTCCTTCAACCGCCCCTCCAGCCGCCTGTCGTACGACTTCGACCAGTTCACCCTCGACAACTGGCGCAACCCGTGCGCCACCTCCGACATGTGCGACGCGGTGGTGCGCAGCGTCCAGATCGGCTTCATCGCGACCGTGGTCGCCACGGTGCTCGGCACCCTGATGGCGTTCGCACTGGCGCGGCACCGGTTCCGTGGCCGTTCCGGGATCGACGTGCTGATCTTCCTGCCGATGGCCACTCCCGAACTGGTGATGGGCACCTCGCTGCTGGCCCTCTTCGTCTCCGCCGGGGTGCCGCAGGGCTTTTGGACCGTCGTCGTCGCGCACGTCATGTTCTGCCTGTCGTTCGTGGTGGTCACCGTCAGGGCGCGGCTGGCCGGGATGGACCCCCGGCTGGAGGAGGCCGCGATGGACCTCTACGCGAGCGAGTGGCAGACCTTCCGGCGGATCACCCTGCCGCTGGCGCTGCCCGGCATCGTGGCCGCCGCGCTGCTCGCGTTCTCGCTCTCCTTCGACGACTTCATCGTCACGAACTTCAACGCCGGCACCACCGTCACGTTCCCCATGTACGTCTGGGGCGCCGCCCAGCGGGGCATCCCGCCCCAGGTCAACGTCATCGGCACCGCCATGTTCCTGCTCGCGCTACTACTGGTGCTCCCCGCCACCCTACGAACGCGCCGACCCAAAAGAACCCCATAACCCCCGCCCCGCCCGCCCCGCCCGCCCTGCCCGCCCTGCCCCGCGCGGTCGATCATGCAGTTGTGGTGCCCCGCGAAAGGTGTGAATGCGGGCGTTCTGGTCACCACAAGTGCATGATCGACGGAGCTGTGTGCGCGTGCAGCCCGCCGTACGAGGGGCGAGCGGCGTTGCCGTCACGTCGGTCGTGGAGCCGGGGCCGCTCGGGCTAGCACGCGCCAGGGGTGAGGTGGGGGTTTTCCACAGAGGGGGCGTTGTCCACAGGGGCATCAGGGCGGGTGGTGCGAGTGGGGCGCGCTCGGCAGGGTGACTGGTCATGGCAGAGGGGCTGTACCGGTATCCGGAGCTGATCTCCGTGGGGCTGAGTCGGGCGCAGGTGAGACGGAGCGTCGACACGGGGCGTATCCACCGGCTGTCGAGGGGCGTCTACGGTCCAACGGTCGACCGAGGCCAGCAACTGACGGCGATCTTCAGGAGGCTGCCGAACGGGGTCGTGGTCGGCTTTCAGACCGGCGCCCGGCTGCACGGCTTCGGAGCCGAGCCCAGCGACGACGTCCACGTGATCGTGCCGGCCGGGCTCGTCGTACCTCGTATCCGGGGCGTCGTGACGCACGAGTCCGTGCTGCCGGTCCAGGAGCCGGTTCTGCTGGAAGGGGTACCTTGCGCGCCTGCGGCCCGGTGCGCTGTCGATCTGGCCAGGTCGCAGCATCGGATGAACGCCCTGCCGCTGCTCGATCGGTGCCTGCGCGTGGGTGCCTGTCGGCCTGACCAACTCCGGACCGAGGTGACGCGGCATGCCCGGCTCCGGGCCGTGTGCCAGGCGCGACAGTTGATCGACCTCGCGGACCCCAGAGCGGAGTGCCGCCAGGAGAGTCAGCTCCGGCTCCTGCTGATCGACGGCGGATTGCCTGCTCCGGACCCCCAACTGTGGGTGCGGGACGAAGACGGCATCTGCATCTACCGGCTGGACCTCGGCTATCGGAAGCGTCGCATCGGCATCGAGTACGAGGGGAGTTCGCACCTCGACCGTGAGCGCCTCCGCCACGACCGCTCCCGCATGAACTGGCTCGCCGCCCATGGCTGGCGCATGCGTTACTTCACCGACCTGGACCTGTACCGCCGCCCTGCCTACATCATCTCCACGATCGCGGCGCTCTTCGCCTCCTGATCTGGACCGGGGTGCTCGACGGGGCATAGTTCGTGGTCAGGGCAGCGCTTGGCGGTACCCGCGGTGGGTCTAACCCTGCCGCCCTAGCGGCCACAGCTGGATCTGGTACCGCTCCGCCGCCTCGGGAACGAGCCGTCTCATCTTGTCCAATGCGGCGGCGAACTCCTCCGTGCCAGCCTGCGCCATCTCGAACCGGTCGAGGACCTCGTTGTGGTTGTAGGCGATCACCCGCGCGCCGTATCGGCCCGCACCCGACGGCAGCACGATGCCGCACCGAACTGGGGAGTCGAGCGACTCGTCGATGCGCCAACAGTTGTCCGGAAAGTCCACGACACCCTCGAACGCGAAGTCGAACGGGCGCTGCTCCGGCAGGATCCACGGCATCCGTGACCAGGTCTCCACCGACACGAAAGCCCGGCTGACCTCGGTTGCTGTACGCACCCCGACGGCGCTGGCGGCGAACCCGACCCCGTCAGCGAAGGCCAGTCGCCCTGCTTCCGAATGATCCCGCTGCGCGTTCGCACCGTGGGAGTACAGGCAGAACATCATGTACGACGCCGAGACGACTGTGTCCAGTTTGGAGGTAAGAATGGGCACTCCCCAAGAATGCCGACTCGTGGCCCGTAGCAAGGCAGCGGCACCTGGCAGGACGGGTCGATCATGCATTTGTGGTGCCTGACGAAAGGGGTAAATAGTGGCATTCCGCCCGCCACAACTGCATGATCGCCGGGCCGGGCCGGGCCGGGCCGGGCCGGGCCGGGCGCCGGGGTGGGGTGGGGTGGGGTGGGAGGAAGAGGGCCCCTCGCCAGGCGGAGCGTGGCGAGGGGCCCTTCGTGCGGCCGTGCCTGGAGCTGACGGTCCCTAGAGGGTCAGGGTCCAGCCGTCGATGTAGCCGGTGTCGCCGGAGGCGGCGTCCTGGACGCGCAGGTTCCAGGTGCCGTTACGGGTCTCCGTGGAGAGGTTGACCGTGTAGGTCTGGTTGATGTTGTCGGCGGAGCCGCCGGTGCGGTTGTGCAGGGTGTAGGCGCTGCCGTCGGGGGCGACCAGGCTGACGACGAGGTCACCGACGTAGGTGTGCACGATCTGCACGGCGACCTTGCTGGTCGACGAGGCGGTACCGGTGCAGCCGGCGATCGCGATGCTGCTGGTGACCGTCGCGTTGTCGTTGACGGTGACGTTGTTGGCGTTGGTGCCGGTGCAGTTCGTCGTGCCGGAGCCGCCCAGGTTGAGCGTCCAGCTGTTCACGTAGCCGGTGTCGCCGGCGCCCGCGTCCTGGACCCGCAGCTTCCAGGTGCCGTTGGCGACCTCGGAGGAGAGGTTGACCGTGTAGGTCTGGTTGATGTTGTCGGCGGAGCCGCCGGTGCGGTTGTGCAGGGTGTAGGCGCTGC
>NZ_JBNCKW010000001.1:0-296536 GCF_049841735.1 Micromonospora sp. DT46 | reverse complement strand
GCCGTCGGGAGCGACGAGGCTGACGGCGAGGTCACCGATGTAGGTGTGCACGATCTGTACGGCGACCGTGCTGGTGGAGCCGGCGGTGCCGGTGCAGCCCGCGATGGTGATGGTGCTCTCCACCGTGGCGTTGTCACTGATCGTCACGTCGGTGCCGTTGGTCTGGGTGCAGCCGGTGGGCGGCGGGGGCGGCGGGGGCGTGGTGCCGCCGTCGCCGACGTACAGCAGCTTGTTGGGCGAGCCGGTGCCGGGGCTGGTCACCGCGTTGCTGGTGGCGTCGGCGACGAGCTTGTCGCGTACCTGCTGCGGGGTGAACGTCGGGTTGGCGGCGAGCACGAGCGCGGCGGCGCCGACCACGTGCGGGGTCGCCATCGAGGTGCCGCTGATGCTGTTCGTGGCCGTGTTGCTGGTGTGCCAGGCCGAGGTGATCGAGCTGCCGGGCGCGAAGATGTCCAGGCAGGTGCCGATGTTGGAGAACGACGAGCGGGCGTCGGTGTTGGTGGTCGAACCGACGGTGATGCCGGCGAGGAGGCTGGCCGGCGAGCTGTTGCAGGCGTTCGCGCCGTAGTCGTTGCCGGCCGCCAGGCCGTAGGTGACGCCGTCGGCGATGGAGCGGGCCACCGCGTCGTTGAGGGCCTGGCTGAAGCCGCCGCCGAGGCTCATGTTCGCCACCGCGAGCTGGCCGGCGGCGTGGTCGCCGGTCACCCAGTCGACGCCCTGGATGACGCCGGCGTCGGTGCCGCTGCCCTCGCAGTCGAGCACCCGGACGCCGACCAGCGTGACGCCCTTGGCCACGCCGTAGGCGGTGCCGCCGACCGTGCCGGCCACGTGCGTGCCGTGCCCGTTGCAGTCGTCCGCGCTGCCGCCGTCGATGGAGTCGAAGCCGGTGACGGCACGACCGCCGAAGTCGCTGTGGCCGAACCGGATGCCGGTGTCGATGATGTACGCCTTCACGCCCGAGCCGGTGTTCGGGTAGGTGTAGGAGTTGTTCAGCGGCAGCGCGCGCTGGTCGAGCCGGTCCAGGCCCCAGGACGGGGTGGGGCTCTGCGTACCGCTGATCCGCATGGTGTGGTTCTGCTGGACGTAGCGCACCGAGGGGTCGGCGGCGAGCCGCTTGGCCTCCGCCTCGGACATCCGCGCCTCGAACCCGCGCAGCGCGTTCTGGTACGTCCGGTTGACCGCGCCCCGGTGCCGGCCGGCGAGGTCACGCGCCTTCTTCGTGACGTCGGTCCGGCCCACCGAGGTGTCCTTGAACACCACGATGTACGAGTCGTCGACGGCGGTGGCGCCGCCCGCCATGAGGATCTGTCCCTCGGCGGGGGCGGCCGTCGCCGGGGCGCCGAACGCCACGGCGGTGGCGACGGCGGCGGTCAGCACACCGGCGCGCCAGCGGCGCGCGGCTGGATAGGGGAGTGTCATCCCTCGGGTGTTCCTCTCGCTACACGACGGCGGGTGCGCCATCGATCGCAATTGATCAAAGTGAGCAAGAGCGTAGGGCCTCCACGGCAAAATGTGGAGACGTGAGGGGGACTTGTATTAGGGGTGCGGACTGCGGTAATGGATCAGCCGGGCTCACTGCCACGTGGAGGTCTACGCTGCTGCGTGTGGACCCGGTCGCCTTTCATGTCGCCTCCCGCCCCGCACACGGCGAGGGCGAGCTGACCGTGCACCACCCGTACGACGGGCGCGTCGTCGGTCGTACCACCCTCGCCACCGCCGGCCAGGTCGAAGCGGCCGTCGCGGCAGCGGCCGGGGTGGCCGCGGAGGTCGCGGTCCTGCCCGCGCACGCCCGCGCGGCGGCCCTGGACCACGTGTCCCGGCGGCTCGCCGAGCGGGCCGAGGAGTTCGCGCGGCTGATCACCGCCGAGAACGGCAAGCCGCTGAAGTGGGCCCGTGCCGAGGTCGGCCGCGCCGTCTCGACCTTCCGCTGGGCCGCCGAGGAGGCCCGGCGCTTCTCGGGCGAGCTGCAACGCCTCGACACCGACCCCGCCGCCACCGGGCGGATCGCCCTGGTCCGGCGGGTGCCGAAGGGGCCGGTGCTCGGCATCGCGCCGTTCAACTTCCCGCTGAACCTCGTCGCGCACAAGGTCGCCCCGGCCATCGCGGTCGGCGCCCCGATCATCGTCAAGCCCGCCCCCGCCACCCCGCTGTCGGCGCTGCTGCTGGGCGAGCTGCTCGCCGAGACCGACCTGCCGGAGGGGACGTTCTCGGTCCTGCCGCTACCGAACGAGCGCGCCGCCGAGCTGGTCGCCGACCCCCGGCTGCCGGTGGTCTCGTTCACCGGCTCCGGGCCGGTCGGCGCGGCGATCCGCCGCTCGGTGCCCGAGAAGCACGTCACCCTGGAGCTGGGCGGCAACGCCGCCGCCGTGATCTGCGAGGACTGGAACACCGCCGAGGACCTGACCTTCGCCGCGCACCGCATCGCGACGTTCTCCAACTACCAGGCCGGCCAGTCGTGCATCGCCGTGCAGCGGGTCTACGTGCACGAATGGCTCTACGACGCGTTCCTGCCCCGCCTCGTCGCGGCGGTGCAGGAGCTGCGGGTCGGCGACCCGTCCGACCCCCTCACCGACGTCGGGCCGCTGATCTCCGCCGACGCCGCCCGCCGGGTCGAGGCGTGGGTGGACGAGGCCGTCACCGCCGGCGCCACCATCGAGCTGGGCGGCCGGCGCGACGGCGCGACCTACCCGCCGACCGTGCTCTCCGGCGTGCCGGCGGACGCCAGGGTCTGCGCCGAGGAGGTCTTCGGGCCCGTGCTGGTGGTCGCCCGCGTCGCGCACGACCAGGCCGCGTTCGCCGCCGTCAACGACTCGGCGTACGGGTTGCAGGCGGGGGTCTTCACTCACCGCCTCGACACGGCCTTCGCGGCGCACCGCGCCCTGGAGGTGGGCGGGGTGATCGTCGGCGACGTGCCGTCGTACCGGGCCGACCAGATGCCGTACGGCGGGGTGAAGGGCAGCGGCGTCGGGCGGGAGGGCGTGCGCAGCGCCATGGAGGACTACACGGAACCCCGGGTCATGGTGCTGACCGGCCTGTCGCTGTAGCGCCGCCCGCTCACCAGGTGCCGTCGTCGCGTACGCGGGCTGGCGCCCGGCCGAGCAGCAGGGTGGTCAGCGCGGCGTCGATGTCGTCGCCGAGGAACCACTCGCCGGCCTGGTCCAGCGCGAAGACCCGCCCCCGCTCGTCGACGGCGAAGATGCTGTCGCCGTGCTCGGACCCGACGGGAAAGAGCCGAGTCCCGAGCACAGCGGCGAAGTCGGCGAGCGTGCCGGCCGAGTATGCGCTGCGGAGTGGGTTGGTCGTGAACCGACTGATCCAGACCTGCTCGCCGGGGCCCCGGCGGCTGCTCACGATCGCGGGAAAGGCGGTCAGCGCCCGTTCGGCCGCAGGGAAGGGCTCGTGGCGGTGTCGCTGGCCGGCGACCTCGCACGTCTCCCGGATCGCCCCGGCGGCCAGGGCGGGGTTGAACTCGCTGTCCTCCCAGCCCCCCTCCATGAGCGCGTCGGCTACGGCGGCCGGGAAGCGGCCCGGATGGTGCGGGTGCTGCGGCTGCGGGTGCCACTCCGAGGTGAAGGCCAGGTCTGCCCAGGACAGCGCGTTGAAGTGGACCAGGAAGTTGACGCACGAATCGCAGGCTCTCTCCGCCCTGCCGCCATAAGCGTCGCCCGCCTCCCGCACCCGGAAGACCTCGAGGCGGGCGCCGCCCAGCAGCATCTCCGCGTCGGCCATGCCGAGTGGCGCGATGCCTTCGGCGGCGCGGTGGTGGTCGTAGTGGTGCAGGACGTCGGAGACGACGATCAGCTCGGCGTGCCGGTCGCCGCCGCGTACGAGGTGGCCGGCGGGAAGTTCGTCCAGGTAGGTGCGCACGAGTGGGTGGTGGTTGAGGGTGACGTCGCCCTTGGCGCCCTGCGCGCGGAAGAGTCGTCCCTCGACCGTCAGGTGCGCCGCCGTGTTGGGGGTCGGTAGGCGGCGGATCTCGCGGAGCAGTTGGCTGGCCGGGTCGACGGTGCGGGGTGCCCCGGGGCCTTGCGGGCGGCTGCGGTGGTACATCTGCGCGACCACGTCGGTCGGCACGCGCGGCCAGGTGGTCACCTCGCCGGTGGTCTTGTCGACGACGGTGGTGGGCAGGTCGCCGGGCATCGTGTTCGCCTCGACGGGCACGGTGGAGGTGATGACGTAGCCGAGGTCGAACTCGTCGATGTTGGGGTGGCAGTCGTGTCCCAGGCGTTGTGACTCGCGGCGGGCCCACACGGCGGCGAGTTGCTCGGCCTGCTGGCGATCGATCACGGCTTGAAAGTACCGGACCCCACGGATTCGTGGCGCCCGGTATGGTTCGCCCTACCGACGGTAACCGGGGGAGGGTGGCGTTGGCCGAGAGTGTGGACCGGGACGCCAATCGCGCGCTGCGGGCGCGGTTCGACGAGGTGTACGGGGACTACCAGCGACTGAGGTCCGGTCTGGACGAGCTGCAGGGCCGGCTCGCCGAACTACGGGTGACCGAGCGCTCCGAGGACGGTCAGGTGACTGCCACCGCCGGTGCCCGTGGCGAGCTGATCTCGGTCGAGCTGCACCCCTCCGTCTTCCACGACCGGGACGCGAAGGCGTTGAGCCGGAAGATCACCGCGACCGTCCACCTGGCCGGCGCTGCGGCGGTCGCCGCCACCCAGGAACTCGTGGCCGGCTACCTGCCCGCCGGCTCCGGGGCGACGGACTTCCTGCGTACGGGTGACTTCGGTTCGTTGCTGGGCCGGGCCGACGCCGTGCTGCGCCGGGGCGAGTGATGGACGGTCAGCTCTGGCTCGACCCGCAGCGCGCCCGACGCGGGGGCGTCGACCTCTCGCTCTCCGGCGAGGCCATCACGGCACGCCGCCGCCAGATGGGCGGCGCCATCGCGGCGGCGAGCGACCGGTCGCCGTGGGGTAAGGACGACATCGGGGCCGCGTTCGAGCAGAAGTACCGCGGCTTCGAGGAGCTGGTCCTGCGCGCGTGGGACGGCGTGGGCCGGCACCTGGAGGGCCTCGGCGCCGATGTGGTCCGGTCGGTGGACGCCAACCTGCGGACGGATGCGGCGAGTGCGGGGCGGCTCGGCCGCGTCGGCGACCGGCACCAGCAGCGCTGATCCGCTGAGGAGATCCGGATGAGTGTGTTGCCGAGCCCCATCCCGCACCCGCTGGACTACTCGCCCTGGCAGTTGCCCGGCTGGGTCTACGAGGCCCTCGACTGGGTGATCGGTGTCGAGTGGCCGGAGGGCAACGAGCGGGCAGTCTGGGAGTTGGCGGACCAGTGGTACGGGGTGGCCGCCGCCCTGGTCGGGCCGCGTGCCGACGCCGTTGCCGCCGCTGGTGAGGTGCGAGGCGGGTACGGCGGCGTCGGGGCGGTCGCGGCGGCCTTCGACGCCGCCTGGCGTCGGGTGGCGGAGGGCGACGAGGCGCTGCTGCCGGTGCTGCTGGCTGTCAGCACGGAGCTGGGTCGGCTGGTGGAGGAGTGCGGCTGCGACATCGAGGGCGCCAAGATCGAGGTCTGGATCGAGCTGGGCATCCTGGTGATCGAGTTGCTGTCGCTGGCCGTCGCGACCGTGCTCACCGCCGGCGCGGCCTCGCCCGCCGCCGGGGCGGCGATCGCGGCCACCAGGCTGATCGTGCAGCAGATATTCAAGCGGTTGATGGCGCAGTTGGCGCGTAAGTCGCTCAAGCAGGGGCTCAAGGAGGCCGGCGAGCGGGCGGCGAAGGAGGTCACCAAGGGCGGCATGCGGGGGTTCAGCCGCCGAGCTGCGCTGAGCGGCGTGTCGGAGGCGGCCGAGGAGGGCGGCATCAACCTCGCCACGCAGGCGTACCAGAATTCGACGGGCCGCCGGCACGGGCTGGACGTGACGGAGTTGGGCACCACGGCGCTCGGCGGTATGGCCGGCGGGGCGGTGGCGCCGCTGGCGGGTCTGGGGCGGCACGCCACCGGCCGGGGTGCCCGGGTCGGGGAGCACTTCGGCCGCGAGATGGCCGGCGAGGTGATGGCCGACCAGGCCGCGCGCCTGGCCACCGGCCAGGGGTTGACCTCGGTGGAGGACGCGGCCCGCGCGGCGGCGTCCGGTGCCCGTGGTTCCGCCACCGCGCAGGCCGACGCGGCCTTGCAGGCACGGCTGAACGGCCAGATGAGTGCCCTGGCCGGAATGTCCTCCATCTCGGTGGACAGTGAAGCCCCTACCCAGCCCTTAACCTCCATCGCAGGTTCGATGCCGGGCGGGGAGGCGTCCCGCCAGGCACTTTTGACGCCGGACGTGGAGACGCCCCGATCAGTGCCTGCCGTCGGCGTCGACACGGCAGACGAGGCGAGGGCGGCGGCCGTGACTCATGCGCCTCCGGATGCTGGTGCACCCGAGTCCGGCAGCCGGATTCCCGAGCAGCGTGGACCCTCGCCCAGTACACCGTTCCAGGTTTCCGATTCCGTCTCCAATGCGCACGTGGTCAGCCCGGCAGTTGAGGGTCTGCCTGCAGAGGCACGAGACGCTCCACCGCCCCCACCTGGCGTCGACCCCGGGGATCCGTCCGTACTCTCGATGTCGCAAGTCGAGGCGCCCAGGGCCCCGCTCGACCCGACGCTCTCCTCCGTCGCGCCTGCGGCACCTCCGACGGTTGCTCATGCCCCGTCGGTTGCCCCTGGCCCGGTCAACGAATCGGTGCACGGTTCGGGGCTGGCCGCGCATGCCAGTGCCACGGCAGCCAGTCCGCCGACGACCGTGGGGCCAGCACCCAACGGTTCACTGGCGAATCCGCCGCTGGCCGGCATCCCGGCGCAGGCGTCCCCGGTCACCACAGGGCCGGCAGCGTACGGTGAGACGCTGGCGAGAACCGCAGGGCCGCAGGCGGAGTCATCGCGCGTCCCAGGCGTGGGGCCGGAGAAGCCCGTGGCCCCGTCACCGACAGACCGGACGCCCGAGGCGGTGCCACACCCGTCAAGAGCCGCAGGGCAGCCACCTCCGCGTCCGCGCACGCCCGAGTGGTACGCCGCCAGATGGGCCGCGGACCAGGACGCGTTCGAGCGACGCCGCTACCGGGGGCACTTCGAGTTCCAGCGCACGACTCATGAGCAGAATCGCCGTCTGGACAGTGCGGCGCGACTGCGTCAGGCCGCGGAACGGAGTTACGACGAGGCTCGGTGGCTGGTCAGCGAGGGTCGTCGCCTGGCGCGGGCTGGACATCGCGTCTCCGCCGAGCGGTACTTCACGGGTGCCCGTGACCGGGAGCGCTGGTATCACCAGCAGAACGATCTGGCAGAAGCGGTACTCGCCGGAGCGTCCGCCCCAGGCGTTGTCGCCGTCGATGGCACGGACTTCCGTCGGATCAACGACGACGTCGGGGACCTGGCGTACGGCGCCGTGGAGACCGTCGACCGTTCGGCGTTGACGGGCGACGACTACCCGCCGCCGATCGACCGGTCACGCGACTACGGCCGGCCCGGCGGTCTGCGTCCGCCGCTGGCCCTGCACCAGACCGACATCGAGCGGCAGGTTCCCCGCGAACCCGACGGCAGCGTCCGCCGCAACGCCGACCCCCGAGAGGGCGGCTGGTTCGGGCTGGTCAACGACGGCGGACCGCAGGCCGACCCGACCCGCGGCATCAACTGCATCGACTGCACCCTGTCGATGTTCGACACCTGGATGCACGGCCGCCCCCGGGTCGCCGCCCCCCGCACCTTCGACGCCTACCTGGCGGGCGACGTCACACGCCCCATCAACGGCGAACGAGACGGCATCGGACGGGTGGAGGACATCACCGGAGGACGCTTCCAACGCCTCTGCCAGCCCACCCAGGACATCCAGGGCCCCCAGCGACAGCACGCCATCGACACCGGATACCGCAACCTCCACGCCCAACTACGCCTCGGCGGCCACGGCAGCTTCGCCTTCGTCATCAACAACTGGGAACAGGGCGGCGCCCACATCTGGGTCGCCCTCAACCAGAACGGCACCATCCTCTACCTCGACCCACAGACCGGCGCCGTGTCGACCACACCCCTCTACCGACACCACGGCGTCGCCCACTCCCACAACGCCGTCGACACCGAAGTCCTGATACTCGGCTCCGACGGCAGACCAATGCCACTGGGCGGACTACGACGGGGACGATTCAGCCAACGACCAGACCTACCGCAGTACCCACCCGCCGACACCGACCAGGGATACGGCGAACTACACCTCAACCGCATGTATCTCCTGGACGGACCGGGCTCGGCTCCGTCCGACGGGTCGACGTCACCGGGGCTCCCGCGAGAGCCCGACGAGGCGGCGCCGGCCCCCGGACGCGGCGACACACCGTCCGAGGACCTACGGACGGCGCGGGAGCGCGCGCAGGCGGAACGGTCAGGAAACCGAACTGCCGTCGTCGCGATCCTGGCCGCGGAGCCCGACCTGGAACGGGTCTTCGCCGCAGGCGTGACGCCGGCCGAGGTGGCGGCCGGAGTAGACGCGCCGGCACTCCGGCGACTCGTGCCGCAACTTGACGACGCAGGCGCCGGAGACGTGGCACGGCTGTTTGCGGATCCACGCGTGCAGCGGATGCTGGATGAGACATGGCGGCAGCCGCCCAGGGACGAGCCGATGTTGGCTGAGAGCCTCGTCCGGCAGTTGGCGCAGCGACCTGACCTGGCGCGGATGGTCCTCGCTACACCTGAATTGGCCACTTCGCTGACGGCTAGGCCGTTGACGATGCTCCATCTGGCTGCACAGCAGCAGGCGATCGACGTCCTCGGCTCCGTACTCGATGACATAGCGGAACGAGGAGCAGCCGCAGTCGCTTTCGAGGGAGTTCCTGACGTTCTGCCGACGCCCTTGACCGACGCTCAGCGGCAGATCAGTGCCAACTTTCCCGCCGAGGAGGAAAGAGCGGTACAGGCTGGATTCGACATGGCCCGTAAGGGTGATGACGAGTATCGTCACGAATATCTTGATCAGTTGTACGTCGACGCGGCCGAGGCGCAACGGGAGCTTCTGGCGCTTGCGGAGCGCTTGGCCGCCGATGCACCCGGCTTCGCTGAACCTGCTGGTCGCCCGGGACCGAAGGACAGGAAGCGAGCCAAGGACAAGATCGCCAAGTACCGGGGTGACGCTTCCCTGCTCACCGATCTTGCCGCAGCAAAGGTGGTATTCCGCGACCTGTCAGATCTCTATGCGGCCCTAGACATGCTCCGTCGATACGAAGGCGTACGAATCGTCGAGTTCGAAGACCGCTTCCTCGGTCCGCAGGAGAGTGGTTACCGGGACATTCAGATGTCGTTGCGGATGTCGAATGGTCACATCGCGGAGTTTCGCCTGCATCTCCAAGCGCTTGATGAAGTGGCGTCTTGGGAGCACGCCCTGTACAAGGTCCGGCGTGACCTCAAAGCGGTTGCCAAGGAGCAGGGCCGTGTCATGTCTCCGATGGAGCGAGCCCTTTACAATGGCGTCCTCAAAGAGGAGCAGCGCCAATTCTGGCAGGCGCTGCAGACGACATTGCGTGGAGGCTCGCAGAGATGACCGAGATGCCCGGCCTCACGCTTCCAGCCTATTTCAACTACTACAAGTCACCGGTGAAGATGGCCGGTGCACCGGACGGCAGCATCAAGGCGTGGCGGCTGTCTCACGACACTGGCGGGTGGGAGCCCGCAGATGATCTCGTTGAGGAGATCCTGTTTGCCGTCGGCGGGGAGATCAGCTCGCTGACCGTTGACTCCTTCATTCAGTGGACAGAGCACGATCGTGGCCGCTATCTGCGGGGCGAAGGACCGGTCTTCGCGTTGTACGAGACAGTCAGGGCGATCGTAGAGAGCGCCCAGGCCGAAGGGCGACGACTGACGGCGACGGAACTGGCGTTGGTTCGGGGCATCAGGCGCAAGACGTTCCTCATGTTCGAGGAGCAACTTCAGCAAGCGGGTGACCCCGCGGCTGATCCATCCCTGGGGGCTGACGAAAGTAATCCCTCCTGAGTCTGCCGGGCCGGGCAAACCTGTTACGGCTCCGGCTGGGCCTCCATGGGGCCCGGGTTGGCCGACCCCCGCTGCCAGGCCGACGCCGTTCCCTTCGGCGACACCCGGAGGGAGCGCCCGTCTCCGGCGGACGGTCGCCGGTCGGGACGTGCTTGAGGCGCTACTGCTCCGAGCCCGGTCAGTAGGCGTCCGCCGCCCTGGAGGGTCGCGGGTTCGGGGGCGGGTTGCCGGGCCGGAATACCATGGCGAAATGGCTGAATCAGACAATGGGCAGAAGTCGCCCGGCCCTGGTGGGTGGCAGTCCAACGCCTGGGCATGGCCGGTCGGCCTCATGCTCGGTCTGGTCGTCGGCCTGGCCGCACTGGACGGAGCCGCCGGTGTGGGCGTCGGCATCGCGATGGGGGTGGCGTTCGCCGTCGCCCTGGGAGCCGGCAGCACCCGGGACACCGACAGCGAGGATGACGACAGCGAGGACGCCGACAGTAAGGGCGACGACATCAAGGACGACGACGGGCAGGGCGCCGACAGGTCGCGCACCGACGGGCCGTCGTGACGTCGGGCGAACCCGGAGCCGCGCGGGTGGAGACGACCGGGGCGTCGGATCCCCGGATCGACAGGCCGGGCAGTGTGGCGGAGGCGCTTGCCGTACAGGAGCGGTTGCGGCCACTGGTGGACCTGGCCGGGCCCGGTCCGGCCGAGCCCGCGACGGTGGCCGGGCTGGACGTGGCGTACGCCGAGAGTGGTGACCGGCTGGCGGCGGCCGTGACCGTGCTGGACGCCCGGACCCTCGCGGTGGTCGACTCGGCGGTGAGCGTGGGCCGGCCCGCGTTCGGGTACGTCCCGGGGCTCTTCGCCTTCCGCGAGCTGCCCGCGCTGCTCGACGCGCTCGACCGGCTGACCGTGCTTCCCGAGCTGCTGGTCTGTGACGGGCACGGGTTGGCCCACCCGCGCCGGTTCGGGCTCGCCTGCCACCTGGGCGTGGTGACCGGCCTGCCCGCCATCGGGGTGGGCAAGACGCCCCTGCTGGGGGAGTGGACGCCGCCGGCCGGGCGCCGTGGCGCGTGGACGCCGTTGCGCGACGGGGGCGAGACCGTGGGTCGGGTGCTGCGTACGCGGGACGGCGTGAAGCCGGTCTTCGTCAGCGTCGGCCACCGGATGAGCCTCGACGACGCGACCGCGCGGGTGCTGGCGTTGACGCCGCGCTACCGGCTGCCGGAGACCACCCGTACCGCCGACCGGCTCTGCCGCGACGCCCTGGCCGCCGCCGAGACGACCGTCCGTACCACCTGAGGCCCGACCGCCCGCGCCGTCTGAAGCGACCGCCCGCGCCACCTGAGGCCGCCGCCGGAGCGACCGCCCGCGAGCCGCCTCGGGCCGCCGCCGGGTTCGGCAGGCCCGGACCGACGGACGCGTGACCGTCCCGCCGCCGGCCAGGGTGCGCGGACCGGGTCGCGGGGTAATACGGCGCACATCCGGAGCGCTCAATGATCGGGCCCCGACCGGGCCCGGTAGTAGCCTGACCGGCGGACCCCCGTCGGGGGAGGAACGGCGAGGTGATCATGGCGGTACGTCGGCACGCGGCGCGGCTCGCGACGGTCTGCGCGTTGCTGGGCGGCCTGGTGGCGCTCGGCGCGACGCCGGCGCTCGCCGCAGGCGACTCGGTCCGGGTGCGTTCGGCCGGCAGCTTCACCGCCGGCGGTTCCGCCGGGAGCGTCTCGATCGAGGTGCGCAAGCGCAGCGACGGCTGCGTGCTGCTGCGTACCGCACTGGGGTTGCGCCTGGCCGGCCTGCGCGCCGACCAGGTCAGCGCGCAGGTCAACGTGGGCGGACGCTGGTTCCCGGTGCCGCTCTCCGGTGCTCGTGGCAGCGCGGCCACGTCGGCCACCTCGCCCCTGAAGCCGAGGCTCTGCAAGGGCAAGAGCATCACGGTGCGCTACCGGGTGGCGTTCGCCGCGGAGGTGCCGGGCGGCCGGCTGGCCGTCAGCGGCGCGGCCAGCGACGCGCTCGGGCGGGCCCTGGGCCGGGGCGCGGTGGCGTCCCGGGTGGTCGGCGACCGGGCCACGCCCTCGCCGACGCCGAAGCCGTCGAAGAAGCCGTCGCCCACCCCGAGCGCGGCCGCCACCGAGGTGCGGGCCGGCGCGGCGGACCCGAGCCTGGCCGCCGGCCAGGGCGCGGGCGCCGTCAGCAACGCTGCCGAGGAGGAGTCCTCCGGCGGCTCGGTGGTCATGTTCTTCGGCATCGCCATGGTCGCCGTCGGGATCCTGCTCATCGTCCTGCTGTTCCGCCGCTCGCGGGCGGACAAGGAGCCGGCCGACCCGGGCCACGTCCCGCTGCCCCGCAACCCCGGTGGCACCACCTACCGCTCCGGGCAGGGCCCGGCCGCCGCCCCCGGCCCACCCGGCCAGGTGTACGGGCAGCAGCCGCCCGCCCCCGGCCTGTACGGCGGCGGGCCCGCCCCGCGGCCGGCCGGCGGCGCGCCCGCTCCGCGCCCCGCCGGCGGCGTGTACGGCAGCCGCCCGGGACCGGCCCCGGAGGCCCCGCAGGTGGTGCCCGGCGCGCCCGCCTCCCCGCCCGTGTCGGCCCCGCCGGCGCCCCCGGTGCCGGGGCAGTACGGGGCGCCGCCGCCCGTGCCGCCCGCCCAGGGCAAGCCCGGTGACCCGCCGCCGGAGACCGGCGGTGGCGACCACACGGTGTTCATGCCCCGGCTCCCTGGCTGAGCCGGGCCGGGCCGCGCCGCTCCGATACGCTCAGGCCGTTGAGGACCTGCGGCGCGAGGAGCGAGACCGGTGTCTGATCTGTCCCAGATCGTGAAGGCCTACGACGTCCGTGGGACGGTGCCGGACCAGTGGGACGAGCAGGCCGCCGAGGCCCTCGGCACGGCCTTCGCGCAGGTGCTGGACGGCTTCGGTGAGCGGGACGGGGCGGCGCTCGTCGCGCACGACATGCGTGCCACCGGTCCTGCTCTGGCCGCCGCCTTCGCCGCCGGCGTGCGCGCCGAGGGGCGCGCCGTCATCGAGCTGGGTCTCGCCTCCACCGACATGCTCTACTACGCCTCCGGCGCGCTGGGGCTGCCCGGCGCGATGTTCACCGCCAGCCACAATCCGGCGCAGTACAACGGCATCAAGATGTGCCGCTCCGGGGCGCGCCCGATCGGGCAGGACAGCGGGCTGGCCGAGATCCGCGAGCGGGCGCAGGCGCTGCTGGACAAGGGCGAGCGTCCGACCGGCACGCCGGCCGCGCCGGCCGAGCGCCGCGACCTGCTGGCCGACTACGCGGCGTACCTGCGGCAGCTGGTCGACCTCTCGGGCATCCGTCCGCTGAAGGTGGTCGTGGACGCCGGCAACGGCATGGCCGGCTACACCGTCCCGGCCGTGCTCGGCGACGCCGTCCTGCCGGCCCTGCCGCTGGAGATCGTGCCGCTCTACTTCGAGCTCGACGGCACCTTCCCCAACCACGAGGCCAACCCGCTGGACCCGGCCAACCTGGTCGACCTCCAGCGCGCGGTGATCGAGCACGGCGCCGAGATCGGCCTGGCGTTCGACGGCGACGCCGACCGCTGCTTCGTGGTCGACGAGCGCGGCGAGCCGGTCTCGCCGTCGGCGGTCACGGCCCTGGTGGCGGCCCGCGAGCTGGCCAAGCACCCCGGCTCGACGGTGATCCACGGCCTGATCACCTCCCGGGCGGTGCCGGAGATCATCCGCGAGCACGGCGGCGAGCCGGTCGTCGCCCGGGTCGGGCACTCCTTCATCAAGGCGGAGATGGCCCGGACGAACGCGATCTTCGGCGGCGAGCACTCCGCCCACTACTACTTCCGCGACTTCTGGTTCGCCGACACCGGCATGCTCGCCGCGCTGCACACCCTGGCCGCCCTGGGCGAGCAGTCGCTGCCGCTGTCCGTGCTGGCCAGCGAGTACGAGCGGTACGTGGCCTCGGGTGAGATCAACTCGACGGTGGCCGACCAGGCCGCGAAGGTGGCCGAGGTGCGGGCCGCGTACCCGCAGGCCGACGTCGACGAGATGGACGGGCTGACCCTGCGCTTCCCGGACGGCGCGTGGTTCAATCTGCGCGCCTCCAACACCGAGCCGCTGCTGCGGCTCAACGTCGAGGCCCCGACGCGGGAGCGGATGACCGCCCTCCGTGACGAGGTGCTCGACCGCGTTCGCCGATAAGATCGCCTGCGCCGGTCGGCACCGTCGATCGGTGAGACCGCATACGTGGAAGGAGCCGCGCCGTGGCCCTGGACCCGCAGTTGCTGGAAATCCTCGCCTGTCCGGACACGCATCACGCCCCGCTCGACTACGACGCGCAGGCGCAGACGCTGACCTGCACCGAGTGCGGCCGGATCTTCGAGGTCCGCGACGACGTGCCGGTGCTGCTGCTGGACGAGGCGCGCGGCCCCTCGGAGCAGTCGTGATCGACGGTGTGGCCGGGGTCAGCGGCCGGCGCGAGCCCGACGAGGCACTGCTCGACGACCCGGCCGCGCTGGCCGAGCACGACCCGGGCGGCATGCTGCGGCACACCGCCTCCGCCGGGGCGCAGGTCCGCGAGACGGCCGCGCTGGCCGCCGAGGCCAACCTCCAGGTGCTCGCCGACGAGGGCCGCCCCCGGGCGGTCGTCATCGCCGGCATCGGCACCGCCGGGCGTACCGGTGACGTGCTGGCCACCGTCGCCGGGCCGCGCTGCCCGGTGCCGGTCATCCCGCACCGCAGCGCCGGTGTGCCCGGCTGGGTGGGCGCCGCCGACGTGGTCATCGCCGTCAGCGCGTCCGGTCGCAGCCCCGAGGCGCTGGGCGCCGCCGAGGCCGCGCACCGCCGGGGCGCCCGACTGGTCGCCGTCGGCGCGCCCGACTCGCAGTTGCAGTCCGTGGCCGAGCGGGCCCGGGCGCCGTTCATCCCGGTGCCCCGGCGCGCCCCGGCCCGGGCCAGCCTCTGGGCGCTCACCGTGCCGGTCCTGCTCGCCGCCCGTACGCTCGGGCTCGTGAAGGTCAACGAGGCGGATCTGGCGGAGACCGCGGCCCGGCTGGACGCGGACGCCGACCGCTGCCGCCCGACGGCCGAGTCCTTCGTCAACCCCGCGAAGTCGCTGGCTCTGGGCCTCGCCGGCTCGGTGCCGATCGTCTGGGGCTCGTCGCCGCTGGCCACGGTCGCGGCCCGCCGGTTCGGCGACACCCTGTCCGCCAACGCCCGCTACCCCGTGGTCAGCGGGGCGCTCGGCGAGGCGGGGCGCGGTCGGGTCGGCCTGCTCGACGGCGTGTTCGGCGGTCTGGCCGAGGGGGAGCGCGACATCTTCGCCGACCCCGACGCGGAGGCGCCGTCGGGCACCCGGCTGCGGTTGGTGCTGCTGCGCGACGGCGGGCTGAACCCGGAGGACGACGCCGACGAGCCCCTCGACGTCGAGGAGCGCCGCGCGGACGCCGTGCAGACCCTCGCCGAGCGGCGCGGCGTGCGCTGCGACGTGGTGACCGCCGAGGGCGGCTCCGCGCTGGAGCGGCTCGCCTCGCTGGTCGCCGTGCCGGACTTCGCCTCGATCTACCTCGCCCTGGCACACGGACTGGACCCGATGGCCGTGCCGGCCATCACCGAAATGAAGGAGCTGGCAAACCAGTGAGCGATAGCAGGGAACGGGTCGAGCGGCGCGTCGCGCCGATGCCCGGCGGTGCCGCGCGACACGACGGAGCGACGGCGTGAGCGCCAACGGTGGTACGAAGGCGATCGTCGCCGCCCTGCTGGCCAACGCCGGCATCGCCGTCACCAAGTTCGTCGCGTTCCTGCTGACCGGGTCGTCGTCGATGCTGGCCGAGTCGATCCACTCGGTCGCGGACTCCGGCAACCAGGCCCTGCTGCTGCTCGGCGGGCGTCGGGCCAAGCGCGCGGCCACTCCTCAGCACCCTTTCGGCTACGGCCGGGAGCGCTACATCTACGCGTTCATCGTCTCCATCGTGCTGTTCAGCGTCGGTGGCCTGTTCGCCCTCTACGAGGCGTACCACAAGTGGTCGCACGAGGAGGGCATCACCTCGTGGCACTGGGTGCCGGTCGTGGTGCTGGTGGCGGCGATCATCATGGAGACGTTCTCCTTCCGCACCGCGATCGTCGAGTCCAACCTCGTCCGGGGCAACCAGTCGTGGGTGAAGTTCGTCCGGCGCGCCAAGGCCCCCGAGCTGCCGGTGGTGCTGCTGGAGGACCTGGGCGCGCTGGTCGGTCTGGTCTTCGCGCTCTTCGGCGTGGGCATGACGCTGATCACCGGCAACGGCCGGTGGGACGCGGTGGGCACCGCGATGATCGGTGTGCTGCTGGTGATCATCGCGATCATCCTGGCCATCGAGACCAAGAGCCTGCTGCTCGGTGAGGGCGCCGAGGCGCACGACGTCGCCGCGCTGGAGAAGGCGGTCACCGACGGCCCCGAGTTCGAGCGGATCATCCACATGAAGACGCTCTACCTCGGGCCCGAGGAGCTGATGGTGGCCGCCAAGGTCGCCGTGCCGGCTGGCGTCACCGCCGAGGTGCTGGCGCAGAGCATCAACACCGTCGAGGGTCGGATCCGCGCCGCCGTGCCGACCGCCCGGGTGATCTACCTGGAACCGGACATCTACCACGCCACCGCCGAGCGGGCGGTCGCCGGGACCGCGTCGCCCGCCGAGCCGGGTGAGGTCGCCGGGCGGTCCGGGAGCTGACCGGTGGAACTGCTGCACGGACCGATCCGCGACTACGCCTGGGGGTCCCGCTCGGCGATCGCCGAGTTGCAGGGGCGGCCGGCGCCGAGCGACGGCCCGGAGGCCGAACTGTGGCTGGGCGCCCACCCGGGCGGCCCGGCCCTGGTCGACCGCGACGGCGACCGGGTGAGCCTGACCGACCTGCTGCTCGCCGAGCCGCACCACTGGCTCGGCGAGCGGTTGGTCGGCCGGTTCGGCACCCGGCTGCCGTTCCTGCTCAAGGTGCTCGCCGCCGACGCCCCGCTGAGCCTCCAGGCGCACCCGGACGCCGAGCAGGCCCGCGCCGGGCACGCCGCCGACGCCGCCCGCCCCGACGGACAGCGCAACTACGTCGATCCGTACCACAAGCCGGAGCTGCTGGTCGCGCTCTCGCCGATGGAGGCGCTCTGCGGTTTCCGGGACCCGGCGGCCTCGGCGGCGGCGCTGGCCGGCTTCGGCGTACCCGCGCTGGAGCCGGTGCTGGCGACGCTGCGGACCGGGCCGGCGGGCCTGCGTGACGCCGTACGACTGCTGCTGACCTGGCCCGCCGACGGGCGCGACGCGCTGGTGGCGGCCGTGGCGTCGGCACCGGTCGCGGGGCCGGACGCGGAGCTGGCCCGGGACCTGGCCGCCGCCTACCCGGGCGACCCCGGGGTGCTGGTGGCGATGCTGCTCAACCGGGTGCGGCTGGCCCCCGGCGAGGCGATCTGGATGCCGGCGGGCAACCTGCACGCCTACCTGCGTGGCACCGGCGTGGAGATCATGGCGGCCAGCGACAACGTGCTGCGCGGCGGGCTGACGCCGAAGCGGGTGGACGTCGAGGAGCTGCTGCGGGTGCTGCGCTTCGAGGTGCTGCGCGACCCGGTGGTGCCGCCGCTGGAGGTCGCCCCGGGCGTGGTCACGTGGCCGGTGCCGGTGGAGGACTTCGCGCTGCACCGGGTGACGGTGGGCGCGGGACTGCCGGCGGTGTCGGTCGAGGTGCCCGGGCCCCGGGTGGTGCTCTGCCGCTCCGGCGAGGTCTCGGTCGACGACGGGGCCGGCGCGGTGACGCTGGCGCCCGGGCGGGCGGCCGTCGGCAGCGCCGCCGCCGGGCCGCTGCGCCTGGGCGGCGCCGGGGAGGCGTACGTCGCGAGCTGCGGCCTGCGCTGACCGGCCCAGCGGCGACGCGCAAGTCCGACTTTTCCGGAATAGCTTGACGCGACTCTGGCTGAGTGTGACTCTATGAGTACGCAGCGTTATCGCGACGAAGGTCCGAGAACGCGCGGGGGAACCAAACCGGGGGGATGCACGGGGCGGGCGGCCGATGGACGGGACACCGTTCACGACCGACCGCCCCGTGCGCTGTCCGCTGATGTCTTCGTGCTCACTTCACCCGACCGGTCCTCCCGTCGGCGGCTCGCGCGCGTAAGGTGAATGGTCGCGCAGCACATCGTCCGACAGGAGATTTCATGACCAGCACCCTCCCGGCGTCCGCCAGCGGCACGCCGTCCGAGGCCCGGCCGAGCACTCTCGCCGAGGGCGACTACAAGGTGGCGGATCTGTCGCTCGCCGAGTTCGGGCGTAAGGAGATCCAGCTCGCCGAGCACGAGATGCCCGGCCTGATGGCGATCCGTCGTGAGTTCGCCGACGCCCAGCCGCTCGCCGGTGCCCGGGTCACCGGGTCGCTGCACATGACCATCCAGACCGCCGTCCTCATCGAGACCCTGGTCGCGCTCGGCGCGCAGGTCCGCTGGGCGTCCTGCAACATCTTCTCCACCCAGGACCACGCCGCCGCCGCGATCGTCGTCGGCCCGGAGGGCACCCCCGAGGCCCCGGCCGGTGTCCCGGTCTACGCCTGGAAGGGCGAGAGCCTGGAGGAGTACTGGTGGTGCACCGAGCAGGTGCTCGCCTGGCCCGACGGGCAGGGCCCGAACATGATCCTCGACGACGGCGGCGACGCCACCCTGCTGGTGCACAAGGGCGCCGAGTTCGAGAAGGCCGGCGCGGTGCCGCCGGTCGAGTCCGCCGACTCCGAGGAGTACGCGGTCATCCTCGGCGTGCTGCACCGCTCGCTCGCCGAGGACAACCAGCGGTGGACCCGGATCGCCGCCGGCATCAAGGGCGTGACCGAGGAGACCACCACCGGCGTGCACCGGCTCTACGAGATGCACCGCGCCGGCACCCTGCTCTTCCCCGCCATCAACGTCAACGACTCGGTGACGAAGAGCAAGTTCGACAACAAGTACGGCTGCCGCCACTCGCTCATCGACGGCATCAACCGGGCCACCGACGTGCTGATCGGCGGCAAGATGGCGGTCGTGCTCGGCTACGGCGACGTCGGCAAGGGCTGCGCCGAGTCGCTGCGCGGCCAGGGCGCCCGGGTCGTGGTGACCGAGGTCGACCCGATCTGCGCGCTCCAGGCCGCGATGGACGGCTACCAGGTCGCCACCCTGGACGACGTGGTCGAGCAGGCCGACATCTTCATCACCGCCACCGGCTGCTTCGACGTCATCACCAACGAGCACATGGCCCGGATGAAGCACCAGGCCATCGTCGGCAACATCGGCCACTTCGACAACGAGATCGACATGGCCGGCCTGGCGAAGCGTTCCGACGTCGAGCGGGTCAACATCAAGCCGCAGGTCGACCTCTGGAAGTTCGCCGACGGGCACGCCATCATCGTGCTGTCGGAGGGCCGCCTGCTCAACCTGGGCAACGCCACCGGCCACCCGAGCTTCGTGATGTCGAACTCGTTCGCCAACCAGACGATCGCCCAGATCGAGCTGTTCACCAAGACCGAGGAATACCCGATCGGCGTCTACGTGCTGCCCAAGCACCTCGACGAGAAGGTCGCCCGGCTGCACCTGGAGGCGCTCGGCGCCAAGCTGAGCACCCTCACCAAGGAGCAGGCGTCCTACCTCGGCATCTCCGTGGAGGGCCCGTTCAAGCCGGAGCACTACCGCTACTGACATCCACCGCGCCGACCGGGCCGACCGCTCCCTTCCGAGCGGCCGGCCCGGTCGGCGTTTCCGGGGCGGGCGCGCCGCCACGGGTCGAGCCGGCCGGCGTCAGCGCGGGCGGCCGCCCGCCGCCGGGCGGTCAGTCCCGGCGGGGGCGGCGACGGGCGGGGCGGACCCAGCTCCACACGCACCAGACGAGCCACGCCACCGAGACCACGGCGGCCAGCGCGCGCAGCCGCAGCGCGTCGAGCAGCAGCACCACGGCGAGGACGGCCAGCCACGGCCCGAACGCCCTCACGACCGCCACCGACCGAGCACCAGCCGGCGGACCAGCGGCGGAGCGATCCACGACCAGACGCAGAAGAGCATCCACGCCACGGCGAACAGGCCGGCGAGCACGTCCAGACCGGCGACGTTCAGCAGCACGATCACGCCGACCGTGAGCAGCCAGGTGCGGAAGATCCCCAGCCGGTGCAGCGGGCGCAGCGGCAGCAGCAGCGGGTGCGCGTGCACCTGCGCCTCCCATGCCGCCTCGGCGTAGTCGGCATCGGTCGGGTCGTGCGCCACCGCCTGGCCGAACGCGCGGCGCGCGGTGCCCAACCGGCCACGCCGGGCCGAGGTGGCGCCGTGCAGGGCGAGCGCAGCCGGATTGTCCGGCCACGCCCCGAGGAACTCCCTGGCGATCCGGTCGGCCTCCCGGTCGTCCCCCCGGGCGTACGCGAGCTGGACGCGGCACGCGAAGACGGCCGGCTCCTGCGGGCTGATCGCGGCGGCCCGGGCGACCAGGCGTTCCGCCTTGTCGAGCTGCCCCACGGCCGAGCAGAGCTGCGCGTACTGGCACAGCAGCCACGGGTCCTCCGGCTCGATGGCGAGCGCGTCGAGCAGTGCCCGCTCGGCGGCGGGGTACTCGCGGCGGTGGCGCAGCGCGACGCCGAGCCGGCCGAGCAGCTCGGGGTCCGGGCCGGCCTCGGCGAGCCCTCGACGGCCGACGGCGGCCAGGTCGTCCCAGCGGCTCAGCGAGGTCAGCGCGTACGCCCGCAGCCGGAACGCCGCCGGGCTGAGGGCCAGGGCGGCCGGGAGCCGGTCGACCTCGTCGAGGGCCTGCTCCGCGCGGTTCAGCTCGAGCAGGTGCGCCACCCGGGCGAGCTGGGCCTCCGGGGCGGTCATACGGCGGCCACCAGCAGGAACAGCAGGGCCTCGACGACCCCGAACAGGAGCACCGCCCCGAGGCCGGGCAGCCACAGCGACGCCGGCTCGTCGCCACGCAGCTCGTAGGCCCGGAACGGACGTTTCTGCGTGGCGGAGGCGGCGAACCAGACCCCGGCGCCGGCCAGCGCCGCGATCAGCCGGACGGGACGGTCCCCCCAGTCGTCGAGGAAGGCGAGCGTGAGCGCCAACCGGGCCGTCAGCGCGGCCAGCCCGACGCCGAGCACCATCAGGTTCGTCCGACGGGGCAGGCCCAGCCGGTGCCCGTTGACCAGGGCCAGCACGGTGGCGGCCAGCGGACCGGCGAAGACGGCGGGGAAGATCAGCGACTGCGGTCGCCACGGCCGGCGTCGCGTCCCGTACGCCGCCGGCGCGATGGTGGGGGTGAACAGATCGTCGGCCACGATGTTCCCGTCTCGGTAGGGGCGAGCGAGCCGGATCCTGCCACAGCCGGGTGACCGGCGGCGCTCCTGGACGGAGTGGATCCCAGGTCGCGACGTGTGCGGCCCCCGCCCGCCGGTCAGGTGCCGACGTCGGGCACAGGCACGCCACCCGGTGCCGCCGGGGCGACCGCCGGCCGTACCCCCGGAACGGGCTGCACCGGCACGGCGGCCGGCGCCCCGACGGGCACCGCCGGACGGACCGTGCCGGGCGGCACGGCGCCCGCGGGCCCGACGGCGCCTTCAGACGTGGCCACGCCTGCGGGCCCGGCGGTGAAGTCGGGTCCGGCGGCGCCCTCAGACGTGGCGACGGCTGCGGGCCCGGCGGCGGACGTGGTCGCGCGGGGTGGCGCGGGCGGGTGGAGTGTCAGCTCCGGCCAGAGCGTCGCGGCGGCCGACCGGTCGAGCCCCAGCCGGTATCTCGCCCGGCGGTGCCGCTCGCCGAGGACCGCGGCCAGGTAGACCGACTCGGGCATGCCCGGAGGCGGGGGCGGCGTGACCACCGCCGAGACCTCGGTCCACAACCCGTGCCCCAAGCGCCCCCGCGCCGGCTCCGCCAGCTGGTGCACCCGGGCCAGGTACTGGCGGGCGGCCAACGCCAGGCCGTCGTCGAGCCGGCTCAGGTCCACCACGCCCGCCCAACCGGCCAGCGCGGGTACCGCCGTGGGGACGGGCCGCCAGGTGGTCGCCGTGCGGGTGTGCACGACCAGCGTGCCCGCCACCAGGTCGCCCAGCCGACGCCCGCGCCGGTCGGTCACCATCACCGTCACCCCGGCCACCCAGCTCACCAGCGGCAGCACCAGGCCGGGCCACTCCACGGCCACGCCGACCAGCGCCCGGATCAGCGACTGCCGCGCCGCGACCGGAGCGCCGTCGGCGCTGACCACGCGCAGCCCGACCGCCATCTTGCCCAGCGTGCGGCCGTGGTTGAACCGCTCGCACAGCACCGGGTAGCCGACCAGCACCAGGATCAGGCCCACCGTGGCGATCCCACCGGCCAGGGCGCCGTCGACCAGCCCCTCCGGCAGGTTGAGCATCGCGATGCCGACGCTCATGGACAGCACCAGCATGAGTGCCGCCTGCGCCAGGACGTCGAGCAGCAGCGCGAGCACCCGGGAACCGATCCGGGCGGCCCGGACGTCCAGCTCCACGGCCTCCCCGCTGACCAGCCCGGCGTCACCCCACGGGGCGGGTCGGGCCGGCGGTCGAGGTTGTGCTCTCACCCCGACAGTGAACACTATGATCGCCGGACGGGGGTGACGGTGGATCTCGACGCGTACGTCGCGGAACACGGCGGGCAGTGGCGACGGCTGGAGGAACTCTCCAAGCGCGGCCGGCTCGACGCCGCCGAGGTCGACGAGCTGGTCGCCCTCTACCAGCGGGCGACCACCCAGCTGTCGGTGCTGCGCAGCCGCTCACCCGACCCGGCGCTGGTCAGCCAGCTCTCCCAGGTGGTGCTGCGCGCCCGGGCCCGGCTCACCGGGCGCCCGCGCCCGTCGTGGGCGGCGGTCGGGCGGTTCTTCGTGGCCGGCTTCCCCGCCGCGGTCTACCGCGCCTGGCCCTGGTGGTGCGGGGTGGCGACCGGGTTCAGCCTGCTCAGCCTCTTCCTCATCTGGTTCGTCGCGGGCAACCCGCAGACGGCGGCGGCCTTCATCGGCGAGGCGGCGGCCGCCGACCTGGTCGAGTCCGGCTTCGCCGGCTACTACACCGAGTTCTCCGCGCCGACGTTCGCCTTCCACCTGTGGACGCACAACGCCTGGCTCGCCGCCCAGTGCCTCGCCGCCGGGGTCCTGATCGTCCCGGTGCTCTACCTGCTCTGGCAGAACGCGCTCAACATCGGCGTGGTCGGCGGGGTGATGGTCGCCTACGGCCGCGCGGACGTCTTCTTCGGCCTGATCACCCCGCACGGGCTGCTGGAACTCACCGGCGTCTTCGTGGCCGCCGGGGTGGGCCTGCGCATCGGGTGGGCGTGGATCGCGCCGCCCACGCAGCTCACCCGGGGGCAGTCGGTGGCCCGGGCGGGACGCGAGGGCGTGCTGGTCGCCGTCGGGCTGGTGGGGCTCTTCGCGGTCTCCGCCGTCATCGAGGCGTTCGTGACCCCCGCGCCCGTGCCCATTCCGCTCCGCGTGGCCGTGGGCGCCGCCGTCTGGCTCGCCTTCCTGGCGTACGTGGTGCTCCTCGGTCGCCGCGCCACCCACTCAGATCCCGTTGATCATGAAGTTGTTGCCGTGACACGCCGGGCGGACGGGCAATAACTTCATGATCAACGGAGGCCTGCCGGTGGGTGGGGTGGGTCAGAGTTGGCCCAGGGACTTTAGGCGGAGGTAGGTGTCGGCCAGGGTGGGGGCCAGGCGGCCCGCCGGGGCGTCGACTACCGTCACGCCGTGGCGGGCCAGAGCCACCCGGACCCGGTCTCGTTCGGTTAGGGCGCGCCAGGCCGCTGCTGCGGCGTAGGCGTCCGCCGGGCGCTGCGGGACGGTGGTGGTGAGGGCGGTCAGCACCGGGTCGTGCGTCGCCGCGATCACCACCTTGTGCCGGGCGGCCAGCCGGGGGAGCACCGGCAGCAGCCCCTCGCCGAGGGCGCCGGCCTCCAACGCGGTGAAGAGCACCACCAGGCTGCGCTGGCGCTGCCGGCGCAGCAACTCGCCCGCGATCAGGTCGAAGTCCGTCTCCACCAGCGTCGGCTGGAGCGGGGCGAGGGCGTGCACCACCCGGGAGAGCAGGGCCGGCCCGCCGGTGCCGGTGACCGTGGCCCGTACCGCCGCGTCGGCCGCGAGCAGGTCGACCCGGTCGCCGGCGCGGGCGGCGAGGGCGGTGAGCAGCAGCGCGGCGTCGATCGCGGTGTCCAGCCGGGGTTCGTCGCCGACCCGCACCGCCGACGTCCGTCCGGTGTCCAGCACGCACAGCAGCCGGCGGTCCCGCTCCGGCCGCCACGTGCGCACCAGCACGTCGGCGCGGCGCGCGCTCGCCCGCCAGTCGATCGAGCGCACGTCGTCGCCGACCACGTACTCGCGGAGGGTGTCGAACTCGGTGCCCTGGCCCCGCCCCCGGCTCACCTGGGTGCCGTCGATGACCCGCAGCCGGGACAGCTTCTCCGGCAGGTGCCGGCGGGAGTCGAAGCGGGGCAGCACGCGCAGCGTCCACGGCGGGGTCGCCGGCCGCCCGGAGCGCTGCCGGAACCCGAGCCCCAGCGGCCCGAACGAACGCACGGTCAGCGCCACCGCCGGCCGGTCGCCCCGCCGCAGCGGGGTCAGCCGGCTGGGCAGCGCCACCGTCGCGCCCGGCTCGACGCGCACGAGCTGTCCCGGCGGCACGTCGGGGCGGGCGCCGGCGGAGGGCACCCAGGCGTCGCGGACGCGCGCCCGCAGCGTACGGCCGGAGGGGTTGTGCAGCAGCAGCGCGACGGTGGCGGTGCCGCCGAGCCGGACCGCGCGGTCCCCCTGCCGTGCGGCCGTGAGCGCGCCCGGCGGCGCGGCCAGCGCCCGGTCGAGCAGCACCAGCAGCAGCACCGCCCCGGTCATCACCAGCAGCCCGGCGAACGGCGACGGCCAGGCCGGCAGGGTCAGCGCGCCGACCGCCAGCAGGAGCGCCGCCCGCCAGGTCATCGCGGCGTCGGCACGGTGGCGAGCACCGTGTCCAGCACCTGGTCCACGCCGACGCCCTCCAGCTCCACCTCGGGGCGCAGCCGCAGCCGGTGCCGCAGCGTCGGCCGGGCGACCGCCTTAACGTCGTCCGGTACGACATGGTCGCGGCCGGCCAGCCAGGCCCACGCCTTGGCCGTGTTGAGCAGCGCCGTGGCGCCCCGGGGCGAGGCGCCCAGCTCCAGCGCCGGGGTGTTGCGGGTGGCCCGGCAGAGGTCGACGACGTAGCCGAAGAGCGGCTCGGCCACGTGCACCCGGCCGACCGCCGCCCGGGCCGCCGCCAGGTCGGCCGCGTCGGCCACCGGCCGTACGCCGGCAGCGGTGAGGTCGCGCGGGTCGAAGCCGGCGTGGTGCGCGCGGAGCACGCCCAGCTCCTCGTCCCGGTTGGGCAGCGGCACGGTGAGCTTGAGCAGGAACCGGTCGAGCTGCGCCTCCGGCAGCGGGTAGGTGCCCTCGTACTCGATCGGGTTCTGGGTGGCGGCGACGATGAACGGGTCGGGCAGCGGCCGCCGTTCGCCCTCCACCGAGACCTGCCGCTCCTCCATCACCTCCAGCAGCGCCGACTGGGTCTTCGGCGGCGTCCGGTTGATCTCGTCGGCGAGCAGCAGGTTGGTGAAGACCGGCCCCTCGCGGAAGGTGAAGGCGGCGGAGCGCGGGTCGAAGATCAGCGAGCCGGTGACGTCGCCCGGCATCAGGTCCGGGGTGAACTGCACCCGCTTGGACCCCAGGTCGAGGGCGGTGGCCACGGTGCGGATCAGCAGGGTCTTGGCCACGCCCGGCACGCCCTCCAGCAGCACGTGCCCGCGGCAGAGCAGGGCGATGACCAGGCCGGTGACGACCGCGTCCTGCCCGACGACCGCCTTGGCGACCTCGGCGCGCAGCCGGTGCAGGGCGGCACGGGGGTCGACGGGGTCGATGGTCGGCGGCTCGGCGGTACCGGCGGGTCGGGTCACCGGGGGTCTCCTTCGGCTCGGTGCGGGTGCGGTGCGGCTGGCGGGGGCGGTCCGTCGGGGGCGTGCGGGGCGGCGCCGCGGGTCAGCCGGTCCAGCGCGCGGGCCAGGTCCAGCAGGTCCTGGTCGGTCTCGGGCCCGGTGCCGTGCAGCACCTCGTCGGTCCACCGGGGGTCGTCGCCGGTGCGGGCGGCGACCGCAGCGGCCACGTCGGTCGGCGGCGCGGTCGGCGGCAGGTGCAGCCGGGGCGTCAGGCGGTCCAGGGCGGCGCTCCGCAGCGTCCGCGCGGCCGCGTCCCGGGCACCCGCCTTCTCGTAGAGCCGCGCCCGGCCGAGCACCGTCTCCGCCGAGCGGACCGTGACCGGCAGCGGCTCCACCGCTGGCGGGCCGAGCCGGCGGGCCCGCCAGAGCGCGGCCAGCAGGGCGGCAAGGGCGAGTTGGGCCAGCAACGCCCACAGCCAGCCGGGGAAGGCGGACCAGAGCGGGTTCGGCGGGTCGGGCCTGTCGGCCCGGTTGTCGCCCCGCCCCTCGCTGTCGTCGTCGGTCTCCCCGCCCGGGTCAGCCGGGCCGCCGGGGCGCCCGTCGCCGGTGCCGGTGCCGGTGCCGCTTCCCGGGCCGCCGTACCCGGTGGAGCCGCCCGGCGTCGGCGACCAGGCCGGGCTGCCGCTGCTGCCGTCGCCGAAGACCGGCGGGGGTTCGGGGCCGTCCAGGTCGAGCCACACCACCCGGCCGGGCCCGCCGAGCAGCGCGGTGGCGAACGCCCGGTTGTCCCACTCGTCGATCCGGTCGTTGCGGAACGGATCGCTGGCGCCCACCGCCACGGTGCTCTCGGGGACCCGGGGCAGCAGGGCGAGTCCGTCGGCGAAGCAGAACCGGACGGGCGCCGACGCGCCTGGGGCGAGCGCGTAGCGCTGCAGCCCGACCGCCACCCGCCCGAGCTGCCGCAACTCGGGCAGCGGGCAGGGCAGGCCCCGCGCGTCCGGCCCCACGGCCTGCGCGGCCCACCGGCGACCGGCCGGTTGCACCGGCAGCAGCCTCACCGCCTCCAGGACCCGTCGCGACGGGTCCACCAGCACCAGCCTGGTGGTCGAGGGCAGCGAGTCCAACGCGCCGACCGTGTCCGGGTGCAGCAGCCCCGGCGCGGGCACGAAGAGCGTGGCAGCCCCGCCGCGCGCGGCCAGCAGGGCGCGCAGCGTGTCCGTCTCCCGCTGCACGGTGACACCCTGCCCGCGCAGCGCGTCGGCGAGCCGGCTGCCGCCGTCGTCCCCGGTCGCGACCGGCGAGAGGAATCCCCGGTCGCCGGGGTCGGGCTGGTCGACCGCGCGGGTGACCAGGGTGGTGGCCAGCAGCGCCGCGGCCAGGCCCAGCGGGATCAGCAGCCGGTGCCGGCGGCGCCGTCGCCGGGGGGCGACGTCCGCGCGTGGCGCCGGTGGTACGGCGGTGGCCTGTGCGCTCATGGTCGTGGCCCGTCCTCGGGTCGCCCGGTCAGCAGCCGGTCCAGGTCGGCGGCGTGCTCCCGCATCCGGTGGTCGTGCTCGACGGAGGCGGGGCGCTGGCCGTACCAGAGCTCGGAGAAGATCGCGCCGGCGGCGCTCAGCGGTGGACCCACCTGGGGCCGGGTGTCCGTCGCGGCCCGCACCAGCTCGGCGACGGTCATGCCGGGCTGCGGCTGCACCACGCGCCGGGCGGTCAGCTCCCGGACCATCGCGCGCAGCCGCTCCCGGACGGCTTCGGCGTACCGGCCCTCGGCGGCGAACCGGTCCGCGAGGGAGACGTACGCGGCGGCCGGCAGCTCGGGCTCGCGGGGCGCGGGGACGACCGGCGGCGGGGCGTCCGGCGGCGCGGTCTCCCGGCGGCGTCGACGCAGCCGGGGCAACCGCCGGGGGACCCAGGCCGGGAACGTGTACCAGCCGACCGCGACCAGCACCGCGGCGAGCACCAGCAGCAGCGCGACCAGGGTCAGCGGCACCCGGTCGCCGAGCGCCGCCGTGGTCTCGGTCCACCACCGGCTGAGGCTCATCGCCCGGCCGCCAGCAGCACGGTCTCCGGCGTGCCCGGCCGGGCCCGGGACAACCGGATGTCCAGCCCTTCGGTACGCATCCGGGTCTCCAGGTGCAGCACCGCGTCCAGGCAGGCCAGGGCCGGGTAGGCGACGCTGTTCACGCCCGCCCAGACGGCCAGCGAAAGCCACCCGGCCCAGGCGCGGTCGACGAGGTCGAACGAGTCCAGCCCGACGTAGACGCCGACGCCGAGGCCGACGCGCACGATCCACCACACGAGGTAGCCGAGCAGCCGGATCCAGCCGGCCCGGCCGGCGCCGCGGACGGCCAGGGCGGCCGCGCGCAGCGGGGCGCGCAGCGGATGCACCCGGTCGACGACCAGCGCCGGCGCCACGGCGCCGAGCAGGGCGAACCCGACGATCCACGCCGGCCCGAACAGCGCGACCCCGCACATCACCACGCCGACGAGGACGGCGAGCAGCGCGGTGGCGCCCCAGCGCGCGCCGGCCGGGCGGAGCAGTTCCCGGGGGCCCGGCGCGCGGCCGAACAGGGCGGCCCCGGCGGCCCGGGCGGCAGGATTTCCGAGCAGCAGGACGATCACCGCCTCGGTCGCCGCCCCCACCGCCAGCAGCAGCCAGTACGCGCCGAACCGCCCGAACTCCGGCAGCCAGGCGGGTGGCGCCGTGTCGGCGGCGAGCCGCAGCGGGTGCAGCAGGAGCTGTTCGGCCACGGCCAGTACGAGGGCGACCGGCACCAGCACCCGGGCCTGGCCACGCAGCAGCAGGACCGCGGAGTCCAGCAGTTCGCCGACCGTGAGGGGGCGGCGCGGAAGCACGGCAGTCGGGCCGGCGTCGGGCACGCGTACTCCTGGGGACGGACGGCGGTGGCGCGTGACGGCGCACGCGGGGATCATGGTGACACGCCCGTTCCGATCGGGTGGACCCGCACGTCGGGGCGGCGACGCCGGGCACCTGTTGCTGGGCGGCGACGTCCCACGGCAGTACCGTGCCGGGTGACGGGGATCCCACCAACTGAAGGGGATGGAAACATTAACCCCATGAGAGCCCGGGTACTGGTGGTCGACGACGACCCCGCGCTCGCCGAGATGCTCGGCATCGTCCTGCGCAGCGAGGGATTCCTGCCCTCCTTCGTCGCCGACGGGGAGCGGGCGCTGGCCGCGTTCCGCGAGAACCGCCCCGACATCGTCCTGCTCGACCTCATGCTCCCCGGCATGAGCGGCATCGACGTGGCGCGGTCGATCCGGGCCGAGTCGGGCGTGCCGATCGTCATGCTGACCGCCAAGAGCGACACCGTCGACGTGGTGCTCGGCCTGGAGTCCGGCGCCGACGACTACGTGGTCAAGCCGTTCAAGCCCAAGGAGCTGGTCGCCCGGATGCGGGCGCGGCTGCGCCGGGGCGAGGACGTCGCCCCGGAGATGCTGACCATCGGGCCGCCCGGCAACCAGATCACCATCGACGTGCCGGCGCACACCGTCAGCCGCAACGGCGAGGAGGTGAAGCTGACGCCGCTGGAGTTCGACCTGCTGGTCGCGCTCGCCCGCAAGCCGCGCCAGGTCTTCACCCGCGAGGTGCTGCTGGAGCAGGTCTGGGGCTACCGGCACGCGGCGGACACGCGGCTGGTCAACGTGCACGTGCAGCGGCTGCGGGCCAAGATCGAACCGGATCCGGAGCGGCCGGAAATCATCCTCACCGTGCGGGGCGTGGGCTACAAGGCGGGCACCGGATAGCCTGGTCACACTGTGGCCACCTCCCCGATTCCGGACCCCCCGACGGCAGCTCCGCGCCGGCGTGTCGCCGCGCGGGAGCTGTGGCGTGGCGTGAGCGGCCGGGCCGCGCGTCTGCTCGCCGGGTTGCACCAGAGCTGGCGCCGGTCGCTCCAGCTGCGGGTGGTGACCATCACACTGGTCGCGTCGAGCCTGCTGGTGGGCGGTTTCGCCTACCTGATCGCCGACAAGATCACCGGCATCCTGGTGGAGAACGTCGAGACCGACGTGCGGATCCGGCTGGGCAACGGCGCGGACTACGCGGCGAAGCAGTTCGGCCTCTACAACCAGCCGCAGGAGGGGCAGCTCCAGGAGACCATCGACGGCACGGTCAACTACCTGGCCGGCGGTGACCCGCAGCAGACCACCGGCGTCATCGTGGCGCTCACCGCCGACAACCACACCGGGGCCATCCAGCCCCGGTCCTCGCCCGCGGTCAACGTCCGCCCGCTGATCAGCCGGGAGCTGCGCGAGACCGTCGCCGGGGGCAAGGTCGCCAGCCAGATCCGCACCGGGCGCCTCGGCGAGGAGCGTACGAAGTACCTGGTCTACGGCTCGCCGGTGCCGACCCGGTTCGGCCAGGTGGAGCTCTACTACCTCGTGCCGCTGGCCCGGCAGGACACCACGGCCGCCGACGTACGGGGCACCGTGGCCGCCACCGGAGCGGCCCTGGTGCTCCTGCTCGCCCTGCTCGCCGGCCTGGTCACCCGGCTGGTGGTGACCCCGGTACGGGTGGCCGCCCGCACGGCCCAGCGGCTCTCCGCCGGCCTGCTCGACCAGCGGATGGTGGTCAACGGCGAGGACGACCTGGCCCTGCTCGCCGCGTCGTTCAACCAGATGGCGACCAACCTGCAACGGCAGATCCTGCGGCTGGAGGAGATGTCCCGGCTGCAACGCCGCTTCACCTCCGACGTCTCGCACGAGCTGCGCACGCCGCTGACCACGGTCCGGATGGCCGCCGACCTGATCTTCGCCGAGCGGGACGACTTCGACCCGGCGGTGGCCCGCAGCGCCGAGCTGCTCCAGGCCGAGCTGGACCGCTTCGAGGAGCTGCTCACCGACCTGCTGGAGATCAGCCGCTTCGACGCCGGCTTCGCCATGCTGGACTCCGAGCCGACCGACCTGGTGCCGGTCGTGCACCGGGTGGCCGACCGCCTGGCGGGTCTCGCCGAGCGCGTCGGGGTGGCCATCGAGCTGGACGTCCCCGGCACCCCGGTGATCGCCGAGGTGGACCCCCGACGGGTGGAGCGGGTGCTGCGCAACCTGGTCGGCAACGCCGTCGAGCACGGCGAGGCCAAGCCGGTGCTGATCACGCTCGGGGTGGACGACACGGCGGTGGCGATCACCGTCCGCGACCACGGGGTGGGGCTCAAGCCGGGCGAGGAGAAGCTGGTGTTCAACCGCTTCTGGCGGGCCGACCCGTCCCGGGCCCGGCAGACCGGCGGCACCGGGCTGGGCCTGTCGATCAGCCTGGAGGACGCCCGGCTGCACGGCGGCTGGCTGGAAGCGTGGGGCGCGCCCGGGCAGGGCGCCCAGTTCCGGCTCACCCTGCCGTCGCGGGCCGGCGACCGGCTGACCACCTCGCCGCTGCGGCTGGTCCCGGCCGACGCCACGCTGCCCTTCGGCGGGCCCCGAGCGGGCGGGCTGTTGGCCATCGGTCCCGGCACCGGGGGCACACTCACGATCGGCCCGGGCACCGACGGCGCGCTGCCGGTCGGTCCGCGCCGGCCGGGCAACGGGGGGCACGCGGAGGTGGGGTCGTGAGGCGTCGACTGCTCGCCGGCCTGCTCGGCGGCGCGCTGCTGCTGGGCGGCGTGGCCGGCTGCGGCATCCCGGAGAACACCGAGGTCAGGGTGGACGGGCCGGGGCCGGCGGCGGAGGGCGGCTCGACCAGCGGCAGCCGGGGCGAGCCCCCGAGCCGGAGCGCGGCCGGCACCGACGCCGAGCAGTTCGTCCAGAACTTCCTCTCCGCCGCGGCCGGCGAACCGGACGGGGCGTACCAGCGGGTCCGGCAGTTCATCGTGCCGGCGGACCGCGACCGCCTCCAGACCAAGCAGGGCAGCGAGGTCACGCTGGCCGTCGTCCGGCTCACCGAGGAGCCGGTGCCCGTCTACGCCCCGGACCGGACCGAGGTCACCCTCAAGGTGCAGCAGGTCGGGCAGCTGCGCACGGACGGCACGTTGGCCCCGCCGGAGACGAGCACCACGACCTACACCTTCGAGCTGCGCAGCCAGCCCGGGCAGGAGGGCGTGGCGGACGGAGGCCTCTACGTGGCGAACCCGCCGACCGCGTTGCTGCTCAGCGTCGACGCCCTGGAGACGTACTACCAGAGCCGGACGATCTACTTCTGGAACAACGACCGCACCCGCCTCGTCCCCGACCAGCGTTACCTTCCGCTCGCCGTGCCGGACGAGCGGCGGGTCAGCGAGGTGGTCAAGTGGCTGACCGCCGGGCCCTCGGCCTGGCTCGGCACGGCCGTGCGCCGGCTGCCGGACGGCACCCGCCTGATCAACAACGCCACCCGGACGGACGGTCGCTGGGAGGTCGACCTGGAGATGCCGGAGGACAAGGCCCGGCTGGAGCAGCTCGGCACGCAGCTCGCCTGGTCGCTGTCGGACCTCGACGGGCCGCTCGAAATCAAGATCCGCAACCAGTCCCAGGAGTTCATCCCCGACCTGGAACGGCGCCGCCTGGACCGCCCGGTGTACCAGCTCCCGGAGAGCTTCCAGCGGTTCTGCGTCTACGAGGGCGCCGTCCACCCGCTGGCCTACCCGGGAGAGCCGACCGGCCCGGTGCCCGTGGACCCCAAGGCGAACCGGAACGTCGTCTCCGCCGGGATCAGCCGCGCCGACAACCAGATCCTGGCGGCGCTGGTGGTCTCCGACGCCAACCGCCAGTGGCTCTACGTCGGCACCGGCACCGACCCGGTGGCCGCCTTCACCCGCAGCGCCAAGGGGTACGCCGCCATGGGCCAGCCGGTCTGGCTGCGCTCCACGTACCGGGGGCAGCCGGCCGGGCTCGTGGTCGCCGACGGGAGCCTGTACCGCTTCGACGCCCAGGCGCAGCTCACCGCCGTGCCGCTGGGCGTACCCGGCCCGGTGACCGCCGTGGCGGCCTCGCTGGACGGCCACCGGATCGCCGTCATCGCCGGGGGCGCGCTCTACGTCGCCGCACTCAGCCCCGACGGCGCGGGGGCGACCCCCGGCCCGGCCCGTCGGCTGCACACCCGGCTGACCAGCCTGTCGGCCGTCGACTGGTACGGCGAGAACACCCTGGTCCTCGCGGGCGCGGTCGGTCGCCCAGCGGTCTACGAGGTCAGCGTGGACGGCGCCCGGGAGAGCCGGCTGGAGGACAAGATCGGCGCCCGGGTGACGCACCTCGCCGCGTACCCGGCGAACGCGGTGGGTCGCCTCGGCGCCGCGATGTACGAGGCGAACGGGGTCGCGTACCGCAGCAGCCCGTTCGAGCGGATCCAGCCGCAGCAGGTGCAGGAGGTCACGCCGCCGTCGGCCGGGGCGCGCGCCGGCAACCCGACCGCCCCCTTCTTCCTCTACTGATCTCCGTGCGGGATCTCGGCGGGCTCTGGGCGGACCTCACCGACCTGGTGCTGCCCGTGGAGTGCGCCGGTTGCCGCGAGCGCCGGCCGGGGCTTCGGCACGGCGTCTGCCCGGAGTGCGTGGCGGTGCTCGGCGCGCTGCGCCCCCGGGCCGTACGACCCACTCCCGCCCCGCCCGACCTGCCGCCCTGCGTCGCCCTCGGCCCGTACGCGGGCCCGCTGCGGGAGGCGCTGCTGGCGTACAAGGACCACGGCCGGCACGGGCTGGCCCGGCCGCTGGGGGCGCTGCTCGCCGAGGTCGTGGCGGCGGCGGTGGGCGGGGTCCGCCCGGTGACGCTGGTGCCGGTGCCGGACACCGCGGCGGCGGCCCGCGCCCGGTACGGCGACCACCTCGGCCGGCTGACCCGGCACTGCGCGGACCGGCTGCGCCGGGCGGGCTGGCCGGTGCGGGTGCGGCGGCCGCTGCGGGCCCTGCCCCGCCCCGACTCGGTGACGCTGGACAGCGCCGGCAGGGCGGCGGCGGCCGAGGCGGCCTTCCGGGTCCGCCCGCGGGTCCCGTCTGCGCCCGACGGGGCGGCGGTGGTGGTGCTCGACGACATCCTGACCACCGGGTCCACCCTCGCCGCGGTGGGGCGGGCGCTGACCGCGAGCGGACTGTCACCGACGGTCGCCGCAGTGCTCGCCGCGACCGAGCGACGGCGCACTTTGTGACGGTGCGTGTTTCCGTTTCACCCGTTGGTGTATGAGCTGTGAAAAATTGTTGGCTGTCCCGGCGACCGGGGGTGACTGTCGGGCGAACAGGAGTTAGCGTTTTCGTGTCGGGGGTAGGAGGTGTTTCCATCCACCCCCGGTGGTGAAAGGAGGCGTAGCCGCACTGACCGGTCGACGCCGAGTGGGGCCTCCCCCAGGGGCGCGCGACCGGATGCCGGAACGAACGACCGTCCGAACTAGGGAGGTCACATGGACATCGTGGTCAAGGGCCGTAACGTCGAAGTGCCGGATCATTACCGGGTGCACGTGGCGGAGAAACTCGCGAAGATCGAACGCTACGACCATAAACTTATTCGTGTCGATGTGGAGCTGTTCCACGAGCGCAATCCGCGCCAGGCCGACCACTGCCAGCGCGTCGAAATCACCTGCGTTTCCCGTGGCCCGGTGATCCGGGCGGAGGCCTGCACGAACGACTTCTACAGCGCGCTCGACGCGGCCATCGCCAAGCTGGACACCCGGTTGCGCCGGGCGGCCGACCGTCGCCGCGTCCACCGGGGCCGGCACGCGCCGCTCTCCGTCGCCGCCGCCACCGCCGGCCTGCCGGTGGCCGGCCTCGACGCGCCGCTGGGCGCGTCCCCCGACGGCGCCGGGACGGCCACCGCCGTCGCCGAACGGGTCGAGGAGGAGGAACACGACCAGCCCTGGCACATCGCGCGGGAGAAGGTGCACCCCGCCGAGCCGATGACCGTCGACGAAGCCCTGTTCCAGATGGAACTCGTCGGCCACGACTTCTACCTGTTCCAGGACAAGGAGTCCGGCCGCCCGAGCGTCGTCTACCGGCGGCACGCCTACGACTACGGAATCATCTCCCTCGCCGTCTGACCCTCCGGCGCCGTGGTGGCGGCCCACCCGCCACCACGGCCGCCCGGGGCGGGGAGTCCCGCCGGGCGCCCGAGATCGACGCCGCCCGGGGCGCCCGGCGCCGGATCCGGGCGGGCGGGCGGGTCAGCGGAGTTCGTCGGGGAGCAGCCCGAAGACCAGGTCGTCGGTGCGGCTGCCGGCCAGTCCCGGCAGCCGCCCGAGCAGCAGGCCCTCCCGGCGGAATCCCACCCGCTCCAGCACCCCGTGCGAGTCGGTGTTGTCGGGCACGGTGCCGGCGACCAGCCGGGCGATCCCGGCCGGACCGAACGCCCAGCCGGCCAGGAGCCGCACCGCCCTGGTGGCCAGCCCGCGTCCCCGCTGGTCGGGCAGCAGCGCGTAGCCGACCGAGCCCTCACCGGCCACCGGGTCGGAGAGGCTGAGCCCGCAACTGCCCGCCGGCTCGCCGGTGACCGCGTCGACGATCAGCAGCCGGGCGATGGCGCCGGTGAGCCACGCGCTCTCGGCCAGCAGGCAACGCCGTTCGACGGCCGCCCGGGTCGGCGGCACCGGCGGGGCCTGGTTCGCCACCACCTCCGGCCGCGTGTGCAGGCGGTACATCACGTCGACGTCGTCCGGGCCGAGCCGGCGCAGGGTCACCACGCCGTCGGTGAGCCGGCCGTCGGGCAGGTCCGGCAGGAGCCGGGGGGCGGGACCGGGCGGGTCGTCGGCGAGGCGTACCCACGCGAGCAGGTCCGTCCGGCCGCCGCCGCGCAGCTGGCCGGCCGACCGGCGTACCCCCTCGTGGGTGAAGCCGGCGGCGAGCGCCACCCGCTGGCTGGCCGGATTCTCGGCGTGGGTCATCAGCTCCAGCCGGTCGACGCCGTGGCGCAGCGCGGCGTCGGCCAGGGCCCGCGTCGCGGCGCTGGCGATCCCGCGCCGCCGCGCCCACGGCGCGACCCAGTAACCCACCTCCGCCTGCCGGCGCGGCGGCACGACCTGGCCGATGCCCGCGCCGCCGACCAGCCGGTCGGTGGTCCGGTCGGCGATGGCGTACGCGGCCCCGCCGGTGGCCCAGGCCGCCGGGGCGCCCTCGGTGATCCACCAGCGGGCGTCGGCCTCGGTGTACGGCTGCGGCATGCCGGGGTTGAACCGCAGGTTGACCGGGTCGCCGCAGCCGGCGGCCAGGTCGGCGACGTCGGCGGGGCGGAACTGCCGCAGCCGCACCCCGTCGGCCTCGATCACCTCGGGCGTCACGTCAGGTCCCCGGCGAGCAGCGCGCCGACCCAGACGTCCACCCGCTCGTCGCGGTGGGTGAGCCCGCCCCGGGCGACGCCCTCGACCGTGAAGCCGGCCTTCTCGGCGACCCGACGGGAGGCGGTGTTGCCGACGTTGGCCCGCCACTCGATCCGGGCCAGGCCCAGCGTGGTGAAGCCCCAGGCGCTGAGCGCGGTCAGCGCGGCCGACAGGTAGCCCCGGCCCCGGGCCGCGGGGGCGGCCATGAAGCCGACGTCGGCCAGCAGCGGGTCGGCGGAAGAGAGCCGCAGGTCGATCGTGCCGACGTACCGGTCCTCGGCGTCGGCGACCACGAAGCAGGCGCTGGTGCCGCCCGCCCAGGTGCCACGGCCGAAGTGCAGGTACGACTCGGCGTCCGCCCGCTCGTACGGGTCGGGCACGCTGGTCCAGCGGACGGTCTGCGGGTCGCGGCAGGTGTCGACGATCGCGGGCAGGTCGCGCTCCTCCATCGGGCGCAGCCGCAACTCGGTGGCGCCGGCCGTGGCGAAGAGGACGGGCTGGGGCCCGCCGAAGACGGCGGCGCGACGGGCCTCCAGGGTGCCCGGCCCGGCCGGACCGGTCTCCCCGGGGGCGGGCACCTCGCCGGGGAGCAGGGAGCCGATCCAGCCCTCCGCGCTGCCGCCGGGGGCGGGGTCGGCGAGCCGCAGCCGGCCCTCGACGCGGAAGCCCGCCCGGAGCGCCACCAGGCGGGAGGCGTGGTTGCCCACCTCGGCCTGCCAGATCAGCCGGCGCAGCTCCAGCGCGTCGAACGCCCAGCGGGCGACGGCCCGGCTGGCCCGGACGGCCACGCCCGCGCCCCGGGCCCAGGGCGCGGTCCAGTAGCCGATCTCTCCGGAGCGCAGGCCGGTGTCGATCGAGACGAGCCCGCAGGAGGCGAGCAGTTCGCCGGTGGCGGCGTCGCAGACCGCGAACGGCGCCCCGGCGCCCGTCGCCCAGTCCGCCGGGGTCACCTCGGTCACGAACCGGTGCGCGTGTCCGGGCAGGTACGGGCGCGGTACGGTGGTCCAGCGCTGGATGTCCGGGTCCTGGCACGCCCGGTGTACCGCGTCGGCGTCGGTCGCCCGCCAGGGTCGCAGCAACAGGCCGTCCTCGGTGATCTCGACAGGTTCCACCCGAGCCATCGTGCCGGACCGTTCGCGGACGGCGTAACCGGATTTCGGCGGGGCGGCGTGAGTCGGGCGTGTTATGTCGGTTTCGCCGGCTCGGAGGGCCGCCACCAGTGACCATCGCGCCGATGGAGCGCCTACGATGGTTCGAGACTGTCTAGGGGAGCGTTGATCCGTGTCGATTCTGGAAAAGGTCCTCCGCGCGGGCGAGGGCCGTATGGTGCGCCGGCTCAAGGCCATCGCCGCCGCCGTCAACTCGATCGAGGACGACTACGTCAACCTCACCGACGAAGAGTTGCGCGGCATGACCGACCAGTTCAAGGAGCGGCTCGCTGACGGCGAGACCCTCGACGACCTGCTGCCGGAGGCGTTCGCGGTCTGCCGCGAGGCGGCCGCCCGGGTGCTCGGCCAGCGGCCCTACGACGTCCAGGTCATGGGCGGCGCGGCGCTGCACTTCGGCAACATCGCCGAGATGAAGACCGGTGAGGGCAAGACCCTGACCTCGGTCATGCCGGTCTACCTCAACGCGCTCTCCGGCAACGGCGTGCACGTCATCACGGTCAACGACTACCTGGCCCAGCGGGACGCCGCCTGGATGGGCCAGGTGCACGAGTTCCTCGGCCTCACCGTCGGCGTGGTGCTGCCCAACCGGCCGGCCACCGAGCACCGGGCCGCCTACGAGTGCGACATCACCTACGGCACCAACAACGAGTTCGGCTTCGACTACCTGCGCGACAACATGGCGTGGTCGAAGGAGGAGCTGGTCCAGCGCGGCCACAACTTCGCGGTGGTCGACGAGGTCGACTCGATCCTGATCGACGAGGCCCGCACCCCGCTGATCATCTCCGGCCCGGCCGAGCACTCCGCCCGCTGGTACGGCGAGTTCGCGGGCGTCGTGGCCCGGCTCCAGGCCGGCAAGGACGGCGAGGGCGACTACGAGGTCGACCACTCCAAGCGCACCATCGCCGTCACCGAGCGCGGCGTGGCCAAGGTCGAGGACCGGCTGGGCATCGACAACCTCTACGAGTCGGTCAACACCCCGCTGGTGGGCTACCTCAACAACGCCATCAAGGCCAAGGAGCTCTACAAGCGCGACAAGGACTACATCGTCAGCGACGGCGAGGTCCTGATCGTCGACGAGTTCACCGGGCGCATCCTGCACGGCCGCCGCTACAACGAGGGCATGCACCAGGCGATCGAGGCCAAGGAGGGGGTGGAGATCAAGCAGGAGAACCAGACCCTGGCCACCATCACCCTCCAGAACTACTTCCGCCTCTACGAGAAGCTCTCCGGCATGACCGGCACCGCCCAGACCGAGGCGGGCGAGTTCAACAAGGTCTACAAGGTCGGTGTGGTGACGATCCCGACCCACCGGCCGATGGTCCGCCAGGACCGGCCGGACGTGATCTACAAGACCGAGAAGGCCAAGTTCAACGCCGTGGTGGAGGACATCGCCGAGCGGCACGCGATGGGTCAGCCGGTGCTTGTCGGCACCGTCTCGGTGGAGAATTCCGAGATCATCTCCCAGCTGCTGCGCCGGCGCGGCATCCCGCACTCCGTGCTGAACGCCAAGTTCCACGCCCGTGAGGCCGAGATCGTCGCCCAGGCCGGCCGCAAGGGCGCCGTCACCGTCGCCACCAACATGGCGGGTCGTGGCACCGACATCCTGCTCGGCGGCAACGCCGAGTTCCTCGCCGCCAACGAGCTGCGCCAGCGCGGCCTCGACCCGGTCGAGCAGGAGGAGGAGTACGCCAAGGCGATGGAGGAGGTCCTGCCCCAGTGGAAGCAGGCCTGCGACACCGAGGCGGATGAGGTCGCCGCCGCCGGTGGCCTCTACGTGCTGGGCACCGAGCGGCACGAGTCCCGGCGCATCGACAACCAGCTGCGCGGTCGGTCGGGCCGGCAGGGTGACCCGGGCGAGTCCCGGTTCTACCTCTCCCTCCAGGACGAGCTGATGAAGCGCTTCCGCTCCGGCGCCGTCGAGGCGGTCATGGAGCGCTTCAACATCCCGGAGGACGTGCCCATCGAGTCGAAGATGGTCACCAAGCAGATCAAGAGCGCGCAGGCCCAGATCGAGGGCCAGAACGCCGAGATCCGCAAGAACGTCCTCAAGTACGACGAGGTCATGAACAAGCAGCGCCAGGTGATCTACGCCGAGCGGCTGCGGGTGCTCAACGGCGAGGACCTCTCCGACCAGGTCCGCAACATGATCGACGACGTCGTCGACGCGTACGTGCGGGGGGCCACCGCCGACGGCTACGGCGAGGACTGGGACCTGGAGCAGCTCTGGACCAACCTCAAGCAGCTCTACCCGGTGGGCATCACGATCGAGGAGCTGGAGGAGGAGGCCGGCGGCTCGCGGGCCGGCATCGACGCGGACTTCCTGCTCTCCCGCCTCAAGGAGGACGCGCACGCCGCGTACGACCGGCGTGAGGAGCAGCTCGGCGAGGAGGGCACCCGCCAGCTGGAGCGGATGGTCCTGCTCCAGGTCATCGACCGCAAGTGGCGCGAGCACCTCTACGAGATGGACTACCTCCAGGAGGGCATCAGCCTGCGGGCGTACGCCCAGCGCGACCCGGTGGTGGAATACCAGCGCGAGGGCTTCGACATGTTCGCCACCATGATGGACGGCATCAAGGAGGAGACGGTCGGCTTCCTCTACAACCTCGAGGTCCAGGTTAACGAGCCGGAGCCCGAGGCCGAGGAGGTCCAGCTGCTCGACAAGCCGGTCGAGATCCGGGCCAAGGGCCTGGGCCGGGCCCCGCAGCAGCAGGGCCTGCAATACTCCGCGCCGACCATCGACGGCGAGGCCGGCGCCGGTGCGGTGGCCGTCGAGCACGCCGAGCAGCAGGCGCCCGCGCTGGGCGTCGGTCGTCCGGCACCGGCCGCCCCGGCCGCGCCCGGCACGACCGCCCCGGCGGCGCCGCAGCGGCCGGCGTCGGGTCTGCGCGGTCCGGGCGTCCCGGCCGGCAACAACCGGCGGGCGGCGTCGGGGCAGGCGGAGGCCGGCAACGGCCCGTCCCGCAACGCGCCGTGCCCGTGCGGGTCCGGCCGGAAGTACAAGCGCTGCCACGGCTCCCCCAACGGCGGCGCGTGACCGGCAGCTGAGCGGGCGCGCGCCCGCCGGAGCAGTCGAGCCGTGGTCCTCGTGGACCACGGCTCGCTTCCGTCTCGGCCGCCGTCCGGGCGGCTGGCCACCCGGGCCGGGCGTGCGCACCTCGGCGACCGCCGGGTCGGCGCGCACCAGGTCCGCCCCGGGCTCGTGGGTGGACACCATGCGCGGCCCGCACCCCGGCACGTCGTGGCCGGAGCCCGGTGGCTCAGAGCACCTGGAGGGCGGTGCAGAGCCAGCTGCCCCGGCGGTGCTCCAGGCGCAGCGCCATCGCCCAGGTGCGCCCGCCCGTGCCGGCGAGCACCGCGGCCACCTCGACGGCGGCGGTGCGCGGTTCGCAGACCCGCAGCCGGAGCAGGCGTACGGCCGGGCGGGTCGACCGGCGGCGGAGCGGGCCGGAGCGGGCGGTGGCGCGGGCCAGCTCGGGCAGCAGCCCGGCCGCGCGCGCCGGGTCGAGCAGCGGCCTGAGCTGCCCGGGCGAGCGGTAGCCGTTGAGCACCTCCAGGCAGGTGCGGACGAACCGGTGCGCGGCCCGGGTCGCCTCGGGGGTGGCGGTCACCAGCGCGTCCAGTGGCAGCGGGGCGGCGGGCCGACGGCCGGGGCCGGTCGGTACCGGCCGCTGTCGTCGGCCGGGCGGCCGGTCGGCGTCGCGTCGGGACGACTCGAAGAGGTCGAGGACGAGCTGGGCGTGGCCCGGGGCCGGCCAGTGGGCGGCGTCGTCGTCGGTGAACGGCGGCTCGAACGAGGGGGCGGGGCGTAGCCGCACGGGAGGGCGCGCCGGCCCGGGTCGGCGGTGATCGGTCATCCGGGAACCTCCCACGATCTTGCGTTTACCTTCGTTTGCCTTCGACAGGCTCCATTCTCGGACACGGCAGAGCTCACGGTCAATGCCCCTGCGGATCGGACCGGTTACTCCGGGTCGCGGTCGGCGAGCGGGTTGCTCCGCACCCAGTCGGCCGTCTCGGCGTACTTGCGCTCGATGTACTCCTCCAGCCGGGCGCGTTCCACCCGCCACTGGCCGCGCCCGCCGATCTTGATCGCGGGCAGCTCGCCGCTGCGCACCATGTGGTAGACCTGCGAGTCCGACACGTTCAGCTCGGTGGCCACGTCGGAGAGCAGCAGGAACCTCGGCTCCACGGAAACCCCCGGGGTTGGCGTCGTTTGCTTCAGTTTGCCACCGACGGCCGACATGGCCCAGCCGCCCGGGCGCGACCTGCGCCGACCCGCCCCGGGACACACCGGTGGGACGCTTCCACCGCAGAAGGTGCGCGGTGTATGACGGTCACGGCGATAGGGCATGATCGGCCGGGGCCGGCGGAAGCCGGCGCAGGGACCTGAGCGGGGGAGACGACCGGTGACCGAGGAGCTTGTCCGGGTGTACGTGCCGGCGACCGTCCCGATGCTGACCCTCCTACGCGGCGCCGGGCTGCCGGTGGCCGCCGCGCACGCAGTGACCCCCACCCTGCGGGAGTGGTACGCCGAGGGCGACGAGGAGGAGCTGGAGTACGTGGCCTTCACCCGGGCCGCCCAGGACGCGTTGCAGCTGCTCCGGGCCGACCCCGACGCGCCCCGCCGCCGGATCGTCGTCTCGGTCGACCTGCCCGCCTCGGCCGTGGGCCGGGGCGACGGGGAGCTGGGCTCCAGCGCGGTCGAGCTGAGCGCTCCCGTGCCGGTGGGCGCCGTCGCGGCCGTCCATGTGGACGGCGCCGACGCGGTCGAGGACGTGTCCGCTGCGGCGGAGGCGGTCACCGAGGCCCTGGCCGGCGACCCGGACGCGCAGTTCACGGTCGACGGCGCCGAGGACCACGAGCTGGAGTGGTACGACGTCACCGAGCTGGACCTGCTGCTCCGCGCCACCTCCTGACCTCCCGCGCGCCGCCTGCGCAGCCTGACGGCCGGTGCCGGCGCGGCGGGGGCGGGGCGGGTGCCGCGAGGTCAGCGGGTGGGGGCGGCCTCGACCGGCTCGTCGTCGTCGGCGTGGGCCGGCCCCAGGGTGCGGCCGAAGGCGATCATCGCGGTCAGGGCGCCCACGAAGAGCACCCAGATGGCGTTGTCGATCCGGGAGGTGCCCAGCGAGGTCTGGGCCACCGCGTCCGCCTCGCTCAGCGCCCCGGCCAGGTCGAGCAGGGACCGCCCGCCGACCCGGATGATCACCTCGGCGACGATCAGGAGCAGGCCCGGGCCGGCGCCGGCCAGCAGGTAGGCGGGCCAGCGGGGCGCGGGCGCCGCCGCGTCGAGCCGGGCGGCCCGGCGGCGGGCCAGGGTCAGGTACCCGAAGGCCAGCAGCCCGGCCACCAGGCCGGCGAGCAGGGACTCGGTGCGGGACACCCACTTGGCCGCGCTCAGCAGCGACTCTTGACCGTCGCCGCCGCCGAACAGGTCGAAGAGCGGGTCGCGGGCCCGACTGAAGGCCACCACGAAGATCAGCGTGCCGAGGGCGGCGGCCACCACGGCCCCGACCACGGATCCGCTACGCGCGCCGGCGACGGCCCCGCCGACGGTCGCGGCGGCGGCGGTGGTGGCGGCGATCACGTTGGTGGTCGCGTTGTCGGCGTACGTCAGGTTGATCGCGAACGCGGCGGCGAGCCCGACGAGCAGGCCGGTGCCGATCGCCGCCACGAAGCGCAGGGTGACCCGCTCGCTGCCCCGGCGGGCGAGCAGGTCGACACCGAAGAGGGCGAAGCCGGCGCCGGCGACCAGCGCCGCGGAGATCACCCCCGGGAGGGCGAACGCGGAGAGGCTGATGGCGGTGAGCCCGGCCGCCGCGGAGCTGATCACCTCGCGGGTCGACCAGAGCATCGCGGCCAGCCACCCGAGCGCCAGGAGCGCCAGCACGGGCGCACCGGGTGCGAGCGGCAGCGCCGTCCCGCCCCGCGGGTCGACGGAGGGTCCGGTCCCGGTCGCGTCGGTCTCGTCCACCGGTGCGGTGCCGGTGGCGTCCCGCGCTTCGGCGGCGGTGTTCCCGGCGGCGTCCGTCGTGCCGGTGGCGGTTTCCCCGACGGCGTCCGTCGTCTCGGGAACCTCGTCGGCGGCCGGCGCCGACCGGTCCGACTCCGCGGCTGCGGAGCTGCCGGGCTGCTTGGTCATCGTCTTCCCTCCGACGGACGCCCGGCCCCGGTGGGCCGGCAGTTCACCGGCCACCCAGCGTACGCGTCCACCACGCCCGCCCCCGTCGCCCGCCCCGCGCAGGGTGGGAGGGCCGGGGGTGGGGCGTGGAAGAATCGGGAGAGGTCCCGCTGCCGCGACCGGTCAACCCGGCATGGCGTTCGGCGCCGGTCACCCGGCCGGTGCCCGCGGGTCCGGTTTCGCCACCGCTGTCGAGATCGCCAGGAGCCTTGATGGACGCTGTGTTCTCCGTACCCGAGCCGCGCAACGAGCCGGTCCGCAACTACGAGCCGGGCAGTGCCGACCGGGAACGGCTCCAGCGGCGGCTGACCGAGCTGGCCGCCGAGCGGATCGACCTGCCGATGACCATCGCCGGTGAGCAGCGGATGGCCGGCGGCGAGTCGATCGACGTCGTGCAGCCGCACAGGCACGCGCACGTGCTCGGCGTCACCGCACACGCCACCCACGACGACGCCCGCGCCGCCGTGAAGGCCGCCAAGGACGCCGCCGGAATGTGGCGGGCCCTGCCGTTCGAGGAGCGGGCCGCGATCTTCCTGCGCGCCGCCGAGCTGCTCGCCGGCCCGTGGCGCGACACGCTGAACGCGGCCACCATGCTCGGCCAGTCGAAGACCGTCATCCAGGCCGAGATCGACGCGGCCTGCGAGTTCATCGACTTCCTCCGGTTCAACGTGCACTTCGCCCGGGAGCTGCTCGAGGCGCAGCCGATGTCGTCGCCGGGGGTGTGGAACCGCTTCGACCACCGCCCGCTGGAGGGCTTCGTCTACGCGGTCACCCCGTTCAACTTCACCGCCATCGCCGGCAACCTGCCCTCGGCGCCGGCCCTGCTGGGCAACACCGTGGTCTGGAAGCCGGGCCCGACGCAGCAGTTCGCCGCGCACTTCACCATGCGGCTGTTCGAGGCGGCCGGCCTGCCCCCCGGCGTGATCAACATGGTCACCGGGCGCGGCGAGGAGGTCTCCGACGTGGTGCTCGCCGACCCGGACCTGGCCGGCATCCACTTCACCGGCTCCACGAAGGTCTTCCAGCACCTGTGGCGGACCGTCGGCGAGAACATCTCCCGCTACCGGGGCTACCCCCGGCTGGTCGGCGAGACCGGCGGCAAGGACTTCGTCGTCGCGCACACCAGCGCCGACGTCGACGCCCTGCACACCGCCCTGATCCGCGGCGCCTTCGAGTACCAGGGCCAGAAGTGCTCGGCGGCGTCCCGGGCGTACGTCCCGCGGTCGCTGTGGGAGGGCGGGCTGCGCGACCGGCTGGCCGCCACCGCGGAGTCCCTCACCTACGGTGACGTCACCGACTTCGGCAACTTCGGCGGCGCCGTGATCGACGCCAAGGCGTTCGACCGGCACCGCGCCGCGCTGGAGCTGATCTCCGGCGACGACGCCTGCCGGGTCCTCGCCGGCGGCACCGCCGACGACTCCGTCGGCTGGTTCGTCCGGCCCACGCTGTTCGAGTGCACCGACGCGGCGCACGAGACGTTCACCACCGAGTACTTCGGGCCGATCCTCGGCGTGCACGTCTTCGACGACGGCCGCTTCGACGACGTGGTCAACCAGGCCGAGTCGATCGCGCCGTACGCCCTGACCGGGTCGATCTTCGCGACGGACCGCCGGGTGGTCGACGCGGTCGCCGAGAAGATGCGGTACGCCGCCGGCAACTTCTACATCAACGACAAGCCGACCGGCGCGGTGGTCGGGCAGCAGCCCTTCGGCGGCGCCCGGGCCAGCGGCACCAACGACAAGGCCGGCTCCTGGCACAACCTCGTCCGGTGGATGTCGCCCCGGACGATCAAGGAGACCTTCGTCGCGCCGACCGACCACACCTACCCTCACATGGGCTGAGGTGCAGGGAAGGGCCCCTTCCGCGCGCCTCGCGTACCGGAAGGGGCCCTTCCTTGCCGGCGGGCGGGGGTGGGTCGGCGGCGGTACCGTGGCCGCTGTGACCCACCCCACCCCCGCGCAGGATCCCCACTTCGGCGAGCAGGGTGGCCTGCTCACCTACACCGACTATCTGCGGCTGGCCGACCTGCTGGCCGCCCAGGTGCCGGAGTCCGACCCGGCCTCCCACGACGAGCTGCTCTTCATCACCATCCACCAGGTCTACGAGCTGTGGTTCAAGCTGCTGCTCTCCGAGCTGACCGACGCCCGGGACCGGATGCTGGACGGCGAGACCTACCTGCCCCGGGTGCGGCTGGAGCGCTGCCACGTGGTGGAACGGGTCCTGATCGGTCAGGTCGACGTGATCGACACGATGACCCCGCAGGACTTCCTGGCCTTCCGCACCAAGCTCGCCCCGGCCTCGGGCTTCCAGTCCGCCCAGTTCCGGGAGATCGAGTTCCTCTCCGGCCTGAAGGACCCCGACTACCTGCGCCGCTTCCGAGGCCTGCCCGACGTCGAGCGGGAGCGCCTGGAGCGGCGGCTGGCCGAGCCGAGCCTCTGGGACGGCTTCCTGGCCGTGCTCGGCCGGGCCGGTTTCGACGTCACCGAGGATGAGTCCCGCTTCGCGGCGTACGCCACCATCGCCGGGGACCGGGAGCGGTTCGGGCCGCTGTGGGACCTCGCTGAGGCGCTGGTCGCCCACGACCAGGCGTTCTCGCTGTGGCGGGCCCGGCACGTGCTCATGGCCGAGCGGCAGATCGGCACGAAGCCCGGCACCGGGGGCTCGGCCGGTGGGGCATACCTGCGCTCCCGGGTGGAGACCCGGTTCTACCCGGAGCTGTGGGAGCTGCGTAGCCGACTGTGACCGTTCCGCGCCTCCCTGGCGGACTGTCTCGCGCCGACAGTGCACATAGGAACCCGACCGGGTGGCGAAAATGCCAAATCCTGGACGCCGCGTCGGCAAAGTGGCAGCGTGAGGGGCATGGCGGATTCCGGAGTCAACCCCACGGCGGCGGCCCTGCTCGGGCTGCTCCACGAGGGCCCCATGACAGGTGGCCAGTTGATGGCCGCCGCCGAGCGCCGACTGGCGCCGTACTGGTCGATGACGCGTAGTCAGGTCTACCGGGAGCTGCCGGTGCTGGCCGAGCGGGGCCTGGTCCGGATGGGCAAGCCCGGCCCGCGCTCCAGCCAGCCGTACGCGATCACCGCAGCGGGAAAACGGACATTCTCCCGCTGGCTTGCCGAGGAGCCGGGGCGGGACACCATCCGCAACCCGATCGCCCTGCGGATCGCCTTCGGCGAGCTGCACTCGGCCAGCCAGCTCAAGAACCTCCAGGCCGCGGCCAACGACTACCACACCGAGGCCCTGGCCAAGGTCCGGGAGCAGGTCAAGAACGCCAAGAAGGAGGGCGACGCGTACGACGCCAGCGCGCTGGAGTTCGCCGTCGCCTACCACAAGGCCGCCCTGTCCTGGCTGAAGAGCGCCCCGGTCGCCTGACCACAGGGCCTCCCACCGGGATCTTTTGGCTCGTGACTGCGGGGCTCGCAGGCCCGCTCCTCGCACGAGCTGGGTCTTTTTGGCTCGTGACTGCGGGGCTCGCAGGCCCGCTCCTCGCACGAGCTGGGTCTTTTTTGGCTCGTGACTGCGGGGCTCGCAAGCTCACTCCTCGCACGAGCAGTACCCTTGTCTGTCGTGACCGCTGCCGATTACGCCGAACAGCTCAAGGACCTCGACGCCACCCTGCGCAACATCGAGGCGGTGCTCGACATCGACCGGCTGCGCGCGGACAAGGACCGCCTGGAGCAGGAGGCCTCCGCGCCCGACCTGTGGGACGACCAGGCGAAGGCCCAGGAAGTGACCTCGCAGTTGTCGTACGTCAACAGCGAGATCAGCAAGCTCGGCAGCCTCCGTTCCGGGCTCGACGACGCCAAGGTGCTGCTGGAGCTGGCCGAGGCGGAGTCCGACCCGGGGGTGCTCACCGAGGTCGAGGCGGAGATCGCCACGCTGGGCAAGGCCATCGAGGAGATGGAGGTCCGCACCCTGCTCTCCGGCGAGTACGACTCCCGGGAGGCGCTGGTCGCCATCCGGGCCGGCGCTGGCGGCGTGGACGCGGCGGACTTCGCCGAGATGCTGCTGCGGATGTACCTGCGCTGGGCGGAGCGGCACGGCTACCCGACGGAGGTCTACGAGACCTCCTACGCCGAGGAGGCGGGCCTGAAGTCGGCCACCTTCACGGTCAAGGTGCCCTACGCGTACGGCACGCTCAGCGTCGAGTCGGGCACCCACCGGCTGGTGCGGATCAGCCCCTTCGACAACCAGGGGCGCCGGCAGACCAGCTTCGCCGGTGTCGAGGTGCTGCCGGTGGTCGAGCAGACCGACAGCATCGAGATCCCCGAGAACGAGATGCGGGTCGACGTCTACCGCTCCTCCGGCCCGGGTGGGCAGAGCGTCAACACCACCGACTCCGCCGTGCGGCTCACACACATCCCGACCGGCATCGTGGTCACCTGCCAGAACGAGAAGTCCCAGTTGCAGAACAAGGCGTCCGCGCTGCGGGTGCTCCAGGCCCGGCTGCTGGAGGTCAAGCGCCAGGAGGAGCAGGCGAAGCTCCAGGGCCTGAAGAAGGACACCACCGGCGCGTGGGGCGACCAGATGCGCTCGTACGTCCTGCACCCGTACCAGATGGTGAAGGATCTCCGGACGGAGCAGGAGACCGGCAACCCGACCGCGGTCTTCGACGGCGACCTGGACAAGTTCCTCGAGGCGGGCATCCGGTGGCGCAAGCAGCAGCAGCTCGCCGGCGACGCTGCGTGATCAACCGTGGGCGGAGCGCGTCGTCGATCTTCCCGGTACGCCCGAATTGGATGACGCGACTCGCAACGGCGGGGCGTGGGGCTTGGCTCCCCGGTTACACCGCGTAGACTCACGACCCGTGATTCAGCTTGAGCAAGTGACGAAGACGTACCCGAAGGCGTCCCGGCCTTCGCTCGACAACGTGTCCGTCTCGATCGAGAAGGGCGAGTTCGTCTTCTTCATCGGTCCATCCGGCTCCGGCAAGTCCACCATCATCAAGCTGCTGCTGCACGAGGTCGCGCCCAACAAGGGCCGGGTCGTCGTCAACAGCAAGGACGTCACGTCGATGCGTTCCTGGAAGCGACCCCACTTCCGGCGTTCCATCGGCTGCGTGTTCCAGGACTTCCGGCTGCTGCCGAACCGCACCGCGTACGAGAACGTGGCGTTCGCCCTCGAGGTGATCGGCAAGACCAAGGCGGTCGCCCGCCGGGTCGTGCCCGAGGTTCTGGAGCTGGTCGGACTCGGTGGCAAGGAGCACCGCTACCCGCACGAGCTCTCCGGCGGTGAGCAGCAGCGGGTCGCCGTCGCCCGGGCGTTCGTGAACCGTCCGCTGATCCTGCTCGCGGACGAGCCGACCGGAAACCTGGACCCGGACACCTCGATCGAGATCATGCGCCTGCTGGACCGGATCAATCGCACCGGCACGACCGTCGTGATGGTCACGCACGACTCCAACATCGTGAACCAGATGCGCCGCCGGGTCATCGAGATCGAGAGCGGCCGCATCGTGCGCGACCAGGCCCGCGGCGTCTACGGCTGAGTCGACGCCACCCCTGCGCAGCCTGACGACGAACACCTCATGCCGGAGACCCGGAGGAAATCCCGATGCGCGTGAAATACGTCCTGTCCGAGGTACTGGTCGGACTGTGGCGCAACGTGACCATGACCATCGCGATGATCATCACGATGGCGGTCTCGCTGACCATGCTCGGCGCCAGCGGTCTCATGTACCGCCAGGTCGACGACATGAAGGACCTCTACTACAAGAACATCCAGGTCTCGATCTTCCTGACACAGGAGGTGACCCCCGAGCAGCGTGAGTCCCTGGACGCGAAGCTGAAGGCCGACTCGCTGGTCAAGGAGGTCATCTTCGTCAACAAGGAGGAGGCGTACAAGCGCTTCCAGGAGATGTTCCAGGACGCTCCCGACCTGCTCAGCGCGGTCAAGGCGGACAGCCTGCCCGAGTCGTACCGGCTCACGCTGAACAATCCCGAGCAGTACAAGAACATCTACGACCAGTACAAGGACACCGAGGGCGTCGACGAGATCGTCGACCAGAGTCGCCTGCTGGACAAGATCTTCGACATCCTCACCGCGATCCAGAACATCGCCCTGGCCGCCGCGATCGTGATGGCCGTCGCCGCGCTGCTCCTGGTCGCCAACACGATCCAGGTGGCCGCGTACAGCAAGCGGCGTGAGGTCGCGGTCATGAAACTGGTCGGCGCGTCGAACTGGTTCATCCAGGCGCCGTTCGTGCTGGAGGCCGTGGTCGCCGGCCTGATCGGCTCGTTGCTGGGCCTGGTGGCCCTCATCGCGGCCAAGTACCTACTCTTCGACGGGTCGCTCCAGGCGCTGCAGGGCCTGCTCTCCCCGATCGGCTGGGGCGACATCCTGTTCATGTTCCCGCTGATGGCCGGCGTCGGCGGCCTGGTCAGCGCGGTCACCGCCTGGGTCACCCTCCGCTTCTACCTGCGGGTCTGACGCCCGTACGGCTCGACGACGGCCCTCCTGCGCCAGGAACAAACGGCGCGGGAGGGCCGTTGCCGTTCGGGTAGCATGATCTCCGCCCCGCGGCCGGTCACGTCCGGCGCGGATCACCGGAAGGGGGTGGCGCCGATGCCACGGGAAAAGGGACGCAAGGTCGTCGCCTCCAACAAGAAGGCCCGGCACGACTACGCGATCCTCGACACCTACGAGGCGGGCATGGCGTTGACCGGCACGGAGGTCAAGTCGCTGCGGGCCGGGCGCGCGTCGCTGGTCGACGCGTTCGCGCAGGAGCGCAACGGCGAGCTCTACCTGCACGGGATGCACATTCCCGAGTACACGCAGGGCACCTGGACCAACCACGAGCCCCGGCGGACCCGCAAGCTGCTGCTCAACCGGCTGGAGATCGACCGGCTGATCGGCAAGACCCGCGAGGGCGGCCTGACCATGGTGCCGTTGCAGGTCTACTTCTCCGACGGCTGGGCCAAGGTGGAGATCGCCCTGGCGAAGGGCAAGAAGTCGTACGACAAGCGGCAGGACCTCGCCAAGCGGGACGCGGACCGGGAGATCGCCCGGGTCGCCGGCCGGCGTGGCAAGGGCATGGATGACTGAGGTGTCCGTCCTGTCCGGTTCGGCGCGCCCGCCGGGGGCTCGGGATGAAACCCGTTGCGGCAGGCGTTACGCTTGTCAGTGCCGCCACATCGGCGGCCTGTCGAGGGGGTGACTGGTTTCGACTTCGTACGCAGCGACAGGGGAAGCGAGCCGAGGAAGCCGACGTCGTCTCGAGAATCGGTCGTCGGAAACCAATAAGCGCCAAGAACAATCGCGCTGACTTCGCTCTCGCCGCCTGAGGCGAGTAGTGAGTCTGTCGGCCTGGGAGCGCCTTCGACCCAGTTAGCCGGCATCAGCTAGAAGGCTGGCCAATCGGACCCGGTCGCGGGGTCCGTGCGGCGAGATCAATCAGCGACTGGGCCCGTCACACCAACTTGCTCGCGTGAGCGGTGGGGCCGAGTAGAGGCACAGCGAGCTGCGCTCGGAGAAGCCCTGACAAACCGGCGAAGGACCCGGGTTCGATTCCCGGCACCTCCACCACCAGACGATGCGCCCCGGTCCACCGGACCGGGGCGCATCGTCGTGTCGGGACCGGTCGGCCTGGGGCGCCCGGGTCGCACGGGACAGGAGGGGCGGATGGGACCGATGAGGTCGTCCCGCCTCTGGACAGGGCGGACGCGCGGGTCCACCATCGCTGTACGCGGTCAGACGCGACGCGGGAGGTGCCCATGGTCACCGGTCCGATCCAGCAGCCGCCCACCCCGCCCGGAGGGCTCCGGCCGCCCGCCGCGCGCCGGCCTCCCGGCACCCCGCCCGGAGGCCTGCACCCGCTCGCCCGGGCGCTGGCCGTCGCGCCGGCCGGACCGCGCTGGCGGGAGCGTTTCCTCGTGGGGCTCGGCCCCGTGCGACGGGGCTTCACGGAGCACGTCCGGGTCACCGAGGGGCCCGCCGGCCTCTACGCCGAGGTGCTCGGCCAGGCGCCCCGGCTGGAACGCGGGGTGCGGCTGCTGGCCCGGGAGCACGTCGCCATCACCGCCGCGCTGAGCGCCCTCCAGCAGGCGGCGGAGCTGCCGGACGCCTCGCTCGACGACCTCCTGGGTCGGGCCGCGCACCTGCTACGGGCCCTCGCCCGGCATCGGCAGCGCGGCGCGGACCTGCTCTGGGAGGCGTACGAGACGGATCTCGGCGGAGAGACCTGACCAGGGGGAACCGGCGTGGACGTACCGGCGTCCAACCCACATGCGCCGTACCGCCGCCCTGCTGGGCCTTCCGCTGTTGATGATCGTCGCCGGGTGCGCGCCGGCCGGCTCCGACCCGGCCGTCGACCCGGTCGCCTCCGACCCGCGTCAGGACGCCTTCGCCCAGCGGGCCACCGAGGTGGCCGACTCGTGGCGACCGCTTCCGGCGTGGAAGTCCGGTTACGTGCCCATGCAGGACCCGACGGTGCTCGTCGGCGACCCGGGCTTCACCGGGGAGACCAAGATGGCCTTCCTCAACGGCTGGTACCGCGACCAGGTCACAATGCCCGTCGCGCAGCCCGCCGACGGCACCATCAAGTTCCCGGACGGCACGCTGACCGTCCCGCTGGTCAGCGCCGCCGCCGCGTACGGGCAGCTGGACCAGGGGGATCCGCCGCCGTGCGACGGCCGCCCCAAGGACCCCGGGACCAAGCTCCCCGGTGGTGGCCCCACCATCGAGCCGGGGCCCGACGGCCCGGTGAGCAGCAACTCGCAGACCGCCTGCGTCCCGCTGACGGTCACGGCCGTGAAGCTGGGCACCGCGCCGGTGCGCACCAGCCGGGGCGAGGCGCAGGTGCCGGCGTGGCTGTTCACCGTCGAGGAGATCACCGCGCCGGTGGCCCGGCTCGCCGTGGCGCCGCAGGCCGTCACCGCCCCGCCCGAGCCCGCCCCGCCCGCCCGCCCGGCCCCGGAGGGCCTGGTCGGCGCACAGGACGTCCAGTCCGTGAACGGCACCGAGCTGACCTGGCGGCTCGGCGTGGGCACCTGCGACACCGGGATCACCCCGATGGTGCAGGAGCGCGACGACGTCGTGGTGGTGGGCGGCAGTGTGATCCGCGCCACCGGCGTGTGCAACGCGATGCTGAAGATGGAGCCGGTCACCGCCACGCTGAAGGCGCCGCTGGGCGACCGGCCGATCCTCGACGTGCTCACCGGCGCGCCGCTGCGCCTCGCGACGCGCTGACGGGAGCGACCGGGCGGCGGCTCACAGGAGCCGGGGCACCTCGGTGCTGACCGGCACCGGCAGCACCGTCGGGCCGTCGGCGCGCAGGCCGGCGGCCAGGGCGTCGCCGAGCTGCTCCGGGGTCTCCACGACGGTGGCCGTGCAGCCGTAGCCCCGGGCGATCGCGGTGATGTCCAGCCCCGGCAGGTCCAGCCCGGGCACCCCCGGGGTGTCCTTGAATTCGGCGAAGGCCTTCAGGATCGCGTACTGCTGGTTGACCGGCACCACCACGACCAGCGGCAGGCGCAGCCGCGCGGCGGTCCAGAGCGCCTGCACCGAGTAGTGGAACGAGCCGTCCCCGATCACCGCGACCACCGGCCGTCCCCGGCCGGTGTCGCGCTGCGCGAGCGCGATGCCGACCGCCGCCGGCAGGCCGTACCCGAGGCCGCCGCTGGCCATCGTGAAGTACGACCCGGGGCGGGTGGCGCGCAGCCGGCGGCGCAGCGCCGGCAGGCTGGACGGCGACTCCTGGACCAGGATCCCGTCGGCCGGCCAGTGCCGGGCCAGGGCCGCGAAGAGGGCGTCGGGGGCCAACGGCAGCCCGTCCGCCGGCGGGGGCGGATCGGGGCGCGCGGGCGGCGCCGGCCGGTCCGCCGCCGGGAGCAGGTCGACCAGGGCGGTCAGGGCCAGCCCGGCGTCGGCGAGCAGGCTGTCGCCCACCGGAGCGCGGGCCGCCTCGTCCGGGTCGTCGGTGACGTGCAGCAGGCGGGCCCCGGCGGGCAGGTGGTCGCCCGGCACGTGCGGGTAGTAGCGGAAGACCGGCGCCCCGACCACCAGCACGGTGTCGTGCCCGTCCAGCGCCTCCGAGAGCGGCCCCATCGCGAACGGGAGCACCCCCCGGAAATGCGGGTGGTCCTCGGGGAAGGCGGCCCGCTCCGGCGCGGGCGCCGACCAGACCGGCGCGGCGAGCCGCTCCGCCAGCGCCACGGCGGCGGGCCAGCCGTCGGCCCGGTCCACGGCCGCGCCGAGCACCAGCGCGGGCGCGCGGCTGGCGGCCAGCACGGCGGCGAACTCGCGCAGCCGGCGCGGGTCGGGCGCGAACCGGTTCGCCACCGTACGCACCGGCGGTGGCGGGTCGGCCGGCTGCGCCCAGTCGTCGAGGGGCAGCGAGAGGAAGACCGGCCCGGCGGGTGGCTGCACCGCCGTCGCGTACGCCCGCATCAACGCCGCCGGGACGTCCTGCGCGCGGACCGGCTCGTGGCTCCACTTCACGTACGGCTGGGGCAGTTCGGTGGCCCGCCGGCTGGCCAGCCGGGGCTCGATCAGCAGCATCTCCCGGGTCTGCTGGCCGGCGGTGACGATCAGCGGGGTGCGGTTGTGCCACGCGGTGACCAGGTTGCCCATGCCGTTGCCCGTGCCGGGCGCGGTGTGCAGGTTGACGTGCGCCGCCCCGCCGGTGGCCTGCGCGTAGCCGTCCGCCATGCCGACGGCCGACGCCTCGTGCAGGGCGAGCACGTAGTGGAAGTCGTCCGGGAAGTCGCGCAGGAACGGCTCCTCCGTGGAGCCGGGGTTGCCGAAGACCGTGGTCAGGCCGAGGGCACGGAGCAGGTCGTACGTGGTGTCGCGGACCGTAGCCATCGCCCTCAGGCTATCGGGGCGACTCGGGCTATCCGGGCCTTTCGCCGCTCCTCACCTCAGGGGAGCGCGAAGGGCAGGGTGATGCCGTCCAGCGCGTGCCCGCAGGCGCAGTCCCGCTCGGCCGGCAGCGCGGCGACGGCCGCCAGCAGCAGGCCCCGCAGCCGGTCGGTGTTCTCCCCGAAGACCCGGAACACCTCCTCCTGCGTCACCGCGCCGCCGCCCTCCACGCCCGCGTCGAGGTCGGTGACCAGGGCGATCGAGGAGTAGCAGAGGGCCAGCTCGCGGGCCAGCACCGCCTCCGGGTGGCCGGTCATGTTGACCACCGTGCCGCCGATCGAGGCGTACCACCGCGACTCGGCACGGGTGGAGAAGCGCGGGCCCTCGACCACCACCACCGTCCCGCCGTCCACCGCGGGCACGTCCCGGCCGGCCGCGGCGGCCAGCAGCGTACGCCGGCCCGAGGGGCAGTACGGGTCGGCGAAGGAGACGTGCACCGCGCCCCGGTCGTAGTAGGTCTGCGTCCGTCCGCTGGTGCGGTCGATCAGCTGGTCGGGCACCACGAACGTGCCCGGCCCGAGGTCCGGCCGCAGGCCACCCACGGCGCAGGGGGCGAGCACCTGGCGTACGCCGAGGGAGCGCAGCGCCCAGAGGTTGGCCCGGTAGGGGATCAGGTGCGGCGGGTGGCGGTGGTCCCGGCCGTGGCGGGGCAGGAACGCCACCCGCCGGCCGCTGACCTCGGCGATCGTGACGGCGTCGGACGGCGGCCCGAAGGGCGTCTCCACCACGTGCTCGGTCGCGTTGTCGAGCAACGCGTACAGCCCCGAACCGCCGATCACCGCGAGTTCCGCCGTGGGACCCATCGGCCCTCCCTCGTGTCCGCCGATCTACCGCACGTCAGACCTTAGCCACCGCCCCGGGGGCAAGCTATGGTGCCAGGCATGGCGTTCACAGCGCGGATGACACCGGTGCCCCCGGGCGTCCCGGTCCGGTCGGTCTGACGGGTGTCCGGCATGCAGGGAGAGGGGCAGGCGATCGGCGGGCGGGCGACGGGGTCGATGACCGGGCGGCTGCTGGTCGCGACGCCGGCGCTGAAGGACCCGAACTTCGACCGTACGGTGGTGCTGCTGGTGGCGCACGAGCCCGGCGGCGCCCTCGGCGTGGTGCTCAACCGGGCCACCGAGGTGCCGGTCGCCGAGGTGCTCGGCGACTGGAGCGACCTGGCCCGCGACCCGGCGGTGCTCTTCGAGGGCGGCCCCGTGCAGCCCGACTCGGCGATCTGCCTGGCCCGGATGCGTCACCCGGTGCAGCGGCTCAGGGGATTCCACCAGGTCTCCGGGGCGGTCGGCACCCTCGACCTCTCCGTCGACCCGGGGCCGCTGCGGGAGGGCATCACCGGCATCCGGGTCTTCGCCGGCTACTCCGGCTGGGGCACGGGGCAGTTGGAGCAGGAGATCGAGGACGGCTCCTGGTTCGTGCTGGACGCGCTGCCCGGCGACGCCTTCGTGGACCGGCCGGACGACCTGTGGCCGATGGTGCTGCGCCGCCAGGGCGGCATGATGGCGGCGGTCGCGCACTTCCCGCCGGACGTGGCGCTCAACTGAGCCGCGGGGTGGGCCCCCGCGAGATGACCATGCGGCGGGCGCTGTGTATAGTTCTGTCGTGCCCGGGTGACCGGGACGAGGCAAGGGGCCGTGGCGCAGCTGGTAGCGCACCACACTGGCAGTGTGGGGGTCAGGGGTTCGAGTCCCCTCGGCTCCACCCTTGTTTTACAGGTCAGCGGCCTGGTCGAGAGCGATTCGACCAGGCCGCTGATTCGTTCTCCGGCCGGTCAGGCGGCGCGGCGGGCGCGGCGGCGGGCCTGCATGAAGGCGGTGTCTCCGCGTACGCCGTTCCACCAGGCCCACGGAACGCCGGTCACGTACCGGCCGATCGAGGCGAAGACCGGCGCGGCGTCGGCGTCGCGGCCGGTGCGCGCCAGCCCGTACGCCAGGATGTTCGCGTCGATCAGCCAGTCGGCGTGCCGGGTGGCCGGCTGGTGGAACCACCGGGACAGCGCGTTGTCGAGATCCGACTGCATGACCGGGTCCTGCCGCCACCGCTCGCTGACCTCACCGGCGGCGCTGTCCTGGGATGCGCGCTCCTGCTCCCACAGCGCCCACTCGGCGGCGGCCTGTACCGGCAGCACGTGCAGCGGCGAGCCCGCAGGCGCCGCGGCGGCGACCGACCGGGCGAAGCCGAACATCGCCTCGTGCGAGCCGCTCCACTTCCGGCAGTGGTAGGTCAGCTTGAGCATGTGCCCCTCCCGATGCCAGGGGTCGCGCCGGGTCAGCTCACGCCACGTCTCCTCGACGTCCTCCCGTGGCGTGCTCTGGCCGATCATCAGGTCCAACAGGTTCACGTACGGCGTGGGGTCCTCGGGTGCGAGCCGCATCGCCAGATCGTTCACCTGCCGGGCCAGTTGCAGCAGGCGGTTGAACTCGGTCCACTGCTCCGGACGGACGCTGGCGGCCCAGTCCCCGCCGCGCACCTCCCAGGCTCGTGCCATCAGGGACCGGGCACGTACGAGTTGCGCATCCGGACTGGTGGGCGTGCGCGCCGCCCAGCGGTCGGTCCAGGCGGCCGCGGTGTCGACCCGGCCGGTCGCGGGGTCGACCCGGGATCCCAGCCCACCGGCGGTCGATTCGGCCATGACGCGGACGTACCGCGCCCGACGGTCGTGGTCACCTCGGGTGGCAGCCAGAGCCTTCCGGGCGGCTTCGGCGTCGGAGCCGTACCGCGCCTGCGTGCACGCCTCGCGCAGCACGGCGTCGTCCTGCGCCAGGTTCGTATCGATCTGGCGGGTGAGCAGCCGCCACACGGTTGAGATCACAACCAAGGATGGTAGGCGTCGGCTGGCGTCCTCCTCGGGCCCGGACCTGGTCCCCCTCGGGAATAGGGGTCCTGTCGCACAAGTGAGGCGTTGTCGCCCACCGTGCCTTCTGTCACGATCGCCCCACTGGAGGCCTTTCCCCCGCCCGGTGGTTGGGCCCGATCCCGTGCGGCCAGCGAAGGAGCCGATGGTGGACCACCCCCACGCGTTGACAGCCGAGCAACTGGACCAGTTCCGGCGCGACGGGCACCTGATCCTGCGGGGCGTGCTCCCGACCGGGACGCTGGACGCGCTGCACGGCTCGTTCAGCCGCGTCGTCGACCACCTCGCCCGGCAGTGGCAGCAGCGCGGGATGATCACCGAGACCTTCGCCGACCTGCCGTACGACCAGCGCTACCTGCGCCTGATCGAGTCCAGCCAGGTCCGCGTACCGGCCGCCTGGCGGCGGATCCTGGTGGGCCGGCCGGTGTACGACCTGTGGCGCACCCCCGAACTGCTCGGCCCGGTGCGCAGCCTGATCGGTGACGAGGTCTACGCGCACGGCGTCTGGAACGCCCGGCCGCGCGACCCCCACGGCCGCACCCAGCAGGTCGCCTGGCACCAGGACGCCTACTACTACAAGGGTTGGGACGCCTCGGTCGGGCCGCTGCTGTCGGTGTGGATCCCGCTGGTGCCCGTCGACGAGGACACCGCCTGCCTCCAGTTCGTCACCGGCTCGCACACCCGGGGCTGGATCTCCCGCGACCGCCTGCCCAACGGCGAGTACGGCACGTCGGACGAGGCCGTCGGGGACGGCCCCGTCAGCACCGCCCGGATGGAGCCCGGCGACGTGGTGATCTTCACGGACACCACGCTGCACCGCTCGACGCCCAACGTGTCGGACCGCATCCGGTGGAACATCGACATCCGGTTCGCCCCGGCGGTCGACGAGGTGGTCCGGAACTCGCCGCGCGGCTACCGCTGCTTCAGCGCCGCCGACCCGGCACAGGTCGAGTCGTTCGAGACCTGGGCCGGCCGGTACCGGTACGAGCCGGAGGACCTGCTGACGGAGCTGACGAACTTCGAGGAGGGCTACGACCTCGACGTGCTCAGGGCGTTCTCCCGGGCGTCGCCGTACGCCGACATCTACTGAGGCCGCCGCGCCTCAGCCGAGGTGGCGCTCGATCTCGGCCAGCTCCTCGGCGCCGAGGTCCAGGTCGTCCAGGGCGGCGACGTTCGCCTCCAGCTGCGGCACGCTGCTCGCCCCGATGATCACGCTGGTCATCCGCGGGTCGCGCAGCGCCCAGGCGAGCGCGAGCTGGGCCAGCGACTGGCCGCGCCGCTCGGCGATCGCGCCGAGCGCCCGGATGGTGGCCATCTTCTCCTCGCCGAGGTCGCTCTCGCTGAGGAAGACGCTGGTGCGCACCCGGGAGTCCGCCGGGATGCCGCCCAGGTAGCGGTCGGTGAGCAGGCCCTGGGCGAGCGGGCTGTACGCGATGCAGCCCGCGCCGACGCGCTCCAGCGTGTCCAGCAGGCCGTCGTCCTCCGTCCAGCGGTTGAGCATCGAGTACGACGGCTGGTTGATCAGCAGCGGCGTGCCCAGGTCGCGCAGGATCGCGGCGGCCCGCTCGGTCTGCGCGGAGTCGTAGTTGGAGACGCCGACGTAGAGCGCCTTGCCGGCCCGGACGACGGCGTCGAGGGCGCCCATCGTCTCCTCCAGCGGGGTGTCCGGGTCGAAGCGGTGCGAGTAGAAGATGTCGACGTGGTCCAGCCCGAGGCGGCGCAGCGACTGGTCCAGCGAGGAGACCAGGTACTTGCGGGAGCCCCACTCGCCGTACGGGCCGGGCCACATCAGATAGCCGGCCTTCGTGGAGACGACGAGTTCGTCCCGGTACGGCCGCAGGTCGGTGGCGAGCATCCGGCCGAAGTTCTCCTCGGCGCTGCCCGGTGGCGGTCCGTAGTTGTTGGCCAGGTCGAAGTGGGTCACGCCCAGGTCGAAGGCGCGGCGGACGACGTCGCGCTGCCGCTCGTACGGCCGGTCCGGGCCGAAGTTGTGCCACAGCCCGAGCGAGATGGCGGGCAGCCGCAGTCCGCTGCGCCCGCTGCGCCGGTAGGTCATCTGGTCGTAGCGCTCATCCGCGGCGAGGTAGGTCACGGTCACCGACCCTATCCCCGCCGGTGGCGGGCGTGCGCGGCGAACGGGCCTGCGACAACGGACTCCGGGGTAGTTTCGGGACCATGCGTTTCGTCCCGCTCGACACCCCCAAGCCCCTGTCCAAGATCGGCCTCGGCACCTGGCAGTTCGGGTCCCGGGAGTGGGGCTACGGCCCCGAGTACGAGCGCCGGGCCGCCGACATCGTCCGGCGCGCCGTCGACCTCGGCATCACCGTCTTCGACACCGCCGAGCTGTACGGCTTCGGCCGCAGCGAGCGGATCCTCGGCGAGGCGCTCGGCGACGACCGGCCGAAGGTCGTGATCGCCACCAAGATCCTGCCGATCCTGCCGGTCGCCCCGGTGGTGCAGCAGCGGGCGGTCGCCTCGGCCGCGCGGCTCGGCGTCACCCACCTCGACCTCTACCAGGTGCACCAGGCCAACCCGCTGGTCGCCGACCACACCACCATGCGCGGCATGCGCGCTTTGCAGGACGTCGGGCTGGTCGGCGAGGTCGGCGTCAGCAACTACGGCCTGCGCCGCTGGCAGGTCGCCGAGGCGGCGCTCGGCCGGCGCGTGCTCAGCAACCAGGTCCGCTACAGCATGGTCGACCGCGGGCCCGAGCACGACCTGCTGCCGTACGCGAAGCAGGCCGGCCGCGTCGTCATCGCGTACAGCCCGCTGGCCCAGGGCTTCCTCTCCGGCCGGTACGACGCGAAGAACCCGCCGAGCGGGGCGGTGCGCCGGGCCAACCCGTACTTCCTGCCGGAGAACCTGGAGCGCGGCGCGACGCTGATCGAGACCCTGCGGCAGGTGGCCGACGCGCACGACGCCACGCCCAGCCAGATCGCCCTCGCCTACCTGCTGCGCCACCCGAACGTGCTGGCCATCCCCGGCGCCTCCGGCGTGGAACAGGTCGAACGCAACGCGGCTGCCGCCGACATCGACCTGGCCGACGACGAACACGCCGCGTTGGCCCGCGCGGCGAAGGAGTTCCGCCCGATCACCGGCCTGGCGGCGGCGCCCCGCCTGCTGCGGGCCCGAGCCGGAAGGTGAGCCGATGGACGACATCACCGCGCTGATCCTCGACGACCACGCGGCCTTCCGCCGGGGCTTCGCCCGCCTCGACGACGCCCGCGACGAGCACGAGCTGCTGGCGATCTGGGACGCGCTCGCCCTGCACCTGGACGTGCACGCCGAGGCGGAGGAGGCGATCCTCTACCCGCACCTGGTGCGCCACGGCGACGACGGCGAGGCCGAGACCGTCGACGCGATCGGCGACCACAACAAGATCCGCGACGCCGTCGCCGAGTCCAAGCTGCACCCGGTGGGCTCCGACGAGTGGTGGGCGGCGGTGGGTACCGCCCGCCGGGAGAACAGCGAGCACCTCGCCGAGGAGGAGGACGAGGCGCTGCCCGACTTCCGCCGGCACGCGAGCGTCGAGCTGCGGGCCGAGCTGGGCCGCCGCTGGCTGACCTTCCACGGCGAGCACAAGAACGGCCGCGACCTGGCCTTCGCCGACAAGGACCCGCAGCGCTACGTCGACGAACACCGCCGCTGACCGGAACGTCGATCTCCCCGACGCGGGGGAGTCGCCCCGGGGCACGACCGGGACAGAATGGGCCGGTGAAGCCCCGCACGGTCCTCGCCCCGCTGACGGCCGGCAGCACCTGGCGGCGCGGCGTGTTCCTGCTGCTCGGCGGGGTGCTCGCGCTGCCGTACGCGCTGCTGGCGGTGGCCTTCGCCCAGCTGCTGACCCGGTCGGACATCCCCCGGCCGCTCGTGCTGGCGCTGCTCGGCGTCGCGGCGGTCATCGCGGCGGTCCCGGTCTTCCTCGACGGCCCCCGGGCACTGGAGATCGCCGCAGCGCGGACCCTGCTCGGCGTCGACCTGCCGGACCCGGCCCCCGGGCACGTCGCCGACCGCGAGACCCGGCTGCGCTCGGCGCTCTGGATCGGGCTGCACCTGTTCAGCGGCGGGCTGGTGGTGGCCGCCCTGTTCAGCGCCGTGCCGATGGCGCTCGCCTTCATCGGGCAGCAGTTCGGGCTCGACACCGGGATGACCGGCGGCGACCGGTTCGGGCCGCTCGACGGGCGGGACACCGGCTGGCTGACCCTCGCCGGCGTCGTCGTGCTGGTGGCGCTCGGCTACGCCGTGGCCGGGCTGGGCGCGCTGGCGGTGTCGATGGCCCCGGTGCTGCTCGGCCCGGCCCAGGCGGAACGGATCGCGGCCCTGGAGGCGCGCACGGCCCGGCTCGCCGAACGCAACCGGCTGGCCCGGGAACTGCACGACTCGGTGGGCCACGCCCTCACCGTCGCCACCCTCCAGGCAGGGGCCGCCCGCGAGCTGCTCGACCGGGACCCGGAGTTCGTCCGGCGCGCGCTGGGCGCGATCGAGGAGGCCGGGCGGACCGCCATGGACGACCTGGACCACGTGCTGGGGCTGCTCCGCGAGCCCGACGGCCGGCGGGCCGCGCCGGCGCCGCAGCGTACGCTCGCCGACCTGGACCGGCTGGTGGCCGACACCCGCGCGGCCGGCCTGCCGGTCGAGGCCCGGCGTACCGGCGACCCGGCCGACCTGCCGGCGGCGGTCTCCCGGGAGGGCTACCGGATCGTCCAGGAGGGGCTGACCAACGCGGCCCGGCACGGTCGGGGACCGGTCACGCTGCGCCTCGACGTGCACGCCGACGCGCTGGAGCTGGAACTGGACAACGCGGTGGGCCGGCGCCGCCGCGGCGACCCGGGGCGGGGCGGCCGGGGCCTGGACGGGATGCGGGAGCGGGTGCTGCTGCTCGGCGGCCGGCTGACCGTCGGGCCGGACGGCGACCGCTGGCGCATCCGGGTGCGACTGCCGTTCGAGGGGACCCCGTGACGACCGGAACCGCGACGACCACCGGCGTGCTGATCGTCGACGACGACGAGCTGATCCGGGTCGGGCTGCGGGCCATCCTCGACGCCCAGCCCGACCTGCGGGTGCTCGGCGAGGCCGCCGACGGCGCGGAGGTGCCGCCGCTGGTCGCCCGGCTGCGCCCCCGGGTGGTGCTGATGGACGTGCGGATGCCCGGCATCGACGGCATCCAGGCCACCCGGCGGCTGCTCGCCACCTCCGCCGACCCGCCCCGGGTGCTGGTGGTCACCACCTTCGCCAACGACGAGTACGTCTACGACGCGCTCCGCGCCGGAGCGAGCGGGTTCCTGCTCAAGCGGGCCCGGCCCGCCGAGGTGGTGGAGGCGGTCCGGGTGGTCGCGCGGGGCGAGTCGCTGCTCTTCCCCGCCGCCATCCGCCGCCTCGCCGGGGCGTACGGGGGGCGGGGCGCCGACCGGCTGACGGCCGCCCGGCTCACCGACCGGGAGGCCGAGGTGCTGCGGCTGATGACCACCGGGCTGTCCAACCCGGAGATCGCCGCGCACCTGGTGGTCGGGGTGGAGACCGTGAAGACCCACGTCGGCAACGTGCTGGCCAAGCTCGGCGTCCGCGACCGCACCCAGGCGGTGATCGCGGCGTACGAGTCGGGGTTCGTCACCCCGTCGGGCTGAGCGTTCCCTCCCGAGGGGGAGCCGGTTCACCGCCGCACGGGAGGGCGGGAGAGGCCCGCCGGCCGAGGCTGGGAAGCATGACGACGACCGACGTTCCCACCCATCGCCCGGCCCCGGGCCGGCTGGACCGGCTCGCCCCGCTGGCCGCCGGCTGGCTCGGCCTCTGGGGGCTGCTCGCCCTGGTCTCCGCCGTCACCGGTGCCGGCTACCCGTTCGGGGCGAACGATCCGGTCGACGGCGAGGCCAACCTGCTCCGGCTGGTCCCCACCGACGTCGGCGCACCGCTGTTCGCCGTGCTGCTGCTCGGCGCCGCGGTGGCCGCGCTCGCCATGACCGGCCCGGCCCGCCGCCGGGCCCGACCGCTGAACACCCTGCTGTCGGCGTACGCCTGGACTGTCGCGTTCCTGCTCGCCGTCGTCGTGCCGGACGTGAAGGTGCTGGTCATCCTCGGCTACCTCCCGATCCTGATCGTCGGCGCGCCGTTCGGCTGGCCGCCGGTGGACTACGCCGACGTGTTCACCTGGGCGCTGTTCGCGCGGTGCGCGGCCATGGTCGGCGGGGTGCTGCTGGCCGGGGCGGTGCTGCGCTGGCAGCGGCGTACCGCGGGCGCCTGCCCGACGTGCAGGCGCGACGGCGCCGACCACGGGTGGACCACGCCCGCCTCGGCGGCCCGCTGGGGGCGCGTGGCGGCCTGGACCGCGGCCACCGTTCCCGCCCTGTACGCCCTCACCCGGCTGGCCTGGGCGGTCGGCGTCCCGCTCGGCATCGAACGGTCGTTCCTCGACGAGATGCGCGAGTCCGGGCTGGTCTGGGCGGGCGCCGGGCTGGGCGGCTTCGCCCTGGTGGGCGCGGTCCTCACCCTCGGGCTGGTGCAGCGGTGGGGGGAACGGTTCCCGCGCTGGATGATCGGCCTGGCCGGGCGCCCGGTGCCGGTCCGGCTGGCCGTCGTCCCGGCGACGCTGGTGGCGGTGGCGGTCACCGCGGCGAGCCTCGGCCTGCTCGCCACCCCCGCCTTCTGGGACTTCTCCGCCGGGCTCAGCCTGGCCACCGCGCCGATGCTGCTCTGGCCGGTCTGGGGCGTCGCGCTCGGCGCCGCCACGTACGCGTACCACCTGCGCCGCCGGGGCACCTGCCGGAGCTGCGGACAGGGCTGAGGCGTACCCCCGGCGGGGGTGCCCGGTCGACGGACCGGGCGCCCCCGCTCCCGTGAGCTAGCGTTGGTCGGGTGACTGCGCCTTCCCCGGTTACCCCGGCACCTCCGGCCGACCTGCCCGGCACGCTCGGCGAGCTGCGGGCGGCCGGCCACGCGTACCGCACGGTCAAGCAGGAACTCCGCGACAACCTCCTGGCCCGGATGCGTTCCGGCGCCGACCGCTTCCCCGGCATCGTCGGCTACGACGACACGGTGCTGCCCGAGGTCGAGCGCGCCCTGCTCGCCGGGCACGACATGGTGCTGCTGGGCGAGCGGGGCCAGGGCAAGACCCGGCTCATCCGCTCGCTCGTCGGCCTGCTCGACGAGTGGACCCCGGTGATCGCCGGCTCGGTGCTCAACGAGCACCCGCTGCACCCGCTCACCCCCGGCTCGCGGGCGCTGGTCGCCGAGGCCGGCGACGACCTGCCGGTGGCGTGGCTGCACCGCTCGATGCGCTACGGCGAGAAGCTGGCCACCCCGGACACCAGCGTCGGCGACCTGATCGGCGACGTCGACCCGATCCGGATCGCCCAGGGGCGCACGCTCGGCGACCCGGAGACCATCCACTTCGGCCTCGTACCGCGTACCAACCGGGGTATCTTCGCCGTCAACGAGCTGCCCGACCTGGCCGAGCGGATCCAGGTCGCGTTGCTCAACGTGCTGGAGGAGCGGGACATCCAGGTCCGCGGCTACCAGCTGCGGCTGCCGCTGGACCTGTTCCTGGTGGCCAGCGCCAACCCGGAGGACTACACCAACCGGGGCCGGATCATCACCCCGCTGAAGGACCGCTTCGGCGCCGAGGTGCGTACCCACTACCCGGTCGACCTCGACCTGGAGCTGGCCCTGATCCGGCAGGAGGCCGACCTGGTCGCCGAGGTGCCGGAGCACGTGCTGGAGGTCCTGGCGCGGTTCGCCCGCGCGGTGCGCGAGTCGCCGTCGGTGGACCCGCGCTCCGGGGTCTCCGCCCGGTTCGCCATCGCCGCCGCCGAGACGGTCGCCGCCACCGCGCTGCGCCGCGCCGGCCTGCTGGCGGCCACGGAGCCGGCTGACGGGGTACGCCCGGAGGCGGCGGTCGCGCGGGTGGGGGACGCGGTGTCGGTGACCAGCACCCTGCGCGGCAAGGTCGAGTTCGAGAGCGGCGAGGAGGGGCGGGAGGTCGAGATCCTCGGCCACCTGCTGCGCACCGCGACCGCCGAGACGTTCCGGGCCCGGCTGGCGGGGCTGGACCTCTCCGGGTTCACCGCCCTCGTCGACGAGGGCGCCGTCATCGAGACCGGCGAGCTGGTCGGCTCCGCCGAGCTGCTGCGCCAGGTGGGCACCGTGCCCGGCCTGGCCAAGGCGCTGGACCGGCTCGGGTTGGGCGACGCGCCCACCCCGGAGCAGGTCGCGGCCGGCGTGGAGTTCGTCCTGGAAGGGCTGCACCTGACCCGCCGGCTCGGCAAGGACGTCACCGACTCCGGCCGGACCCGCTACGGCGGCCGGGCCTGAGCATGGCCGGCGACCGGTTCCGGTACGGGCAGTGGCGGGGCGGCCCCGACCCGCTCGCGCCCCCGTACGACGTGCGGGGGGCGGTGGACGCCGTCGGCGCCGAGGTGCTGGCCGGCGGCAGCCTCCGGGAGGCGCTGCGGGACCTGCTGCGGCAGGGGCCCCAGGGGCGCGGCGGCCTCGACGACCTCGCCGCCCGGGCCAGGCGGCTGCGCCGGGAGGCGTTGCGCCGGGGCGACCTGGACGGGGCGGTCACCCGGGCCCGCGCCCTGCTCGACCAGGCGCTCGCCGCCGAGCGGGACGAGCTGCGCGGGCGCGACGGCGACGACGCGCGGTTCGCCGAGGCGGTGCTGGACAACCTGCCCCGCTCGACGGCCCGCGCCGTGGAGGAGCTGACCGGGTACCGGTGGAGCAGCGACGAGGCCCGCCGGACGTACCAGCGGATCCTCGACGGGCTGCGCGACGACGTGCTCGGTCAGCGCTTCGCCGGGCTGCGCGACGCGGTGCGCGCCTCGGCGGACCCGGCCGCGCAGCAGCGGCTGGCCGAGATGATGCGCGACCTCAACGACCTGCTGGCCCGGCACGCCCGGTCGGAGGACACCACCGACGCCTTCGCCGAGTTCATGCGCCGGCACGGCGCGTTCTTCCCCGAGCAGCCGGCCGACGTCGACGAACTGGTCGACGTGCTGGCCCGGCGCTCGGCCGCCGGTGAGCGGCTGATGCGCTCGCTCTCCGACCGCCAGCGCGAGGAGCTGGCCGGCCTGATGCGGCAGTCGCTCGGCGACCGGCTCGCCGGGGAGCTGTCCGCGCTGGACGCCAACCTCCGGGCGCTCCGCCCCGACCTGCACCGGGGCCCGGGCGAGCGGGTGCGGGGCGAGCGGCCCCTCGGCTACGGCGAGGCCGCCGGCGCGCTCGGCGAGATCGCCGAGTTGGACGAGCTGCTGGACCAGCTCGACCAGGAGCATGCGGGCGCCACCCTGGACGACGTCGACGTCGACGCGGTGGCCCGGACGCTGGGCCGCGACGCCGCCGACGACGTACGCCGGCTGCGGGAGCTGGAGCGGGAGCTGCGCCGGCAGGGTTGGGTGAGCCGGGACGCCGACGGGCTGACCCTGAGCCCGAAGGCGCTGCGCCGGCTCGGCGGCACGGCGCTGCGGCGGGTCTTCGCGGACCTGACGGCCGGGCCGCGCGGCCAGCACGACCTGCGCTCGGCGGGCGCCGCCGGCGAGGTCAGCGGCGGATCGAGGCCGTGGGAGTACGGCGACGAGCAGCCCCTGGACGTGGTGCGGACGCTGACCCGGGCGGTCCGCCGCGCCGGCTCCGGTGTGCCGGTCCAGCTGGCCGTCGAGGACTTCGAGGTGGTGGAGACCGAGCGGCGGGCCTCGGCGGCGGTGGTGCTCTGCGTCGACCTCTCCTACTCGATGATCTCCCAGGGCCGGTGGGGCCCGATGAAGCAGACGGCGCTGGCGCTGGCGCACCTGATGGCCACCCGGTTCCCCCAGGACGCGTTGCAGATCGTCGGCTTCGGTCTGGAGGCGCTGCCGCTGACCCAGCAGGAACTGGCCGCCGTCGAACCGGACCTGCGGCAGGGCACGAACCTCCAGCACGCGCTGCGGCTGGCCGCCCGGCACCTGCGGCGGCACCCGGACGCCGAGCCGGTGGTGCTGGTGGTCACCGACGGGGAGCCGACCGCCCACCTGGACCCGGACGACGGCGAGGCGCTGTTCCACTGGCCGCCGCTGCCGGAGACGATCGCGGCGACCGTGGGCGAGGTGGACCGGCTCACCCGCTACGGCGCCACGCTCAACCTGTTCATGCTCGGCGATGATCCCGGCCTGCGCCGCTTCGTCGACGCCGTGGCCCGCCGCTCGAAGGGCCGCATGTTCACTCCCGACCTGGAGGATCTCGGCGAGTACGTGGTCTCCGACTACCTCCGCACCCGGCAACCCCGCCGTCGCTGACCTGGCGGATTCGACGGGCCCCTTCCGGGTGAACCGTCCGCGGGAACTCCGGGCCGGACAGCGTGGGCCGGGATTGACTGGGGACATGGACAGCGGGGCGTTGCGGGGGGCGTACGCGGAGGTGCTCGCGGAGGTCGAGGCGGGTGGGTTCGCGGCGCCGCCGGCCGGGCAGTTGAGCGCCGAGCAGATCGTCGCGCACCTCGCCGCCAACGACGAGCTGATGACCGAGGCGACCGAGGCGGTCATCGCGGGCTCGCCGTTCGCGTACTACGACCTGGAGACCATCCACCGCCCGCAGGTGGACGCGCTGGTCGTCGAGTGCGGCGGGCTGGCCGGGCTGGCCACCCTGCTGCGGGCCACCAGCCAGAAGCTCTGCGCGCTGACCGAGCGGCTCGGCGCGGCGGCGCAGACCCCGGTCGAGACCCACCTGCGGGAGGGCTTCGACCTCGTCGTAGACGAGTCGCTGCCCTGGGGCCGCACCCTCGACCTGCACGCCCGCGTCCACCTGCCGAAGCACCTGGCCCAACTGCGCATGCTGCGCGCCGGCTGAGCCGCCGCTGGAAGCAGGTCGGGAACTGCGCCGACCCGGGCGAGCGGAGTGGGCCGGCGGCCCCCGTCAGTCGACGACCCGGACGTCCTTCCAGAAGGCGACCCGGTCGCGGACCATCTCCGCCTCCGGCTTCGGCTCGGGGTAGTACCAGACCGCGTCGGCGCTGGTCCGGTCGTCGTGTTCCAGCGTGTAGTAGGACGCGGTGCCCTTCCACGGGCAGACGGTGTGCGTGTCGGACTCGCGGAGCAGGTCGTCGCGCAGGGCGGCGCGCGGGAAGTAGTGGTTTCCCTCGACCAGCACGGTGTCGTCGCTCTCGGCCACGACCAGGTCGTTCCAGACGGCTCTCGGCATGGTTCCCACGCTATGTCGCCGGCCCGGCGGCGGCCAGTGCTCCGACCACGTCGCGGACGCACCAGTGGACGTCCCCCGTCACGAGGGCCACAGCGCGTACAGTGATCGCATGTGTGCGGTCCGTGTGGATCATCATCCGGTCGACCACGACGGTGCGGTGGCCCAGTTGCGACGGTCCTACGCGGCGGTGCCCGCGGGCGCGCCGGTGCGGCTGGCCAAGCGCACCTCCAACCTGTTCCGTCCCCGGTCCGCCCCCAGCGCGCCGGGCCTGGACGTCACCGGGCTCACGGGCGTGCTCGCCGTGGACCCGGTCGCCCGCACGGCCGACGTGCAGGGCATGTGCACCTACGAGGACCTGGTCGACGCGACCCTGCCGCACGGGCTGATGCCGCTGGTCGTGCCGCAGTTGCGCACCATCACCCTCGGCGGGGCGGTGACCGGTCTCGGCATCGAGTCGACCTCGTTCCGCAATGGCCTGCCGCACGAGTCGGTGGTCGAGATGGACGTGCTCACCGGGGCCGGCGAGATCGTGACCGCCCGCCCGGAGGGGGAGCACGCCGACCTCTTCGCGGCGTTTCCCAATTCGCTGGGCAGCCTCGGCTACGCCACCCGGCTGCGTATCGAACTCCAGCCGGTACGCCGCTTCGTGGCCCTGCGCAACGTCCGGTTCACCCGGATGGAGGCGCTCGCCGACGCGATCGCCGAGGTCGCCGCGACCCGGTCCTGGGCGGGGGAGGCGGTGGACGCGATGGACGGGGTGATGTTCAGTCCCGGCGAGGCGTACCTGGTGCTGGGCGCCTTCACCGACGACGCGCCGCCGGCCAGCGACTACACGGGACAGGACATCTACTACCGCTCGCTGCGCCGGCGCACGCACGACGCACTGACCACGTACGACTATCTCTGGCGCTGGGACACCGACTGGTTCTGGTGTTCGGCGGCGTTCGGGGTGCAGCACCCGGTGCTCCGGCGGGTCTGGCCGGCGCGGTGGCGGCGCAGCGACGTCTACCACCGGTTGGTCCGGTGGGAGCACCGGCACGGCGTGGCCGCCCGGATCGACCGCCTGCGGGGCCAGCCGGCGCGCGAGCGGGTGGTGCAGGACGTGGAGATCCCGCTGGAGCGGATGGCCGGGTTCCTGCGCTGGTTTGCCGGCACCGTCGGGATGACCCCGGTCTGGCTGTGCCCGTTGCGGCTGCGTGAGCCGTCCGGTCCCGGATCGGCCCGGGCCTGGCCGCTCTATCCGCTCCGGGCCGGGCAGAACTACGTGAACGTCGGCTTCTGGGGCAGCGTGCCGATCGCGTCGGGGGCCGCCGACGGCGACGTCAACCGGGCGATCGAGCGCATGGTGTCGGAGTCGGGCGGCCACAAGTCGCTCTACTCCGACGCGTACTACGACCGGGAATCCTTTGACCGGCTCTACGGCGGCGCGACGTGGCGCGCGGTGAAGGACCGTTACGACCCGGACCACCGGCTCACCGGACTGTACGAGAAGGCGGTAGCGAGAGCATGAGCCTGACCGATCGAGACCAGGGGGCGGCGAGCGCTCCCGCCAGCCCGCCGGCGGGGAGCCGGCGCCTGGGTCCGACCGTGGCGGACGTCGTCCGCGCGTTGACGACCGGCGCCCTGCCGGTGCGGGTCACCGGGTACGACGGCAGCGCGGTCGGCCCGGCCGATGCCGGCATCACCCTGTCGATCCGTTCCGAGCGGGGCCTGACGTACCTGCTCACCGCCCCGGGCGACCTGGGCATGGCCCGGGCGTACGTCGGCGGCGACCTGGCGTTGCAGGGGGTGCACCCGGGCGACCCGTACGAGGCGTTGCGGGTGCTCAAGGACGAGCTGCGGCTGCGTACGCCGTCGCTGGCCGAAGGGCTGGCCCTGGTGCGCGGGCTGGGCTGGGAGCGGCTGATGCCGCCGCCGCCCCCGCCGCAGGAGGCGCTGCCGCGCTGGAAGCGCGTGGTGAACGGGCTGCGGCACTCCCGCACCCGGGACAGCACCGCGATCTCCCACCACTACGACGTCTCGAACGCCTTCTACGAGAAGGTGCTCGGCCCGTCGATGACGTACACCTGCGCGCTCTTCCGCTCGCCCGACGACACGCTGGAGCAGGCGCAGGCGGCCAAGTACGACCTGGTGGCGCAGAAGCTGGCGCTGAAGGCCGGGATGCGGCTGCTCGACGTGGGCTGCGGGTGGGGCGGCATGGTCCGGCACGCGGCCCGCGAGTACGGCGTGAAGGCGCTCGGGGTGACCCTGTCCCGGGCGCAGGCCGAGTGGGCCCGGGCGGCGATCGAGCGGGAGGGGCTGACCGGCCTGGCCGAGGTGCGCCACCTCGACTACCGGGACGCGCCGCGCGAGCAGTTCGACGCGGTCTCCTCGATCGGCCTGACCGAGCATGTCGGGGTGCGCCACTACCCGGCCTACTTCGGGGCCCTGCGGGACCGGCTGCGGCCGGACGGGCGGCTGCTCAACCACTGCATCACGCGGGCCGACAACCGCGCGCCGCACCGGTCGGGCGCGTTCATCGACCGCTACGTCTTCCCCGACGGGGAGCTGGCCGGCCCGGGGCGCCTGGTCAGCGAGATCCACGACGTCGGGTTGGAGGTGCAGCACGAGGAGAACCTGCGGCTGCACTACGCGTTGACGCTGGCCGGCTGGTGCCGCAACCTCGCGGCGCACTGGGACTCCTGCGTCGCCGAGGTGGGGGCCGGCACGGCGCGGGTGTGGGGCCTCTACATGGCCGGGTCCCGGCTGGCGTTCGAGCGCAACGGCATCCAGCTGCACCAGGTGCTCGCCACCCGCCTCGGTCCGGAGGGGGCGAGCGGCTACCCGCTGCGCCCCGACTGGCTGCCCTGACCGGGTCCGACAGCCGCGCCGTCCACCGGCGCGGCTGTCGCCGAAGCTATTGACAAACAAGTTTTGTACGTACAAACTGATTTTGCCATGAGAGACGTCCTGTACCTGGAACAGATCGAGCAGGCCGAGGTCCTGCTCAAGCCGCACCGCGTCGAGGTGCTGCGACAACTGGCCGAGCCGCGCACCTGCACCGAGGTCGCCACCCGGCTGGAGCAGACGCCGCAGCGCGTCTACTACCACGTCAAGCAGCTCGTCGCCGCCGGGCTGGTCGAGCTGGTCAACGAACGCAAGGTCCGGGGCATCACCGAGGGCATCTACCAGGCCGCCGCCCGGTCCTACTGGCTGTCCCCCCGGCTGGTCGGCCGGATCGGCCTGCGCCGGGCCCGCGACGAGCTGAGCCTCGGCTACCTGCTGGACCTGATGGAGGAGGTCCAGGAGGACATCGCCGGGCTCGACCGTGCCGCCCCCGAACTCCCCTCGGTCGGGGTCGCCGGCGAGATCCGGGTGCCGGCGGAGCTCCGCCAGCAGTTCCTGCACGACCTGCAGAGCACTCTGCAGGACCTGTTCACCCGCTACGGGGGCGCCGAGGGCGACGCCTTCAAGCTCGCCGTGGCCTGCTATCCGAAGGGGAAAGAACGTGACTGAATCGATGAGGCTGCCCGTCCGTCTCGCCGCGCCGGCCGAGGCCGTCCGCCGCGCCCTGACCGACCCGGCCGAGCTGCGCGTCTGGCTCGCCGAGCACGCCGAGGTCGAGCTGCCGCGACGGTACGAGTTCTGGGGGCGCCACACCCCGGAAGGCGACGCGCCGCACCAGCGGCTGCTACACGTCGACGACGACACGCTGCGCTTCGCGTGGCTGCTCGACGGGGTGGAGACCACCACCGAGTTCGCCCTGCTCGCGGAGGGCCCCGGGACGACGGTGCTGACGCTGACCCAGAGCCACTTCGACTTCGCCGAGGCGATGAGCGGCAGCACCATCCGGGGCGTGCTCCAGACGTTCTGGAGCCTGTCGCTCGCCAACCTGGCCGCCCACCTGGCGGGGCAGTCGCTGCTGCCGAAGGTCGACTTCGCCTCCGCCGAGATGCGCGGCGAGCTGCTGATCGACGCGCCAGCGGCGAAGGTGTTCGAGTCGCTGACCGACTCCGAGCAGGCCAGCGCCTGGTTCGGCTACCCGATCGGCATCGAGCCCTGGGTCGGCGGCCGCTACGCCATGGGCGGCTTCGAGCACGGCTACGCGGCCAAGGTCGTCGACCTGGAGCCGGGCCGGAAGCTGTCGGTGGACTGGGGGCCGACCGGCGTCAGCACCTGGGAGCTGGCCGAGTCGCAGGGGAAGACGAAGCTGACCTTCGTGCAGTCCGGCTTCGACGAGCAGAACCCGCCGTACGGGGCGTGGGCCGGGTCGGTCTCGTCGCTGTTCGAGCTGCGCCGGTTCCACGAGATGAAGGACTGGCAGCCGATCTGGCTCCCCGCTGAGGTGCCGGGCCTGGAACCCGAGCCCGCGAAGGCGACGAGCTGACGCACGCCCCCGGGGCGCGCTCCAGCCGGAGCGCGCCCCGGGCCGTCGAAAGTCGCAGGTGATAGTCGGGCGACTCGTGGGTACTGGGGGGCGATGTTCTTCATCTTCGGGCTCCGCACCAAGGTCAGCCAGTCCGGCGTGGTGCAGCAGGTCTGCCGCAACTGCCACAACCAGGCCGCGCAGGTGATCACGCGCCGATCGACGAAGTTCAGCCTGTTCTTCGTGCCGCTCATCCCGATCCGCACCCGCTACGTGCAGCAGTGCACCTTCTGCGGCGCCCAGTACGACATCTCCCGGTCGGAGGCCGAGCGCCTCCCGGTCGGCTGAGCCCACCGATGGCCCGTTTCCTCTGCTGGCTGATCGGCCGGCAGCCCGCCGTGCCCGCGCCCGTGCACACCGTCTCCCGGCCGCCGTGCACCCCCGGCCGCCGCCGTCGTCGCCGCGACCGCCGGCCGCTGGCCGGCACCGCCCTGCCCCGTTCGCCCTGGAACCGCTCCGCCGGGCGCTGACCGATTCGTGATCCGCCGAGGCGCGGCGGACTGGTGGGACCGTGCCAGGATGTGGCGGTGTCGTACCCCCCTCATGCGTCGTACCCGCACATGCCAGGCCCGGTGACGCCGATGGTGTACCCCCACCCGATCGCGCCCCCGCCCGGCTACGCGGTGCTCGCCGTCACGGTGAACCGTGGCCCGTACATCGTGCCCGCCCCCGCCACGAGCAAGTTCAAGGTCAACGGCCAGGCGGTGCCGATCCCCGGCGAGGGCACCTGGTACGTGGTGATTCCTCCCGGGTCACTCGACGTGCGGTACACCGATTTCATGGGCCTGCCGCTGATCACCACCACGCTGGTCGCCCATCCCGGCGCGGCCTACCATCTGTCGTTCCGCTTCGGCGGCTGGCGCAACCGCGCCTACGACGGGTACGGCACCGACGTGACGAAGTTCGGGCTCTGGTCGAACTACAGCATCGCGCTGGTCATGTTGGGCGCCTTCGGGCTGATCTGCTGCGGTTTCCTGGGGCCGTTCACCACCCTGCTCTGAGCAGGTCCCGCGCGGCCCGGCCCCGGGTTGACGGCTGCGGCGGCTGCCACCGGCCGGGGCGGCGCCGGGCGCGGGCGGCGGCGACCGCCTATCGTGGCGGATCGTGACGAGCACCGAGGAACGACTGGCCGCGATCCGCGGCGGCGTGCCACCGAGGCGGCACAACGCGCGCACCATCGCCGCCCTGACCGGCAACCCGGGCTGCACCCGGCGGGCCGTGCTGGACGGCGCGGGGGTGGACAAGCCGAAGCTGGCCGAGCGGATCGGCTTTCCCGCCCGGTTCGGGCAGTCCCGGTTCGCCATCACCCGGGGCAACGCGTTCGAGGCGCAGGTCAAGGCCGACGGCGGGGCCGAGCTGCTGCGGCTGGTCGCCGAGCGGCTGGGCGTACCGGTGCCGGCGGCGGCGAGCTGGACGGACCTCGGCGACGGCGTCGAGGACGACACGGCCGCCCGGCACCGCCGCTCCGCCGCGCTGCTGACCGGCGCCACCCCCGGCGGGACGGACGACACCGCCGCACTGTTCGACCACCCGCTGCTCGGCCTGGAGGTCGCCGGCCGCCGGGTGCACCTGGAGCCGGACCTGGTCGCCGCCCGGCTCGCCGGTCGGTTCCACGTCGTCGAGATCAAGTCGTTCCCGGTGGTCGACGGCCAGGCCGACCCGGCCAAGGTGTCCGCCGCCGCGATCCAGTCCGCCGTCTACGTGCTGGCCCTGCGCGAGCTGCTCGCCGCCGCCGGGCACGACCCGGAGCTGGTGTCGCACGACGCGGTGCTGGTCTGCCCGCGCGACTTCGCCCTCCAGCCGGTGGCCAGCCTGGTCGACGTGCGCAAGCAGCTGCTGGTGCTGCGCCGCCAGCTCGACCGGATGGCCCGGGTCGACGCGCTGCTGGCCGCCGTGCCCGAGGACTTCACCGCCGACCTGACGGTCGAGCCGGCGGCCCTGCTCGCCGCGTTGTCGCAGGTGGAGGCCCGCTACGCGCCCGACTGCCTGGCGGCCTGCGAGCTGGCGTACTTCTGCCGGCACGAGGCGCGCGGACACACCGGGGCGCTGGGCCGGCCGGTCCGGGAGGCGCTCGGCGGGGTCGCGGAGGTCGACGAGGTGCTGGCGCTGGCCGCCGGCGAGCGCGCCCCGGAGCCCGGGCAGGAGCAGGCCGCCGCGCTGCTGCGGGCCGCCGCCCGGTTGCGCGCCGACGCCCTCACCGGGACCCCCGCATGAGTACGCCCCGCGACTCCCGCCCGGCCGTCCCGAGCACCGGGCGGGGTGGGCCCGCGTGAGTACGCTCCGCGCGTTCGCCAGGGCCCAGGCGCTCGCCGCCGGGGTGGCCCAGCCGGTGGCCACCGTCCGGCACCTGCACCTGTCCGCGCGGCCGCTGGTGCTGGTGCCGCTGGCGATGGCCGGCGAGGCCAACGCGCCACTGGCGGCGCTGGTCGGCGACGCCCCGGACGCGGCGCGGCTGCTGATCGTGCCGCAGCCCCGCAACCGTGACCAGCGGTTCGCGTTCGCCGCCGAGCTGGCCGGGATCGTGCTGCCCTACCTGGACGGGTTCCGGGGCGTCTCCGAGGCGGTGCCGGTCGACCGGGGCAGGGACGTGCGGTACCGCCACGTCGACGCCCCGCAGCTGCTGGTGCCGAACCCCGCCGGGATCACCTTCCTGCGGCTGTTCGGCCGCTCCACCCGCTTCCGCCGGCCCGACGGGGACTATCCGGTGCACCCGTCGGTGCCGGTGCTCGGGCGCTGGCTGACCTTCTTCGCCGAGCGGGCCGAGCATCCCGGTTCGTCGGCGCTGCTGGCGATGACCGACGCGCTGGCCCTGCACTGGGCCACCGGGCAGAGCGTGGTGGAGGACCTGCACCTGCCGGCGCTGCTCGGCTGGATCGACCCGCCCGCCGGGCTCACCGGCGCCGAGGCGGCGGCCCGGGCCGAGGACCCGGCGACCTGCCCGCCCGCCGGCCCGGCCACCGACCCGGACTTCGACAACCGGTCGCTCGCCCCGGCCATCGCCGCGTACGCCGCCGCCGAGGACGACCCGGTCGCGCGCGCCGGGGCGTACGCGGAGCTGGAACGGCTGCTGCGCGACCAGCTCGCGCCCACCTGGGAGCTGATGTGGCGCGGCGTGGGGTTGCTGCGCGGCCTGCCCCCGGGCGCCCGGGTGGCCGGCCGGTGGGACGGCGACAAGGACGCCTTCACCGGCTACGCCGAGCACGTCGACGCGGGCGGCGCGCCGCAACCCCGCCGGGACGGGGCGGTCTCCGCCGCCCAGCGGCTGCACCGGCTGGAACGGGCCCTGACCTCCTACGCGGTGCAGCGCGCCTACGACGACCCGCTGGTGATGGCGGAACACCGGCTGACCGGGGAGGCGTTCGTCGGCGAGGTGACCCTGGCGGACCCGAAGCGGGTGGACGACACCGGGAAGCGGCCGGTGCTGCGCCCCCGGATCCAGCTGGTCACCACCGAGCCGGTGGCGGTGCCGATCGGCGCGACGCTGTACTCGCCGGCCCGGCCGGCGCAGAAGGCCCGGGTGGTCTTCGTGACCCCGGCGGCGGACGGCAAGACCGAGGTGGTGCTGGAGCTCTCCGGCGGGATGGGCCGGGGGCTGACCGCGCCGCCGGGCAGCGTGCCCGAGGTGGGGGAGCGGCTCTGCTACACCACCCTGTCGGACGCGTTCATGCCGGCGGGGGCGTTCCCGGCGGTCGAGGAGACACCGTGGACGCACGGTGGTCCGCCGGCCGCCGCCAGCGACGGGGCCGGGGACGCGGACGACGATCCCGCGTCGGAGGGGCACTGACCGACCCGCACCCGACGGCCCTCTTGTCCCGTCTCGAACGCCTATGCGCGCAGGGGCATCCCCGCCGTGGCAGCCTCGATAGCATCCATCGAGATCGAACCGACCCTGGTCGGATCGCAACGGTTCACCAATCACGGGGGATGCATTGTCAGTTCACCGAACGCGTCGATGGGGTGCCGCCCTGTTCGCCGCCACGGTCACAGCAGGCCTGCTGGGCGGCGCTTCCGCCCAGGCCGTCACGGGTGCCCAGCCGGTCCCGGACGGCACCTACCGGTTCAGCGCCAAGGTCACCTTCGGCGATCTCCGCGCCTGCTCGGGTGCGCTCGTCGACAAGAACTGGGTCGTGACGACGAAGAGTTGCCTGGCCGAGGGCAGTGCGCCGGTCGCCGCCGGCCCGCCCAGCCGGCCGACCACGGTGCTGGTCGGCCGCGCGGACCTCACCGGCACCGCCGGCCACCAGCGCTCGGTGGCGGCGGTCGCACCGCACCCGGACCGCAACGTCGCCCTGGTCCGCCTCGCCGCCCCGGTCACCGACGTGCCGCCGGTCGCGCTCGCCAGCACGCCGCCGTCGGCCACCGAGACGCTCAAGGTGACCGGCTACGGCCGGACGGCCACCGAATGGGTGCCGGATCGCCTGCACCAGGGCTCGTTCACGGTGCAGGACGTCGACGCCACGTCGGTCGGCCTGCTCGGCGCGTCGGCCGGCGCGACGCTCTGCAAGGGCGACGCGGGCGGCCCGGCGTTCCGCGACGGGTCCGCCGAGCTGGTCGCGGTCGTCAGCACCTCGTGGCAGAAGGGCTGCCTGGCCGAGACCGAGACCCGCGACGGCGCCACCGCCACCCGGGTCGACGACCTCGGTTGGTGGATCCGCTGGCAGACCACCGACGTCCACCTCTTCGGCGTCACGAATCAGCTCATGCCGGACGCCACCGTGCAGAGGCGGCTCGTCGCCCACGCCGTCGACTCCGCCACCGGCGGCCTGCAGACCCGCACCGCGGCCGCGCTCCTGCCCTTCGCTCCCAAGTCGATGGCCACACTCAACGCGGACACCATCCTGCTGACAAACGGGGCCGGCGAGCTGCACCGGGTGGATGTGGCGAACACGGTCGCACTGACCTACACCATCACGAAGATCGCCTCCGCCGACTGGGCCTTCGACGAGTTGGTCTACGACGGACACGGCTCGCTGTACGGCATCCTCGCGGGCTCCCTGCGTCGCTTCACGGTGACCAGCGCCAAGCCGGTGGCGGCCGACTTCACGGCCCCCACCACGATCAGCAGCGGCTTCGGTCTGCAGACGCTCGCCTCGCCCGGCCCCGGGCGGATCCTCGGCACCACCTCTGCCGGCCCTCTGCTCTCCTACAAGATCAATGGGGCCAATTCCTGGTCCCGGTCCGATCTCCACCAGACCGGCTGGGACCGGCCCAGGGAGCTGGTCTCGCCGGGCGGGGGCCTCTATCTCACCATCCATCCGACCGACGGCCTCAAGCGCTACCGCGACGCCAACCCGTTCGACGGCCGGGGTGACGACATCACGTTGATCGGCGAGGAGTCGGTGAGCGGCGCCTGGTTCCGTCACCAGCTGCTCTCCGCGCGGCCGTGGACGGGTGTCGTGTCGGTCTTCGGCACGGGGCCGGAAGGGCGGCTGTCCCACACGACTGTCGATCCGGTGACCGGCGCCAAGCAAAAAGTGGTCGCCGCGGCGCCGCTCGGCTTCACCCCGAAGGCGATGGCCACCCTCAACGCCGACACCCTGCTGGTGACCAGCACGGGAGGGCAGCTCCACCGGGTGGACGTCACCGGCACCGACCCGCTGACCTTCACCACGACGAAGCTTGCCGACACCGGATGGACGCAGGACCGGCTGGCCTACGACGGCAACGGCTCGCTCTTCGGCATCAACGCCGGCTCGGCGCTGCGCCGATACACGGTGACCAAGCCGAAGCCGGCCTACGCCGACATCACCAACGCGAAGGCGATCACCGGCAACTTCACGCTGACCTCGCTGGCCGCCCCCGGTCCCGGCCGGATCCTCGGCACGACCAGCACCGGCAAGCTGCTGGCGTACGTCATCGACGCCGCTGGCGTGTGGACCGTCGCGGAGCTCGCCGCGACCGGGTGGGGCGACACCGCATCGCTCTTCGGGCCCGGCGGCGGCCTCTACTACAAGCGGTTCGACTCCGGTCTGGTCGTCGCACACCTGGACGCCAGCCCGTTCGACGACAGCGGGGCGGACATCAAGATCCACCTGCCCGACGCCCGGAACAACACGGGCTGGGACCCGATCCTCTCGGCCCGCCCGTACGACGCCTGGCCGGACGGCCGCCGCTGGTGACCGCCTGACCGCCCTACCGCAGTGACCGTGCGGGCCGCCCGATCCTCGGGCGGCCCGCACCGTCGTCTCCGGCCGGCGACGCCCGGCGAACCGCCCCGACCCGGGCCGGGACGGCGGATGCGCCGGCCGGCGGGGCGCAGAATGGATCGGGCTTGACCCTCACGTAACGGCAGGCGGGAGCCTCGGTGGCGGAAGGGAGGGAACCATGGCCTACACGGTGGGACAGGTCGCGAAGGCGGCCGGCGTGACCGTGCGGACGCTGCACCACTACGACGGGATCGGGCTGCTCTCGCCCAGTGACCGCAGCAGCACCGGCTACCGGCGCTACGACGACGCCGACCTGGACCGGTTGCAGCACATCCGCTACTACCGGGAGCTGGGGTTCCCGCTGGAGGAGATCGCCGCGATCCTCGACGACCCGGCGAGTGACCGGGCGGCGCACCTGCGTCGCCAGCACGAGCTGCTGTCCGTACGGATCAGGAAGCTCCAGGAGATGGTCGCGGCGATCGAGTTCGCGATGGAGGCGAGCAAGTTGAACATTCCACTGACCCCGCAGGAGCGGTTCGAGGTCTTCGGCGACTTCGACCCGGACGCGCACACCGAGGAGGTCGAGCAGCGCTGGGGCGACACCGACGCGTACCGCCAGTCGAACGAGCGGGTCGCCCGCTACACCAAGGACGACTGGCTGCGGAACAAGGCCGAGAACGAGGACTGGGCGCGGCGGTTCGTCGAGGTGATGGCATCCGGGGCGCCCGCGAACGGGCCGGCGGCCATGGACCTGGCCGAGGAGCACCGGCAGCTCATCAGCCGCTGGTTCTACGACTGCCCGCTCGAGCTGCACACCTGTCTGGCCGACATGTACGTGTCGGACGAGCGGTTCACCGCGTACTTCGAGACGATCAGGCCGGGGATGGCCGCGTACCTGGGTGAGGCCATCCACGCCAACGCCATCACCCGCGCCTGACGCGCGGCCGTACCCGGAGGTCAGCAGTGTTCATCGTCGCCGGCAGTCTCTACGTCGACCCGGACCAGCGGGACGCCTACCTGGCCGACTGCGTGGAGGTCGTCCGGCAGGCGCGGTCCGCGCCGGGCTGCGTCGACTTCGCGATCGGCGCGGACCTGGTCGAGCCGGGGCGGATCAACGTCTACGAGCGCTGGGAGTCCGAGGAGCAACTGCTCGACTTCCGGGGCTCCGGCCCCTCGACGGAGCAGGAGGTGGCGATCCGCGGCGCGGAGGTGCACCGCTACCTGATCTCCGGGGTCGAGGCTCCCTGACGGGGCCGGCCGGGCGTCACGGCGTCCGGCCAGCCCCGGCGGGGGCGACCAGGTGGTCGTAGACGGTGCGGGCGAAGCGACGGACCACCTCGTCGCCGGTGGCGATCGGGCCCGGGCCCCGGCCCGCCGCCGTCCGCCGCCGCGGGGTCCGCCGCCAGCGTCAGCGCCGTGACGACCGCCAGCGGTACGCGGACAGCCGTCCACCGGGAAGACGAACGCTTCTTGTCTGCTTTGCTCACATTCGCACCATATGGACGCGGTTGTCGTGGGCGTCCCCGCCCCCGCTGGCGTCACCCGTCCGGGCGGCGCCCTACGGCGGTCGGCGGCGCCAGTGCCGGTGGCGGGGTCAGGCCCGGGGCGAGGCGGCGCAGCGAGGTGAACGTGGGAACCAGCGCGTCGTAGAGCCCGGCGAAGAGCGGCAGCAGGGCGGCGTAGGTGGCGGCGGCGGCCGGATCCGGGCGTGCCGTCTCCTCGATGCGCACCAGGTGGGCGGCGACCTCGATGGAGGGGATCAGCCCCAGCGCCTCCATGCCGAGCAGCGCCGCGCCGAAGCCGGAGCCCTCCCGCGTGGCGGGGAAGTGCACCGGCATGCCGAGCACGTCGGCCAGCATCTGCCGCCACAGCGCGCTGCGCGCGAAGCCGCCGCTGGCGCGAATCTCCCGGACCTCGTTGCCGGCGGCCCGCACCGAGGCCAGTACCAGCGCCAACTGCTGGCAGACGCCCTCCAGCGCGGCCCGCACCAGGTGCGCCCGGCGGTGCCCGTGGGTCAGCCCCACGTACGCGCCGCGCGGCAGCGCGCTCCAGTGCGGGGCGCGCTCGCTGAGCAGGTACGGCAGCATGATCAGACCGCCGGAGCCGACCGGTGCCAGCGCGGCCTGCGCCAGCAGCTCCTCCTCGGCGTCCTCGCCCAGCTCCGGGGCGAGCGCGTCGCCGGTCCATTCCAGCACGACGCCGCCGTTGTTGATCGCCCCGCCGACCACCCAGCGTTGCTCGGTCAGCGCGTAGCAGAACACCCCGCCGAGCGGGTCGACGCCGGGGCGCTCCACCATCACCCGCATCGCGCCGCTGGTGCCGATCGTGCAGGCCATCACGCCCGGGGCGACCGCGCCGAGCCCGAGGTTGGCCAGCGGGCCGTCCCCGGCGCCGACGACCACCTTCGTGTCCCGGGGCAGCCCGGTCGCCGCGGCGGCCTCGGCGGTGAGGCCGGGCAGCACGGTGGTGGTGGGGACCAGCTCCGGCAACTGCTCCGCGGTGATCCCGGCGACACCGAGTGCCTCCTCGTCCCAGGAGAGCTGGTGCATGTCCATCAGCCCGGTGGCGGAGGCGACCGAGTGGTCGGTCACCAGCGCGTCGCACAGCCGCAGCAGCACCCAGTCCTTGATGCCCACCCAGTACGCCGCCCGCCCGAACAGCACCGGCTCCTGCTCGGCGAACCAGAGCAGCTTGGGCAGCGGCGCCATCGGATGCACCGGGGTGCCGGTGCGGCGGTGCAGCGCCAGCCCGGACGGGACCGCGCGCAGCCGCTCGGCCTGCCGGCTGGCCCGCGAGTCGGCCCAGGTGAGCGACGGGGTGAGCGGGCGGCCGTCCGCGTCCAGGCCGATCAGGCTGTGCATCGCCGTGCCGAAGGAGAGCCCGGCGATCGGCCGGTCCAGCTCCGCCACGACCGCGCGCACCGACTCCAGCACCGCCGCGTGGATGTGCCGCGCGTCCTGCTCCGCGTAGCCGGGGAAGGGTTCGTCGAGGGGGTAGCCGACCGAGTGGTGGGCGAGCTGGGCGCCGTCCAGGTCGTACGCGACCGCCTTGGTGCTGGTGGTGCCGATGTCGACGCCGATCACCACCGGGCGGAGCGGGTCGCCCACCGGTCCCACCCCCTCGTCGGCCCTGGCTGCCGCCGACGTTACCCAGCACCCGGGTGGTCCGTAGGGGGAACAACCCGGTTTCCCGGTCGGGTCTTCCTCGGCACGCCCGCGCCCGGCGAGAATGCCGGTCGTGTGAACTTCTCACACGTCCACCGGACGGGAGGAAGTCCCGATGAGGCCAAGGCCGCTCTGCGCACTGGTCACCGCCCTCGCCACGGTCGCCACCACAGCGGTCGCCGGCGTCCCGCCGGCCGCCGCGCGGCACCATGACGGCGGCTACTCGGCGGAGATCCGCCGGGCGTCGTACGGCGTCCCGCACATCACCGCCCGCACCTTCGCCAGCCTCGGCTTCGGCGTCGGCCACGTCCAGGCCGAGGACAACATCTGCGTCATCGCGGAGAAGGCCGTCACGGTCAACGCCGAGCGGTCCCGCTACTTCGGAGCGGCGAGCCCCACGGACGCGAACGTCCGCAGCGACCTCTTCCACCGCAAGGCGATCGACGACCGCACCGCCGAGCGGCTGCTACAGGGACCCCGCGACGGCGTGCACTCCCCGTCCGACGAGGTCCGTGACCAGATCCGCGGCTTCGTCGCCGGCTACAACAGCTATCTGCGCCGCACCGGCGCGGCGAACCTCACCGACCCGGCCTGCCGGGGCAAGCCGTGGGTGCGTCCGCTGACCGAGCTGGACATGTGGCGCGCGAGCTGGGCCAGCATGGTGCGGGCCGGCTCGCGGGCGGTGCTCGACGGGATCGTCGCCGCCGCCCCGCCCACGGCCACCGGCCCGGCCGCCGCCCTCGACGCGCCGGGCGCCGCGGCGGTCGTCGCCGCCCGCGACGGCGCGCCCGCCGGCGTCGGCAGCAACGCGTACGGGCTGGGCGCGCGGGCCACCACGCACGGCGGCGGGATGGTGCTGGCCAACCCGCACTTCCCGTGGGAGGGGGCGGAACGCTTCTACCGGATGCACCTGAAGGTCCCGGGCCGCTACGACGTGGAGGGCGCGGCGCTCATCGGCGACCCGATCATCGAGATCGGGCACAACCGCACCCTCGCCTGGAGCCACACCGTCTCCACCGCCCGCCGCTTCGTCTGGCACCGGCTCGCGCTGGTCCCCGGCGACCCCACCTCGTACTACGTGGACGGCCGGGCCCGGAAGATGACCACCCGCACGGTCACCGTCCAGGTGCCCGCCCCGGGTGGCGGCACCGTGCCGGTCAGCCGCACCTTCCACGACACCCACTTCGGTCCGGTGGTCGTCGTCCCCGGCACCTTCGACTGGACCACCACCGCCGCGTACGCGATCACCGACGTCAACGCGACGAACAACCGGGCCTTCGACGGCTGGCTCGAGATGGGCCGGGCGAAGACGGTCCGCGAGCTGAAGCAGGTCCTCGACCGGCACCAGTTCCTGCCCTGGGTGAACGTCATCGCCGCCGACGCCCGTGGCGAGGCGCTCTACGCCGACCACTCGGTGGTGCCCAGGGTCACCGACGAGCTGGCCGCCGCCTGCATCCCCGCGCCGTTCCAGCCGCTCTACGCCAGCAGCGGCCAGGCCGTCCTCGACGGCTCCCGGTCGGCCTGCGCGCTGGGCCGCGACCGCGACGCGGCGGTGCCCGGCATCCTCGGCCCGGCCAACCTGCCGATCCGGTTCCGCGCCGACTACGTGACCAACTCCAACGACAGCCACTGGCTGGCCAACCCGGAGGCGCCGCTGGAGGGCTTCCCGCGGATCGTCGGCAACGAGCGCACCGAGCGCAGCCTGCGTACGCGCCTCGGCGTGGAGCAGGTGCGGGAGCGGCTCGCCGGCACCGACGGGCTGCCCGGGCGGGGCTACACCACGTCCCGGCTCTGGCAGACGGTCTTCGGCAACCGCGCGTACGGCGGCGAACTGCTGCGCGACGACCTGGTGGCACTCTGCGCCGCGCAGCCCACCGCGACCGCCTCCGACGGGACCACTGTCGACCTGCGGGGGGCCTGCGCGGCGTTGAAGGGCTGGGACCTGCGCGTCGACCTGGACAGCCGCGGCGCGCACCTGTTCACCGAGTTCGCCCTGTCGGGCGGCATCCGGTTCGCCGACGCGTTCGACGCCGCCGACCCGGTGCGCACCCCGAGCCGGCTCAACACCGCCGACCCGCGCGTGCTCACCGCGCTCGCCGACGCCGTCCGCAAGCTCGCCGGCATCCCCCTCGACGCGCGCCTGGGCGACATCCAGACCGAGCCGCGTGGCGACCGGCGCATCCCGATCCACGGCGGACGCGCCGAGGCCGGCGTGTTCAACATGATCATCGGTCCGTTGGCGCCGGGCGTCGGCTACCCGAAGGTGGTGCACGGCTCGTCCTTCGTGATGGCCGTCGAGTTGGGCCGCAACGGCCCCTCGGGGCGGCAGATCCTCACCTACTCGCAGTCGAGCAACCCGAACTCGCCCTGGTACGGCGACCAGACCCGGCTCTACTCGGGCAAGGGCTGGGACACCATCAAATACACGGAGGCGCAGATCAAGGCCGACCCGAACCTGCGCACCTACCGGGTGGGGGAGGGCCGCCCCCGGCACTGACCGCGGCCCGACGAAATCCACCTATCGCCCGTTTTCGCCCGTCGTTCGGTCATTTTGCCCGTTGCGGCGTGTCCCCGTCGGCCGTTGTCACCGTTGATAGCTGTGACACCCCGGTTGGTGGCCTGCGCGGCGAAGGAGTCGGCGTGGCAAGGACTGATTCGACGGGTTCCACATGGCGGTACCGGTGGGTGCACCGGCAGAACGAACGGCGGCGGCGGGAGTTCCGCAGCGCCGACAAGGCATGGCGACGACGCGACGACGAACTGCGCCGCCTGCGTACCCTCGCCGAGGAGTTCCAGGGCTCGGCCGCGGCGGGCGCCGGCCTGGCGCTGGAGCTCGCGCCCGACGAGGTGGTGTTCTGGGTGCTGCCGGCCGCGCAGCTGGTGGAGGTGCGACACACCACCGTGCTGCCCGCGCCTGACCTGACGGTCGCCCCGGCGGCCGCGCCGCCGCGGCCCCGCAGGCCGGACGGTGTCCGGGTCGCCGACGCCGGCATGGCGGTGATCACCAACCGCCGGCTGGTGCTGCTCGGCGGTCGCGGCCGGCGCGACTGGGCGTACGGGAGGATGACCGGGCTGGCCCACGACCCGCACGCGCCGGTCACCCTCATGCAGGTGCTGGACCGGCGGCGCACCTCCGGCCTGATGCTCCCGGCCGACGTCGCCGCCGATTTCCGGTTCAAGCTGACCCTGGCCTTCGCCGACGCCATCGAGCAGCGCGGCGCGGTGCTCGACCAGCTCGACGAGGCGATCGCCGAGCATGCGCAGCTCAAGCCGTTCCGGCCGCAGATCGCGACCCCGGCGCAGGCCCAGCCCTTCGCGTTCGTGCCCGGCGGCCGGCGCACCGTGGCCGTCGCCGCCGGCATCGCCCTACTGGTGCCCGCCGCCCTGCTGGACACCGATCCCGCCGACCCGACCGGCTCGGAGGTCGCCGTCGCCGCGACTCCCGCGCCGACCTTCGTCGCCCCGCCGGTCGCCCTCCCGGCCGCGCAGGCGAAGGTGCCGCCCGCCGCGTCGAAGCCGCGACGTGGCACCACCGCGCCCACGCCGACGCCCGCCCGCGAGCGGCTCTGCGGCGCCCCGGCCAACCCGATGGGGTACGACTTCTGCGGCGGCGAGCGCATCCGCAGGCCGGCCGTCGAGGTCTGCGACTGGTTCGACTGCGTACCCGAGTTCTGGGCCGGCCGGGGCCACCTGGTGCAGTGCGGCGACGGCTCGGTCAGCCTCACCGGCGGGCGGCGCGACGCCTGCGCCGGGCACGACGGCGTGCGCCGCACGGTCCGGCGCTGACCCCGCTGCGCCACCTGGCCGGGCTGCGCCGGGTCGGTGGCCGGGCTGCGCCGGGTCGGTGGCCGGGCTGCGCCGGGCCGGCGGAGGCGACAGAGCGCGCGTCGTCGCCCGGCTCGGCGGGTTTCCGCACCCGGCTGTGCGGCACCCCTTGGCTGTGCGGCACCCTCGGCTCCGCGGCGCTCCCGGTCGGGGCGAGGGCTCACGTGCGCAACGCTGTCGAGCTGATGTCGTAGACGATTCACCGCCCTCTGGTGGCACAGCGGGCCGGACACCACCACCTGATGTCACAGCCGACTCAGCTCGACAGCGTCGTAGGGTCCCTTCGCTGGCGGACCGACTCGGCGGCCACCACCGAGCCGGCCACCACCGAGCCGGCCACCACCGAGCCGGCCACCACCGGGGCGATGGAACGCCATCCGAGGGATTCGGGGTGGCGCGGAAGTCGCATGATGTTCCCTGTGATCTACCTCCCGAGCAACCAGCGTCGCAAGAAGAAGAGCCGTTTCGACAACTGCGACGCCTGCAACTGCGACATCCCCTGCTGCGACCTGGGGCTCTTCTCCACCCTGCTGACCCTGGGCGCGCTGGGCGCCCGGCTCGTGTCGCCCGGCCGGGCCTCGGCACCGCCGACCGTCGACGCCGGGCGGGCGCCGCTGGTGGACCGGGCCGGGCGGGCCGCGATCCTGGGCTACCGGCGCTGGCTGTCGCACCGCTGGCCCGGGCAGTGCCGCTTCACCCCGACGTGCAGCGCTTACGGGCTCGCCGCCGTGGAGCGCTACGGGCTGGCCGTCGGCGGGCGGATGGCCGCCGACCGGGTGCGCCGCTGCCGGCCAGACGTGCCGCGCGGCACCCACGACCCGGTGCGCTGACCGGGGCGCCCGCGCCCGGGGCCGCTGTTCGCCGGGGCGCCCTGAGCTGCGGGGATGCCGCCATCCGCGCCTCGGGATCGGTCATGATGACAGGATGGAGATCCGCTCCGACGACGGTGCCCGGGTGAGGATCCGGCCGGTGGGCTACCAGCCCGGGGTCGAGCCGCCGGACGACCCGGACGAGGCGGCGGACTGGGACGACTGGCTGCTCGTCGAGACCGACGCCCGCACCGCCGACGGGCAGGCCTGGTCGCGCCTCGAACCCTGCCTGACGGTGGCCGAGGCGTACGCGCTGGCGGGCTGGCTGCGGCAGCAGGCGGAGACGGCCGGTGACCCGGCGGAGCCCTCGGCGGTGGCCCGCTTCACCGAGCCGAACCTGGCCTTCCGCACCCGGGTGCTGCGCCGGCGCCGGCTGGCGCTGACCGTCGAGTTCTCGTACGAGTCGCTGCCGCCCTGGATGCGGCGGCAGCCGCTCGGCGCGGTCTACCCGCTGACGCTCACCGTATCCGCCGACGCCCTCTCCGTGGCCGCCGAGCAGTGGGCGCGCGAAGCCGACGCGTACCCCCGCCGCATCGCTTCCTGACGGCCGCCGACCCGGGCGTGAACCGTGCCGCACGGGCAAGCGGCGTGCAAGCCCTTCCCGCCGTTTAGTTTGCGGCGGCTACGGCCGGATGATCTGACCGTCCGCGTCATGGTGGCTCCACCACGTGGGGCGGTGTTTGCGCAGGCTCCCCGCGACGCGGGTTAGCAGCAGCAGGTCGTAATTGAACATCAGGGCCGCGTCTTCGGCCCGTTCCTTCAGGACCCGGGCGGTGGTCGCCAGCACGTTGGGGATCCCCTTGTCGGCCAGCACGTCCTTGCGCATGTAGAAGCCGATGTCGACGTACGTCTCCGGCTCCCACACCCACAGCGAACCGTCGTCGTCCTCGGCCTCGTAGTACCCGTGGGTGCCCCCGGTGATGTCGACGACGAATCCGCATTCCTCGTTCAGCGCCGAGGTGAGCATGCGGTTGCCGGACGCGGTGCGTGTCTCGACGGCGTTCGGTGCGGCGAGCAAGGCCACCTCGTCGAGGGTGATCTCGCCTGCCAGCATCAACTGGAACTCAACAGCCATCGGGGCGAGCCCGGATCACTGCGTGCCGCCGTCGCCTTCCCCGTGCCCGGTGGGCGGGTCGAAGTCGGGGACGGTGAGTGAGCCGTCCGGGCCGAGGGGGAAGCCCGGGTTCCAGGCGATCTCCCAGACATGCCCGTCGGGGTCGGCGAAGCAGCCGGCGTAGCCGCCGTAGAAGGTCTCGCGTGCCGGCACGGTCACCTCCGCCCCGGCGTCGGCCGCCGCCGTCAGCAGCTCGTCGACCTCGCCCCGGGAGCGGACGTTCTGCGCCAGCGTCATCCCGCCGAACCCGCCCGCCTCCCGGTCGGGCACGCCCGCGTCGGCTGCCAGCTTCTCCCGGCTCCACAGCACCAGGGCCAGGCCGCCCGCCTGGAAGAAGACGGTCTCCTCGACCTCCTGGCCGCGCCAGCCGAGCCGCTCGTAGAAGACGCGTGCCCGGGCCACGTCGGCGACGCCGAGCGTCACGAGGCTGATCCGCTGTTCCATCACCCGACGACCCTCCACGTACGACCCGACACCGTCCACCGCCACCGTAGCGTCGAACCGGCGGCCGTTCCGGCTCCGGCCGCCGGCCTGCGCGATCCGGGCGACGACGCCCCGCTCGACCCGCTGACCGGTGGCTCAGCCCCGCCCCGTCATCCGGTCGGCGAGGCGGCGCAGCGCCGGGGCGGCGGCGAGCAGCGTCTCGCGGTCCGGGGCGTCCAGCTCGGCCAGCGCGGCGGCGAGCAGGTCGCGCCGGTGCCGCCCGTACGCGGCCATCCGCTCCCGCGCCGCGTCGGTCAGCTCCAGCCGGATCGTGCGCCGGTCGGCCGGGTCCCGCTCGCGGTGCAGCAGCCCGGCGGTGGTCAGCTCGCCGACGAGGGTGCTGACCGTGTTCGGAGCGGTGCCCAGCCGTTCGGCGGCCTCGCGGACGCCGATTCCCGGGCGCCGCTGCACCAGTCGCAGCACCTCCACCTGGGCGTCCGGCAGGGCGGTGCGGCCGACCCGCTGGGTGGCCGTCCGGCGCAGCATCCGGTGCAGGTCACCGAGCGCTCCGCCGAGCAGGTCGACCGTCTCTTCCGTCACAGTCAGGCCCTCCGACGCCGAAATAGCTCTGTAGTCAGAGCTATCGTATCCGGGCCGAGCCACCAGTGAGGGGACCGCCATGCCGCACGCCACCGCGCCGCCCGTCCGACCGGACGAGCGCGTCGCCGCGCCCACCGGGCGGGCCGCCGTCGTGCTGCTGGTGCTGCTCGGCACGCTCACCGCGTTCGGGCCACTCTCCCTGGACACCTACCTGCCGGCGTTCCCGGAGATGACCCGCGACCTGTCCGCCAGCCAGGCGCAGATCCAGCTCTCGCTGACCACCTGCCTCGTCGGCATGGCCCTCGGCCAGCTCGTCACCGGCCCGCTCAGCGACCGCTTCGGGCGGCGCCGGCCCGTGCTGGTGGGCGTCGCCGCGTACACCCTGCTGTCGTTGGTGTGCGCGGCCGTGCCGTCGGCCGAGACCCTGGCCGCCGCGCGGCTCGCGCAGGGCTTCGCCGGCGGCATGGGCGTCGTCGTCGCCCGCGCCGTCGTGCGTGACCTCTACGCCGGCCGCGAGGCCGCCAAGTACTTCTCCCGGCTCACCCTGGTCTTCGGCGTCGCCCCGATGGCCGCGCCCGCCTTCGGCAGCCTGGTGCTGCGCTTCGGGGACTGGCGTACGGTCTTCGTCGCCCTCGCGGTGATCGGCGCGCTGCTCGCCGCCGCCGTCGCGTGGCGGCTGCCGGAGACGCTGCCCGCCGCGCGGCGCAGCACCGGCGGCCTCGCCGCCACGGTCGCCGCCGGCCGCTCGCTCTTCACCGACCGGATCTTCCTCGGGTACGCGCTGGCGCAGGGCCTCGCCTTCGCCGCGCTCTTCGCCTACATCTCCGGGTCGTCCTTCGTCTTCCAGGACGTCTTCGGCGTCTCAGCCGGCGCGTTCAGCCTCATCTTCGGCGTCAACGCGCTCGCCCTGGTCGCCGCCGGCCAGCTCAACGCCCGCCTGCTGGACCGCTTCGCGCCCCGCACCCTGCTGCTCCGCCCGCTGGGCGTGGGGCTGCTGGCCGCCGCCGTCCTGCTCGCCGGCGCGCTGCTCGGCAGCCTGCCGCTGGTGGCGGTGGCGCTCTTCGTCTTCATGGGATCCCTCGGCATGGTGATGCCGAACGGCACCGCGCTCGCCCTGGACCGGCACCCCGCCCACGCCGGCACGGCCGCCGCCCTGCTCGGCACCATCCAGTCGCTGGTGGGGGCGATGGCCGCCCCGCTGGTCGGGCTGGGCGGCGAGGGCAGCGCCGTGCCGATGGCCGTGGTGCTCGCCGGGGCGGCGGTCGCCTCCCTCGCCGTCGTCGGCACCCTCGCCCGCACCCGCCGCCCCTGACGGCTCCGTCGCCGGCATGGTGAGCACCCGGCGGCGCTGGCGACCTCGCCCGGTTAACCCCTCGCCCGGGTCCGGCGGTCGGCGGTAGCGTGCCGGCGTGTCCCGCCTCGTGACCCTCGTCCTGGTCGATGCCGCCGGCGCTCCGCTGGGCGCCCTGCCGCCGTTCGACGTTCCGTCGCCCTGGTGGCAGGAGGTCGGCCCCGTCGTGGCCGAGGCCCGCCGGCGGTACGGCGTCGAGGTGGCCGTGCTCCGCCTGCTGACCGGCGACGCGCCGCAGCCGATGGGCGGCACGGTCACGTACCTCGCCCAGGTCGACGGGCCGCCCGCCACGCCGCTCGTACCGGCGAAGCTCGACCTGTCGGCGGACCCGCTGCGCGCCCCCTACGCCGAGCCCGGCGGCCCGGCGCGCAGCCTCGCCTGGGCGACGGCGGAGCTGCGGCGGCTCGGCCGCCCGGCGGAGACCGTGACCCAGCAGCGCACCTGGAACCTGTCGGCGGTCTGGCGGCTCGGCGGGCCGGGCGGTACGGCCTGGCTGAAGCAGGTGCCGGTGTTCTTCCGGCACGAGGCCGCGGTACTGCGCTGGCTCGGCCGGGCCGCGCCGGGGAAGACGTCGACGCTGCTCGCCGACGACGGCGACGGCCGGATGCTGATCGAGCACGTGCCCGGCGAGGACCGCTACGGCGCCCCCGTCGAGGAGCGGCTGGCGATGGCGGCCGACTTCCATCCGGTCCAGCTGCGGTCGGTCCCGGACGCGGCGGAGCTGGTCGCGGCGGGCGTGCCGGACCTGCGCGCCGACGCCCTGCCGGGCTGGATCCGCGACCGGCTGGCCGGCTGGGACACCTCGCTGGTGCAGTCCCTGCTGGCGGGGCTGGAGGCGCGGCTCGACGAGGTACGCGGGTGCGGGCTGCCGGACACCCTCGTGCACGGCGACCTGCACCCCGGCAACGTACGCGCCGACGCCGGGCTGCACGTGGTCATCGACTGGGGCGACGCGTTCGTGGGACACCCGGCGTTCGACGCGCTGCGGCTGGTGGAGGGGCTCGCCGACGACGTCGCCGCCCCGGTGCTCGCCGAGTGGTGCGCGCGGTGGCGGGCCGAGGTGCCGGGATGCGAGCCGGAGCGGGCCGTGGAACTGCTGCGGCCGGTCGCGGCGCTGCGGCTGGCGGCGGTGTACGCGATGTTCCTCGACGGGATCGAGGCGAGCGAACGGGTCTACCACGCGACGGACGTCGACACCTACTTTGAGCAGGCACTCGCGCCCGCTGCCCCCTGACGCCCCTGTGGTGGCGGATGCAGGGTTACCCGCACGCCGGCGGAGCGGCCCCGATCCGGTGGTGGGACGGTGCTCACTCAGGCTTGGAATCCTCGCCGCCCCAGGTCGCCAGCGCGGCGGAAAGCTCTTCGAGAAGCGCGTCGACCTGAGTGGAGTCATATCCGCGCGTGGCCCTGGGCAGGGCGGCGCGCGCCTCGTCAAGCTCGGCTTTGACCTGGTAGCGCTGCAACGTCCGGCCCGAGATCAGCGCGTCCTGGCCGCGTCGGATCAGCTCGTCCACTCGCGCCGGGTCGTAACCGCGCAGTCCGATGGTGAAGTCGGGCGAATCGAACCGCTCTCGGCGTAGTCGCCGGACATCCGTGAAGCGGTCTCCTCCGAAGCGGGCGAGGGCCGCCGCCACCTCGTCCGCCGACTGTCGAACGTCACCGAGGTCGAGGAGGGCCAGGCCAACGCGATCGTCGATCGGGCTCCGGCCCATAAGAGGGCGATCGATGGTCGATCCGGCGGCCGGCACCAGCAACAGCGACGGGGAGGTGGGCTTACTGCCGCCGAGCGACGGCCCCGGCTCATCGAGAATGATCGCGTCGATCTCGGCCCACGGCACCAGCCGGTTGAGCCCGGCAACCCGCAGGGTCAGCCCCTCGGCCCCGATGAGGAACCTGAACGGCTTCAGCTCGCTGACGACGAACACGCCACCCAGCAGCGCCGCGAGTCCGCCGACGACCAATGCGCCGATCGAAGGGGACGAACCTCCCGCGCCACCGCACAGCAGCACGAGTACCCCGAGCGACAGGAACAAGACGCTAGCCACCAGCAAGCGTCGGCTCTTACGCAGCTCCATGCCCAGACCTCGATTTCGTTCGAACGGCCGATGGGAGCATGGCACGGGGTTACAAACGATCAGCCGGTGCGAGCATCGAGGCGGCGAGCTACGCGGCGAGGGCTCGGGCGGTGGCGTACAGCTTGGCGGGGAGGGGATTGTAGCCGCCAACCTGAGCGCATGGCCCTGTCACCGGTGTTCTTTGGCAGGTCATCCGGGCTCGTACAGGCGCACCTGCACGCTCGGCAAGTCGGCGAGGGCTGCCTCGAGCAGGGGGCGGACGTCGGCCCAGTCGAGGCCGCCGTTGCCGCAGCCGAGAGCCGGCACCGCCACCGAGGCGATGCGGTTGTCGCGCAGGACGCGTACCAGATCGGGCAGCCCAGCTTCGACGTCGGCGAGGCGGGACGGCGAGCGCCAGTGGCCCTTGGTCGGGAAGTTGACGACGTAGCGGTGCCGGCCCGGCGTGCCCGAGTCGTAGACGAACATCTGCCCGAGTCGGACGGTGCCGGCGGCGCAGGCCGCGCGGTACGCGGTGAAGTTCGCGGGGTGGGCCCTCTTGAAGGCCAGGGCGAGCCCTTTGCCCATCACACCGACGGTATTGACCGGGTTGACGAGCGCCTCGACGTCCGCGTCGAGCAGGTTGCCGTGCCGAATGCTGATCACGGCAACCTGGCTACCAGAGGGTTGTGACAGCGGAACTCCGCTCGGTGCTGCTGTCGCGTCCCTGACAGAGTCGCTGCGCCATCGTGCTCCAGCCCGTCGGGATGGCCGTCGCGCGGAGTCTCAGCCTCGGACCGGCTGTCCCTACTGAGCAGGGCGAATGCGGCATCGCCGGCAAGTAGTTGTCCGTGCGCAATATCGACTCCGCAGGTAATTGACGGCGGGAACAGGTGAGCCGAGGCCGGCCGATCGGTGGAACCTCGGGGGTCCCGCTGGTAGGACTCTTGTGGGTAGGGTCCGGGGACCGCCAGTGGGGAGGTGGGAGCCGTGCGTCAGCGCGGAGGTGACCGACTGCTCGCACGACGAGCCCGCCTGCCGATCTCCTGACGACAGGTCGATCCGTCCCGTCCTGGCCGGTCCACCCAGCAGAACCAAAGGTGCCGCATGCTTTCCCGCTCCACGTCCTCGACGGAATCGCCCGCACTCATCCGGGACCGGGCCACCTCCCTGGTCGAGTACTTGATGGCCGTGCGGGCGCAGCTGGAGAAGCCGGCCCGGACGGTTCCCACCGCCGACGCCTTCTGGCAGCACGACTTCCCCGCGCACGCCGCCTGCGAGGTGGGCGTCTCGACCGACGGCGCCAGCTGGCTGCGGGTCGGCCTGCCCGCCGCCACGAGACCGATCAGGACCCCCGCGGAGTTCGCGCCGTACCTGGCCGGTGCGCCGTCGTACGCCGTGGAACCCCGGCTCGTCGGCGACGACGAGACGATCGAGAGGCTCCAGGAGCGGTTCGCGCAGTGGCGTGAGCGGGAGTGGCGCCCCTGGGCCGACCAGACCCGGCGTACGGAGGCGACGCGGCAACTGCACCGCAGCCTGTTCGACCTGAAGCACCGCGTCGACATGGACGCCGCCACCCACGAACTCGTGTGGGGCCACGGCGTCATCCGCACCGACGTCGCCGGGCACCGGGTGCAGTACCCGCTGGTGGTGACTCCGGTCGCCATCGAGTTCGACGCCGACCGGTCGATGGTCACGGTGGCGCCGCAGGGCGCGCCCCGGCTTCAGACCGACCCGCTCACCGGCCTCGACGAGCGCTACCTCAGTCAACTGCTCGCGTTGGCCGGCTCCGGCGGTCAGCTCGACCTCGACGTCTGGCACGACCTCGACCGCGTCGAGTTCTTCGAGCGGGCGCTGCGCCGGCTCGGGCACGACCCCGTCGTACGGGACAGCGGCGCGGCGGCCCCGGCCGGCCCGCACGTGCACGACACGGGCGTGCTCTTCGTCCGGCCCCGGCAGCGGATGCTGCGCCGCTTCCTGGAGGAGTTGCGCGCCCGGCTGCTCGCCGGCGACACCGCGAGCATCGGCTCGCTGGCCGCCATCCTGGCGCACGAGCCGAGCCGGCTGGAGATGCCGCAGGACCAGCCGGCGCGGTGGGCGCCGCTGGGGGAGCGGCTGCTCATGCCGCTGCCGACCAACGAGGCGCAGGAGTCCATCGCGCGTCGGCTCGCGCAGCACCGCAACGTCGCCGTGCAGGGCCCGCCCGGCACCGGCAAGACCCACACCATCCGCAACCTGATCTGCCACCTCATGGCGCACGGCAAGCGGGTGCTCGTGGTGGCGCAGAAGGAGGACCCGCTGCGGGTCCTGCGCGACGGCCTGCCGAAGGAGATCCAGTCGCTGTGCCTGGCGGTGCTGGGCCGCTCCACCGACCAGCTCGTGCAGCTCCAATTGGCCGCCCGCGAACTCTCCGACCGTGGGGCGACCCTCGACAAGCGGGGCGAACAGCAGCGCGTCGACCGGCTGCGCCGGCAACTGGAGGAGGCCGAGCGGGACCTCGGCCAGGCCCTCGGCGGCCTGCGCACCATGGCCGAGAACGAGTCCGCGCACTACGAGATCGACGGCATCCGGTTGTCGCCGAGCGACGTCGGCAACTGGCTGCGGGAGCGGGCCGACCGCTACGGGGACATCCCCGACGCCCTCGCGCCGGACGTGGCCGCACCGCTGGGCGTGGAGGAGTTCACCGAGCTGCTCGACATCGCCCGGCGTACCGTCCGGCAGGACCGCACCCAGGCGCTGCGGCACCTGCCCACGGCCGCCGAACTGCCCGCGGAGGCCGCCGTCCTCGCCGGGCGGCGCGAACTCGCCGCCGCCCGCGAGGAACTCGACCGGCTCGCCGCCGCCGGGGTCGTCCTGCCGGAGGTACGGGCGTTCGGCCGGCCGGCGCTCGACGACCTCGTCGGGCAACTGCGTCAGGCGCTGACCCTGCTCGCCGGCCGCGAGGGGGCGTGGACCGACCGGCTGGCCACCCTGCTCCAGGCCGACCCGAACTGGCAGACCATGTGGCAGGACCACGTCGCGGCCTGTCAGCGCGCGCTCACCGACCTGACCGCGGCGACCCGGACCCTCGCCGGCCACCAGGTGAGCGTGCCCGAGGCGCAGCTCGCCGAGCCCCGCCGCCTCCTGGCCCAGCTCGGTGAGCTGCGGCAGCGGTTCGCGACCGGCAAGGGCGTCAACCGGCTCTTCCAGAGCACCCTCGCCCGGCTCGCCACCGAATGCCGCATCGACAGCGAGCCCCTGCGCACCACCGAGGACGTCGACATCGTCGTCGCGTACGTCACCCGGCTGCGGCTGCGTCAGGAGCTGAACACCCGGTGGACCGAGTGGCGGCAACTGCTCAACCTCCCCGCCGACCTCGGCGACCAGCCCGACCTGTGGGTGGGTCGGCTGCTCACCGACGCCGCCACCGCGCTCGACTGGGACCGCCGCCGCTGGCCCACCCTGCACGCCACCGTCCGCCGCCTCGTCCCCCGGGCCGAGCAGGCGGTCGACGTACGCCGGCTGACCGCCCTCGCCGACCTGGTCACCCGGTGCGCGACCGTGTTCGACCACGACCGGCTCGTCGCCGACGAGCGGGCCCTCGGCACGGTGCTCCAGGAGGGCATGTCGAGCACGGACGCCAGCGAGCTGTGGCGGCTGCTCGACCAGAGCCGCCAGCGCGCCGACCTCGAAGGGTGGGACGGCATCCTCGACGAGGTACGCCGGCTCGCCGCCCTGCGCCCCGACGCGCAACGCTTCGCGCAGCTCACCGAGCGGCTGCGGCCGGTCGCGCCCGGCTGGACCGCCCAGATCGAGGACGGCACCGCCGTCGCGATCGGCGGCACCGGGGCCGACTGCCCGCACCGCTGGCAGTGGCGCCGCGCACAGACCTGGTTCGACACCGTCGTCGGCAGCGTCGACCCCGTCGCGCTGGGCCGCCGGATCGAGCAGACGCGGGAACGGATCCGCCGGCTGACCCAGGAACTCGTCGTCGCCTCGTCCTGGCTGGAGGTGTCCAAGGCGCTCGACGACCGGCGCCGGGCCGCGCTCGCCGACTGGACCACCGCACTGCGCAAGATCGGCAAGGGTACGGGCAAGAACGCCGCCCAGTGGCAGGCGCACGCCCAGCGGGCCATGAACTCCGCCGTCGACGCCGTGCCCGTCTGGGTCATGTCCGTCGACCGGGCCATCGAGCAGTTCGCCGGCGGCGCCCACTTCGACGTCGTGATCGTCGACGAGGCGTCGCAGGCGGACATGTTCTCCCTGCCGATCCTCAGCCTCGCCGAACGGGCCGTCGTCGTCGGCGACGACCAGCAGATCGGCCCGCAGCTGTCGTTCGTCGGCACGGTCACCGGCCTGATCAACTCGCACCTGGTCGACGTGCCCTCCGCCGAGCACTTCGACCCGGAGAGCAGCCTCTACGACCACGCCGTACGCCGCTCACCCGAGCGGATCCTGCTCACCGAGCACTTCCGCTCCGTACCGGCGATCATCGGCTTCTCCAGCCAGACGTACTACGGCGGCGAGATCGAGCCCCTGCGCACCGACCGGCCCGCCGGCATCGGCGACCCCGTCATCGCCGTGCACGTCCCCGAGGGCATCCGCCAGGACCTGCCCACCTACGGCAACGTCAACGTCGCCGAGGCCGAGGCCCTCGTCGACCGGGTCGCCGCGATCGTCGCCGACCCCGCGTACGAGGGACGCACCATCGGGGTGGTGAGCCTGCTCAGCACCAGCGGTCAGGCCATCTACCTGCTCACCCGCCTGCGCGAGGTGGTGGGCGAGGAGGAGATGGAACGACGTCGGCTGCGCGTCGGCGACCCGTACACCTTCCAGGGCGACGAACGCGACATCGTGCTCGTCTCCACGGTCGTCTCCCCGCACAACGGCATGGTCTCCGCCTTCACCAAGCGCGACCACCACCGGCGGGTCAACGTCGCCGCCTCCCGCGCCCGCGACCAGCTCTGGGTCTTCCACTCCGTGCAGCCCGCCGACCTGCGCGAGGACGACGCCCGGGGGCTGCTGCTCACCTACTGCCAGAACGTCACCGCCGCCGAGGAGGCCTACGACGACCTGGAGAAGCGCTGCGACAGCGACTTCGAACGCGCGGTGCTGCGCCGCGTCCTGACCCGGGGATACCGGCCGCTGCCGCAGTACCGCATCGGCGGGTACCGGATCGACTTCGTCCTCCCCGCACCCGACGGGCGGCGACTCGCCATCGAGTGCGACGGCGACGCCTACCACGGGCCGGACCAGTGGGAGAGCGACATGCGCCGGCAGGCGGTGCTGGAGCGGGTCGGCAACTGCGTCTTCGTCCGCATCCGGGGGAGCGTCTTCAGCCGGGACCCGGAGGCGGCGCTGGAGCCGCTGTGGGAGCGCATCGCCGAGCTGGGCATCGAGGTCTCGTCCCCGACGGCCGCGCCGGTCATCGACGCGGAGGCCGTCGAGGCTGCGCCGGTCATCGGCGCGGAGGTCGGCGAGGATGCGCCGGTCAGCACGGAGGCGACCCGTGCGACGTCTCTCGTCGCGCCGGCCCCGGTGCCCGCCGAGCCGGTCGATGACGCTCGGCCGCTGGCGGGGACGACCGGCGGCGATGGTTCCGTCGGCACCGAACCGCCGCCGGTGGCGACCGAGCCCGTCGGGACCGAACCGCCGTCGGTGGTGACCGAGCCCGTTCCTCCGGCGCCGGCTGCCCGCGCCGGCTCCGAGGGCAGCGGCGACAAGGAGCCGCGCGGGGTGGCGGTACCCCCGGTGCGACCCACGCCCGGCGCGGCCCCGCCACCGGCAGACGAGCCGGCAGGGACCCCGGACGACGGCATGGCGCCCGTGCCCGCCGGCTACCGGAACGTGGCCTGGCTGCGGCCGTACGAGGCGGTGGCCGCCCTGGACAGCTACCAGCACTGCCGCGACGTGCCGGTGCGGCACGAGGGCAAGGTGCTGGGATGGGCCCGCTACTACGACAGTGCCTCCGCCGAGGCGCGCAAGTACCGGGCCAACGTCCGCGTCGAGCGGGCACACCCGAACGGCGCGCGGCTGGTCTGCTGGGTGCGCCCGCACGAGGCGAAGGCAGTGATCGCCGCGGCGTCGATGAAGCGCGACATGCCGGTGGAGGACAGTCGCGGCCGGCACGCGGGCCTGGTCCAGTACTTCCCGGCCGCCAGCCCCGCCGCCGTACGCTTCCGCAGCGTCACCCGGCTCCTGCGGCTGTCGGGCGGCGAGAGCCGCGACGCTCGCCCGGCCGCGCCGCCGGTCCGGCCCGCGCCCGAGCCGCGCGGCCCAGCCGAGCCGCGGCCCGCACCGGCGGGCGAGGGGACGCCCGCCCGACGGGAGCTGGAGGAGACGCTGCACCAGGCGATGGTGCAGGCGTACGACCAGGAGGCCGAGCCGGCGGACGAACCCGTCGAGGCCTCGGCCGATCGCCGGGCGCTCGAAGCGGCGTTCCACGAGGCGATGGTGCGTACGTACGAGCGGGCCCGGGACGAGGCGAACTACCACGCCAGCCTGCTGCTGCGGATGGTGACGGAGAAGGGCGGCCTCGCCACGGCCCGGCAGCTCCTGCACCACCCGCTGGTCTCCGACGGGTTCACCGCGCTGTGGGAGCGGGGGCGCGTGGACCTGACGGCCGAGGCGGTGGTGATCCGGCCACGCTTCCGACCGCTGTTCACCGACGAGGAGTTGGCCATCGCCAGCAACCGGGTGGTGGATGCCTCGGCACACGCGTCATGATCTCAATTTCAACGATGTCCAACAGAAATATATGGCGCACACCTCAGGCGCCGAGGAAGGTGCAGCTGCCATGAATGATTTCGCGGCGGTCGACTTCACAACAGAGGCGCGCGCAGCGGAGCGTCCTTGGCATAAGGAGGTCCCCACCAGCGGTTCTGTCGAGCTGCCTCCGGACCCGCATGCGTTCGACGGCCTCGGACGTAACCACAGGATCGAGACGGCCCTCGCCGACCTGGTCGATAATTCTGTCGATGCCGGCGCCGATCAGGTGTTGATTCGCTTCGTTCAGCGCGACGGGCGCCTTTGTTCACTCTATGTGGTGGATAACGGCAGAGGCATGAGCGGCGATGTCATCGATACGGCAATGACCGTCGGTGGCCGCCGGGAGTATGGCTCTGACGACCTCGGCAAGTTTGGCCTGGGAATGAAGGCGTCGTCTTTCAGTCAAGCCCGGAGTCTGACCGTGCTGTCCCGAGCGGCTGGAAACGTACCGGTCGGTCGCCGTTGGCGGCTCAGCAGCCGCCGGGACTTTCGCTGCGATGTCGTACCCCCGGATTTCTCAGCGGCAGAACTCGATCGCTCTTGGGGCATGTCTCTTGCCGATAGCGGGACGGTGATCCGCTGGGACGATGTCACGGGTTTTCCTGTGACGGAGGATCCCATACGCGTGCAAGAGTTCGTCACCGCTACAGCAACCGTGATCCTCAACCACCTCGGCCTAGTGTTCCATCGGCTGCTCGTAGGGCAGCGGCTGGGCATCAGGGTCGATGTAGAGGACGTAACTAGTGCCCTGGTAGGGGCGCCCTTCGATGTGGTCGCCCTCAACCCCTTCGCCTATCACAAGTCCGGGCATCCCGCCTACCCGAAGCATCTCGTCGCTTCTGTATCCGGTCACCGACTTGAGTTCAACTGTCACATATGGCCGGCCCGGTCGAAGTCTGAGCACTTCCGACTTCCTGGCGGCCAAGTCGAGCGGCAGGGACTTTACTTCTACCGCCGGGGCCGCCTGCTGCACTCAGGCGGTTGGGATGGCGTGACCGTTTCGGATCCTCGGCTACAGCTCGCGCGGGTCGAAATTGACATCGAAGACGACGTCGCCGGTCTTTTCCGGATGAACCCGGAGAAATCCCGCGTGACGGTCGGCCCTGAGTTTGCCCACCTCGCAGAGGAGGCGATTGCCGAGGATGGCACTAAGATGGTCGACTACCTGCGCGACGCGGAGACCACTTACAAGAAATCTCGTGAGAGAAGTCGGAACCGCCGCCGCATGTATCCGCCCGGTAAAGGGCTTGAGCCGGCGCTCAAGCGGGCCATCGCGGACGAAGTCCCTTTCCTTGACAACGAGAGGGACCTGGACATCCGATGGCGGCGTATGGAGGGATTTGACTTTTCGCTGTCGACCGCGACGAGAACATACTTTGGCTTAACGATCGGTACCGCGGGGCGCTATTGGCGGGCCGGCGCGGAGGACTCAACGACGCTCCCCTAGTCAAGGCATTGCTCTATCTATTGACTGAAGAAGTCTTCCAAGGGGAGTACTTGGGGCCTAAAGACAAGGACAACATCTCTCTGTGGCAAGAGATCTTGACTGCTGCGGCACGGGCAGAGGTGTCCCGGAGCGAGAAGGGTGTCTAGCGCATCACGTCACCTCAGCCTTGCGGGTTTTGAGCAGTATCTCCGCAGGGGTGTGGCGATCGAGCAGCCCATCGATGGCGAGCCTCAGCTGGTGCTCACTATCGATCCGGACGTGCCGGCGCTTGCCCTCCGAGCACCCCGACGACTGCATGAGGTGCCGCTCAAGACAAACCTGGAGTATGTGCGGGTGATTTCGGGACAATGCGCCTCTGGTCCATTTCTTCAGGTCAGGGTCACCGATTCAAGGTTGTTCCTCGATGCATACCCAGTGCTCTGTTCCATCGCCGATCGCGTACAACTCCAAGGGCTGACGTTTACCGCTGCGGTCTCGGACACGCTGCGATCGCTCGGCAAGCTTCTGGCGCGAGACGAGGCGCTTCCTAGGGAGCACGAGATTGGGCTGATCGGGGAGTTGCTAACGCTACTGGGGTTGTCCAACCGCGTCGGTGCCGAACTTGCGGTGGCCGCCTGGCGGGGACCACACGGTGAAGAGCACGATTTCGGTGTCAGCGGGTTCGACGTGGAGGTAAAGACGGCATCAACTGAAACTAGGGTGCACTGGATACGATCGCTAACTCAGCTACAGCCTAATGCGGATCGACCCCTGTGGCTCGTCTCCCACCAGCTCACCGAGGCCAGCCCCGATGATGGGTGGCGTCTTGGTGACCTCGTGGCCGCAGCGCGTAGAGCCGCCTCAGGGGCAAATGTTCGGGACGAACTAGATTGCCTGCTGGCCGCGTCTGGGTGGGCTGACCCATTTGCGGAGATTTGCCGAACGCGATGGCGCCGGAGGTTTCCGTCCGCAGCATATTTGGTTGCAGGAGACTTTCCGGCTCTTACCTTAGCAGCATTACAGACCTCCAACGTGAATCTCTCCTCGATAAGCGACGTTCGATACCGAATCGACTTGACGGGACGCATGGTCGGTCCGTCTGTTCCAGCCCTGCTCGCCGAAGCCATAGATTTCGAGGTGAAAGAGACGTGACCACAACTTCTGTTGCCTATCGCGAAGCGCTTCGCGCGATGGACCTCAACGGTCCACGTGGGTTACATGCTTTGGCAGCGGCATTGTCAACTGACAGCGGCATCGTGGTCGGTGAAGATGCCTTGCGCGGGCATCTCGCCGCAGCGCAACCGGACGATCCCTTGAGGAAGGATATCCATTTAAGGATTGCGACATGGGACGCTGCGCAGAAGCCGGGCTGGGCGGGCGAAACGGCACCGCGAACGCAAGAGCGGCGCGCACGCATTGTTGAACTTCTCAGGGTTGACGACAAGACCGGCTCGCTCTTCGCCCAGTTGTTTCCCGTGGCGTCCAGTGAACTTATGGTTATCGACAAAGAGTGGGAGCCTTGGTATACGGAAGACCTTCGCCAAGATCGGAACTTTTATTGGGCGGCGTACAGACGGCACCTAGCCGAGGAGCGGGGATTTGGTGCGGAGCCGATCGCGAGGCTTGATGCCGCGACCAATAGCGTTGTCGAGCGCCTCGCTGATCCTACGCGTCATGAGAGGCATCAAGCAAAGGGTCTTGTCGTCGGCTACGTCCAGAGCGGCAAGACCGCCAACTTCACAGGAGTGATCGCCAAAGCCATCGACGCTGGTTACCGGCTCATAGTGGTTTTAACTGGCACGACTGACTTGCTCCGAACGCAGACCCAACGGCGCCTTGATATGGAGCTTGCAGGCCGTGAAAATCTCCTGCGGGGGATTTCAGAGGATGACACGGAATCGTTCGACTATCACGACGACCCGGATTGGATTAGTGGGAAGTTCCTGCAGCATGGATGCCGCCCTTCTGACGTAGGCCGTCCTGACATTATTCGGCTCACGACTCGAAGCTTTGATTACCGCAGTCTCCAGCAGGGGATTAGCGCACTCGATTTCGAACGCCGCGATAGAACCCGTCCCTACTTCGACCCGACGAACCTACTGCCGAGTGACGCCCGATTGCTAGTGGTAAAGAAGAATGGACCGGTCCTGAGGAAACTGGTAAAAGATCTTGGCAAGATCACCGCAAGGCTGAGCGAGATTCCGGCGCTTGTTATTGACGACGAGTCGGACCAAGCTTCGCCCAACACTAGTAACCCCAAGAAGTGGGCAGAAGACCAGACCGAGAGAACTGCAATCAATAAGGTTATCGCGGAACTCTTGGTACTGTTGCCTCGGGCACAATACGTCGGCTACACCGCCACGCCCTTCGCGAACGTGTTCATCGACCCGAGTGACGCCGAGAATATCTTTCCGAAGGATTTCCTTATCTCACTGGAGCGGCCGCAGGAATATATGGGAGCTGAGGACTTTCACGATCTTGACGCCTCCTTTGGGCAGGATGGCCCTACCTTCGCTAATTCGAAAGAGAAGGCTCACGTCAGGGCGCTCAATCAGGACAACACATTGGAAGATCCGCAGCTTCTCGATGCCCTAGATATGTTCGTTTTGACGGGGGCGGTAAAGCTGTACCGGCAGGATCAAGGCCTTCCGCCTTATGTGCACCACACGATGCTAGTCCACGAAGCAATGAAGACCGTAACGCACCGGGAACAAGCGACGGTTTTGCGCAGCCTCTGGCGGAGGTCGGGTTACTATTCTCCGGCTAGTAGTGCTCGCCTTCGCGACCTCTATCAAAACGACGTAGCGCCGGTTAGTCGGGCCATCTCCCCCGAGCAGCCGCTCCCTGACACGTACGAGGACCTCGCCCCTTATGTCGCCCAGGCGGTGCGCCGAATTGGTCAGTCGGGCGATCCAGTCATTGTCGTGAACAGCGAAAAGGATATTGAAAAGGAGGAAATCGACTTCGACAAGCGGTCCGTTTGGCGGATCCTTATTGGCGGCAACAAGTTAGCACGTGGTTTTACTGTTGAAGGGCTGACCGTTTCATACTACCGGCGCATGACCAAGCAGCAGGACACGCTCATGCAGATGGGACGATGGTTCGGCTTTCGGCGCAATTATCGGGACCTAGTCCGCCTATACATTACACCCACTCTGCACGAGGCCTTTGAGGCAAGCTGCCGCGACGAGGAATACTTTCGAGCGGAACTTCGACGGTACGCCGCACCGGTGGAGGGCGGCCGGCAGATTACGCCGGCACAGATCCCGCCCCTTGTAGCGCAGCACCTCTACTGGCTCAAGCCGACTGCGGCGAACAAGATGTATAACGCGCAGCTCACGGAACGCCGGTCGCCTGGAATCCCGATCGAACCCCGATGTTTCCCGTCAAGCACCCAGCTCACCCGCCAGAATACCGAAGCTTTCCTTCCTCTCATGGAAGCTGCCAGCGAGCGTGTGTCGCTGTACGCCGAGTCGGGTAGCTGGGATTATCAAGCTTTGATGGGAAGCGTTTCGCATTCCGTGCTGCTCAGCGTTTTGGAATCTGTTAGCTTCGCCGTACCGGGCTTCTTAAGCCCGGATCTTCGCTGGCTCGCTTCGCTGAGCTCGGGCGATATATCCAGGTGGGCCATCATCTTTCCGCAACAAGCCAGCGCTTTGAGTGAGCGGCGAATCCTCGGTTGTGGACCTATGAGCATCTTCGTGCGTAAACGCCTTCGGGAAGACTATTTCAGCGTTATTAGCGAAGAGCGGCACCGGTACCCGGTCGAGGCTATTAAGCGCGGCTCCGGCATGATAGGGGACCCCTTCGCTGATGACCTGGTCAGGCCGCGGACCGGGGCAATCCTTGTCTACCCAGTTGTTCCCAGGAATGCTGATGGCTCCGCTCTCCTGGCCGGACAATCGGGAGATGATATAGATCCGGGCAAGGTGACGATGGCGTTCCACCTAGTGGCGCCGTCAACGGCGACTGGCAAGGATTCTAAGCTTGTCACATTCACTACCCGGGACCGATCTCGAGAGGATGACCCTATTATTGACAAATTCTGAGACTTCCCAAGCGGGGCGTTCGATTGGGAAAGAAAAGGTGGCAGGGTTGACTAGAGCCGCCGAATCACTCTGCCATTCTCGGTTTTTTCTTAATATTTAACCTGCCTTGGTTTATTAGCTACATCGAGGGAATTCATGCCTGAAGCGCGGGAGTATTTGGATTTGAGGCAAAGAGAGGCCCGCGACCAGTGGATTCTAGTCAAGGAGCGTTCTCCCATCGTCAAAGGGCGGCAGGTGGACTTCTTGCCTGTGGAGACGCTGCTATGCTTAACCGCGAGTCTGCTAGTCAACCATCGTCGTTACGGTGGCTCCACCAGTCATAAAGCCGAAGAGCCAGTCCCGGCCCTCGCCCGCCTGTTCTGCAGGCCCAACAGCAGTGTGCTGGCGAAGATGGCGAACCTGGACGGTAGTCGGCCGAACGGAGCCAGATACGAGGTCGAGGTGGCTGCACAACTCCTCGCCGCGCCAGAGCGGCTGGCCTCGACCTATCGCCTGATTCTGTCCGCCGCTCGTAGCGCTGGCATTGATGAGCTGTCGCTACCGGACTTCCTTGGCCTAGAAATAGTAGGCGCGGGGCTGGAGCTACTTGGTCAGGAGAAACTAGATCGGGCAGACGTTGAGGCAGCCGCCCAGGAAGCGTCTGCCAACTGGCTCAAGAGGCGTCCGGACCTTGAGGACCGGGTGACCGAAAAGCTGTTGGTATCGGTGGCCCGTATAGGACAGCACCGATTCGCAACTGATGTCTTGCGCAATCATGGCTTTCGGTGTGTATTTTGCGGCATGGCATTGACTGCCGCCGGCGGTAAGAGGGCGCGCCGTATGCTGGTCGCCAGTCACATCAAACCCTGGAAAGCTAGTTTGCCTAAAGAACGACTAGACGTTCAGAATGGCCTTGCAGCTTGTCCGACACATGATGTTGCCTTCGACACAGGTCTGGTAACCGTGAACGTCGACCATCGAATCCGGGTGAGCCCGAAGTTAGAAGATGCAGCGCGGACCGACCCAGCGATCGCAGCAGCTTTCGGCCGTCCGCCTCTGGCTGAAAATCTTCTAGTCGCCGAGGACACGGTTTTGCCCGGTCGACGTTATCTGCTCTGGCATCATGAGCATGTCTACCGGGAGCCCCTCACAACTCATCGTGAGTGAGAGCTGGTAAGGGGGATAAGGCCATGGGACGACAAGGGCCGTAAGAGGGCTGTCTCTGGTGCAAGATCGATCGCGCTTCGGGGTACTAGCCGGGTTGATGAGCCGTGTGTTAGCCCGTTACGGATATGTGCGTCGCGCGCTCGGATATGGTCCATTCTTGGGATACATGATGACGTAACCGGGAAGGGCAGTTATCTGCCAGGCCGGCTCTACGACGGAAATCGCCCGTGCTAGGCATTGAAAAAGCTGGTCTGCGGTCGGCCGCTGAGATGTGACGTTGACGGCCACCTCCTTGTGGAAAGAGGCCTGCTGATAGCGGAAGACGTAGGGCAGAGCGTTCTTTAGGCTCTTGAGTAGATGAGCTGCTGTGTATCGGCCGGGCATGATTGTCTCGCAAACCCAGTCGAGGTTTGCCGGGTGTAGAATATCGAAGTGGTACGGTTTCTTGGAAAGATCTGTCGTGTCTCGTTCCTTTCCCGGGTCGTTGTTACCGAAGCCGTTGTTGTTCCACGGAGCCTGGCCTTGGCCCTTATACCTTGCGATCAGTAGCTTTTCGGGTGCGACAGCGTGAAGGTCCTCCTCGACGTACAGGCAGGCAAAGGTCATGTGGCCGACGTGAAGACGGCCGGAGATCTTCGCGAGGTGCTCCGCGAGGCGTCCGGGCAAAGAGTTATCCGCCTTGCCGACGTAGACGAAGCGGCCGTCTTCGTAGAGCTGGTACACGCCGGGACGGGGGGCGATAGCCATGATGTTAGCGGGGTCGAGCGGCGCCGGCGTCAGCATGCTTAAGGACTCAGCGAGCTGGTCACCGAGGGCTCGGGTGATGCTCAGGCGGAACTCAGCGCTGTTGTGCATACGAAGACCTCGACCTTCCGCGTCGCGGTCGCGAGTCGATCTCGTGGCGCGATCTCCGCCAGCCTACTCAACCAACATCCACAACCAAAGCCGAGCACGGCCAGGAAGACGCCAATCGACACCCAGGGCAAGGCGGCCGCGGCAACACCCTCGGCTGCCTTCAGCCAACCGTGTCACCTCCTGCAGTGGGATCAGCGCGGAACCGCTTCCCGCTCGGTGGTTGCATGGACACATATGTCAACTGCGTCCCAGCCGCATGTTCACCACGCTGATTACGGTTACGATCTGTATCGGCGTTGCTCACTCCGCGCATCACGAAGTTGCAGGTCACCTACCGGCTTCTGGCGTTCTGGGCGGCCGACCTAGCCCTTGCGGAGTGCGGGATGGGAGGTGGAACATTTAGAGCTGTCCCTCGGGGATGTGCTTTCGGTCGCCGGCGGACTGTCCACGAACTACCTCTTGGATGCGATTGGCGGCCGTCGTGAAATCCTCGTGCTCCCAAATTCGGATCACGGTCCAGCCAGCGTCGACGAGTAGTTGGTCGGTTTCTCGGTCGCGAACACGATTTCGATCAATCTTCTCGCGCCAGAACTGGTCGTTGGCCCGGGCAGGGCGATAGTGCTCAGGGCATCCGTGCCAGTAGCAGCCATCGACGAAAACCGCTACGTGTGCGCCTGGGAACACCACGTCTGCGGTGCGGCGCAGAGATCGCAGCGGTCGAGCATTGACCCGGTACCGTAAGCCCGCCTGGTGCAGGAGGGAGCGCAGCCGTCGTTCAGGACCCGTGTCGCGGGCCTTGTTGGCGCGCATCACGGCCCGCACGGCAGGGCTCTTCGCCCATGAGGTCGCGCTGGCTTCTGGCAGTGTGAGGAATCCCCGCTCCCAAGCCAGCCGCCATCCTTCAGCGAGATTCTCAGCTCGAGTGGCGTGCTCGGCCTCGCCGAGATAGCGGGCGGGTGAGCGCCCGCTATCTGACCACCGCAGATAAGCGCGGATTCGCCGAGTTCGGGGTAGCAGTTTGAGTTCGACTGACGCCCGTGCCTGACGTCCATCACCGAGGTCGACCCACCGGCGATCAGGTCCACCTGCAGCCCGATCTTGTTCAGCGGACGCGGCTCGCCTGCTGCGACCCTTTCGCCCTTTCCAAGCTCTCGGGTCGGGGGGCTTGTCCGCCCAGCGCTGGTCGGGTCGGACCGGCGATGACGTCATGGCTGGCTCTCGACCTCATCAAGTGCAGTGGCGATTGCTCGGGCGAAGAATTCGCCGAGCAGGACGGGAACCGCGTTGCCGAGTTGGCGCATCTGCTCCCCACGAGGACCGGCAAGCTTCCAGTCGTCGGGGAAGGTCATGACCCGTGCGGTTTCGCGTACCGTCATGTATCTGTGTCGGTAGGTATATTGCGACGCATGGAGTGGTTCGGCCAGCAGCTCGTCAGTCAACAGCACCGACTCCCCACCAGGTACGCCATGCACGCCGGCTTTCACAGTCTTCGCTGGTCGGTCAAGCTCGTTCGGGGTGTGGCCCGCGTAGATGCGGGCGTCTGGCCAGCCGATGTGATCGGTGAAGCCACCGAGCCGGTACTCTCGCCGGTCCAATCGGTCCCACGGTACCGGCGGTAGCGGGCGCTGCCCGTTAAGCCCCTTAATGGCGTCCCGCAGCGTGCGCCAGGGAAGCATGCCGTCATCCTCTGGAGCGCTGTCCGGCAGTCGCGACATGACACGTCGACGCACATGGTCGGGGACGTCAGGATGCCGCCGCCAGTAAGAGCCATTGAACATCGACCGGATCAGCGCGGCTTCCGAGTATTGCGGGCGCACGGCTTGCTTGAAGCGCTCGACATCGATGCCGAGGTCTGCCCTAAACGCCACAATGATGATCCTGTTACGGATCTGCGGCACGCCATAATCGGCGGCATTCACCGTCGTGGTTAATACATCGTATCGCCGCTTCGGGTCTGTCGGCTCCTCATTTAGGCGCTCCCGCAGCACCTCGTCATGCTCACGCCACGTGGCGTTGACCTCCCGTTCCTCGAATGGCAGCCGCAACTCCCGCTCAATGTACTCGAAGTACGGTTTGAAGGACGGACGTAGTAGGCCGCGCACGTTCTCGCACATCACGGCCTTAGGCTGAATGTTGCGAATGGCGCGGAACATCTCCGGGAACATGTTGCGCTTGTCCTCGTCGCCTCTCGCGACGCCGCCAAGGCTGAACGGTTGGCAGGGTGGCCCGCCAGCGAGTAAGTCTACGCGGTCCCACAAATAGTCGAGCTTGATGTCGCGAACGTCCCCCTCGACGAGGGGCCATCGCTCGCCAGGGGAGGGGATGTGCTCGCTCTCGCCTCGGGAAGTGGCCGCGTTCGCTTTGAGCGTGTCGCACGCGTGCTTGACGAGTTCATTGACCAGGAGCGGGCGGAAGCCTGCTCTGTGGACGGCCATCGCCAGACCACCGCCGCCCGCGAAAAGTTCCACGGACGTCCGATCACTGGTGGGCTCTCCTGGCGGTTCAGACATGGCAGGAGCATACCGCGGAGTTATCGATCTTGGAAGTGGACTCTCCCGGTGTAGGGCGCTCATGCGTGCGGTCGCGCCCTCGGCCCAGAGCCAAGGCCGGAAGTTGGACCACCTCAAGGATGTGGTTTGGTTACGCCAGTCAGAGGAGGGGTGATGGCGACCTGGCAGCTCGGTCCGTTCGACAACGATGACGCGGTCGAGTGGTGCGGCATCCTGGAGACAACAGCTCCCGCCCAGAGGACCGAGCTTGTACGCGACGTTCTCGAAGCGGTCGTGTCGTCCGGGCCGGCCCTCCCCGCAGGCGAGGCCGCCCGAGCGATTGCGGCCGCCGCGACCGTGCTCCAGTCGCTCACCGGCGCACCAGCCTCGGATTCGGCCTACGCTCCACGATTCCTGCTTGGCCGACGGGACATCCGGGTAAGCCCATCGCTGCAGGCCCTGGCCATGCGGGCCCTCGACGTGGTACTCGCGAACGGCTCGACCTGGCGTCAACGGTGGGCTGACGACGTGGAAGAGGAAGAGGCGCTAGCCGTCATCGAGGAACTCCGGCTTAGTCTCGGCTCGGCAACGATGGCATAGGGGGCGCTGAGGTCCATGCGACCTCCTCTATGAATAGCTCTGCGCGTCCTAACGGCAGGGTCAGTCTTGACCGAGCTCTTCGTTCGCGGCGGTCGTGAAGCTAGCCGGCACGAGTCGGTGCATCCACGACGTGCTACGCCGAGTTTTCGAACGGCTTGGAGTCAACAGACGAATCTCGCTCTCCTGGTCGGCTTGGAGAGATCCGCGAACGGCGTCCAGCGCGCATCGTGATCATCGTTCTGCACCGAACGGAGTCGGATGACGAATTCGGCAGCGACTGTTGCCGAGGTGGCCAGCAGCGGCACGGCAGCGACGATCATCTTCAGCTCGCGGGCCTCGCGAAAGATCGGCCACGACGGGTCAGAGGTGACGTCGATGCCGTAGGCGTTGGCCAACGCACGGTGCGCTCCTGTGCCTCCGAATCGAGCCTCGCCGGCGGCAACTGCTGCCAGGTCAACCTGCCAGGGCCCGACGCACGTGGCGTCGAAGTCACACATGACTGTCCGGCCTGACGGCTCTCGAAGCAGGTTGCCGACGTGAGCGTCCCCGTGGATGAGCATCCGCTCCGCGCGTTGGTTGAGGGCATAGATCTGTGGCTCGACTCGGTCGCACCACTCGACCAGAAAGTCACGGTCGTGACTGCCAAGCCCATCTGCGTCGTCCAGCCGTCGGCGTGCGTCACGGACTGGATCCCAGACGGGTAGCGGAAAGGGAGGAACGCCGAGGGCGTGAAACTTGCGCAACACCAGGCCGAGGTCCTTCACCGCCGGGGCAGGCGACCGTGGCGGAACGTACGTCCAGATCGAGGCGACCAGGTCGCCGACCTCAACCGGCTGCTCGACGTCCGTCGCCAGGCGAATCGTCGGTGCGTCAATTTCGGCGCTCCAGCGCGCGAGCTGAACGACCTTCGTCACCCGGTCACGCAGCCGATAGGTGCGCGCGATCCGGATGACGATCCCAGAGTGAGGCAGGGCGAAGACGGCGTTGTTGGTCAGTCGTAGCAGTTCAGCGTCATCCGACGGGACGCCTAGATCGGTGGCGACCTGCCGCATGGCCGCCGTCATCGCCTCCTCGGAGAACCGTCCACTCATCTGGTTGCCGAAGCGTGAGCCGTGAGGCGGCACTCGAACTCGGCGACCTGCGGAAGCCCGCGATGCTGCGCCAGATCGCGGCGCAGATTGACGACCCGATCGATCACTCGCTTCGAACTCATCGTTCGTGCCAGCTCCACGACGCGGGCGCCTACCGCAAGCGCCCGCTCCGGTTCGTCGGCGAGGAACAATGCGCTGCACAGCCCAACCTCGTTCAGTACCGTGCTACGCACGTTCGCCGGACCAAACGCGGCTATGGCGTTTTGGACCCAGCGAACTGCCTCGGGCGCATGCCTGCGGTCCTCCCGCGCTTTGTCCCGGTGCACGCGGCCGTACTGGGCGAACAACTCGCCGCGGTCGTAGAAGCCCAACCAGCCCGGCTCGCGCTCGCTGTCGATGCGCTCGAACTGATCGCTCGCCTTGCCGAGGGTGGTCACGGCGGTCCGGTGGTCGCCGAGTGCCGCGACGGAGGCGGCTTCCGCGCCCCAGAGCAGAGCCCTGATCGCCGGGGTGGCGTGTGTCCCAAGCTGCGCGTGAGCGAGCTGCAGCGTTGCGAGTGCGTCTCGGTTGTGTCGGAGGTGTTGAAGCTGTTTGGCCTGCGAATATCGGATCATCGCTGCCAGCAACACATCTCCAGCGGTCAGCGCGGCCCGTTCGCCTGCGACGAAGTGCCGCTGCGCGTCATGGTGCCGACCCGCGTCGAGCGCCGTCCAACCGGCCAGTTGGCGTGCTGCAGCCACCGCAGCGACGAGGCTTGGCGTCAGCCCGGCCGGGTGCGACCAGTCGAGCATGCGGTACACCGACTCGGCGAAGCGGGCCACCTCCTGGTACAGCAGCCCGCCACCGCATTCATAGTCCACCGAGCGGTACAGCTCCAGCACTGCGTTGAGCCGAGCGACATCCGCTGCGCCGATTCGTCGGGGCTGGACGAGCCCCACCCCACCGACGAGTCCCGCGCCTGCGGCGACGGCAGCGATACCGGCTAACAGTGCCCGCCGACCCTCGTCGGGTCCCGAGGACTGCTGGCCAGGTCGAGAACTGACCTCCGCAGCGGTGTCGCTCGATTGGGGGGCCTGGCCCGGAAGCGCGAACCATAGGCGTGCCAAGGGGATGCGAAGCACCTGCGCCCAGTGCGTCAACCGGTCCAGGTGCACCAGCGGCGGACCGTTCTCCACCCGGCTGAGCTGCGCCTGCGTGATCCCCAGCCACCCCGCCACCACGGTCTGCGGCAACGCGGCCCGCCCGTGGTACGGGTGGCACCGATACGCCCGGATGGCCCGCCCGAGGTGGCGCTCCGCCAGCGCCCGCCGCACCGGCTCGTGTTCCCAGAAGCTTGCCGGCACCACCGGCGGCGCGCTCAACCTGTCCCGCTCGGCGGCCTGGCACGGCGCGCAGCGCCCGCTGTCGTTGTCGCGGGCCAACCGTCCGCCGCACCGGGGGCAGTTCGCGTGTGTCACCGGCAACCTCGCCATGCGCAGGTGGCTCCGTCCATTCCGCCTCGTCGAGCCTATCCATTCAAGCCACTCCGTGCAGGATCGGTATACGCAGCGCGCATATTCGCGCGGTCATCCACGCCGCTCGTCGCTTGCCCGGCAAGGACATGCCCTCATGGACGGGGCAGCTCGACAGGGCCGAACGCGTAGGGAGGCGAGCGACTCGAAGCCTCAGGCAGAGAGTGACTTGTCGGATGCACAGCGTGCATTGCCATCAGGATCATCGCGGCATACCGGGAGCCCCGGCCCGAGCCGAAGGTCGACGCATGGCCCGGGGCGGGTGCTGGCTGCGGAACTGCGTCGATTCCCGAACGACACAGCTCCGCTTCCGCCCGCCCCGGCGCCACTCCAACCCTTCGCAAGGGGCCCTTCCTCTACCGAATCCGTTAGCAAGGGCACCTTCCTTACACCCATGAGGAGCCGGCATGGCCACCTCCGTCGACGATTCCCGGTGCTCAAGTCCGTCCCAGGTCGAACCGGGCGGTTGGGCATGAGCGTGCAGGAGGTGGTCGGGCGGTGGCTGCGGCTCGTGGTGGCGGACGCGGAGCTGTCGCCGTACCTCATCGGGGTCGACCTGGAGCGGCTCGGCGCGCACCTGGCAGCGGGCCTTGCCGGGGCCCTCGAAGGCCAGCCAAGAGAGGACCCGTGGCGCGGGTTCGGCCTGTCGGAGGAGCAGCACCGGCGCATCGTCGACTACCTGGCGGGGGTGCTCTGGGCGCTCGACGAGCCCGACGAGCGGATCGCCCGCGCCCGCCGGGCCTTTGCCGGCGAGGTGGGCGCGTGACCATCGTCGCCGCCTGGGAGGCAGCCGTCGAGCGGGGCGCCGACGACTTCTGGTGCACGCTGGAGGACCGCCGCCCCGGCCTGCTTCCCGAGCGGGACGCGCCGCTGCTCTTCGCCGCGCTCGGCCGCCTCACCGTCGGCGGCGACGACCCGGCCGGGCGGGCGGCGCTGCTGGCGGTGCTCGGCCGCGTGTACCGCCGGCATGGCCTGCTGCCGCACGCCGCCACCATCGGCGACGCGCTGCTCGCCGCCGTCGCCCGGCGCGCCCGCCCACTGTGGACGCCGCGGCTCGCCGACGCCTGGGAGCACGCCGGCCGCCGCGCCGACGAGGCCGTGCGCCGCGCCGCCGCCCGCGCCGAGGATGGCCCGGCCTGGTGCCCCGCCGAGGTGATCGGCCACGACCGGCCGTGCGACACGATCGCCATCCTGACCGTACGCCCCTGGCAGCGCCTGACCCACCGGCCCGGCCAGGCGGTCCCGGTCTGCACACCGCGCCGGCCCGGCCGCTGGCGCTGGCTCTCCCCGGCCAACGCCCCGCGCCCCGACGGCACCGTCGAGCTGCACGTCCGCGCCGTCGCCGCCGGGGCCGTCGCCCACCGCCTCGTCCACGACGTACGCCCCGGCGAGCTGCTCCACCTCGGCCCGCCGCGCGACGCCGGGCTGAGCCTGGACCCGTCCGCGCGGCGGGACCTGCTGCTCGTCGCCGGGGGTACCGGGCTGGCGCCGCTGCGCGCCCTGGTCGAGCAGGTCGCCGCCGCGCCCGATGGCCGGCGGGTGACCCTGGTCGTCGGCGCGCGCGCCTTCGCGGACCTGTACGACGCGACCGCCCTCGACAAGCTCCAGCAAGCCCACGACTGGCTGACCGTCGTGCCCGCCTTCAGCCATGATCCCGGCGCCGAGCCCGCCGAGCAGGGTGACGCCCTCACGATCGCCCTCGACCATCGCCGCCCCGACGACGACGTGTACGTCTGCGGCCCGCCCCCGATGCTTGCCGGCGCGCGGCTGCGGCTGCTCGCCGCCGGGGTGCCCGCCGACCGCATCCACCTGCCGGCGGAGCCGAGGCCCTGACGGCCGAGCTCCTGCGCGACCCTCCGACGCCGCCGCGTCGGAGTCGCGACGACCACCGGGGGAGCGAGTCGGCTGTCGATGGGTCCGAGTGATCCTGATTGGACGATGGCGATGCCGCCGGATCGGCCGGAAGGTTGGTGATCACTAGGATCGGCGCCGTGATGATCAAACGACGGCTTCCAGCGGTCCTCTTAGGACTGTTGGTGGCCTTCCCGACACTGGGCGTGCCTCCCGCCTACGCCGACGAGCACGAGACCGAACCCGTCGAGCCGCCCAAAGTGGAGCTGGTCCTCGACGTCAGCGGCTCGATGCGCGCCAAGGACATCGGCGGGCGTTCCCGTATCGCCGTGGCCCAGGAGGCGTTCAACGACGTCGTGGACGCGCTGCCCGAGACGACGGATCTCGGCATCCGCGTCCTCGGCGCCACCTACGGCGGGGACGACAAGAAGGTCGGCTGCCAGGACACCCAGCAACTCGTACCGGTCGGCCCCGTCGACCGGGTGAAGGCCAAGAACGCCATCGCCACCCTGCGCCCGACCGGCTTCACCCCCGTCGGGCTGGCCCTGCGCGAGGCGGCGAAGGACCTCGGCACCGGCGAAACCACCCGGCGCATCGTGCTCATCACCGACGGCGAGGACACCTGCGCGCCGCCGGACCCCTGCGAGGTGGCCCGCGAGCTGGCCGCCCAGGGCACCAAACTGGTGGTCGACACGCTCGGCCTCATCCCGGACGAGAAGGTACGCAAGCAGCTCGTCTGCATCGCCTCGGCGACCGGCGGGACCTACACCTCGGCGCAGAGCAAGGAAGACCTGACCCGGCGGATCAAGCAGATCGTGGAACGGGCCAAGGACACGCACACGAAGACGCCGGCGAAGGTGGCCGGCACCGACGTCTGCGCCAAGGCGCCCGTGCTCACCCCCGGTGTCTACACCGACCGGGAGCGCTTCGAGGAGCACCGGTGGTACCGGATCCCGGTCCAGCCGGGGCAGGAGCTGCGGGCCTCGGTGAGCATCGGCCTGGACCGGCCGTTGAACCGGGACTACGGCGTACTGCTGCGGGCCACCGCCACCGACGGGCGGGAACTGGTGCGGGGCAACGACGCCGGCAGCGGTCGTACCGACGTGCTGTCGACCGGCGTGCGCTGGTCGGCGGCGGACGACGAGGACGAGGAGGAGTCGGCGGACGACGACAAGGGCGGCGTCTTCACGGAGTCGACGGAGAAGGCTCCCGAGCCCACCGTCGTCTGCCTGGTGGTCAGCAACTCCTTCTCCGCGAAGGCGGGCGCCGGTGCGGCTCCGGGCATGCCGCTCGAACTGACCATCGACCTGGTCGACGCGTCGCCCGCCCCGAACAGTCCGGGTCTCGGCCGGGGCTGGGTGCTGCTGGGCGTACTCATGCTCGCGGGCCTGCTCAGTGGGCTGATCGTTGGTTGGCTGACCCGCTGGTGGGTAGCGGTCTGGAGGACCCGATGACGATGCGGAAGGCTCCGGCCCTGACCTCGGCCCGCCGGGCGGCGGCGCTGCTCGCCGCCACCGGCATCGCCATCGCGCTGCCGGCCGCCGCCAGCGCGGACACGCCCACCCCGTCGCCGGGGGCCGCCACCATCAACAAGGCCGGCACCTCGTTCCTCACCGCCGCCGGGATCAGCCCCGGCCAGCCGGTACGGGTCGGCGCCTCCGTGGGCGACTACCTGTACTGGTCGTTCACGGCCGCGGCGGGGGACACCCATCACGTGGCGGCCACCGTGTCGCTGCCCGCCGCGGCGAGCCGGAAGGGCGACTCCACCTGGACGGTCGAGGTCTTCGACGGGCTGCGCCGCCGGCAGGCGTGTGTGGCAGGGGCGCAGACCCCGGTGGCGTCGAAGAGCGCCGCCACCGTCGAACTCGACTGCGAGCTGCGCCAGGTGCGCTCGTGGGCCGAGCCGTGGTCGGGTGACCCGTTGCCGGGCACCTACTACGTCCGGCTGTCCGGCATCGAGTTGCCGGAGCAGGAGCTGGGCCTGCCGATCGAGGTGAGCCTGCTGGTCGGGGTGGAGTCCGACGGCGACACCGAGCCGGAGGGCGGCGACCTGAAGGAGCCCCTGGTCCCGGCGGTGAACCCGGGCAAGGTGCTCGCCGGCGATCCGGCCGCCAGCACTCCGGCCCCGGGGGCGGCCGGTGGCGAGGAGGACGGCTGGTTCGACTGGGTGCAATGGCCGAGCCTGTCGTCCCGCTGGTACTGGACCATCGGCGGTGGCATCCTGGCCGCCGTCGCAGGCGTGGTCGGCTTCGCCCTGACCCGCCCCCGCCAGCGCGTCGGCTGACCGATGACGGCAGGGCGGGCTTGACCGAACGGGCCATGCCCGCCCTGCCGTCAGCACGGACGCGTACGCCGACCCTCGCCTCCCGCGCTCAGCAGTGCCGGACCACGCGTCGGCGCCGGCGCCGGTAGCCTCCCCCGGATGCCGGACTCCACTCTCGACGGTCTGCTCGATCCCTTCACCGAACCGAAGCCGTTCACACCCGACACCGCGGCCCTTGCGCCCCTCGCGCCGGGGACACACGTCGTGCTCCTCGACGGCGACATCGTCTACGTGGGCGAGACGGGGCGGACCCTGCGGGAACGACTCCGCACCCACCTGCGGGGCAACCGGGGCTCGTCGGTGCTGCACAAGCAGGTCGGCGAGCTGCTCGACCGGGAACTCGGCCGGCAGGCGACCGCCGCCGAGGTCGCCGCGTGGCTCGGTCGGTGCGAGATCAGGTGGCGGGAGACGGGTGACCCGAAGGCGCTCAAGGAGGCCCTGCTCACCCTGGTCGCTCCCCGGTTCAACCGGCTGCTGCCCGGGCAGCGGGTCACGTCCACGGATGCCGTGAGCCGCTTCGAGCGGCTGGCCGACGGCCCGTACCTCGACTCGGTGGTGGCGGCCAACCGGGCCTACCTCGACGCGGTGGTGCCGGACGCGGCGGCCACCGAGCGGGACCACTGGGCGCTTTCCTGCCTGCCCGGCACCCGGACGGATCCGCCACGGCTGTCGGCGGTCTCCATGAAGACGATGGAGACGTTCGTGCTGCACGAGCCGACCGAACCGGGCGCCAACGCGCGGGCCGAGGGCTTCGTGGTCGTCCGGAAGTCGGTGCTCGACGGGCACTGGACGCCGGCAGGCTTCCGGGCGGCCCATCCCGGCCTCACCAGATAGCCGTCGGACTACGTCGACGCCGGGCCGGACCAGGAGGTCCTCGCCGGCGACGTCGAGGACCTGATCGCGGCGCTCGCGGACGAGCGCGTCGTCCTGGCCGCCCGTGCCCTCACCGAACCGCTGCTTCAGTCGCGGACCCTGCACGCGCGGGGCCACAACCAGCCGCTCGCCGACGCGGTGCTCGGCCGGCACGAGCAGACCGACTGGCTCTGCCCGGTGAACGCGGGCGACAGCTCGTCGGGGGAGGACGTCTGGGAGTACTTCCGCAGCGACGCGGTGGGCGACTGGCAGCTCTCCGCCGGCTATCACCAGATCGCCGCCGGAGACCGGATCTGGGCCTACGCCACCGAGCCACCCGCACGCCTCGTCGCGGCGGGAGTCGCCTGGGACGACCCTCGTCAGCGGGCGACGGAGGACGGGCTGGAATGGCGGGTCGCGGTCCGGTGGGACGCCGAGTTGACCCGGCGCCTCCTCGACAGCGAGGAGGACGTGCCCGTACTGCCGGCGGGTTCGGTGCGTGGCGTGCGGGAGATGAGCGCGACCGAGCTCGACCGCGTCGTCGACGCGCTGGAAGCGAGCGGGGTGCCGGAGCCCGAGGCCCTGCCGGAGGGGCGTCGCCGCCGGCTCGCGGAGGTCACCGCCCGCCAGGGGCAGGCCGACTTCCGGCGCAGGCTCATCGAGGCGTACGGGCGGCGCTGCGCGATCACCGGCTGCGACACCGAGGCCGCGCTCCAGGCCGCCCACATCGCGCCGTACGACGGGCCCGCCACGAACAGGGTCACCAACGGTCTGCTGCTCCGGGCCGACGTGCACAACCTCTTCGACCGTGGCCTGATCTGGGTCGACGAGCAGCTCCGCGTCCGGGTCAAGGCGGAGGCCGCGCACTACGCCGAATGGCACGGCCGGGAACTGCGTCCCCCGGCCCGTACGGCGGACCGCCCGGATCCCGGCGCGCTGCGTGCCCACCGCCGGGAGGTGGCCGGCATGCCGTGACACGTTCCGTCGACTCCGGGGCGGCCGGGTCGACGGATCAGGCTCCCGGCGGCTGGTACGCCACCTGCATCCCGAGCGCCTCGTCCACGTCCTCGGGGGTCAGCAGCGGGCTGACCCGGGTGTCCAGGCCGCCGGCCGCCCGGATGGTGACGGCCAGGGCGACGGCGGTCCGGTGGTCCGGCAGATCGCAGACGACGTAGGTGTCGTACTGGCCGAACCCGAAGTACAGCGCCTCCATCCGGCCACCGGAGTTCTCGATCAACGCTCGGATCACCTCGGCGCGTGTCGTGCCGCCGTCCTTCATCAACCCGTTGATCCCCTCGACCGTGTAGGTCGACGTGAGTAGGAACTTCGCCATCCGGGCGTCACCTCCGTATCCCGGCCGTGGGTACCCGACGTGCCGGCGACTAGTCCTGCCCGCCCCGCCATTGACGAGGGCGTGGAACAACCAGGGGGGTACGACGCCCCGAGCGCGCGCAACCCGGGTGGTAGGCGCATCGCCAACTCCGGCATGACGACCCGTGACCACGCCGGTACATACGCTGCCGGCTGTACTCGTCATGCGAGCGAAGGGATCCTCGATGAACGTCCGTCACCTGCTTGCCGCCACCAGTGCCTACACCATGAGCGCCGGCCGACTCGGGGCCATCGTCGCTGCTTCGCTGGGGCTGGCCGGCGTGATCGTCGGCGGGCTGGCTCTGGCCCGCCCCAGCGGTCGGTTCGGCACCGGCTCCGGCCGGCTCGGGGCCACCGTGGCGCTGGCCGCGGGGCTGATGGGCGTCGCCCTCGGCGGGCTGGTCGTGGCCACCTCCGACAGCGGTATCGGCACCGGAAACGGGCGGGGCGGGGCCTACGTGGCCCTGGTGCTGGGGCTGGTCGCCGTGGTCCTCGGTGGGCTGGCCCTGATGCGTTCCCGGCGCACCGCCTGATCGTGGACCGGCCAGGGGCGCCGGGTCGGTGCGGCGCCGCGGAGGTCGCCGTCAGGAGCGGGCGAGCCAGCCGGGAACGGTCAGGCCGGACTCGTACGCGAGGATCACCAACTGGGCCCGGTCCCGGACTCGGGTCTTGGTCATGATCCGGCTGACGTGCGTCTTCGCGGTGGCCGGGCTCAGCACCAGCCGCGCCGCGATCTCGTCGTTGGACAGGCCGGCGGCGACCAGCACCAGCACCTCACGCTCCCGCTCCGTCAGCGCGTTCAGCCGCGGCCCCGGATCCGGGTACGTGGCCCGGGCGGCGAACTCGGAGATCAGTCGGCGGGTGATCGACGGCGCGATGAGCGCGTCACCGCGCGCCACCACCCGCACGCCGTGGATGAGCTCTGCGGGCTCGGTGTCCTTGACCAGGAAACCGCTCGCGCCGGCCCGCAGCGCGCCGTAGACGTACTCGTCCAGGTCGAACGTGGTCAGGATGATCACGCGGACGTCGGAGCTCGTGGCGATCTCCCGGGTGGCGGCCAGGCCGTCCAGCCGGGGCATCCGGATGTCCATGAGGACGACGTCCGGCCGCAGCTGCCGGGCGAGCCGCACCGCCTCGGCACCGTCGGCGGCCTCGCCGACCACCTCGATGCCGTCCTCACCGCCCAGGATGGACCCGAACCCGGCGCGCACCAGGGTCTGGTCGTCGGCGAGCAGCACCCGGATCACGCCACGTCCCCCGGACCCGGTCGGGGCGCGGGCGGGCCCGCCGGCACCGGGACGGGCGGTATCGGCAGGCGGGCGCGTACCCGGAAGCCGCCGTCCACGCCCGGGCCCGTGGTCAGCGAGCCGCCCAGTGCCCGGGCCCGCTCGCCCATGCCCAGGATCCCGTTGCCGGGTTGGCCCGCCGTGCCGGCGCCGTCGTCCTCGACCTCCAGCAGCACGTCGTCGCGGTCCGGTCGGACCCGGATCACCACGGCGGTCGCACCGGCGTGCCGGGTCACGTTGGTAAGCGCCTCCTGGACGATCCGGTACGCCGCCAGGTCGACCTCCGGCGGCAGCGCGCGAGTCTCGGCCAGCTCGGTGCGGATCTCCAACCCGGACCGCCCGGCCGTCGTGACCAGCTCGTACAGGCGGTCGAGGCCGGGTGCGGGACCGCTCGGCGCCGCATCCTCCCGCCGCAGGATGCCGAGCGTCGTGCGCAACTCCCGCAGCGTCTCCTTGCTCGTCTGTTTGATCGCGGCGAGCGCCTGCGCGGACCGGTCGGGATCCGGGCGGTGCAGCGCGGCGCTGGCCTGCACGTTGATCAGCGAGAGATGGTGACCGAGCACGTCGTGCAGCTCACGGGCGATGCGCAGCCGCTCCTCGGTGGCCCGTCGCCGGGCCTCCTCCTCCTTGCCCTGCTCCGCGGCCAGCACCCGGGCCTGCGCCTCGGCGAGGTAGGCCCGGCGGTTGCGGGTCACGCCCACGATGACCGCGACGAGCCAACCGGCGTGCAGCAGCGTCGCCCCGTTCACACTCTCGGCCGTCCGGTTGTAGCTGTCCGCGACGGCGAAGGCGACCACCGAGGCGAGACCGAGCCCGACGGCGACCCCGAGATGCCCCTCGTCGACGACGGTGTAGAGCGCCACGACGAACACCAGCATGATCGGCCCGGGCCGGTGCAGCAGCGCGCCGTACGCGCCGACGGCAGCCAGCGCCACCACGCCCACCGCCACCGGATGGCGGCGGCGGAGGTAGAGCGCGCCGGAGGACGCCAGCACCGCCAACAGCGCCGCCCGTTCGGCGCCGGTGTCGATGCCGGACGCCTGCACCACCAGGCCGACGACGGCCACGAGGCCGACCACCGGCGCCAGGGCCGCCTTCGCCGCCAGGCCGTGCCATCGCGACGTCCACATGCGTCGAAGCCTAGTGCCGGACGCCGTACGGCTCACTTGCGCCAGGCGGGGGCCATCCGCTCGGACATCTCGTGCCAGAACGTGCGCAGGTCCCTGCGGTTGACCGCCTGCCAGTCGGCCCGCGCGCCCGGCCGGAACCAGTGCCCGACGAGGTCGATCTGGTGGGCGCAGAAGACCTCCTCCATCTGGTACGGCAGCTCGTCGCCCTTCGGCGGCAGCGGGCACAGCCGGAACGGGCAGTCGTCGACGCAGGTGGAGCCGGGCTGGACGTCGTGGGCCTGGCGGCGGCTGAGGGTGACCCGCATGGCGGTGCGGTCGATGGTGAGGCACGGCGGCAGCTCGGGCCGGCTGGCCCGGGTGAGCCGGCGGGCCCGTTCGGTGCTGTCCCGGCCCCGGTCGGCGAGGTTGAGCAGCAGCATCACGTCGGCCAGCAGTCGTTGCGCCCGTGGTTCCAGGACGGCCCAGCCGTGCGAGGCGGGCAGCCAGGAGTCCTGGAGCCGGCGGATGCCGGGCTGTGGGCTGACCGTCCCCACCCGACCGACTATCTCCCGCTCGTCGATCCAGCAGCGTCGTTCGGGGTGCCGGTCGACGAGCGACTCGACGCACAGGTCCGCGACCTTGCGGACGAGCGGGTGGTCGGTGCCGCTGTGGTGGTGCGGGGCGTGATCGCCGCCGCCGGCGATCGAGGTCCAGAAGTCGACCAGTCCGCGCGGGTCCGATCCGTGGCCCCGCTCGCGCAGCGTCTCGCCGGGATCGCGGGGCAGTGCCAGCAGGGTCAGCGCCTGGATGAGCACCAGGTGCGAGTACCAGAACCGGGAGTACCGCAGCGCCTTCTCGGCCTCCTCGATCAGCAGGCTGCGGTGCGCCGGGTAGACCCGGCAGTTCGCCGCGAGGCGGAACCCCTGGGCGAGCGTGAGCTCGTGGACGCGGGCCCCGTCGGTGGCGTTGGTGGCCAGCCGGTGCACCCAGCGTTGCAGGGCCCGGTGGGCCTCGTGCCGCCAGTTGGGTTCGCCGGGTTCGTGCTCGTCGTCCGCGTAGAGGAACAGCGACGGTGTCATCCAGGTCCGTATCTCGTCGAGGCGCTCCCGGCCCGGTGACTCGTCCGCTCGCGGCGGGTCGGAGAGCCGGCCGCGCAGCGCGCGGACAGCCGCGTTGCCGCCGGCGGCGATCTCCCGGGCCGCGGCCAGCCGGGGAAGATAGGAACCCTCGTCGGCCATCATCAGGAACAGTTGGTCGTACTGCGGGGCGGGTCGCCGCGACCGGAGCCCGGTGGGATCGGGGGGCCGCTCCGCGAGCTGCCGGGCGGCGTCGCCGTACCGGTGCACGAGGGCGATCTTGGCGTCTTCGAGCGGGCGGTCGGTGACGGACCCGTCGCCCTGGTAGTGACACCAGGCGCGGTGGATGGTGTCGGCCAGCCGTCGGTGCGAGGTGTGCCCGGTGGCGGCGTCCATCTCCAGCGCGGCCGCGAACATCTCCAGCGCCCGGGTGCGGTTCGGGGTGCGCGCCGCCTCGGTGCAGAGCCGCCGCACGAGGTCGATCGACGTCTTCCGGGTGGCGGTCGCGTCCCGGCTCTCCGCCGGCAGGCCCACCCTGCGCCGTACGGCGTCGCCGAGGCGGGGCAGGTTCCCGGGCCGGACGGTCCGCTGGCGTCGCCCGTCCAGTTGCGCGAACGCGCCCGCACTGCGGGTGTGCAGGGTGAGGGCGGCCAGCAGCTCCCGCCCCGGGCCGTGGTGGTGGGCGAAGGCGCGGTCGAGGAAGCCGGGGTCGCGCATGGCGGCGGTGAGGAAGCGCGCGCCGAGGTACGCCTGGATCACCCCGTGCTGGAAACGCACCCCCTCCTGCCGCTTCACCACGATGTTCAGCGCGTCCCCGGTGGTCTCGGCCAGCCCGACGTCCTGGGCGTTGCCGGCGTCGAGCTTGCGCAGCCGGTTGCGCAGCTCGGTCAGGATCCACCGCCGGCCGGCGTCGGTGGCGCCGTCGCCGCCGGTGAGTTCTGTCGTCCGTACCGACAGTCGGTTGTCGCGCAGTCCGATGCAGGCGAGGGCGGAGAGCACCTCGATCGCGTCGGACCGTTCGACCTGCGGCAGGCCGTAGTCCTCGTACAGGTCGCCGGCGACGGTGGCGGCGCACCACTCCTCCAGCAGGCACCAGCGCAGCGCCACCCGGCCCGGGCCCACCGGCTCGACGCGGTCCAGCCGGTCGACCTCGTGGAGCTGCCCGATGACCCGCAGGTAGAACGGCGAGTCCGCGACGTCGGCGGCCTTGACCAGTTCGGTGATGCGCTCCCACCGGTGGCCCGTCTCCGAGCGGCGGCTGCGGGCCTGCACGTATTCGAGGGCGGGACCCTGGGCGAGCGGCTCCAGTTGCAGCAGCAGCGCGTCCAGCCCGCGCAGCGGGTCGTCGGGCCGCGAGGTGACCACCAGGGGAAGCCGCTCGCGGACGGCGGCCCGGACGGCGTCCCGCAGCACGCTGTCCCGGTCGGCGGGCTGGGCGGCGTCGGCGAGGCTCTCCTCCAGCCCGTCGGCGAGCACCACGAGGCGGTTCTCCAGCCAGAGCCTCCGCCAGATCCGGTCGGCCTCGCCCGAGGCGCGCAGCCGGGTGTCGATGGTGCGTCCGAACTGTTCGACGGCGAGCTCGCGGAAGTTCAGCTTCTCCGGGTCGGTGACCGACCGCAGGTCGACCCCGACCGGTACGACGTCGGCGGCCATCAGCATCTCCGCGAGGCGTGCCAGGGTGGCCGTCTTGCCGGTGCCGATGCCGCCCACCAGCAGCAGTGGGCGCCGGGTCGCCCGGTCGCGCAGTCGCTGGATCAGCAGCTCGCACAGCTCGTCGCGGCCGACGACGTCAGCCGGGTCGAGGCCCCGTTCGACGCTGGGCAGCACCATCCGGCTGTTGCGCCGCACGTTGCGCCGGTACCAGCGGCGGACCGGGACGTAGCGCCAGTAGTAGAAGAACGCGACGCCAAGCGCCGCGGCCATCAGGGGCTTGACGAAGCCCTGCACCTGCCCGCAGTAGTACGCCCTCGGCTGGTCTCCCTCGCACCACCGGGTCACCCGCAGGAAGTGCGGCTCGGTGCCGAGGACCGTCAGGACCAGGGAGAGCAGGGTCCAGCCCAGCAACGTCCAGGCGACGGCGACGATGCTCCACCGCAGCCAGCGGCGGTAGCGCCACCTGACCCGGTTGCTGGCCCGCTCGTCGGTCCGCCGGCGGCTGTCCCGCTCCGTACGGCGTTCGCGTCGGGTGCGCCACCGGCGCCGGCGCTGGCGTAGCCACAGTTGGGCCGCCCAGACCGGACCACGTTTCGGCCCGCGCACGGACACCCCCATGGTCGACATGGCCGGTTACCGGACGGAGGCGTCCCCGCCCTCACGTTCACGCTAGAGGGGTTCGCGCTGGTAGGGGCCCGGTTTCGGCGTTCCGTCGCGGCCCGCCGCGCCCGCCCCGCACCTCCAGCTCCGACACCCCGGCCGTCGAGGGGCTGGCCGTCCCGCGGGGCCTGACCGGGGCACGGCGTCACCGCTCGACGGTGGGGCAGGCGTAGTGTCCCGGTGATCGGTGGGAGGGGGAATCAATGCGCTCCGGGCTGGAGGTGCCGCCGGCGGTCGAGGCGGAGCGGGTCATCGCCGCCGTACTGGCCGACCTGCGCTCCGGCGACCATCGCGGCGTGGTGGTCGACTCGCCGCCGGGGGCCGGCAAGTCGACCCTGGTGGTGCGCGCCGCCGTCGAGCTGGCCGCCGCCGGCGAACCGCTGATCATCATCGCGCAGACCAACGAGCAGGTCGACGACCTCATCGACCGCCTGGCGCGCAAGGCGCCCGAGCTGCGCATCGGGCGGCTCTCCGCCGCCGACTACCGGCCGTCCGAGCGGGTCAGGGGCCACGAGACGGTCCGGGTCGCCGCGAAGGTCGCCGACCTCGGCGGTCCGGCCGTCATCATCGGTACGGCCGCCAAGTGGGCCACGGTCGCCGAGGGCTCCTGGCCGTGGGCGATCGTCGACGAGGCGTACCAGATGCGTTCGGACGCCCTGCTGCGCGTGGCCGGGCGGTTCGAGCGGGCGCTGTTCGTCGGCGATCCCGGTCAGCTCGACCCGTTCTCGACGGTGGAGACGGGCCGCTGGACGGGCCTGACCTGGGATCCGATGCAGTCGGCGGTGGCCGTGCTGCTGCGGCACAACCCGGAGCTGCCGGTGCACCGGCTGCCGGTGTCGTGGCGGCTGCCCGCCTCGGCGGCCCCGGTGGTCGCGGCGGCGTTCTACCCGTTCACCGGGTTCCGCGCCGGCACCGGCCCGGCCGACCGGGCGTTGCGCCTCGGCGAGCCCGGGGCGGGCGACGCCCTGGACCGGACGGTGGACCTGGCGGCGGCCACCGGCTGGGCGCTGCACGAGCTGCCGGCGCGGCAGACCCTGCGTACCGATGCGGAGGCCGCCTCGGCCTGCGCGGCCCTGGCGCTGCGGGTGCTTGAGCGGGGAGCGGTCGCCGTCTCCGAGCACGCGCCGGCGGGCGCGCCGGTCACCGCCGACCGGATCGCCGTCGGGGCTGCCCACCGCGACCAGGCCGCCGCCATCCGCGCGCACCTGGGGCCGGCGGGGGCCGGCATCACCGTCGACACCGCCAACCGGCTCCAGGGCCGGGAGTACGACGTGACGATCGTGCTGCACCCGCTGTCGGGGCGGCGCGATGCCACCGCGTTCCACCTGGAGTCGGGGCGGCTCTGCGTGTTGACGTCGCGGCACCGTCAGGCGTGCATCGTGGTGGCGCGCGCCGGGATCGGGGAGCTGCTGGACGCCCACCCGTCGACGGAGACCGTGCACCTCGACGTGCCGGTCAAGTTCCCGGACGGCTGGGAGGCGAACCAGACGATCCTCGCCCTGCTCGCCGGCACGACGGTGGCCGGCTGACCCGGCCCCCGCCGCCGGCCGGTTCCGCCCGCCGGACGGAACCGTCCGCCCCCTCTCGCCGGATGGTGATGGCTGCCCTAACATCCATCAACATCAAATCCGGCTCCGGAGGGAACTTCCCCTATGACGGGTCTACTCGCCCGCGTCCTCGCCTCGGCCCGCCTGGCTCTCGCCGGCGTCGGCGCCGTGCTGCTCGCCATGGTGGGCGCCATCGCTGTCGTGGCCGCACCGGCCCAGGCCGCGGGCCCACGGCCGAACTTCCAGATGCCGTTCCCCTGCGGTGAGACCTGGCGGATGGCCACCTACTACGGGCATGACGACTACGACATCGACATGACCTTCACCGGCGGGGCCAGCAACGGCCGGCCGATCCTCGCCTCGTACGCCGGCACCGTCACGTTCGCCGGCTGGACCAGCGGCGGCGGCTGGTACGTGGTGATCGACCACGGCGGCGGCTGGCGGACCAGCTACGCGCACATGATCGAGTCGCCGCCGGTGCGCGCCGGGCAGTGGGTGTCGACCGGCCAGCAGATCGGCCGGGTCGGCAGCACCGGGAACTCGACCGGCCCGCACCTGCACTACGAGCAGACGCGCGACGGCGTCAAGTCCGAGGCGTACTTCAACGGCGTGCCCTCCGGCATCACCTCCGACGGCAGCCCGAACACCGGGCCGCTCTACGTCTCCGGCCCCGTCTCGTCGGCCCGGAACATGACCAGCCGGAACTGCGGGCAGGTCAGCTCCAACCGCCAGGTGTACGAGTCCGGCAGCCACAGCGGCTGGCAGATGCTGCCGGTCAACAGCATCACCGGCTCGACCACCGCGTCGATGGTCATGGGCACGAACAAGCTGCTCTACACGGTCAACGACGGCCGGGTGTACGAGGCGGCCAGCGACACGGGCTGGCGCAACCTGTGGACCGGCATCTCGGGCGTCAGCAACAACGCGCTCGCCGTGATCCACGTCGACGGCGTCAAGTACATCTACACCGTGATCGGGGGCATGGTCCACGAGGCGGCGAGCAACAACGGCTGGCGCAACCTGAACACCGGCATCTCGGGGGTCAGCTCGAACGCGTTGGCCGCGATCAGTCACAACGGCGTGAAGATCATCTACACGGTGGCCGGGGGCATGGTCCACGAGGCGTCCAGCGACATGGGGTGGCGCAACCTGAACTCCGGCATTTCCGGGGTCAGCCCGAACGCGTTGGCCGCGATCAGTCACAACGGTGTGAAGATCGTCTACACGGTGGCTGGCGGTACGGTCCACGAGGCGGCCAGCAACAGCGGGTGGCGCAACCTGAACTCCGGCATCTCCGGGGTCAGCCCCGACGCGCTGGCGGCGATGGACGTCAACGGCGTCAAGCACGTCTACACCGTGGCCGGGGGCATGATCCACGAGGCGGCGAGCAACACCGGCTGGCGCAACCTCAACTCCGGCGTCCGCGGCACCACCGTCTCGGCGACGAGCCTCAACGGGGTGAAGATCCTCTACACCGCCTGACGGCGACCGGACCGTGTCGGGGGCACCGCCCGCCGACCGCCCGCCCGCCGGTGATCAGAGAAGCCGGCGGGCGTGGCGGCCCGGGCGAGGGCGATCAGTCGATTACCCGACGTAGTCAGCTTGGGGATAATGCCTGGTCACGTGACTACATAGCGTGAGCGCGTCAATCGCAGCGCCTCGTCACGGTCGCCCCCCGACATCTGCGGGAGGTCACCGCCGAGGCGACAGACAGGAGAGTCCCCATGTCAGCTCAGGCAGCCGCCCCCCGGCTCCGACCCCACGCGTTCACCCTCATCCTCGGCGTCGCCGTGGCGGCCGGGGTGGTCGTCCCCGCCGCTCCCGCCTCGGCCGCCGTCCCCGGCCTCGTGCGCATCGCCGCGACGAGCGCCAGCGACTCGACCGACTTCCGCAGCGTCACGGCGACCTGCCCGGTGGGCAAGGTGCTCACCGGGACGGGCTACGAACTCAACGGGGCGACCGGCGAGGCGGTGGTCGACGACCTGCGCCCCAACGGCGGCCCGGCCACCGCGCCGACCGCCGTCACCGTCGGGGCGTACGAGGCGGAGGCGTTCGCGGGCAACTGGTCCCTCACCGCGTACGCCATCTGCGCCAACCCTGTCGCCGGTCTGGTGCGGGTCTTGGCGACGACCGCCAGCGACTCGAACGACTTCCGCAGCGTCACGGCCGCCTGCCCGGCGGGCAAGGTGCTGATCGGGACGGGCTACGAGCTCAACGGCGTCATGGGCGAGGGCGTCGTCGACGACTTCCGACCCAACGGCGGCCCGGCCGCCGCGCCGACCTCGGTCTTCGTGGGCGCGTACGAGGCCGACGCCTTCGCCGGCAACTGGTCCGCGACGGCGTACGCGATCTGCGCCAACCCCCTCGCCGGCCTGGCCCGCATCGCCGCGGTGAGCCCCAGTGACTCGAACGACTTCCACAGCGTCGCCGCGGCCTGCCCGATCGGGAAGGTGCTGACCGGAGCCGGCTACGCGCTCGACGGCGTCATGGGCGAGGGCGTCGTCGACGACTTCCGCCCCAACGGCGGCCCGGCCGCCGCGCCGGCCACCGTCACCTCCGGCGCGTACGAGGAGGACGTGTTCACCGGCAACTGGACCAACACCGCGTACGCCATCTGCGCGACGGCGTAGTCACCGGTGCCGGCCAGTGGTGCCGCCCCGACCCGGGGGTGGTGTCACCGGCCGGCGTACGTCAGGCGAACGTGTCACCGAACTCGCGTACCCCGTCGACGTCGAGGGTGATCCGGCTGTTGTCGGTCCACTGGCCGGTGGCGGTGCGCCAGCTCGGGTCGTCGCGTTCGTCGATGTCGGTCCACCCGGGCCGGTGGTGGCGCAGCTGGATCGGCCCGGACGATGCGCCCGGGGCGAGGACGCCCCCGGTGAAGGTCAGCTCCACCCAGCCGGGGACCGGCGTGCCCGGCAGCGGGTACCGGGTCGGCGTCGGGGTGGGCGTCGGTGTCGGCGGGCCGCCGGGCGGCAGGGGCGGCGGGAAGAACGTCATGCTGCGGCGGATCCGGTCGCAGCCCAGCGCCGCCCAGTCGCAGTTCGGCACCAGCGAGGTGTCGCCGCCCTCGAAGGTCAGGTGGTAGCGCACCCGCACGGCGGTGAGGTCGAGCGGCCCGGTTCCGGTGTTGGTGACCTTCAGGACGTGCTGGATCTGGTTGTCCGTCGGCGACCAGTCGAGGTTGAGGTAACTGACCTTGGCCCGCCCGTACGCCGTGCGGACACCGGTGACGGGGGAGGGGTCGGAGTAGCCGCCGAGGGTGTAGGCGCTGACGACGAGCCGGTACTCGCTGCCCGGCGCCAGGTTGGTCAGCGTCAGGGTGGTGGCGGTGGTGCTGCCGAGGCTCCGGTAGACGTACGGGCCCAGCCGCGCCCGCACCTCGTACGTGATCGGTTCCTCGCCGGCCGGCTCGCCCGCCCAGGTCGAGGGCGTCCAGGAGAGGGTGAGGCGGTGGGGCTCGTCGACCACGACGACGGGGCTGCCGGGTGTGGTGAGCGCCGGGGCGTCGTCCGCCCGCGCGGCGCCGACGGCGAACGGGCTCAGCAGCGCGGCGAGGACGGCGGCGAGGGTGATGCGACGGGCACGCATGGTGACGATGCTACGAGTGCCGATGGATGCTTATCAATCGTTAGGTGGCCGTCCGGTCGGTGGGGGCGCAGTGCACAGTGCGCGGGAATGCGCCGCCGTCGATCACCGGTTTTCATGTCGGTTCACCGATAGAGCGACGTCTCCTTTGATCTACGTCTGTGGATAGCGTGTCGTGGCAAAGGCCGTCCATGAAAGGCGGGCCATGAACGAATCCCATTCCCCACTTTCCCGGCGCCGGATCCTGCTCGGCGCCGCCGCGGCCTCGGCGGCCACCGTCGCCGGAGCCAGCGCCGCACACGCCGCGCCACCCGCGGGGGCAGCGCCCCCGGCAGGACCGGCCCGGCGTCCCGTCGCCCGGGACCGGATCGCCACCGCCCGGCTCGCCGGCGGACCGGCCCGCCTCCAGGCGGACTTCCACGAACGCCTCGACGCCTGGCTGGCCTTCTGGTCGGCCAACTCGCCCCGGATCTGGAGCACCCCGACGGAGGTCGAGGGCCAGGCCGGCGGCGACGGCGACGCGTTCACGCTGCACGCCATCCGGGTCATCCGTGACGACGAGACGCGGGACGCCTTCGCCGCCGGGCGCTCGGACGCCGCACACCTGGCCACCCTCGCCAGCCTGCACCACCACTTCCCGTCGGTACGCGTCGAGGCGGGTGGTGCGCTGCGGGTGGCCGACGGCCCCGCCGGCTGGACCGGCTCGGCCGGACAGGTCGCGTTCGCGACCACCGCCTGCCGGGAGTTGTGGGGGCTGCGCGCCGCCGACGCGACCGACTGGCGCGAGCACCTGAGCCGGGCCGGGCACGGGGGCGACCCCACCTCCCGCTCCGGCTGGGCGGCATTCACCAGGGCGAGTCTGCGGCGCGGGCTGCGGACCGATTCGTACTGACCATCGGAGGTAGGACATGGCACGCAGCGAGTTCCGTTTCGTCGTCGACGGCGTCGACCTGACCGTCGAACAGCAGAGCCTGATCGCGAGCGAGATCCAGAAGGCGGGCCTCAACGCCCTCACCACCGCCGGCAAGAGGCTGACCAACCCGCTCGCCGTCGGGCACGCCAACATCAAGCTCCGCCCCGAGTGGTACGGCCTGTGGGTCATCGACGGCCCGTTCGCCGAGGAACTGGGCCAGAAGATCAACGACATCGGCTTCTGGATGCAGCGGTGACGGACACCGCCCACCGGCCGGACCCGCCGGAGCGGATGTGCCCGAGCACCCCCGCGGCCAACGCCACGGTGTTCCTCGGCATGATCACTCCGGCGGGGCGGGTCGCCTACGTGACGCCCCCGCTCCCCGCCGAGGTCGCCCTCGCCCAGGCCGGCACGGACACCCCGGTCGAGTCCCGGTACCGGTTGGCCGGCCCGTGCGTCACGTCGAAGTGCGGCTTCTGGACCGGCGCGCACTGCGGCCTCGGCGAACGGGTGGCGGCGTCCTTCCAGGAGGTCGCCGGTCCGGCGGAGGAAGACCTGCCGCGCTGCGCGATCCGCCGGACCTGCCGGTGGTACGCGGAGCAGGGCCGGGCCGCCTGCGCCGCCTGCTCCCACGTGGTCACCGACGCCCGCTGAGCACCCGACCGCCCGCCTGCTCGTGGGCGACCGCCCGCCGGGCGGACCCGCGCACACGGGCCGGGCGGCGGCGTCGCCCCGCGTAAAGGGCTCGCGATGTCCCACCGTTCCGCTACGGTCTGGGCGTCATGGATCCGCGGTACGACGGGGACGTCATCGGGCGGGAGCATCCCGCAGGTCTGCTGCGCGCCGAGATCGACCGGGTGACCACCAGCCACGGCGGTCTGGTCCTCGTCGCCGGGGAGCCCGGCATCGGCAAGACGACGCTGGTCACGGCGGCGGCCGGCGAGGCCCGCCGACGAGGCGCGCTGGTGCTCGGCGCGGCCTGCTGGGATTCCGACAGCGCCCCCGGCTACTGGCCCTGGGTGCAGGTGTTGCGCGGCCTGCGCCGCTCGACCGACGACTGGGCGTTGGCCCGGGAGTCGGCCGAGCCGGCCCTGGCGGCGCTGCTCGGCGAGGCGGCCGGCGGCACCGCCGGGGAGTCGGCGGACGGCGAGGCGGCCGGCCGTCGGAGCGGTGACGACCGCGTCGACCAGGAGGAGTTCGCGCTGCACGACGCGGTGACCACCGCGCTGGTCGCGGTGTCCCAGCGCCGGCCGGTCGTGGTCGTGCTCGACGACCTGCACTGGGCCGATCCCGCCTCGATGCGGCTGCTGCGCTTCGCCGCCCAGCACACCTGGTTCGAGCGGCTGCTGCTCATCGGCACCTACCGCGACGCCGAGGTCGAGTCACCCGAGCACCCGCTGTGCGGGCTGCTGATGCCGCTGGTGGCGAAGGCGACCACACTCACCCTCACCGGCCTGTCCCGCGACGAGGTGGCCGCGCTGATGACCCGGACGGCCGGCCGGGCACCCAACGCCGACCTCCTCGACGAGGTGCACCGGCGCACCGGCGGCAACCCGTTCTTCGTGGAGCAGACCGCCCGGATCTGGCGTGCCGACGGCCGGATCGGCACGATCCCCCCGGGCGTACGGGAGGCGGTGCGAGGGCGTCTCGCCCAGTTGCCGGCGGCGGTCGTCGAAGCGCTCACCGCCGCCGCCGTGCTGGGCCGGGAGTTCCACCGTCCGGTCCTCGCCGCCTGCACGGGCACACCGGCGGCGCAGGCCGACCGGCTGCTCGACCGGGCGGTGACCGCCCGGCTCGTGGTGTCCCGTGGCGGCGGCCGGTTCGCATTCGTCCACGACCTCGTGCGGGAGACCCTCTACGACGCGCTGCCCGACGACGACCGGCGCTCCCGGCACGCGGCGGTCGTCCGGGCCGTCGACGGCGCGCCGGCGCTCGCCGAGCGGCTGATCCCCGCCGACCTGGCCCGGCACGCCCACCTCGCCGGCGCCCACCTCGACCCGTCCCGCGCCGCCGAGCTGCTGGTCGCCGCGGCCCGCGCCGCGGTCGGCCGGCTGGCCATCGACGAGTCGGTGGTCCACTTCCGCCGGGCGCTCGACGTCGCCGACGACCCGGCCCGACGCGTGAAGATCATGATCGAGCTGGGAGAGCTGCTGCACCACTCGGGCGCGGGCGACGAGGCCCGGCGGCTGCTCGCCGAGGCCACCACGCTGGCCGTGGCGGCCGACGATCCGGTGGTGCTGGCCCGGGTCGCCCTCGTCGTCCACCGCCGCCACACCGACGGCCCCGGGCGGCTCGCCGATCCGGAGGACGTGCTGCGGGAGGCGTACCGGCGGTTGATCGGCGGGTCCGCGGGCGCCGTGCCGGTCGGCACGATGGTCACCGACCTGATCGCCGCCACGGAGTCCCTGGCCCGGCGGGGGCACGACGACGAGGCGCTCACCTTCAGCCTGTGGGCCCGCCACGACACCACCTGGGGGCTGGGCTCGGCCCGCGACCGGGCCGCGATCACCGCCGAGATCCGGGACGTGGCGCGCCGCGGTGGCGACCAGGAGACGACGCGCTGGGCGACCGCGCTGCGCTGGGTCGCCCTGCTGGAGCTGGGCGACCCCCGCTACCAGGACGAACTCGCCACCTTCGTCGCCGGTGCCCGCCAGGGCGACGCCCGGCACCGGGCGGCCGCCACGATGGACGACGCCATCATCGCGGCCTTCCGTGGCGACTTCGCCCGGTCCGACGAACTGGTCGGCGAGCTGACCGCCCTCACCGAGTGGGACCACTCCGACTTCGCCTTCATGGGCCACCACCTGCGCTGGTCGCGCCTGCACCTGCAGGGCCGGGCCGACGAGGTCGACGCCCTGCTCGACGAGCTGTCCTCGACCGGCTACCCCCATCCGGAACTCGTCCGGGGCATCACCGCGGCCGAGCGCGGCGACGTCGAGACGGCCCAACGGGTGGTCGCCGGCATCGAGTCCGCCGGCACGACGTACCCGGGATCGGTGTCGCCCCTGTGGCTGCGGCTGCGCGCCGGGCTCGCCGCCGTCAGTCGCGACCCCCGGCGCTGCGCCGAGGCCCGCGACGCGCTGCGACCGCACCGCGGGCAGTGGATGTCGGCGTTGTTCGGCTGCGACCTCAGCGGCCCCGTCGACCACTGGCTGGCCCTCGTCGACGCCGCGCAGGAACGCTGGGACGACGCGGTGACCGGCTTCTCCGCCGCGCGCGACTCCGCCGACCGGCTGGGCGCCCGCCCGTGGTCGGTCCTGGCCCGCGCCGCGCTGGCCGACGCGCTGACCGGGCGGGACCGCCCTGGCGACGCGGCGTCCGCCGCCGCGCTGCGCGCCACCACCGCCCGCGACGCCGACGACCTCGGCATGCACTCGACGGCCCGCCGCCTGGCCGGCGCGCCGTCCACAGGGGCCGAGGCGTTGCCCGCCGGCCGGCCGGGGGTCGTCGCCGCGGTCGTCGGTCCGCGCCCGGCGTCGACCGTCGCTCCGGCCGCCGGCCCAGCTCCGGCCCGGGCCGTCATGGCCGGGCCGCCCGGCGCGCCGACGGTGGGGACCGGGGCGCCCGCCACGCCGGCGGTCGCCGCCGGGCCGCACCCGTCCGCCGCGGGACGGCAGGCCGGCCAGGCGTACGGGTTCCGCCGCGACGGGCCCGTCTGGCAGCTTGCCTACGCCGGCGTGGTGGTGCACCTGCCCGACGCGAAGGGGCTACGCGACCTGCACGTGCTGCTCAGCCGGCCGGGCGTCGACGTCCCGGCGGTCGAGTTGCTCGACCCGGCCGCCGGGCCGGAACTCGTCGCGGCCCGCCGGATGGGCGGCGACCCGGTCCTCGACGACGAGGCCAAGGCCCGCTACCGGCGGCACCTGGAACGGCTCGACGACGAGATCGACCGGGCCGCCGAACGCGGCGACGAGCGGAGGTTGGCCGACCTCGACGCCGAGCGCGGCGCCCTGCTCGCCGAGCTGCGCGCCGCCGCCGGGCTGGCCGGCCGCAGCCGACGCCTGGGCGACGAGGCCGAGCGGGCCCGCAAGACGGTCACCGCCCGCATCCGGGACGCGCTGCGCAAGCTCGACCAGCGCCACCCGGGCCTCGCCGCCCACCTGCGCGACACCGTCTCCACGGGTAGCACCTGCCGCTACCTCCCGCCCGAGCCGCTGCCCTGGCGCCTCTAGCCCCCGGGCACCGGTCGCGCGTCGTCGGCGAGGGCCGGTAAACCCCGCAGCCCTCCGCGGTGTCTTGCTGACTGAGAGACCCAGGAGGGTAGATGCGAGATCCGCATGGCACGGAGTTCGACGACTTCGTCCGTACGAGGTCGGTGGCGCTGTTGCGGGTGGCCTACCTGCTGGTCGGCGATCGGCACGCGGCCGAGGACCTGCTCCAGGAGGTGCTGGAGCAGATGTACGTGCGTTGGCGCCGGGTGCGGGAGTCACCGGAGGCGTACGCCCGGCGGGCCCTGGTGAACCGGTCGATCAACCGGTGGCGGCGACGGACCCGGCGGCCGGAGCAGGCACTGGGTGACAACGACGGGGTCGCCCGGGACCACGCCGACGACATCGCGCTGCGCCAGGCGGTCGTCGCGGCGCTGCGTACCCTGCCGCCCCGGCAGCGCGCCGCCGTGGTGCTCCGCTACCTGGAGGACCTGTCGGTCGCCGACGTCGCCGGGGCGCTGCGCTGCTCCGAGGGCACCGTGAAGAGCCACGCCTCCCGGGGCCTCGCCCACCTTCGGGAGGCGCTGGCCGGATCAAGTCTCGTCCTGTCCGTCCCGACCGATACCAGGAGTGCGCGATGACCATCGAAGAGCGCGAGGTGCGGGGCGTCCTGCGCCGGGTGACCGACGACCTCGTCGGCCCGCCGACCCTGCTCGACGACGTGCGACGGGGTGGGCGTCGCCGGTTGCGGCGACGTCGCGCCGTCCTGGCCGCCGTGTGCGCGGTCGTGGTGGCGGTGCCCGTCGGCGGTGCGCTCCACCTCGCGGACGGCGGGGCCGCGGCGGAGGTCGCCTCGCCGCTGTTCGACAAACCCACCCGCGGCGATCTGGCCGGCGACGGCGCGTACCTGCGGCAGGTTCGTGAGGCGTGGCGGCAGCAGGCGAGGCAACTCGGAGGCGACTTCAGGGGCGATCCGCACGTGGTCTGGGCGGGGAACACGCCGGCCGGGCCCGCCGCCTACGTCGCGCAGCGGACCGTCGACAACCCGGTCGTGTCCTGGCCGGACAGCGCCCGCGAGATCGGCCTGGCCGCGTTCGTCGAGCCCACCGCCGCAGGGCCGCGGGTCATGACGCCCGAGAACCTCGTCGACGCCAGTACCCATGGCAGCTGGCAGGCAGCGCTGCTCGGATCGCGACGCGACGTGCTGGTCGTGCTCGACACCGGACACGCGGTCGAGTTCTCGCCGACGTTCCGGTACGCGGCCGACGGCCGGATCGAGCGCACCTTCCAGCGGGTGGCGTTCCGGGACGGGGCCGCAGTGCTGTTGGTGCCGCCGCAGCGCGACAGGGTGACCGTCGCCCTGGCCAGGAAGCCGGTCAGTGCGACGACCGCCGTCCACATCGCCAACGCGAACGAAATCCTCCTTCCCGACCGGCAGGCCAGTCCGCAGCGGTCGGTCACCTACACGCTGCCCGGCGCGGAACGGGTGTGGGGCGACAGCCCCGCCGCGCAGGTCGGCAGGAACGTCTACGAGACGGAAGCGCTCGCCGCCTACGTCGATCCCGGCGGCACGCACCGGGAAGGGGAAGCTCCCCACTTGGTCGTCTACGGGGCGACCCCCGACGGCCGGCAGCTGCTGCTCGAGAGCCACCAGTACTACGGCGATCCCACCCGCGCGATCGCCCTGCTCGCCCACGCCGGCGCGCCCTTCCAGCCGGTGGCCAGCGGATTCATCGACTGGAACGCGCCGCTGCCGGTGCGGCTACGGCTGCCCGACGGGCAGGGTGTCCTCGTCGCCGCCGAGGGCGCGGCGCTGAGCTACCGGGTCGGCGCGGGGGAGTGGCACGACGCCGGGCGCGGCGCGGCGCTGCTACCCGCCGACGCCACCGAGGTACGCGTCACCGCCGCCGCCGGCGGCACGGCGACCACCGTCCGGGTCGACTCCTAGCCGGCCACCGAACGACGACGGGCACCACCACCTCCGAGGCGGTGCCCGTCGTCGGCGGGATCAGCGGCGGTTGTAGCGGTACATGGTCAGGGTGCCGAAGACCACCACGAAGCCGGCGCTCCACAGCAGGGTCCACATCGTGGCCGACGCGTCCCAGCCGCCCGACATCGCCGCGCGTACCGAGGCCACCAGCTGCGTGATCGGGTTGACCTTGACGAACGCCTGGAGCCAGCCGGGCATCGTGCCCGGGTCGACGAACACGTTGCTGAGGAACGTCAGCGGGAACAGCACCATCATGCTCGCGCCCATCACGGACTTCTCGCTGCGCAGGACGAGCCCGAAGAACGTCCAGACCCAGGAGAACGCGAACGAGAAGACCACCAGCAGGCCGATCCCGGCCAGCACGCCGGGCAGCCCGCCGTCGGGCCGGAACCCCAGCACCAGCCCGACGCCGAGGATGACCACGGCCGCCAGCACGTACCGCAGCACGTCGCCGAAGATCATGCCGACCAGCGGGGCGGGCCGCCAGACCGACAGCGTCCGGAACCGGTCGAAGACGCCCTTCTCGATGTCGGTGTTCAGCCCGACGCCGGTGTACATGGTGATCATCACGACGCTCGTCACCATGATCCCGGGCAGGAAGAACTGGAGGTAGTCGCGCGGGCTGTCGGCGAGAGCGCCACCGAACAGGTACGTGAACATCAGCACCATGATGATCGGGAACGCCGTCACGTCGAAGAGCTGTTCCGGCACGTGCTTGATCTTCAGCAGCGCGCGCCAGCCGAACGCGAGCGACGCCGACAGCGCGCCGGGCCTGGGCGGTCGCGCGCCGGGCGCGAGGACGGTGGCGAGCGCCTCCGTCGAGGGTACGTAGACGGACGGGGCCCGCCCGGTCGTGGTGGCGTTGGTCATCGGGCTGCCTCCAGCTCATCGTCCCGCTCGTCGGCCGCGACGGCGGGGTGGTCGGTCAGGGCCAGGAAGACCTCGTCCAGGCTCGGCTGACCGAGGGAGAAGTCGTCGACGACGATGCCGGCGCGGGCCAGGTCCCCGAGCGCGCGGGCCGCCTGCTCGCTGGCGTCGAGGTCGCTGCCGTCGCCGCCGACCCGCGCGGTCAGCGCGACCGGGTCGGGTGCGAGCTGCACCGGAACGCCGAGGGCCGCCTGGAGCAGCTTCTCCGCCTCCGACCGCCGCCCGGGGTCGCGCAGCCGCAGGTGGACGGTGCCGGAGCCGACCGAGGACTTCAGCTCGCCCGGGGTGCCCTCCGCGATCACCCGGCCGTGGTCCACCACCGCGATGCGGCCGGCGAGCTGGTCGGCCTCGTCCAGGTACTGCGTGGTGAGCAGCACCGTCGTGCCGTGCGCCACGACGGCCCGGACGATCTCCCACACCTGGTTGCGGCTGCGCGGGTCCAGCCCCGTCGTCGGCTCGTCGAGGAACAGCAGGTCGGGGGTGTTGAGGATGCTCGCCGCGATGTCGATGCGCCGCCGCATGCCGCCCGAGTACTTCTTGACCTGCCGGTCGGCCGCTTCGGTCAGGCCGAACGCGGCGAGCATGCCCTCCGCCCGTTCCCGGGCGGCCGGCTTGCGGTGCCCGAGCAGGCGGGCGAGGAGCATCAGGTTCTCCAGCCCCGTCAGGTCCTCGTCCACGGAGGCGTACTGGCCGGTCAGGCTCATCCGGGCGCGCACGGTGTTGGCCTCGGTGACGACGTCGTGCCCGAAGACGCGGGCCCGTCCGCCGTCGGGGCGCAGCAGCGTCGCCAGCACCCGTACCGCCGTGGTCTTGCCGGCGCCGTTCGGGCCGAGCAGCCCGTAGACGGTGCCGGCGGGGACCTGTAGATCCATGCCGGCGAGCGCCCGGGTGTCCCCGAACGACCGGGTCAGGCCCTCGGCCTCGATGGCCAGGCCGGTGGTGCGTGTCATGCTCCCTACCTTCCTCAGGTGTCACACGTTCAGGAGACGTACGGGCGCGCGGCGCGACCCTCGCGCAGGGTCAGGCCCCACCAGTGGAGCTGGTCGAGCAGGACGTCGGCGGCCCGCTCGCACCGGTCGGCCGTCGGGGGTGACGGCGCGCCGTCGAGCAGGTCGACACCGACGACGTCGCGCATGGTGACCGCGTGCAGTGCGGTGAAGACCGTCCGGAGCTGGTCGACCGCGTGCAGGCCGATGGAACCGCACCCGTACGACACGAAGCCGACCGGTTTGGCCTGCCACTCGTCGTACGCGTGGTCGATCGCCTGTTTCAACGAGCCCGGGAAGCTGTGGTTGTACTCGGGGGTGACCACGACGAACGCCTCCGCCCGCGCGATCTGCGCGACGAACGACCCGATCGCGGGAGTCGGCTCAGCCGGGCAGCTCGCGGGGAGGTCGTGGTCGGCGAGGTCGACGACCGTCACCGCCAACTCGTCGCGCCGCCGTGCCCGGTCGACGAACCAGCGGCCGATCCGGTCGCCCGCCCGCCCCTCCCGGGTGCTGCCGATGATCACGGCGAGGCGCAGTGGCGTCATGGCTCCCCCTCCCGGCTCCGGTTCCACCCGTCGGGCGCGAGACGGCGGCCAGCGCCCCGCCAGATCGAAACTGGCGGGGCGCGATGTCGGCGGCGGGTGCTGCCACGGGCGCCAGGGGAGGGGAGGGCCGGCGGGGTGACCGGGTGCGCCGGGGTGGGGGCGTCAGGCCGGGACGTAGTCGAAGGTGTCCGGGTTCGGGCCCTGCCGGCCGGCCTCGCCCCGGTCCAGCCCGGTGATCCGCTCGGCGTACCCCTGATCGGGGCCTTCCAACCGGTGATCAGGCCGGCTCGTCGAAGAGCACCGGCCAGGGGCGGGGCGCCGGCCCGGGCGGCGGCGCCGGGGGCTCCGACCCGTCGGCCAGCACCTCCGCCGCGAGCTGCCCGAACATCGGCGCGGCCGGGTGCGCGGCCCGGCGCGGCCAGGCCGCCGAGGTGCGCCGGACGAGCGGCGACCCGGCGACCGGCCGCCAGGCGATCCGGGGCTCCCGGCGCGCCGTCGCCGCCGGCTCGACCGCGACCCCGCCGCCCGCCAGCACCAGCCCGAAGAGGAACTCCGGGTTCCGCGCCGGGCGGACCCGCCCCGGCGTGAACCCGTGCCGGCGGCAGACCTCCAGCAGGTGGTCGTGCCAGCCGGGCGCGGTGGCCCGGGGCGCGGTCACCAGGTCCAGTCCGGCCAGCGCCGCCAGCTCGACCTCCCGTCCCCGGGCCAGCGCCGAGGCGCGCGGCAGCAGCACCCCCAGCGGTACGTCGACGGCGGCACCGAGGCGCAGCCCGTCGTCGGTGACGGGATGGTGGAGCAGGCCGACGTCCAGCCGCCCCTCGCTGAGCATCCGCTCCTGCTCGCCGCTGGTCAGCTCGTGCAGGTCGACGTCGAGCCCGGGGGCGCGCTCGGCCAGCCGGTCGAGCAGCTCGCGCAGGGTCACGGCCGGTGTCTCCGGCGGCACCCCCGCCCGGAGCACCCCCGACACGCCGTCGCGCACCTGGCGCATCAGGTTGCGCAGCCGGCCCTCCCCGGCCAGCAGTTCCTCGGCCTCGCCGACGAGCAACTGGCCGGCGGTGGTCAGCCGCACCTGCCGCCGGGACCGGTCGAACAGTTCGACCGCCAACTCCCGCTCCAGGCGCTGCACCGACTGGCTCAGCGGCGGCTGGGCCATGCCGAGCCGCTCGGCCGCCCGCCCGAAGTGCAGCTCGTCGGCGACCACCACGAAGTGCCGCAGGTGCCGGAGCAGGTCCACGGCCGGACCCTACGCCAGCGCGAGATCTTGGTACCGAAGCGCCCCTCGGGGGGCACTTTTCTACCAAGATCTGGTGCCGAGCGGCCGAGCGGCCGAGCGCTGCGTCCAGCGGGCGCGCGGTGGGCGGGGGCGGGGCAGCGGCTACCGTGCGCAGTGTGGTGGCGGAGCGGATCGTGGAGATCTTCGAGCGGGCCGGGGTCACCGGCTGCCTGCACGTCGTCGACCTCGACGCGGTCGACGGCGGTGCCGGTACGGGAGAGCCCGGCGGCCGGCGGGAGGTGGCGGTCCGGGCGGACGAGCAGGTGGTGATCGCCTCGATCTTCAAGGTGCTGCTGGTGCTGGAGTTCGCCCGGCAGGTCGTCGCCGGCCAGCTCGACCCCCGGGAACGGGTCCTCGTCACCGCCGACGACCGGCTCGGCGGGTGGGGGATCGCCGGCTGCGCCGACGACGCCGAGGTGTCGCTGCGGGACCTGGCCTACTTCGCCATGTCGGTCAGCGACAACACTGCCGCCGACCTGCTGCTGCGCCGGGTCGGGGCGGACGTGCTGCCGATGCTCGCCGCCGAGCTGGGGCTGCCGCGTACCCGGATCGCCGGCGGTCCCCGGCACCTGGTCGAGACGATGCTCGCCGACGTCGGCGCGCGGACGGAGGCGGACTTCGCCCGGATCTTTCCCACCCTGCCGCCCGAGCGGGTCCGCGCGATGCGGATGTTCGATCCCGCGCACACCACGTCGAGCACCGCCCGGGAGATCACCCGGCTGCTCGGCCTGATCTGGCGCGACGAGGCCGGCCCGCCCGAGGCGTGCGCGATGGTCCGGGGCTGGATGGCCCGGCAGCTCTTCTGGACCCGGCTGGCCGCCGGCTTCCCGCCGGGCGTGCGGGTGGCCGGCAAGACCGGCACCCTGCCGGGCCTGCACCTGGAGGCGGGCGTGGCCGAGTACCCCGACGGCGGGCGGTACGCCGTCGCCGTCTTCGTCCGCGCCACGCAGCTCGCCACCCGCCGCATCGACGTGGACCTGGCGATGGGCCAGGCCGCCCGAGCCGCCGTCGAGGGGCTGCGTGCCGGCTGAGTCTGTCGGCCGCAGGGCGGTGCCGACGACCCCGCTGAGCTGCTCCGATATGCGTCGGGATATCGACCGTGTCGGGCATGGATCTTGGACCTGGCGGGGGTCGTGCTGGTTGGCTCGGCACCGACCGATCAGCACCACGACGGGGAGAGTTCCGCATGCCCAACATCGACCGCCGCCGCTTCCTCCGGGACGCCGCCGCCAGCACCGCGCTGGTATCCGCCGGCGGGCTCGCCGGCGCCGCCCTGACCGGCCCGGCACACGCCGCGCCGCCGGCCACCGCGCCGGTCGCCGCCGCACCGGCCGGCCGCCGCAGCGGCCCGGTCAGCTTCCGCTGGTGGGGTACGTCCGCCTGGCGCATCGACGTCGGCGACCGGACCGTCCTGGTCGACCCCTTCCTCAGCCGGATCGACACGGGGCTGTTCAGGGGCGCCTTCGACCAGACCAAGAAGCTGGAGGTGCGCACCGACGTCGTGGACTCCCTGGTGGACCGTGCCGAGACGGTGCTCGTCACGCACACCCACTGGGACCACTACATGGACGTGCCGCACATCGCCGGCCGCACCGGCGCCCGGGTCTTCGGCACGCTGACCGCCTACCACCTCGGGCTGGCGTACGGGCTGCCGTCGGGGCAGCTCAGCCCGGTGCGGGGCGGGGAGGTGCTGGACTTCGGCGCGTACACGGTGGAGGTGATCAGCTCCCTGCACAGCCGCAACAAGTCGTACTCGATGGCCTTCCCCGGCGTACGGGTCAGCCAGCCGGCGAAGCCGGAGACGATCGCCGACCTGCCCGAGGGCGACACCCTCGCGTACCAGCTGCGGGTGCCCGGCGGCCCGTCGGTCTTCTTCATGGGCGCGAGCGACTTCGCCGAGCGGAACCTGACGGGACTGGCCCCCGACGTGGCCATGCTGGCGCTGCCGAGCACCACGGTCACCGCCGACTACGCCGAGCGGCTGCTCGACGCGCTCGACCGGCCGAAGGTCGTGGTGCCGGTGCACTTCGACAACTTCGAGACCGAGCTGCGCAACCCCGTGCCCATGGCGCCGACGGACCGCGAGCGGCTGGACGCGTTCCTCGCCGCCATCCGCCGGGTCTCCCCGCGCAGCCGGGTGATCGTGCCGGAGTACCACACCGCGTACCACTTCTGAGCAACGCGCGACGGGCCGCGGGCGGCAGCCCCCGGCCCGTCGTCGCGCCCGGGTCGGCCGCCGATGCGGGACCGGGCGGCGAGGGCTCAGCCCGTCGACATCCCGGCCAGTGCCCGCACCGAGCGCCAGTTGCGGGTGGTCGCCACCACGCCGAGCTTCTTCTCCAGGTGGTTGTTGGTGAACTTCGACCGGCCGTAGCCGCCGTCGGGATGGTGCAGGTAGACCTCGCGACCGGCGACCGTGAACGCCACGTTCTCGCCGTCGGGCACGGTCAGGGCGGCCACGGCGGCCGGGTCGGGCGCGGTCGCGAGGAAGACCACCATCAGCCGCGTGGGGTCGTCCTCCCGCCCGGCGTACGGGTTGCCGCCGGCCACCGCCGCCAGTTCCCGGCCGCTGCGCACCAGCACCGGCACCGTCAGCCCCAGCTCGTCGGCGATGGCCCGCTCGATGCCCCGCGCCAGCGCGTCGGCGTCGCGCACCGTGCTGCCGAAGACCACGTTCCCGCTCTGCAGGTACGTCTGCGGGTCGTGGTGGCCGAGGCCGGCGACCAGCCGGCGCAGGTCGGCCATGGCGACCTTCGCGCCGCCGACGTTGACCCCGCGCAGCAACGCGACCCACCTGTCCACACGACCTCCTCGACCCGCCGGTACGGGCCAGCCTAGGGCGTGGGCGACGTCGGTCGCGGCCGTCGTCGCCGGGGCGGGGCCCGCCGCTCAGCACACCGCGCTGGAGTGCCGGGTCCGTGATCCGTACCATCGGTTCTCGACAGCGGCCCCCGGCAACGGGTGCCGCGAGCGGAGCGGGACCACGGACACCGGCATGCGGGCTCATGCCGGTCGACCGGCGTGCGACCGCCTCAAGCGAGAGACCTCGCCCAGCGGTCCGCGCGCACCCATCCGTACCGGAAGGACACCGCCATGCGCGCTCCCTGGACGCGCCGTCACCACCTTCTGCCGGGGCTGCTGGCCCTGGCCTGCCTCGCCACCGTCGCCGTGGCCGCCGCCGTTCCACTGACCAGCCCGCCCGCCCGCGCCGCCGAACCCGTCGTGGTGCTCGACGCCACCTTCGAGGACGGCACCACCCAGGGCTTCCGGCCCCGGGCCGGGGAGACCGTCGCGGTCAGCACCGCCGTCGCCCACGGCGGCACCCGCAGCCTGCTCGCCTCCGGCCGCACCGCGAGTTGGCAGGGCCCCGCCCTCGACCTGCTCGACGAGATGGTCAAGGGCACCCGCTACACGCTGACGGTGTGGGTGCGGCTCGCCGCCGGTCAGCCGCCCGGCCAGGTCCGGCTCAGCGTGCAACGCGACTCCGGCGGCACCTCGGCCTACGACCAGGTGGTGGGCGACACCGCCGTCACCGCCGACGCCTGGGTCCGGCTCACCGGCACGTACGTGCTCGCGTACGACGTGGACGGGTTGTCGGCGTACGTGGAGACCGCCAGCGGCACCGCCGACCTGCACATCGACGACTTCACCATGGCGTACCAGCCGACCAAGCCGGTGCAGACCGACATCCCGGCCCTGCGTGAGGTGCTGGCCGCCGACTTCCCGATCGGGGCGGCGATCGGCAACCGGCAGATCATCGGCGACCAGGCCACCCTGCTGCGCCGGCACTTCGACACGGTCACCCCGGGCAACGCGCTCAAGTGGGACGCCACCCAGCCGGCCGAGGGCACCTTCCGGTGGGCCGACGCCGATGCGCAGGTCGGCTTCGCCACGGACAACGACCTGGCGGTACGCGGACACACCCTCGTCTGGCACCAGCAGACCCCGGCCTGGGTCTTCACCGACACCGACGGCACCCCGCTGACCTCGGACCCGGCCGACAAGGCCCTGCTGCTGTCCCGGCTGGAGGCGCACATCCGCGCGGTCGTCGGCCGCTACGGCGACGCCATCGGGGTCTGGGACGTCGCCAACGAGGTGATCGACGAGAACCAGTCCGACGGGCTGCGGCGCAGCCGCTGGTACGAGATCAGCGGGCTGGACTACCTGCGTACCGCGTTCCGGGTGGCCCGGGAGGTCGCGCCGACGGCCAAGCTCTACATCAACGACTACAACACCAACGTGCCGGCCAAGCGCGACAAGCTGCGCAACCTGGTGAGCCAGCTGCGCGCCGAAGGGGTGCCGATCGACGGCGTCGGGCACCAGATGCACGTCAACGTCCAGTGGCCGTCGATCGCCGAGACCGAGGCGATGCTCCAGGCGTTCGTCCCGCTCGGGGTGGAGCAGCAGGTCACCGAGATGGACGTCAGCATCTACGTCGACAGCAGTGAGTCCTTCCCCACCCCGCCGGCCGACCGGCTGCTGACCCAGGCGTACCGGTACCGGGACCTGTTCGCCCTCTACCGCCGCTACGCCGACGAGTTGACCTCGGTGACCCTGTGGGGGCTGGCGGACGACGACACCTGGCTGGACACCTTCCCGGTGGCCCGCAAGGACGCGCCGCTGCTGTTCGACACGGAACTCCAGGCCAAGTCGGCGTACTGGGGGATCGTCGACCCGACCCGGATCAACCCCACCCCGACGCCGACGGTCAGCCCGACGGTCTCGCCAACCGCCAGCCCGACCGTTTCGCCGACGGTCTCGCCGACCACGGGGCCGGACGCCTGCCGGGCGACGTACACCGTCTCCAACCAGTGGCCGGGCGGCTTCCAGGCGAGCGTCAGGATCACCAACACCGGCGGGCGGGCGCACGACGGCTGGACGGTGCGCTGGCGGTTCCCGGACGGGCAGCGGATCAGCCAGCTCTGGAACGGCACGGTCCGGCAGGACGGCCCGGACGTGTCGGTCACCCCCACGTCCTGGAACTCCGTCCTGCCCGCTGGCGGGACGGTCGAGTTCGGCTTCCTCGCCGGGTGGTCCACGAGCAACGACCGCCCGGCCGGCTTCACTCTCGACGGACTGGCCTGCGCGACCGGCTGACCCACCGGCCCGTCGTACCGCCACCCGACCTGCCCGCCTCCGGTCGGTGGCCGGCCGCCGTACCAGCGCGACGGTGTCTGGTGGAAGGGCCGTACCCGAGGTGTCAGCGGGCGACGGTGGGCGATGGCCGGGCCGGGCAGGCCCGGCCATCGCCGTGCCCGGCGCCCGGACGGCGCGGCGGAGCCGGGCCGGGACCCCCACGGATGCCGGAGACGCCGTCCGCTCCGGTCCGGCGTCAGAGCCGGCGGAAGGCGGGGTCCGGCGTCAGAGCCGGCGGATGGCGGCGGAGGCGAGGCGGAAGCCGATGGTGCGGTCGACGATGCGGGCGACCAGGTCCGCCTTCCGCAGCCCGCCGACGCCGCGCAACTCCAGGCTCGCGGCGAGCACCCGCAGGTCGCGGGCGGTCCAGCCGGAGAGGTACGCCGTACCGTCGTCGCGGCGGGACATGGACGCCAGCGCGGCCCGGGCCGCCACCGGGTCCGGCGCGGACGCCGCCCGCCGGGCTGACGGGCGCGCGGGGGCCCCGCCCCGGCCGGCGGATTCGGTGGCCGGCTGCCCGGCGGAGGCAGTCCCGTCGGCGGATTCGGCGGCCGGTTGCCCGGCGGGACTGGGCCGGTCGGCGCGTGCGGTGGCCGGGTGCCCGGCGGGGGCGGTTCCGGCGGGCGGTGGGGCGGGTGGGGCCGGGTCGACCGGTACCACCGCGAGCCGGGCCCGCCCCTCCGCCAGGGCGGCGAGGTCGGCGGCGGGCAGCCCCCGGAGCAGCGCGGTCACCAGGTCGGCGACGTCGCGGGTCGGGTCGGTCACGCCCCGGCCCGCTCGGGCTGGAGGTGGTCGAGGAACTCGGTGGCGAGCCGGCGCAGCTCGTCGCGGACCGCCGGGGTGGCGATCCGGTCGCGGAGCACCACGGGCACGCCGCGCGGGGTGTTCGTGGCGAACACGGTGACGTTCTCCCGCAGCGGGGTGGGGAAGACCGGCAGGCCGAGCGCCCGGACCTGGTCCATGTAGCCCTGGTGGGCGGCGATGGGCCGCTGCGCCATGAGCTGGATCATCGTGAACACCACGCCGGCCACGTCGGGGGCGACCTTGTGGTGCCGGCGGGTGGTGGCGAACCGGCGGGCGTCGGCGTTGTACTGGTCGACCAGTTCCCGGACGTTGCCGTGCAGGTAGTCGATGCCCAGCGTGGACAGGTAGTCGGCCTTCGCCGGGATGAGCAGGTGGTCGCTGGCGATGATGGCCGACTGGGTGACCACGTTGAAGTTCGGCGGGCAGTCGATCAGCACCATGTCGTAGCCGCCGAGCGCGTCGTCGTGCAGCCCCTCGGCCAGGGAGCCGCGCACCCGGAACAGTTCGGCGTCGTACTCGTCGCCGTCGGCCACCGCCCGGGCCAGCGCCAGGTCGATGTCGACGAGCTGGAGGTGGGACGCGATCAGGTCGAGTCGGCCGGCGCCGCTGAGTCGCGCGTTGGCCGGGCCGGGGGAGACGACCAGCTCGCCCAGGGTCGTCGCGGGGGTGTCCCCGCGCAGGCCGTCGTACCAGCGCTTCACCGTCCGGCCGTCGCGCAGCCGGTCCCGCCAGTCGTCGGGGTCGTAGAAGCCGAAGGTGAGGCTGGCCTGTGGATCGAGGTCGATGAGCAGCACCTTCATCCCGCGGTTGGCCAGCTCGGCACCGAGGTTGGCGGTGACGGTGGTCTTGCCGACCCCGCCCTTGTAATTGATCACCGATACGACGTACACCGGCACCTCCCCAGACCGGGAACGGTAGCGGGCCGGCGGACCGGCGCGGCACCCGCTCCGGCGGTCCGCCTTTGCACGTAACTACGTAAGTTCGTACTATCGACGTATGGCGGAGATCGAGGAGCGGCTGAGCGCGCTGGAGGCGCAGGTCGCGGCCCTGACGGAGCGAATCGGGGCGGAGCCGCCCCCGGCCGAGGCGCCCCCGGCGACCGGCGACGCCTTCTGGGCGCTCGACGGGCTGAAGCAACGGATCCCGGTCGACGGCGGCGGCGCGGTGCTCTACACCGGCACCGTCCGCCTCGACGACCAGCGCTACGACTGGCAGTACGGCCTCATGGTCGACGACGTGCTCGCCGGCGACTGGACGGAACTGGCCGGCGTGCTGACCGCCCTCGCGCACCCGGTGCGGCTGCGCCTGCTGCGGGAGATCCTCGGCGGCCGGCACGGCACCGGCGAGCTGGCCGAGATCGAGGGCCTCGGCACCACCGGCCAGCTGCACCACCACCTGCGCCAGCTCACCGCCGCCGGCTGGCTGCGCAGCGCCGGCCGGGGCCACTACGCCGTCCCGGCCGAGCGGGTCGTGCCGCTGCTGGCCATCCTCACCGCCACCCGCCGCTGACCCGCCGCACCCCGCCGCCCGGTCGAAGCCCCGCCCGGTCCGGTGGGCGCCGACCCGCCGAAAGCCCCCGACGGAGGGAAGCACCATGCGCAAGCCGATCGTCCTCGCCCTGGTCGTCGGTCTCGTCGGCGCCGTCGCGGCCATCGGGATCATGCCGCGCGAGCCCCGGCTGACTGGGCAGAGCACCGGCGACACTTCGCTGGCCGCCGACGTCCGCGCGGCGCTGCCCGACGCCGGGGGCCACCGCGGCCTCGCCGTCGCCGTGCTGGAGAACGGCCGCGTCCGCACCGCGGGCCTGGGCGACCGCGACCGGGCCGGCCGCCCGGTGGAGCCGGGCACCCCGTTCGAGATCGGTTCGATCACCAAGGTGATGACGGGGATGCTCCTCGCCCGGCAGGCCGCGACCGGCGCGGTACGCCCCGACGACCCGGTCGGCGCCGTGCTGCCCGAGCTGAGCGGGCCCACCCGCGAGGCGACCCTCGCCGAGTTGGGCAGCCACCGCTCCGGCCTGCCCCGCCTTGCGACCACCTCGGTCGGGGACCTGGTCGGGGCCTGGTGGGCGAACCTCACCGGCGGCAACCCCTACGCCGGCCGGGACGCCGGGTGGCTGCTCGACGCCGCTGGCGGGGAGGAGCCCGGCGACGGGCGCGGAGAGGTCCACTACTCGAACCTCGGCGTGGCGCTGCTCGGGCAGGCGCTCGCCACCCGGGCCGGCACGTCGTACCCGGAACTGCTCGACCGTGAGCTGCTGCGACCGCTCGGCATGACGTCGACCGTGGTGGCGACCGACGCCGACGCCCTGCCGCCCGGGCGCGCCGAGGGCTCCACGGCCGGCGGCCGCGCGGTCGAGGCCTGGGTCAGCGGCGGCTACGCGCCAGCCGGAGTCGGCCCCTGGTCGACCGCCGGGGACCTGGCCCGGCTGCTCGGCGCGACGCTCGCCGGCACCGCGCCCGGCGCCGACGCGGCCACCCCGCGCTTCACCGAGGACGATCGCAACCGGATCGGCTACGGCTGGTTCACCACCCGGTACGGCGACCGCGAGATCGTCTGGCACAACGGCGCCACCGGCGGCTTCCACGCCTACCTGGGCTTCGAGCGGGCCACCGGGCGGGGCGTGGTGGTGCTCGGCAACACCGCCAAGGGCGTCGAGCCGATCGGGCTGCGGCTGCTCGGCGTGCCGGCGCGGGACGCCGACGGCGACGGCCCGCCGCTGCCCGTCTGGATCGGCGCCGGGCTCGCGGTGGTGCTCACCTTCCTCGGCGGGCTGAGCCTGCTCGGCACCACCCGCCGGGCCCCCGACCGGCTGACCCTGGCGCCCGCCGTCGCCTGGGCGGTGCTCTACCCCGCCCTCGGCCACCGGCTGGGCGACTGGTCGATGGTTCCCGGCTGGCTCTGGCCGCTCGGCGCCGGCGTCTCGGCGGCGGGGATCGTCCTGGCCGCGTACCGCTGGCGGGGGTTGCCGTCGCTGGGCGGCGCACCGCCGTGGCGGCGGCTGACCTCGGCGGCGTTCTCGGCCCTCCTGGCGATCCTGGCCATCCTGATCCTCACCGCCTGACCCCCGCCGGCGACCACAAGGTTGGCGGAGGGAAATGCCGGAATCCCCGCCGGCGATCCCATGATCGACGCCGGAGTGGGCGGTGGGCGGGGCTGTTAGAGTCGCGCTGCTCGTCGGTGGGGTGGGAGGGGGCGACGGTGGTGGTGCCGTTCCGTGACGCACTGTCGCAGATGCTCAAGGCGCGCTTCCCGGTCCTCTACGTCGAGTCGTCCGAGGAACAGCGGGTGGTCGCCGAGGTCTGCGCCGTCGCCCGGGACGCCACCCTCGTCCGCACGCCACGGGCGGTGTGGACCTGGTCGCTGACGACGGGGCTCGTGCAACCCGACGGCGTCGCCCGCAAGGGCACCACCGACCCGGAGGACGCGCTGGCCGCCGTGCTGCGCCTCGACCACCCCAGCGTGCTGATCTTCAAGGACCTGCACCCGGCGCACGGCAGCAGCGACCGGCCGGGCACCCCCGGCGTGGTCCGCCGGCTGCGGGACGTGGTGGCGGCCTTCAAGGCCGGCCCGGTGCCGCGCACCCTCGTCCTGGTCTCGCCGGTGCTGCACATCCCGGTGGAGCTGGAGAAGGACGTGACGATCATCGACTTCCCACTGCCCACCGAGACGGAGATCCGGCGGGTGCTCGACGGCATGATCGCCGCCAACTCCGCCGGCGGCCGGATCCGCGTCGCCCTGGACGACCTCGGCCGGGAACGGCTCGCCAAGGCGGCCCTCGGGCTCACCCTGCACGAGGCGGAGAACGCGTTCGCCCGCGCCATGGTCAACGACGGCGTGCTCGACGGCAGAGACCTCGCGGTCGTGCACGAGGAGAAGCGGCAGACCGTACGCAAGTCGGGGCTGCTGGAGTTCGTCGACGCCCCGGTCGACCTCGCCGACGTCGGCGGGCTGGAGAACCTGAAGCGGTGGCTGGCCAAGCGGGACGGTTCCTGGCTGGCCGAGGCGGCGGCGTACGGGCTGCCCGCGCCCCGGGGCGTCCTGATCACCGGCGTCCCCGGCTGCGGCAAGTCGCTGACCGCGAAGGCGATCGCCTCGGCCTGGGGCCTGCCGCTGCTGCGGCTCGACGTCGGCCGGGTCTTCGCCGGGCTCGTCGGGTCGAGTGAGCAGAACATGCGCACCGCCATCCGGACCGCCGAGGCGACCGCACCCTGCGTGCTGTGGGTCGACGAGATCGAGAAGGGCTTCGTCGGCGGGGCCAACGACTCCGGCACCTCCGCCCGCGTCTTCGGCTCCTTCCTGACCTGGATGCAGGAGAAGTCCCGGCCCGTCTTCGTCATCGCGACCGCCAACGACTTCGAACGGCTGCCCCCGGAACTGCTCCGCAAGGGGCGCTTCGACGAGATCTTCTTCGTCGACCTGCCGACCCGCGCGGAGCGCGCGTCGATCTGGCGGGTCCACCTCGCCCGGCGGCTGCGCAACCCGGCCGTCGCCGGTGCCCTGACGCCCGACGACGCCCTGCTCGGCGAACTCGCCGGGCTCAGCGAGGGCTACTCGGGGGCCGAGATCGAGCAGGCCGTCGTCGGCGGGCTCTTCGACGCCTTCGCCGAACGGCGTCCGCTGCGCCGCGACGACCTGGTCCGGGCACTGGTCAGCATGGTGCCGCTCAGTGTCACCCAGGCGGAACGCATCGACGCCGTACGCTCCTGGGCCGACGCCCGCGCCGTCGCCGCCACCGCCGCCGAGGACTGGGACCTCGGTGGTCGTCCCGTCGGCCCGGGCGGCGCCCGCCCCGGCGGTCCGGGGCAGCAACGGGGGCAGGGCGGGCGAGCGGTCGAGTTCTAGTCTGTGGGTCGAAACCGAGGGAGGGGGCCCCGATGAGCGTCTCACTGATACTCCTGCCGCTGGCCGTCGCCGCCGTCGCCGCGACGCACGCCGCGACCGCCGGACGGGACGGGGAGGGGCACGTCGTCTGCCAGGTGCAGACCCGGATGCGGGACGAGACGCTGCTCGTCGCCGCGCTGCGCGACACCGGCGCGGTGGTCACCACCGAACCGGACGCCGTCATCGCGGACTGGGCCGACGTGCGGGCCGGCTTCCGGCGCGGCGAGGACGGCATCTGGTCGGCGCACTTCACGGGCGAGGTCGACGAGCCGCGGGCCGTCGAGGCGGTCCGGGCCATCGACGCCGCGTACGGGCGGCAGGTCCAGCGGGCCGTGCTGGAGCGGCTGCGCGAGCAGGCCCCCGCCGCCGGGCTGCGGCTGGAGTCCGAACAGGTCACCGAGGACGCGAGCGTCCGCCTGGTGTTCGCCGTCGAGGGCAGGTCGTGATGGGCGGGCAGCCGCGGATCGTGGTCACCGTGACCAGCGAGGGCGTCGTGAGCGCCGAGACCAGGGACGTGCTCGGCGACGGGTGCCTCGACTACATCGCCGTGCTGGAGGACCTGCTGGCGGCCCGCACGGTACGCAGCGCGTACACCGCCGACCGCGACCGCGCCGCCGTGCCCGAGTGGCAGGAGCAGCGCGATGTCGAACGCGCCTAACCCCGGCTGGCCGCCCCCGGCCGTCCCCCGGCCGAGCACGACGTGGCAGGTGTTGCAGAGCTGGTGGCTGTTGCTGCCCGTCCTCGGATGCAGCTGCCTCGGCGGCCTCGGATTCATCTACGTGGGCCTGCGGGCCCAGCGCGCGGCGTGGTGGCTCCCCGGCATCTTCTACACCGTGGTGGGCTCGGCGGCGTTCCTCGTCGTCGGCGAGTCGGACCAGGAGAGCGCCCTCAGCGACTGGGCGGTCGGCGTGCTCCTGGCCGTGTGGATCGCCAGCATCCTGCATGCCGCGCTGATCAATCCGGCGTGGCTGCGCTGGCTCACGGACCGCCGCGCCAGGTTCGCGGCGACGGCGTGGCCCGGCGGCGCGTACCCGCTGGCTCCGCTGCCCGGGGCGGCTCCCGCCGGCCCGATCCCCCGTCCCTACCCGGGCATGTCCCCGACGTATCAGCCCGGTTCGACGGCGGGCTACCCGTCCCCGGCCTACCCGCCGGGGTACCCGCCCGCGTCGCCCGCCTATCCGCCGGGGTCGTCGGCCTACCCGCCCGAGTCGTCCTACCCGCCGGGGTCGCCGTCCTATCCGTCCGCGTCGTCGTCCTACCCGCCGGGGTCGCCGTCCTATCCGCCCGCGTCGTCGTCCTATCCGCCGGGGTCGCCGGTGTACCCGCCCGCCTCTACGACGGGACATCCGCCCACGTCGACGGGGTATCCGCCGCTGGCGGCCGACCCGACGTTGGCGCCGGCCGTCGACCCCTTTCCCACCGGGCCGATCACGTCGCTTCCGTGGCAGCCGGACGCGCCGGCCCCGGGGCAGCCGGACGCGCCGGCCTCCGGGCCGCCGGCTGGACCGCCGATCGACGTCAACGCGGCCGGGCCGGGCGACCTCGCGGCGCTGCCCGGCTTCGACCCGCAGCGCGCCCGGCAGGTGCTGGCCGAGCGGGAGCGGCGCGGGTCCTTCGGCAGCCTGGCCGAGTTCGCCGCCGCCGCCAACCTGGCCCCCCACGAGTACGCGCGCCTGCGCGACGCCGTGGAGTGCGTCCCGCCCGCCGGGCCGGCGCCCGACCGGCCGCCGCCCGGCCGGGTCCTCGATGTCTGACGAGGGTCCCGGGCCGCGCCCGCCGGTGGGGGTGGAGACGGTGGCGGTGGCGCGCTTCCTGGCCGCCACCCGCGCCGAGGGCCCGGGCGAGCGGACGGCCGTCTGGGTGCAGGGCTGCGCCATCCGCTGCCCCGGCTGCTTCAACCCGCACCTGTGGAGCTTCCGGGGCGGGGACCGGGTCGCCCCCGCCGACCTGGTGCGCCGGGCGCTCGACGCCGGCACCGAGGGGCTGACCCTGCTGGGCGGCGAGCCCTTCGACCAGGCCGCCCCGCTGGCGGCCGTCGCCACCGAGGTACGCGCCGCCGGGCGTTCGGTGATGACCTTCACGGGCTACACCCGGGCGCAGTTGCACCGGGCGGTCGACGCCGGCCGGGACGACGTCGCGGCGCTGCTGGCGGCGACCGACCTCCTCGTCGCCGGGCCGTTCCTGGCCGATCGGATCGACACCCGGCGGCCCTGGGTGGGTTCCACCAACCAGGAGTTCGTGCTGCTCGGCGACCGCTTCCCGGGACTGCTCGACGAGGTGTCGCACAGCCCGGACCGGGTCGAGGTGACCGTCGACGCCGCCGGCCGGATCGCGGTGAACGGCTGGGCCGAGGTCGACGCGCTCGACGAACTGCTGGCGTCGGTGACCAGCCCTCGGCCCCGGCCCGCGGGCGTACCCCGGCGAGGGTAGCCGCGCCGGTCCGGCCGGGAGCGCCCCGTGCCGGGCCGCGGCACCCGGCTCACTCGGCGATCGGCAGCACGACCTCGTTGTGGCGCAGGAACCACGGCTTCCACGGCGGATCGAAGCGGGCGTACCGGACCGCGCCGGTGGGGCGCAGCCCGGCCGCGGTGACCGCCCGGCCCAGCGCGGTCGCCCGCCGGTCGAACGCCCGGGCCGTCCAGCGGCCCGCGAAGCGCGTCGCGGCGGCGAGCTGTGCCGGGACCAACCGGGTGCGCACCCGGGGGTCCGCCGGCTCGGGCAGCGTGTCGGCGGTGAGGCCCGCCGGCATCACGAGCCACACCAGCCAGTGGCCCGGCCGGTCCCCCTCCTCCTGCACGAACGGGACCGTCATCGCGATCGTCTGCGGGCCCGTCTCCCGGTCGGTCGCCCGCCGCGCGCGGTTGGCACCGCGCAGGTACGCGCCCAGCGGCCGGAAGGCGTCCCGGGCGGCCTGCTCGAACGCGCCCTCCGCCCGCACCTCGGCGACCAGGTGGGCCGGGTAGCGGCGCAGCTCGAAGCCGGGGTGCCGGGCCACCACCCGGTACGGCTGCTGCTCGGTCATCGCGCGCTCCCCGTGCCCCGGGACCCGTCGGGAGCAACGCTACCGGCCCTCGACCTCCGGCTCAGCCGAAGTCGCGTCCTCCGACCTGGTGCGCGGGGCGGCACGGGTCAGCCGCCAGTACTGCCGCCGGCCGTCGTCGCGGACCACCACCCCGGTGCGGCCCAGTTCGCCGCGCAGCTCCCGGGCCTCGCCACCCCGGTCGGCGTCGAGTGCCCGCTGCCGGGCCCGCAGCAGTGCGTCCGCGCCGGTCGGCAGCCCCGGCAGGTCCGGCACCCACCGCCGGTACGCGTCCCGGTGCGGGTCGCCGTCGGTCCACGGCCAGCCGTGCGTCCGGAAGGCGTCGCGCAGCCGGTCGACGGCCAGGTCCGACCGCTCCCGGACCAGTTCCTCGTCGTCCGCGCCGAGCAGCACCAGGTCCTTGCCGTCGACGAAGACGGCGCGCGCCGGTCGCCGCCCGACCTGCCGGTCCTTGCGGTCGCGGCGCAGCCGGACCCGTTCGGTGTCGACGGTGACGGCGAGCCGTTCGGCGGTGCCGACGGCGGCGACCAGCAGGCCGCCCAGCGTGCCGACGGCCAGCCCGCCGATGCCGGCCTGCGGGTCCGGCAGCCGGGCGACCAGCTCGAACAGGTCCTGCGCGGGAGCCCAGGACAGCCCGGCGATCCACTCCGCGCCGGCGACGAGCAGCCACCCGGCGCCCGCGCCGAGTGCCGGGAACCCGCCCCAGAGGATCGCCAGTTCCGCCGCGCCGCCGTCGACGACGGTGGGCGCACCGTAGCCGTCCACCGTCAGGACACCTCGCGCCGCAGCGTGCGGATCAGCCCCGCGACCAGCGGCACGGCCAGCCAGACCAGCAGCGACACGGCGAACCGTCCCCACTGCCCGGCGGTGACGTCGGGCGTGAGCAGCGGCTCCATGGTGCGGCCCGTGTCCAGCCAGCCCGCCGGGCCGCGCAGCGGCCGGATCATCTCGCCGAGGATCGACCAGACGGTCGGCAGCAGCAGGTAGCCGACGATCGCCAGCGGGGTGTTGAGCAGCAGCAGGCCGAAGCCGGCGCCCATCAGCACGTTGGCCACCTGGAGCGCCACGGCGTGCAGCACCAGGGCCCACTCCATGCGCCAGGTGCCGGCGCCGCCGGTGGCCGCGGCGACGAGCGTGCCGGCGGCGGCCACGCCGAGGCTCACCAGCACCGACGCCAGGGCCGCCAGCACCATCGCGACCAGCTTCGCGACGATCACCCGGCCCCGCCGGGGCACCAGGGCGAACGTGGTGAGCGCCGTGCGCTGGGACCACTCCCCGGTGATCGACAGGATGCCCAGCACGGGCAGCAGCAGGCCGATCGGCAGCATCGAGGGGAGGAAGAAGTTGGGGAAGGTCTGCTCGGCGTCGTCCGACCAGATCAACTGGACCACCACGAGGGCGGCGGCGAGCAGCCCGATGGTGATCAGCAGCCAGAGCCCGGCCCGGGTGTCGACGAGCTTGCGCAGCTCCACGCCGGTGAGCCGGAGCAGCGACGGCCGGCGTACGCCGGAATGGCGCTGGGGCGCGGTGGTGGCGGGCGGGCTGGCGGTGGTGGCGGTGGTCATCGGACGGCCTCCTGGGTCGACGCGCCGGCGGTCAGGGTGAGGAAGAGCTGTTCCAGGCCGCCGCTGCCGGCGGACCGCAGTTCGGTGAGGGCGACGCCGGCGTCGGCGGCGGCCTGCCCGACCGCCTCGGCGTCGGCGTGGACCAGCAGCCCCTCGGTGCCCTCGGTGGCCGTCAGCCCGGCCCGCTCCAACGCGCCGCGCAGCGCCCCGCCGTCGCGGGCCCGCACCAGCGTCCCGCCGCCGGCCAGCAACTCGGCCTTTTCGCCCTGGGCCACGATCCGGCCGCCCCCGATGACCACCAGCTGGTCCGCGACCGCCTCCACCTCGCGCAGCAGGTGGGAGGAGAGCAGCACGGTGCCGCCCCGGTCGGCGAAGTCGCGCAGCAGGCCGCGCATCCAGAAGATCCCCTCCGGGTCCAGGCCGTTGGCCGGCTCGTCGAGGATCAGCACCCGGGGGTCGCCCAGCAGCGCGTGCGCGAGGCCGAGCCGCTGCCGCATCCCCAACGAGTACGCCCGGAGGCGGCGCTTCGCCGCGACCTCGTTCAGCCCGACCAGGTCGAGCTTGGTGGCGACCTGCCGGCGGTCCACGCCCATGGTCGCCGCGGCCACGGTCAGCGCCTCCCGCCCGGTGCGCCCGGCGTGCTGGGCCGAGGCGTCCAGCAGCACGCCCACCTCCCGCCCGGGGTTGGGCAGTTCCCGGTACGGCCGGCCGCCGACCGTCGCGCCGCCGCCGCTGGGCGGGGTGAGCCCGCAGATCATCCGCATGGTGGTGGACTTGCCGGCGCCGTTCGGTCCCAGGAAGCCGGTGACGGTGCCCGGCTCGCAGCGGAACGACACGTCGTCGACGGCGGTGTGCCGCCCGTACCGTTTGGTGAGGTGTTCCACGCTGATCATGCCGGCCACGCTGCCGGAGCCACCCGGTCGCGCGCTGCGGCCGACGGTCTCGTCCGGCGGCTACCTTGGTCGACGCCAGGGTCTCGACTTTGGTAGCTGGTCGGTTCGCCGGGCGGCTGCCTAGCATGGTCGCGTGACCAGTGCCGCCGTACCGGAGCACCCCTGGCTGCTGCCGGGGGCGCTGAGCGTCGATCCGGCGGCGCGGGTGGGGCGGGGGCCGCGTCGCACCACCCGCGACTGGGTGGTGGACGGCTTCTGCTTCCTGCTCTCCCTCGGCTGGGTCCTGCTCGCCACGGCCGACGCGGCCTCGGCCGACCCGGAGTTCGCCACGCCGCTGCCGCAGCGCTGGATGGTCCCGGTCGACGCCCTGCTTGGGCTCGGCTGCTGCGCGCTGATCTGGCTGCGGCGCCGGTGGCCGGTGGGGCTCGCCGTCGCGACCGTGCCGCTGACGCTGTTCTCGATGGCGGCGGCGATCCCGCTGCTGATCATCTACTTCACCGTGGTGGTGCACCGGCGCACGGCCGTCGCGCTGGGATTGACCGCCGCCGGCCTGGTCACCAACTTCGCCTTCAGCTACCTGCGCCCGGACCCGCAGATGCCGTACTGGGCGACCACCGTCTGGGGGGTGGTGCTCAGCCTCTCCGTGCTGGCGTGGGGGATGTTCGTGCGGGCCCGGCGGCAGCTCGTCGTGTCGCTGCGCGAGCGCGCCGAGCGGGCCGAGGCGGAGCAGCAGTTGCGGGTGGCGCAGGCCCGGCACCTGGAGCGCACCCGCATCGCCCGCGAGATGCACGACGTGCTGGCGCACCGGATCTCGCTGCTCAGCCTGCACGCCGGCGCGCTGGAGTTCCGGCCGGACGCGCCGCCGGAGGAGGTGGCGCGGGCGGCCGGGGTGATCCGGGGCAGCGCCCACGCCGCGTTGCAGGATCTGCGCGAGGTGATCGGGGTGCTCCGCGCGGAGACCACCGCCGAGGAGGATCCCGAGCGACCGCAGCCCACCCTGGGCGATCTGCCGGCGCTCGTCGAGGAGTCCCGGTCGGCCGGGGCGCGGATCGGCGTCCGCGAGGTGGTCACCTTGGCGGAACGGGTGCCCGCTGCGGTGGGGCGCAGCGTCTACCGGATCGTGCAGGAGGGGCTCACCAACGCCCGTAAGCACGCCGCCGGCGCGGCGGTCACCGTCGACGTGGCCGGCGCCCCCGGCGACGGGCTGACCGTGGAGATCCGCAACCGGTGGCCGGTCGGCGGCATCGCCGGCCCGGAGATCCCCGGCGCCGGTACCGGCCTGGTCGGCATCGCGGAGCGGGTCAGCCTGGCCGGCGGCCGGCTGGAGTACGGGCGGGACGACGCGGGCGACTTCCGCCTGGCCGCCTGGCTGCCGTGGCCGGCGTGAGCGGGCCGGGCCCCGACCCCGGCCGGCCGGTACGGGTGCTGCTCGTCGACGACGACGCGCTGGTGCGGGCCGGCCTGTCGATGATCCTCGGCGGGGTGCCGGACCTGCTCGTGGTCGGGGAGGCCGCCGACGGCAGCGAGGTGCCCGCCGCCGTGGCCGCCTGCGCGCCGGACGTGGTGCTGATGGACATCCGGATGCCCCGGCTCGACGGTCTCGCGGCCACCGAGGCGCTGCGCGCGTCGCCCGACCCGCCCGAGGTGCTGGTGCTGACCACCTTCGACGCCGACGAGCAGGTGCTCCGGGCGTTGCGGGCGGGGGCCGGCGGCTTCCTGCTCAAGGACACCCCGCCGGCCGAGATCGTGCGGGCGGTGCGCCGGGTGGCGGCGGGCGAGGCGATGCTCTCCCCGGCGGTGACCCGCCGGCTGATCGACCACGTGACCGCGCCGGGCGCGGCGGGCGGCCCCGACCCGCGCCGGGAGCGGGCGCTGCGGCAGCTCGCCGGGCTCAGCGACCGGGAACGCGAGGTCGCGGTGGCGCTCGGGCAGGGCCGGACGAACGCGGAGATCGCCGCCGAGCTGTTCATGAGCGTCGCGACCGTCAAGGCGTACGTGTCGCGGCTGCTGGTGAAGCTCGGCCTGAACAACCGGGTCCAGGTCGCCCTGCTGGTACACGACGCCGGCCTCGTCTGAGGCGCGATTGAACCTTCCGGGGGCGGGGGCCGTACCAGTCGCCGAGGATGCGGTGCGGCGGGTCAGCCGCACCGCTGCCGGAGCCACGGGAGGCCTGCCGTGCGGGTTGGTGAGCAGTCGACGGATCCCATCGACCAGATCCTGGGCGAGGTGCCGGTGCCGGCGCCCCTGACCCCCGAGGACGTCCGGCTCGCGGTCCGGGCGGTGGTGGTGCACGCCGCCGAGGAGTGGCCGGCCGGGCCGCTGTGCCGCAACGACGGCGCGACGTACCCGTGCCGGCTGCACCGCTGGGGCCGGCGGGTGCTGGCGCGGCACGGGCTCAACGAGCGACAGATCGACGCCCTGGTGCGGCACGGCAACCCCTTCGTGCACGTGCCGTTCCCGTTCACGGTGACCGGCCCCGCGCCGACCACCCGCGCACCACGTACCACCGGCGGGCACCCGGGCGGCCCGCGCGCGGTCGCGCCCAGCGCCCGTCCCGCTGCCCCCGCCCGGCCGGTGGCTCCCCCCGCCCCCGCGCCGCGCTGGCCCCGGGCGAGCTGAGCGGATTCGTCCGCCGGCGGGACCGCCGGTCCCCGGCACGTCGAGCGGAGGTACGCCCGCTCGGCGGGACGCGCTGATCCCCGGCACGCCGGGCGGAGGTACGCCCGCTCGGCGGGACCCGGGGACACGACGCCGGCCCGGTGCGCGGGGTGGCACCCGCGCCCGGGCCGGCGTCGTCGTTCGCCCGGCTCGGCGTGGCCTGTCCGGACCGGCTCGGCGCGTGGTGCCTGTCCGCCCGGTTCGGCGTGGCCTGTCCGACCGGCTCAGTCGCGGCCGGCGCCGATGCCGCAGTCCGGCGCGGACCAGCTGGTGGTGTTCGAGGTGTCGTCGCTGTTGTTCTCCCGCCGCGAGTCCACGTGCACGTGGTCGTCGTGGTCCGGGTAACCGGGACCGTAGATCCCGCTGAAGCCCCGGTTGCGGGCGTCGCGGGCGATCTGGCACAGCGAGCTGGTGCGCGACACCACGTCGGCGGCGTTGCCGTAGAGGTGCTGGCTGTCGGACGCCCCGCCGACCTGGTTGTTGCAGGCGCGGCTGCGGAAACCGCTGCTGACGAGGAGGGGCTTGTCGCCGAGGCTGCGCCGCAACGCCTCCAGCTTCCACATCGTGCGCAGCGCGTTCTGCCGGGTCTGCGCGGCGGAGAGCGGACCGCCGCTCCAGCCCCCGCGACCGCAGCCGTCGTCCATCTCGCTGTAGCTGAAGTGCCGTGGCGTGCAGTCGTCGTCCTGGAGGTCGTAGAGCTTGCCGTACGTCTGCGGTCCGGCGATGCCGTCGGCGCGCAGCCCGTACGCGGCCTGGAACCGCTTGACCGCGGCGGCGGTCTTCGGTCCGTAGCGGCCGTCGTTCTCCACGATGTCCCGGTTGCCGGCCCACCCGGCGACCCGGATCTGCAACTGGCGGACGTCGTCGCCGGAGCGCCCCTGGTAGAGGTTGCGCTGCCACGTGTAGCAGCCGTCGGCATGGGCCGCTGGCGCGGCGGCCACCGTGGCGACAGCGGCTGCCGGCAACGCCAGGGCGAATGCGACAGCCGCCCGTTTCAGGGTGTTAACGCGCACAGAAGTCCTCCCGATAGGAGTGGGAATGGGGTGGCATCCGGGACATCGGCCTGCCCGTCCCGCATTTCCACCCTGGCAGGCCGACGGATGGTTCGCGGCGATTAACGAGAATTGTCCTCACGATTCGCCGTTCCTGGGTGTTGCCTGGGCATTACGCGAATTGCGAAACGCCCATTGATCGGCAACAGGCCACAGGAAAGCGCGAACGGCACGCAAGGCCGCAGGTCGGCACGCGCCGGGTGATGTTCTCCCGCCGGCCCGACCCGGTAACGTCAGCGCCGGCGGGACCGGGGGAGGGGGCGGCATGGCACGTGGTGGCGTCTTCTGCATCGAGGGCCAGTGGCACCGCGACCTCAACGAGCGCGGCTCCGTCCTGCCCACCCTGGAACTGCTCGAACGGCTCGGAAAGATACGTTTCATCCACAAGGACGCGGCCACCCGCGACGAACTCTTCTACTTCGTCGACCGCTGGCTGCTCAAGCAGTACGCCGACCACCGGGTCGGCTTCTTCGCCATGCACGGCGAGCCGAGTCGGCTCTGCCTCACCGACTGGGAATCGGTGGCGCTCGCCGACGTCGCCGAGCTGATGGCGGGCCGCTGCGAGGGTCGGCGGCTCTATTTCGGCAGCTGTTCGGTGCTGCGCGCCTCCGACGCGGTGCTGCGGGACTTCCTCGACGCCACCGGAGCGGCCCTGATCTGCGGGTACACCCGGGAGGTGGACTGGGTCGAGTCGGCCGCCTTCGAGACCGTCCTGCTCGACGTGCTGGCCAACGGGCAGCGCCACAACGCCGCCGAGCTGCGGATGGGCTCCGCGCACTGGGCGCCCCTCGCCTCGTACCTCGGCTTCCGGGTGATCTACGCCAACGGCCGCGCCTGGCGGCCCTCGGTCCGCCCCCGGGTGCCGGCCCAGCCCGCCGCCGGCCGCGCCGCCCCGCGACCCCGCTGAGGCCGCCGCGCGATCCCGGTGTGCGTCGGGCCCGTTCCGTCCGGTGCGGTCGCCGTGCGACGGAAGCCCTGGTAGGAACGAACGATGGCACGCAGCATCGCGACGAACACCCGGGTCGACCGGGCCGGGCTGACCGAGTTCCTCCGACCGCGGCACCGGGTGGTGCTCATGACCACCCGCGCCGACGGTCGGCCGCAGTCGTCCCCGGTGTCCGCCGGGGTGGACGGCGAGGGCCGGTTGGTGATCTCCACCTATCCCGAGCGGGCCAAGGTCGCCAACATCCGCCGCGACCCACGGGTGTCGGCGTGCGTGCTCTCCGACGACTGGAACGGCCCGTGGGTGCAGCTCGACGGTACCGCCGAGGTGCTGGACCTGCCGGCGGCGCTGGAGCCGCTCGTGGAGTACTTCCGCTGCATCTCGGGCGAGCACCCGGACTGGGACGAGTACCGGGCGGCGATGGTCCGCCAGGGCAAGTCGCTGATCCGGGTCACCATCGACGCCTGGGGCCCGATCGCCACCGGTGGCTTCCCCGCCCGCCTCGCCGACTGATCCAGCGCCCACGGCACCGCTGCGGCCGCCCCGCGCCGCTCAGTACGCGGCGGTGAAGCGGGCGTTCTCGTGGCGCGGCTGTTCGATCTCGTCCACGATCGCCACCGCCAGGTCCTCGTAGCTGAGCACCGAGCGGCCCTCGTGGTCGGTCACCGGCTGGTCGCCGCCGGTGCGGTAGTGCCCGGTGCGCTCGCCCGGATGGAACTCCAGCGGCGGCGGCGAGACGTACGTCCAGGTCACCCCGTCGGCCGAGGAGCGGTAGAAGTCGAGGGCCTCGGCCTGCCCCCGCGCCGCCTCGCGGTACTCCTCGGGGAAGTCCGGCTCGTCGAGGTAGCGGGTGCCCTTCGGGGTGAGCAGGGTCGAGCCGCCGCCCACGTGGATGATCCGGGGCGCGGCCGGCATGCCGCGCAGCGCGCCGACCAGGTTGCGCGCCGCGTCGAGCCAGAGGGCGTGCTCACCGCCGCCGATCGCCACCACCATGGCGTCCGTGTCGGGCGCCAGTTCCCGTACGCTCCGCTCGCTGGTGGCGTCCCCGGTGACCACCGTGACCGCCGGCGGCAGGTACGAGGTGGCCTCCGGCCGGCGCACCGCCGCGGTGACCCGGTGCCCCCGGCCCACCGCCTCGGCGGCGATCCGCGATCCCGCGGTGCCACCCGCGCCGAACACGACGATGTTGCTCATACCGCCTCCCGCCAGGCCCGTCCGGCCCGGCGGACGTGGCTCGTCTCCAGGCTATTGACCGGCGACATCGCGCGCTGGCGGACCGTGGATCCCGCGCGGCGCAACCGCCCCTTGCGTCGTCGCACGCTTCGGGGTGCACTGGTGTCGGACCGTGACGTTGGAGGCGGGGGTGGCGCCATGACGGAGCAACGTGACCCGCCCGAAGCGCCGACCGGGCGTCCCGGTCCGGTGGAGGGGCAGTCGGAGGGGCCGAGGCCGGCCCGGTCCGATCGGGTGCGGGCACTGGTGCGCCGGCTCTCGCCTGCCGGGCCGCCCGCCGGCCGCTGGTTCGCCGGGGTCCTCGCGGCCGTCGTCACGGCGATGCTGACCGCCTGGCTCCTCGCCTGGGGACTCCTTCCCGTCACGCCCCCGCCGCCTCCGCCCGGCCCCGACGCGCTGCCGTTCACGGTCGCGGTCCGCGTCGGCCACGACCCGCCGGACGGCTGGGTGGTCGAGGCGCCGTTGGCGCACGTCCCCGCACGACCGGCCTGGTCGGAAGACTGGTCGCGGTGGGCCAGGGATGCCGCCGCAGTGCCGGCCTCCCGGCAGCACGTCTCCTTCACGGTGCAGGGGGTCGACGAGGCCCAGGTGACCCTCACCGACCTGCGGGTGCGGGTGGTGGCGCGGCGTCCCGCCCTGCGGGGCGTGTTCGCCGCCCCGGGCGGAGGCGGCCCGACGGCCTACCGGTGGGTCCACGCGACCCTGGACGAGGATCCTCCGCTGCTCACGGCCGGCCTGTTCGAGGAGGGCGAGGAGTTCGTCCCCGAGCACGAGCGCAGGGAGATCCGCTTCCCGTACCGGGTGTCCCTGTCCGACGCCGAGACGTTCCTCGTCATCGGCTACACGGAGAACTGCGACTGCGACTGGAAGGTCGAGGTGGACTGGGCTGCGCAGGGACGCATCGGCACCGTCACGGTCGACGACGCGGGACGCCCCTTCCGGGTCACCGGCGCGGCCGGGGTGCGCACGGAGTGCTGGACGTCCCCGGACGGGACGGAGGAGTGCCGGCAGCGGTGACCCGGCTCAGTCGACCAGGGCGGAGTAGACGAGCTGCCGCAGCTGCGGCCGGATCGGGTAGGTGCTCGACGGCATGAGCTGGGTGAAGAACAGGGCCGTGACCTCCTCGGCCGGGTCGACCCAGAAGGCCGTGCTCGCCACGCCGCCCCAGTAGTACTCGCCGGGGCTGCTCGGCACCCGGCTCGGCACGGGGTCGTCGACCACGGCGAAGCCGAGCCCGAAGCCGATCCCGTCGAGGGTGGTCTCGGCGAAACCACCGGCGGAGAGGGTCTCCAGGTCCTGCCCGCCGGGCAGGTGGTTGCGGGTCATGAAGCGCACCGTGCGCGGCCCCAGCAGGCGGGCCCCGTCCAGCTCGCCGCCGCGCAGCAGCATCTGGGTGAACCGGTGGTAGTCGGCGGCGCTGGAGATCAGGCCGCCGCCGCCGGAGAGCAGCAGCGGCTTCTCGTACGCCAGGGCGCCCAGCTTGTCGTAGCGGAACGCGCGGCCGGTGCGCGGGTCGGGCGCGTAGAGGGCGGCGAGCCGGTCGGCGGTGTCGCCCTCGGCCCACCAGTGCGTGTCGGTCATGCCCAGCGGGCGGAAGATCCGGTCGGCGAAGAAGGCGTCCAGGCTCTGCCCGGAGACCACCTCCACGAGCCGGCCGAGCACGTCGGTGGCGACCGAGTAGCCCCACGCGGTGCCGGGCTGGAACAGCAGGGGCAGCTCGCCGAACGCCTGGCAGGCCGTCGCCAGGTCGACGTCCGCCGGCGGGTACAGGTCGTAGCCGGCGGCCCGGTAGATGCCGTCGACCACCGAGGTCTGCATGAAGCCGTACGTCAGGCCGGCGGTGTGGGTGAGCAGGTGCCACACCCGGATCGGCTCGGCCGCCGGCACCGTGTACGGCTTGAGCGCCGAGCCCTTGGAGTAGACCCGCAGGTCGGCGAACTCGGGCAGCCACCGGCTGATCTGGTCGGTCAGCTCGAAGCGGCCCTCCTCCCACAGGATCATCGCGGCGACGGAGGTGACCGGCTTGGTCATCGAGTAGATGCGCCAGAGCGTGTCCGCCTCGACGGGCCTGCCCGCCTCCGCGTCGCGCAGCCCGTACGTCGACGAGTGGGCGATTTCGCCGCGGCGGGTGACCAGCACCTGCCAGCCGGCGAGGCGACCGTCGTCGACGTACCTGCCGAAGTGCTCGTCGATGCGCGCCAACCGCGCCGGGTCGAAGCCGATCTGGTCCGGGTCGATGCTGCGTGCCACACTCACGTCGCCGAAACTACTAGCCGGTACGCCTCGCCGGAAGGGGCAGCCCGCCGTTGTCCCACCACCTCGATAGCCTGGCCCGATGCCCGAGCTGACCGAGGACGAGACCTTCCGCAACGAGGACTGGTACGCCGAGGAGCTGGTGGACCGGCACTTCGTCCGCTGCACGTTCTTCGACGTCGACCTGTCCGAGGCGGTGAGCCGGGGCGCGGTCTTCGACGGCTGCACCTTCGGCAACACGCGCTTCAACTCCTCCCGGCACACCGACTCGGCCTTCACCCGCTGCACCTTCCAGCGGTGCAACCTCTTCGAGGCGGAGTTCACCGGCTGCAAGCTCGTGGGCAGCACCTTCACCCAGTGCGACCTGCGACCGCTGACGGTCGCCGGCGGCGACTGGTCGTTCGTCGCGCTGCCCGGGGCCGACCTGCGCGGGGTCCGCATCACGGACGTGCGGATGCGCGAGGCGGACCTGACCGGGGCCAACCTGACCGGGGCCACGGTGACCGGCGTCGACCTCTCCGCCGCGCAACTGCACCGCTGCCGGCTGACCGGGGCCGACCTGCGCGGCAGCGACCTGACCGCGCTCGACCCGACGGCGGTGGAGCGGGCCGGGGCGATCGTCGACGCCGCGCAGGCCATGGTGATCGCGCAGGCGCTGGGCTTCGAGATCCGCTGAGAGAGCCGACCCCGGGCGTCCCGATCGCCTGCCGGGCCGGCGGCACCGACCCGAGACCACCGTCCTGGTCGATGTCCGCTACCGTCCGGTGACGAACTGGACACGCCCGTCCGTCCGGCGCGACGGACGTGGCGGTGCGGGCGCGGGCCGCCCACAATGGACGTCCGCGTCCGGCCGGGGCCGGTGGGGAGTGGAGGGCCGGTGGCGGAGGAAGACCTCACCCGACAGCACATCCGGCCGTCGGGATACGGCGACCCGGCAGCCCCGCCCGGGACCCGGCAACCGCCCCTTCCGCCGGCCGGGCACACCCGCACCGGCCTGCGGCGGCTGGCCCGGGCCAGGCAGCGCCGCCGGTGGGCCGTCGAGGGGATCGCCGTGGTCGCCTGCCTGGTCGCCCTCGTGTCGTACCTGACCGCCGGCGACCCCGAGCCGGGCGGGGAGACCGTCGGCGACGTACCGGCGGACGCCGGCCGGCCGAGCGGCTTTCCCGGGGTGGAGGGGCGCGACCTCGACGCCGGCCTGGTCTCGCCCGGGCTGCGGCCCCGGCAGCGTCCGCCGAGCCCGTCCCCGACGCCACCCACGCCACCCACGCCGTCGACGTCGGCGCCACCGGTGCGGGCGGTGCTCGCCGCCAGCATGGCCGAGGCGCCGGACGAGGTCGACCTGACCACGGTGGGCCGCCGCGACTGGGTCCACTGGGGCCTGCGCGGCGCGGAGTCGACGGTCCGCAAGCGCGGCGGCTCCGGCGAGATCCGCGACGAGGGCGGCACCGGCCGGCGGGGCGGCTGGGACGACAACCAGGAGAGCTTCAGCTGGCGCGACGGCAGCCCGGTGGCGTCGGCGAGCGGTTCGCCGCACGGGGTCTACCGATGCGGCGCCGGCAGCGGCTTCACGCTCGCGGTGGCCGCCGACGGCCAGGCGCGCACCGTCCGGCTGTACGGCGGGGTGTGGATGGCCAGGGGCCGGCTGGACGCCCGCCTCTCCGTCGGCGGTCCGAGCCGGACCTTGCGGATCGAGGACCGGCACACCAGCCGGTCCACCGAGTTCACCATCCGGTTCCAGGCGCCGAAGGGCAGCCGGCTGGTGCTGACCTGGACGGTGGAGCAGGCGTTCAGTGACGACTGCGGCAACGTCGGCGTCCAGGCGGTCGCGCTGGGATGACCCGGGTGCCCGGGCGGCCCCGTTCGCCCGGCGACCGGCCGCTGCCCGGAGTAGCGTGATCGCGACGACCGGGTGCGCGAGGGCGAACGGGAGGGCCGATGGGCGAGCAGGTGCTGGACAGCCCGCAGGGCTGGGTGGCCGACCACATCCGGCGGTACGTCGAGACCGGCGGCGCCGAGGGGCACGAGTGGCAGCCCGGGGTCTTCACGCTGCTGCTGACCACCCGGGGACGGCGCAGCGGGAAGCTGCGCCGCACCGCGCTGATCTACGGCCGCGACGGCGACGCCTACCTGGTCGTCGCCTCGCAGGGCGGCGACCCGAAGCACCCGGCCTGGTACCTCAACCTGCTCGACGAGCCGCTGGTCGAGGTGCAGGTGGGCGCCGAGCGGTTCACCGCGCGGGCGCGTACCGCGACGGCGGGGGAGAAGCCGCGCATGTGGTCCACGATGGCCGCCATCTGGCCGGCGTACGACGAGTACCAGGAGAAGACCGACCGGGAGATCCCCGTCGTCGTGCTCGACCGCGTCTGAGCGGGGCGACCCGCCGTCGTTACCCCACGGGTAATCGACGCCGGGCACGCGCCGGCGGGAGACTCGGCGTACCGCCCCGGTCGTCCGGCCGGGCGGACCGGCTCCCGGGAGGCACCATGCCCGCGTTCGCGCTCGCCCACCTCTACGACACCCCGGCCCACGAGGACATCCTCACCTACATCGAGCGGATCCAGGCCACGCTGGACCCGTTCGGCGGCCGGTTCCGGGTGCACGGCGCCGAGGTGGAGGTCAGGGAGGGCGACTGGCCGGGCACCGTGGTCATCATCGAGTTCCCCGACCTGGACCGGGCCCGGGCCTGGTACGACTCGCCGGCGTACCAGGAGATCCTGCCGCTGCGCACCCGGCACATCCCGGGTGCGGCGCTGATCGTCGACGGCGTCGCCCCCGACTACGACCCCCGCCGGACGGCCGCCCGGCTGCGGGAGCGGGCGGCCGGCTGACCGGCGGCTCCGCCCCGACGGTGGTCCCGCCCGGACCGCCGTCCGGTGCCGGCGGGCGGGTCGGTGTCCACCCTGCGGGACAGTTTGTCCGTCGCGCCGCGTCGCGCCTGTCGTAACTTTCTGCTGTCCATCTCCGACCATCCCTTGTGGAGGCCACACCGATGAGCAGCGTCACCGCCCGCACCGTCCGTCCGACCGCCCCCCGGGGCGCCGGGGAGCCGTCCGGGGAGGTGCTCCGGGATATCCCGCTGCCGCCGTACGTGACCGTCGAGGACGCCCAGTTCGCCGTGCGGGCGGTCGTGGTGCACGCGCCCCGGCACTGGTCCGGCGGGACGGTCTGCCGCAACGACGCCAGCCCGCACCCGTGCCGGCTGCACCGCTGGGGTGCCCGGGTGCTGGCGCAGCGCGGCCTGCGTCCCGCCGAGATCGCCGCGCTGATCGAGCGCGGCGACCCGGCGGCCGAGCTGCCGCACCGCCCCGGCGCCTGAGCGCCGGCGGGGCCCCCGCACCGGGCCCCGCCGGCCGGTCAGCAGGCGTTCGGCTTGACCCAGGCGCACTCCAGGCCCTCCGGGACCCGGGGGGTGTCGGGCGCCGTCGGGGCCGCGGCCCGCGCGCCGGTCACGCCCCTGCCCGTGTACGAGGCCAGGGCGATCGCGATCTGGTCCTCCAGCGTCTTCACGGAGGAGGCCAGGTAGTTGTTGAGCAGGATCGAGAACGCCAGCACCCGCCCGTCGGCGTCGGTGACGTAGCCGGAGAGGCCGGAGACGCCGGTCAGGCTGCCAGTCTTGGCGTGCACGTTGCCCGCCGCCGCCGTGCCCCGCATCCGGCTGCGCAGCGTGCCGCCGACGAACCGGTCCGCCTCGCCGGCGACCGGCAGGGCCGCGTACCAGGTGTCGAACCAGGGCTCGTCGCGCACGGCGGTGAGCAGGTCCACGAACTCGTCGGCGGGGATGAGGTTGCGCCGGGAGAGTCCGGAGCCGTCGCGCTGGCGCAGCGTGCCGGTGTCCATCCCGGCGTCGGCGACGTACTCGCTGATCGCGGTCAGCCCGGCCGACCAGGTGCCGGAGCCGGAGAGCACCCGGCCGATCTCCTTGGTCAGCACCTCGGCGTGCCCGTTGTTGGACAGCTTGAGGAACGGCACCATCAGTTGGGCCAGGGGCATCGAGCGGTGCCGCGCCACCTCGGCCGCGCCCTCCGGGGTGGCCTGGCCGAGCACCGTCTGACCGAGCACCCGTACGCCGTGCCGGCGCAGCGCCGACCGGAAGACGTCGGCGGCGTAGCCGGTGGGCTCCCAGACGCTGACCCAGTCGTTCGCCGGCGCGGCGCCGAGCGCGATCTGCCCGGTCACCACGACCGTGTTGCTGCCGTGCGCGCGCTCGAAGGAGACCGACGTCTCCCCGCCGGCGACCGTCTCGGCCCGGTTGTCGATCTTCAGGTACCGGGTGGCCGGGGTGGTGGTGACGACCGGACGCGCGCCGGCGGTCGCGCCGGGGGCGGCGTGGACGATGACGGTGCCCGCGTCGTAGTCGGTGTCCGGCGCCACGGTCAGGGCGGAGACCTGCGCGGCGTAGTAGTACGGCTCGTCGTCCCAGGTCCAGTCGGGGCCGAGGCGGGTGCTGTCGTAGCGGGTGTCGTCGGCCACCAGGTTGCCGGTGACCACCCGGACGCCCGCGGCGGCGACCCGCGCGGCCAGCGCGTCGTAGTCGGCGGCGAGCATGGTCGGGTCGCCGCCGCCGCGCAGGTAGAGGTTGCCGGAGACCAGGCCCGCCCGGCGGGCGCCGCTGGTCCGCACCTCGGTGCTGAAGTGGTGGCCCGGCCCGAGCAGTTCCAGCGCCGCCGCCGAGGTCAGCAGCTTGGTGTTGGAGGCGGGCACCAGGCGGCGGTCGCCGTTGCGGTGGTAGACCGTCTCTCCGGTGGTCGCGTCCTTGACCACCACCGAGGCCTGCGCCCCGGCCAGCCGGCTGTCGGCGAGGATCGCGTCGATGGTGGCGTTCAGCCGGGTCGCCGCGGGGGTCGGGGACTCGGCGGTGGCGGTGGGCGCGCCCGCCGTGGCTGCGGCGGCGACGAGTGCCACCAGCGCGAGCGTCCGGGGGAAGAGACGACGATGCATGGGGTGATGCTGCCATGCAGGTATCTGCCAGAAAAGAGCGTCGATGGAAAGAAATTTCCGTGGGCCCGGCGGGCTGTGACCGGCGAGACGCTCCCGGCGGGCAGCGGGGCCGGCCCGCCCGTGTTGTACCCGGCATGGACGAGCGCTCCGTCGACGTGCTGGTGATCGGGGCCGGGCAGGCCGGCCTCTCCGCCGGCCACCACCTGGCCCGCGCCGGGTTCGCCCCCGGGGACGGCTTCGTGATCCTCGACGGGGGCGACGGGCCGGGCGGGGCGTGGCGGCACCGCTGGCCCACGCTGCGGCTCGACCGGGTGCACGGCTTCCACGACCTGCCCGGCCTGCCCTTCCCGGTGGCGGGACCCGACCGGCCGGCGGCCGAGGTGGTCAGCGCCTACTTCGCCGCGTACGAGCGCGAGTTCGACCTGCCGGTGCGGCGGCCCGTGCGGGTCCGGGAGGTGCGCGACCGGGCCGACGGCCGGCTCGCCGTGCACACCGACCACGGCTCCTGGACCACCCGTGCCCTGGTCAACGCCACCGGCACCTGGACCCGACCGTTCTGGCCGCACTACCCCGGCCGGTCGACCTTCCGGGGCCGGCAGTTGCACACGGCCGACTACCGGGGACCGGCGGAGTTCGCCGGCCGGCGGGTCGTGGTGGTGGGCGGCGGGACGTCGGCCGTGCAGTTGCTCGCCGAGGTCTCCACCGTGGCCGCCGGCACCACCTGGGTAACCCGGCGCCCGCCCGACTTCCGCGACGAGGAGTTCACCCCCGAGCGGGGGCGTGCGGCGGTGGCCCTGGTCGACGCGGCGGTACGCGCGGGCCGCCCGCCGGACAGCGTGGTCGGCGTGACCGGGCTGCCGCTCACGCCGGAACTGCGCCGGCTGCGCGAGCGCGGCGTGCTCGACCGGTTACCCGTCTTCGACCGGATCACGCCGGACGGGGTGGCCTGGGACGACGGACGGTTCGTGCCCGCCGACGTGATCCTGTGGTGCACCGGTTTCCGGGCTGCGCTGGACCATCTCGCGCCGCTGCGCCTGCGCGCGCCGGGCGGCGGTATCACGATGGACGGCACCCGGGTGGTCGCCGACGAGCGGATTCACCTGATCGGGTACGGCCCCTCCGCGAGCACGATCGGCGCCAACCGGGCGGGCCGCGCGGCGGTACGCGAGATCCGGGCCCGGTTCGCCCCGGCCCGTGCCGTGCACTGACCCCGCTCTATTTGACGGATGCCCCGGCAGGGGGCACCGTAGGCCGTGGAGGGGCCCTGAGCTGCCCCGAAGCGCGACGGCGATGTGCGTGTCGCCCTTCCATCGCCTCCCACGTGTGCTCGCCCGCGGGCCGAGTCCCGGTCCCGCACCGCGAATCCGAGAATCCACGAGGAGTTCCGCCATGCTCACCATGACCGACAACGCCGTGCTGGTCATCCGAGACCTCGCCAACCAGCAGGACGTCGCCGAGGACGGCGGAGTGCGGATCGCCGCCGACACCGACGCGGGTTCGCTCACCGTCGAACTGGTCGCCGAACCGATCGAGGGCGACCACGTGGTCGACAATCAGGGCGCCCGCATCTTCCTGGACTCCGACGCCGCCGAGCTGCTCGGCGACGCGTCGGTGGACGCGAGCGTCGACGACGAGGGCATCGTGCAGTTCGGGTTCACCGAGAAGCAGTGACGGCCGGGCGCCGCCTCCGCACCGGTGCCCGGCGGGGAGGCGCTCAGCCGGCCCGGCGGGTCTCCCCGTTGCGGTGCGGCCGGGCGGGACGGCCCCGCTCCGGCGGCGCCTGATCGGATCGCCACGGCCGGGACTCCCGCCCCCGCTGCGGCAGCGCGGCCAGCACGTGCGCCAGGTGGTGCGAGGTGCTCCACGCCGCCCAGTTGCTGGCAGACCCGGCACCGGCGCCCCGGCGGGCCCGCCGCAGGATCTCGTGGTCACCCCAGGAGAAGGCCGCGCCCGTGGCCGGCCAGTGCGGCGCCGAGACCACGGTGCGGCACAGGTCCGCGAAGCGGTCGTCGCCGCGTCCGCCCCGCCGCGACCAGCGGTACACCCACCAGGCGCCGTCGGTGGTGTAGCGGACGGTGGGCAGCCGGTCTCCCGCCTGGTCGGCGCCGGGCACCGCGGAGCCGACGCCGTAGTCGCCGTACCCGACGCCGAGGTCGGCCAGCCGCTGCCAGAGCTGCCAGTCCCAGCGGTCGACGCGCACCGGTTCGTCGGTGGGCAGGGCGGACACCGCCGGGGGCATCCCGCCCGCCGCCACGCTCACGGAGGACCAGGCGTGCCGGCGGGCCCACTCCGACAACCGGCGGACCCGGGGCTCGGCCACCCGTACGTCGGCCCGGCAGCACACGTCGCCCGCGTCGAGGAGCAGATCGCACTGCTCGGGCACCAGGCCGGTGAGCCGCCAGACCCGCTCCGCCGCCGCCGTGGCCGCGTCCGGGCCGGCCCGATCGTGGCCGACCCGCAGCCGGACGACCGCCCGCTGGGCGTGGGCCCGGGCCGCGGCACCGTGCGCCACCAGGCGCCGGTCACTGTCCGCGAGCCCGATCACCGGCACCAGCGGTACGCCCCAGCGGACCAGTTCGGCCTCCGGGACGTCGGGCAGGCCGGTGACGTCGACCGCCGTGAGCAGCCCGTCGGGCAGCCGACGGAGCACGTCAAGCGTGAACTGGTCGAGGACGGACACCTGGAGGACCGGGGCGAGCAGGGGGGCGACGACGTCGTCGAGATGACCGAGCGCCTCCAGCTCACCCCGCCGATTGGCGAGGATGGGGCGGTAGACCGGTTCCGCCGCCCGGCCCTCGTGGGCGGGCACCATACCCCAATGTAGCCAGACATCGGTGTCGGTCACAGGGCCGACCGGCCCGTCCCGCCCGCCAGGGCGGGCGGCATCCGGCGGCGACAGCTCGCCCGGAGGGCGTCGGGTCGCCGGCGCCGTTCCCTGGGCCGGGCCCGCCCGCCGCACCCACGCGCCGCCGCAGCCCGCAACGACGACACCGCCGCCCCGCAGTGCGGGACGGCGGCGCTACCGGCCACAGGTCAGTCGTCGTCGCCGTCGTCGTCGTCCGAGTCGTCATCGTCGTCGTCGTCATCGTCGTCGTCGACCGGCTCCTGCTCGGCCTTGACCACCGTGCCGTCGCCCCGGTCGACGTCGATCTCGTGCTCGGTCTGCCCGGCCACGATCTCGACGCTCCACACGGCCCGGCCGTCCTCGTCCTCGCGCTCGACCTCGACGATCTTGCCGCCGCCCGCCCGGGCCAGCGCGATCTCGCCGGCCCGCTGCTCGCTCACCGCGTCGCCGCCGGTGGCCGGCGCACCACTGCCCGACGGGGAGCCGGGCGCCGCCGGGGTGCCGCTGGCGGTCGGGGCGCCGCTCGTCGCCGGGGCGCTGCTCCCGGTGCCGCTCGGGGTGCCCGGCGTGGCCGGGGTCGTCGGGGCGGTGGTGGCGGCGGCCAGGGTGGTCGCCCGGGCCGCGCCGTTGTCGGCCGCCGCGACGCCGAAGGTCGCACCGGTCACGACGAGCACGGCCGCGCCTCCGAGCGACGCCAGCATCAGGGACTTGCGCTTCATCTCGTTCACCCTTCCTCGGTTGCTGGTTCCCAGGATCGCGCCCGTCCGGATAGCGCCACGCTGCCCGAACGCTAAGGCCGGGTTAAGCCTGTCCGGGCCCGGACCGGAGGACGGGTCAGGACGGAGGCGGGCCCAGTTCGAGGCGCACCTCGGCGCCCCCGGAGGGCGCGGCGTGCAGGGTGAGGCGGCCACCGCTGGACTGGGCGGCGCGGCGGGCGATGTCCAGGCCCAGGCCGGTCGAGCCGGCCGTGCTCGCGCCCCGGCCGATCGTGCCGGGCGGCATCCCCGGGCCCTCGTCCGCCACGACCAGCGCCGCCCGGCCCGCCTCCTCCGCCGTCAGCCGGACGGTGAACGCGGTGCCGTCCGGGGTGTGCGCGAAGACGTTGCCGAGCAGGGCGTCCACCGCCGCCGCCAGCTCGTCGGCGGGTACGCCCACCGGCAGCGGCCCAGGCGCCAGGCCGAGCGTCACGGCCCGCCCGGTGTCCTCGGCCAGCACCGACCAGAACGCCACCCGCTCGGCCACCACGGCCGCCGCGTCGGCGCTGGCCGCTCCGGCCGTCGGCACGCGCCACCGGGCCTGTCGGATCAGGCCCGTGACCGCCCGCTCCAGCCCGTCCACGGCCGCGGTCACCCGGGCGGCGTCCTCCGGGTCGCGCAGCGACTCGGCCTCCAGGCGGAGCGCTGTCAGCGGGGTGCGCAGGCGGTGCGAGAGGTCCGCGACCTCCTCCCGCTCCTGCACCAGCAGCACCTGGATCCGGCCGGCGAGGTGGTTGAGGGCGCCGGCGACCTCGCGCAGCTCCCGCGGCCCGGCGGGCGTGACGCGCGCGGCCAGTTCCGCGTTCGCCAGCCGGTGCGACACCGCCGAGAGCTCACCGATCGGCCGGACCAGGGTGCGGGCCAGCCGGTCGGCGACGGCCAGCCCGATCAGCACCAGCAGCACGCCGAGCAGGGCCAGGACCAGCCAGGACCGGGTCACCCCGGCGGTCAGCTCGGCGGGCGGTACCACTGTGCGGATCACGCCGGTGCCGTCCGGGCGGCCCTGCACGGCGATCACCACCTCGCGCCCCCGCCCGGACTCGGCGGTGAGGCTCTGCCCCCGCTCCGCCAGCGCCACTGCGGCCGTACGGGGGGCCGGGGCGCCGAGCACGGTGCCGTCGGGCAGGAACACCGTGACCGGCCGCGCGGACTCCGTGGCCAGTTGGTCGACGGTCAGCCGGATCGTCGCGGTGTCGGCGGTACCGACGACGGTGACGAGGCTCTGCGCGTCGGCCGTGGCCCGCACGGTGGCCCGGTCCGCCGCGACCGTACGCACCAGCAGCGCCAGCGGCACCAGGAAGGCGACCAGGGTGAGCACGCTGACCGCGGCGACCAGCAGCGCCAGTCGGGCCCTCATCCGGCGCTCCCCGGCGCTTCGAGCCGGACCCCGACGCCCCGGACGGTGTGCAGGTAGCGGGGCGCCTGCGCGCTCTCCCCGAGCTTGCGTCGCAGCCAGGACAGGTGCACGTCCACGGTCTTGTCGGCGCCGCCGTACGGGACCCGCCACACCTCGGCGAGCAGCTCCCGCTTGGTGACCACCTGGCCGGGCCGGCCCGCGAGGTGGTGCAGCAGGTCGAACTCGCGCGGGGTCAGCTCGACGGGCGCACCGTCCAGGGTGACCTGCCGCGACCGCGGGTCGACCCGCAGCCCGCCCACCACCAGCGCCGGGTCCTCCTCCGGGGCGGACCCGCTCCCGCGCCGGAGCACCGCCCGGATCCGCGCGTCGAGCTGCGCGGCCGTGAACGGCTTCACCACGTAGTCGTCCGCCCCGGCGTCGAGCACCCCGACGATCTCGGTCTCGTCGTCGCGGGCGGTCGCGACGATCACGGGCACGGCGCTGACCGCGCGGAGCATCCGCAGCAGCTCCCGGCCGTCCAGATCGGGCAGTCCCAGGTCGAGCACCACCAGGTCGGGCCGGTCGTCCAGCGCGTCGCGCAGGCCGGTCATCGCCGTCGAGGCGGCGGCCACCGCGTGCCCCCGCTCGCGCAGTGCCCGCAGCAGCGGCGTTCGGATCGTCAGGTCGTCCTCGATGAGCAGCAGGCGGGCCACAGGTGGCAGGCTAGCCGCCACGCGGCGCGCCGGCCCGGACGTTAACCCTCCCTTAGCCTCGTCCGGTGCCCGTCCCAACCTCGGATCGGTCAGACTCGGGGCATGCGCCGCCGTTCGTTCCTCGCCGTCGCCGGGTGGCTGGCCACCGCCGCCCTCGCCACTCTGATCGGGGTGGCCGCGATCCGGTGGGTGGGGGAGAGCATCGCCGGCACCCCGGGCGGGGTGCTCAGCCAGGAGGAGATCGAGCGGGCCCTGGCCTCGCCCGGGCCCACCGTCCCCGGGGCCGGCGGCCCGTCGTCCCCGACGGCGGGCGGGACCGGCGGGCCGCCGTCGCCGGGAGCGACGGGCTCGACCCCGGCGGGAGCACGTCGGGCCTTCGCCACGACGGGTGGCAGCGCGGTGGTCGAGTGCGGGCCGGGCGGGGTACGGCTGGTCTCCTGGACGCCCGCGCCGGGCTACCGGGTCTCGGACGCGGAACCGGGGCCGGACGACGACGTGGAGGTCGCCTTCGCCGGCCCGTCCGGGGAGTTCGAGCTGAAGCTGCGCTGCGTGGGCCTGGAGCCGGTGTCGGTCGAGGACGACGACTGAGCCGGACACGAGCGCGCGGCGCCGTTCGGATCCCGGGGATCGGAACGTCGCCGCGCTCTGGCCGTCTCCCACCACCGCAGCCGTACGGCGGTACGCCGGCGGGGACCTGGCTCGACCGGCCACCGTGCGCCGGCTACTCCCTCGATCCCCGTCCATCAGGGATCGAAACCCCCGAGGAGTGGCGAATTCCACCATCTGCGAGTCCCGGCGTGGCGTCGGGCCGCAGCGGGTATGTGCGTCGGCATGGAGCATTTCACTATCGCGACCGTCGCCGAGAAGAGCCCGGACTTCCGGCGGGTGCTGTGGACCGGTGAGCACACCCAGCTGGTGATCATGACGATTCCGCCGGGTGGTGAGATCGGCGAGGAGGTCCACGAGGACATCGACCAGATCCTGACCTTCGTCAGCGGTACGGGCGAGGCGCAGGTGGCGGGTGAGAAGCGCGAGGTCGTGCAGGGCGACCTGGTGGTGGTGCCGGCCGGCACGAAGCACAACTTCGTCAACACCGGCCCCAACCCGCTGGTGCTCTACACGGTCTACGGCCCGCCCGAGCACGCCGACCAGGCGGTGCACCGGACCAAGGAGGAGGCCGACGCCGCCGAGGCCGCCGGCGAGGACGAGCCGCCCACCTCCTGACCGTCGGTGCCGCCTGAGGCGGCCGGAACGGGGTACCCGCAGCGGGTGGACCAACTGGCGATCTCCGACTACGGGTTCCTCTCCGACTGCCGTTCGGGTGCCCTGGTCGGTCGGGACGGCTCGATCGACTGGTGGTGTCCGGACCGGTTCGACTCCCCGTCGGTCTTCGGCCGCCTGCTCGACACGGAGGCCGGGCACTTCCGGCTGGCGCCTACCGCCGCCGGGCTTCCCGGGCACCGGGTGGAGCGGGCGTACGTGGCCGACACGCTGGTGCTGCGCACCGTGCACCACACGCCGGAGGGGAGCGTCGCGGTCACCGACGCGCTCGCCGCCGAGTTCGGCGCCCGTGGCCACCAACTGGGGATGAACTCCCCGGCGGTGCTGCTACGGGTCGTGGAGGGACTGGCCGGGCGGGTGCGGATGTCGCTCGACTTCCGCCCCCGCCCGGAGTACGGCCTGCTCACCCCGTACCTGCACGGGCAGCCCGACGGCGGGGTGCTGGCCGCGGCCGGTCCGGTGGTGCTGGCCCTGCACACCGGCGGGGTGCCGCCGCACGTCGACCGGGACCGGGTCCGGCAGGAGTTCGAGGTCTCCGCCGGGCAGGTGGTCGGCTTCGACGTGGCGTACGGGCAGGCGTACGGGACGGTGCCGGTCCGGCTGGAGCCGGTGGCCGCGCTCGCCGAGACGGTGCAGGCCTGGCAGGCCTACCGCGAGTCGCACCACTACGACGGCCGCTACCGGGAGCAGGTCCGGCACAGCGCGACCGTGCTCACCGGCCTCACGTACGCCCGCAGCGGCGCGGTGGCCGCGGCCCTGACCACGTCGCTGCCGGAGCGGATCGGCGGCGGCCGCAACTACGACTACCGCTACTCGTGGCTGCGCGACTTCGCCATGACGCTGCGCGCCCTCTGGGTGGCCGCCTGCCCGTCCGAGGCGTCCCGGCTCTTCGCCTGGGCGGCCCGCTCGATCGGCCGGGTCGGCCCCGACCCCGTGCCCGTGCTCTTCGGCCTGGAGGGGGAGCGGGACGTCTCCGAGCACGAGTGCGCCCACCTGCGCGGCTACGGCGGCAGCCTGCCGGTGCGGGTCGGCAACGACGCCTGGCGGCAGCGCCAGCTCGACGTGCCGGGCGAGGTGCTCTCGGCGGTCTGGCGGCTGCGCGACCACCTGGGGGAGTCACTCGACACGGAACTGCGCGAGATGGTGCTCGGCCTGGCCGAGCAGGTCGCCGCCACCTGGCATCTGCCCGACCGGGGCATCTGGGAGACCCGGGACACCGACCGGCACTACCTCACGTCGAAGGTGCTCTGCTGGGTGGCGCTGGACCGGGCGGTGCGGCTCGCGCCCCGGCTCGGCGACCGGGCCGACGCCCGGCGGTGGGCGAGGATCCGCGACGAGATCCGGACCGCCGTGCTGCGCGACGGCTGGCACGAGCGGACCGGCGCGTACGGCGGTGCGTTCGGCTCGCCGGAGCTGGACGCCTCGGTGCTGCTGCTGCCGCTGGTGGGGTTCCTGCCGGCGACCGACCCGCGGATGCGCGCGACCATCGAGGCGGTCGAGCGCGGGCTGGGCGCCGGGGCCGGACTCCTCCGCCGCTGGGACACCGACCCGGCGGGCTTCCTGCCCTGCTCGTTCTGGCTGGTGGAGTGCCTGGTCCTGGCCGGTGAGCAGGGCCGGGCCGAGGCGCTCTTCGAGCGGCTGCTCGGGCACGCCAACGACATCGGCCTGTTCAGCGAGCAGATCGACCCGCGTACCGGCGCGCAGCTCGGCAACACGCCGCAGGCGCTGTCGCACATCGGCCTGGTCAGCGCCGCCTGGCGGCTGACCGACCCCACCACGGACTGACCGCGGGCTCAGGAAGGGCCCTCACCGGAAGGGGTCCCTTCCTGACACGTCACGCCGGCAGCACCGGCACGTCGGTGACGTCCACCGTCTCCGGGTACTTCACGCCGGCTCCGGTGTTGAGCACCACCACGCGTTCGCCGGCCCGGATCCAGCCGCCGGCGCGCAGGTGCCGGGCGGCGGTCAGGCAGGCGGCCCCCTCCGGGCAGAGCAGCAGCCCTTCGCGGGCGGCGAAGTCCCGCAGGTCGGCCAGGATCTCGGTGTCGTCCACGGCGATCGCGGTGCCGGCGCTGGCGCGCAGCGCGTCGAGGATCAGCTCGTCGCCGAGCGGGGCGGGCACGGTGATGCCGAACGCCACGGTGTGCGCGTCGGCCCAGGGGCGCGCCCGCTGCTCACCGGCGGCGAAGGCGCGCACGATCGGCGCGCAGCCCGTCGACTGCACCGCGACCAGGCGGGGCAGCTTGTCCTCGATCCAGCCCAGCTCGCGCAGCTCGTGCAGCGCCTTGTGGATGCCGATCAGGCCGACCCCGCCGCCGGTGGGATAGATGATCACGTCCGGCACCTGCCAGCCGAGCTGCTCGACGATCTCGTACCCCATCGTCTTCTTGCCTTCGAGCCGGTACGGCTCCCGCAGCGTGCCGGCGTCGAAGATCGCGCCGCCGGAGTCGGCGACCAGCCCCGCGACGTGCCGCCCGGCGTCGCCGATCAGCCCGTCGACCAGGCGTAGGTCGGCCCCGGCGGCCACGCACTCGCGCCGGCAGATGGCCGGCGCGTCCAGCGGCATGACGATGGTCGCGCCCAGCCCGGCCCGCGCGGCGTAGGTGGCCCAGGCCGCGCCCGCGTTGCCGTTGGTGGGCATGGCGATGCGCGTCACGCCCAGCTCGCGCGCCCGGCTGACGCCCACCGCCGCGCCGCGCGCCTTGAACGAGCCGGTGGGGGTCAACCCCTCGTCCTTGACCAGCAGGTCCGCGATGCCGATCTCCGCGCCGTAGGTCGGGGTGCGCAGCAGCGGCGTCCAGCCCTCGCCCAGCGTGGTCTCGTGCCGGGGGTCGGCCACCGGCAGCAGCTCGCGGTAGCGCCACAGGTCGGCCGGGCGCAGCGGGAACCGTTCCGGGGTGAGCACCTTCGCCACCGCCGCCAGGTCGTAGCGGGCCAGCAGCGGGGACCCGCAGTCGCAGAGGTTGGTCAGCTTGGCGGCGTCGTGCTCCCGCCCGCAGCGCGGGCACTCCAGGTGCGTCAGGTACACGATGCTCCTCGCCGTCTCAGCTCGTGCCTCGGCTCGCGTCGATGCTCAGCCAGCGCCGGCTGCGCCCGCCCGGCTCGTAGACCGAGTCCAGGCGCTTCGCCACCACCCCGGGCAGCCCCTGCTCCCGCCCGGTCCGCAGCGCCTCCCGGCCGGCACCGGGGAACCACGGCGGAGTCTGCCAGTGCGGGCCGGCGAGCGCCAGGCCGTCGAGCAGCTCCCGGCGCTGCGCGTACGGCAGGTCGAGGCTGGTCACGCCCTCCATCCAGAGCAGATCGAAGATCAGGTACTGGGCGTCGGGGGTCCGGCGTCCGCCGCGCGCCGGCCGCACCCGGCCGGCCCGGTCGATCCGCACCAGGACGCCGTCCAGCACGGCCTCCGTGGGCGCCAGCTCCTCGGCCAGCTCCCGCAGCCAGGGGTACGTCCCGGAGACGTCCTCGTCGTCCTCCGCGAGCAGCCGCAGCCGCCCACCCGAGACGTACGCGACGGCGCGTACCCCGTCCCAGCGCAGCTCGTAGCCCCACTCCGGCTCGTCCGCCGGCAGCTTCGCCGCCCGGGTGGGGTGCATCGGACGGACCAGCTCCGGCATGCTCGTCCAGCCCTCGGGCGGCGGGTCGGTGCGCCGGACCATCCAGTCCCGCCCGCCCCTGCCGCCGGTGGCGAAGAGGACGTACCGCCCGGAGGTGCGCTCGCCGTCCAGCACGACGATCACCTCGTCGTCGCGCCACTTCTCGCAGTGGTAGGTGCCCTGGTCGTGGACGGTCATCCGGCCGCCGCCGTATTCGCCGGCCGGGATCTCGCCGTGGAAGTCGAGGTATTCCATCGGGTGGTCCTCGGTGTGCACGGCGAGGTGGTTGCGGCCGGTGTCGCGGGGCAGCCCGCGCGGCACCGCCCAGGAGGCCAGCACCCCCTCGTGCTCCAGGCGCAGGTCCCAGTGCAGGCTCCGGGCGTGGTGCTGCTGGATCACGAACCGGGCCGTGCCGTCGGCGGGCCGCTTCCTCCCCGGGGGCCGCTTCGGCACCGGCTCCGGGGTGCGCGCCGCGTCCCGTCTGCGCCGGTACTCCTCCAGCGGGTCAGCCACATCCGCATTCTCCGGCAATCCGCGCCGACCCGCCGGCCGCCCGGGTGTCCGGTTGCCCGGGCATGTCGTGGGTCATCACGGGTAGACCGCGGCATGGACCACGAGGACCAGCCCACTGTTGCGCTCCCGGGCGAGGGGCGGATGCCCCTGCTCGGCTTCGGCACCTGGCAGGCCACCGGCCAGGCCGGGTACGACGCGGTGCTCGCCGCGCTCGACGCCGGCTACCGCCACGTCGACACCGCCACGATGTACGGCAACGAGGAGGAGGTCGGCCGGGCGGTCCAGGAGAGCGGGCTGCGCCGCGAGGACGTCTTCGTCACCACCAAGCTGCCGCCGGACCGGGTCGGACGGGAGCGGGAGACGCTCGAGGCCAGCCTGACCGCGCTCGGCACCGACCACGTCGACCTGTGGCTGATCCACTGGCCGCCGGAGAACCCGGCGGACAACATCCCCGTCTGGCGCGAGCTGCTCGCTGCCCGGGACGAGGGGCTCGCGCGCGCGGTGGGGGTGAGCAACTACGGCACCGGCCAGCTCGACGAGCTGATCCAGGCGACCGAGGAGAACCCGGCCGTCAACCAGATCCGGTGGAGCCCCTCGTTGTACGACCGGCAACGGCACAAGGAGCACCGGGACCGGGGAGTGGTGCTGGAGGGTTACAGCCCGTTCAAGACCAGCGACCTCGCCCACCCGGTGCTGACCCGCATCGCCGCCGCGCACGACGTCTCCCCGGCCCAGGTGGTGCTCCGCTGGCACGTCGACCACGAGATCGTGGTCATCCCCAAGTCGGTGACCCCGGAGCGGATCCGCGTCAACGCCGACATCTTCCACTTCTCGCTGACCGCCGAGGAGATGCGCGACATCGACGCCCTCGGCAACCCCTGACGAACCCCTTCCGGCATTCGGAGCGGGGCCCGGTCCGGGGTCCGCCGTTGCCAATTTCCTTCAGCCTGAATAGGGGCGATGAAGGGTATCGACATAGATGCTCGTGACGATATACCGTGCGCGTCACCAGTTCATCGATGAGTCGGAACCCCTCCGCCCTTGTCTGAAGGAGCGCCATGAACGCGTCACGACCCGCCCGCCTCCCCCGACGCGGGGTGCTGGGCATGTCGGCCCTGGTGGCCACCGCGGTGGCCGTAGCCGCCAAGCCCGCCACGGCGAGCGCCGCGCCGCTCGCCGCGCCGAAGGCCGAGTGCCTCGCCGACCTGCTCGGGGAGTCCTGATGGCCACCATTCCCTGGCTGGTGGACGTCCTGCGGGGAGCGGGCGTCCAGGTCGTCGTCGAGGGCGACTGGCTCAACCGCATGCGCGCGGGCTCGTTCGACCCGATCGGCGTGCTCTGGCACCACACCGCCGCCACCTCCAGCGCCAGCAACCCGCACCCGGCGCTCAACGTCTGCATCAACGGCCGCTCCGACCTGCCCGGCCCGCTCTGCCAGGCCCTCGTCGACTACCACGGTGTCTTCCACGTCATCTCCGCCGGGCGCTGCAACCACGCGGGCGTCAGCCGGGGCAGCGGGCCGATCCCCGCCGGCGACGGCAACACCCTGATGATCGGGTGGGAGATCGACTACAACGGCGTGAACCAGGAGATGACGGCGGCGCAGTACAACGCGTCGATCGCCGCCACGGCCGCCGTGCTCAAGCGGCTGGGCAAGGACGCCAGCTACGCCCGGGGCCACCGCGAGACGAGCACCAGCGGCAAGATCGACCCGTCCTTCATCGACCTGAACACGATGCGCGCCGACGTCGCCGCGAAGATGGCGGGCGGCGGCAACACCTGGAGTTCCGTGGTGGACAACTCCACCGCCGGACGCTTCACCGCCAGCGCCAGCTGGGGCACCTCGGCGTACTCGGCCCAGCGCTACGGGACCGACTACCGCTTCGCCCAGCCCGTCGCCGCCAGCGACGCCGCCTGGTACAAGTTCAACGTCCCGGCGACCGCGAACTACCGGGTCGACGCCTGGTGGCCGGCGGTCTCCGGCTACAACACGGCGACGCCGTACATCGTGGCCACCACCACCGGCAACCGGACGGTCATCGTCAACCAGGCGGCGACCGGCGGGCAGTGGCGCTCCCTCGGCACGTTCACGCTGCCGGCCGGGGACGCCAACCGGGTCGCGGTCAGCCGGTGGAGCTCCGCCGCCGGCCTCGTCATCGCCGACGCCGTCCGGCTCACCCGGGTCTGACGGGCCGACCACCCCTCGCGTACGGCGGCTCCCGGGGGACGGGGAGCCGCCGTACGCACGTCTTGATGAGGGGGCGAGGTGCCGAGGGGCGGTCGCCCTCCGGCCCGGGTCGCGTGGGCGTGGCCGACGGCGATCACCGTAGCTTCCACGGTGGCCGGTGCCGTCCGCCTCACTTCGGCTCCGACCTGTCGGTTCGTCGTTCTCCGCGGCCCGCGGGAGTGCGACCGTGCCATGGTCGCGGTGCCATTCCGGGGACCGTGGCGCACCCTGTCGTGGGGGATTCCGGCAGCTGTTCCGGTGTGAGTGGACGGGGCGGGGAGAAGTGTCCCGAGCGACAGCCGGGGATTGCGCCGAGAATCGCCTCCCGGCGAGTACGAGCAGGGCTCCAAGCGGCTCACCCGTCAGCGGCTGGACCGCGAGTCTGCCCCGATCGTCGACATCGACGCCCGCTACACCTACGACGCGTCCGGCAACATCCAGCGGATCGTGAACAACCCGTCCGGTACGCAGGACACGCAGTGCTTCACCTACGACTACCTGCGCCGCGTGGACCGGGCGTGGACGTCGGCGAGCACCGCGACCGACCCCTGCGCCGGCGGCCCCTCGGTGACCGGCGTGGGCGGCCTCGCGCCGTACTACCACGCCTACCCCTACCCCGCCGCCGGCCAGGCGCAGCCGCACACGCTGAGCCAGATGACGGAGTCGACCCCGGCGGGTGACCGGCTGTACTCCTACCAGTACGACGCGGCCGGCAACACCACGAAGCGGACGAGGACCGGCGAGGACCAGACCCTGGTCTGGGACGCGGAGGGCAACCTCGAATCGGTAACCGACGCCGCCGGCAAGAAGACCAGTTTCACGTACGACGTCGACGGCTCCCGGATACTGCGCAAGGAGCCGAACGCCACCACCCTCTACCTGCCGGGCATGGAGATCCGGCTGAACCATCAGACCCGGGTCACCGACGCGACCCGCTACTACGGCCTGCCGGGTGGCGGGACGCTGGTCCGCAAGACCGACGGCATCCGGTACGTGGCGAGCGACCACCACGGCACCGGCCAGGCGACCGTCGACGGGGCCGGCGCGATCACGCACCGGCGGACCACCCCGTTCGGGGAGAGCCGGGGAACGGCACCGGCGCCGGGTCAATGGCCGACGGAGAAGGGCTTCGTCAACGGGAACATCGACTCGACGACGGGCCTGGTGAACATCGGCGCTCGCGAGTACGACACGATCGCCGGCCGGTTCATCTCGGTCGACCCGATCATCGAGTCAACGACCCGCAGCAGATGAACGGGTACGCGTACGCCAACAACAACCCGATCTCGTACTCGGACCCCGACGGGCTGAAGGCGTGCTCCGACGACGTCTGCGGCCCGGGCGCCGACTACGAGGACATGTACGGCAACTACCACAAGGTCAAGGGCCACAACGACGGCTGCGGTGGTTGCTCGGGCGCGTACGACCCGGACGAGCCGACGAAGAACGTGCACAACAACCCGCGGGCGTCGGCCGAGGAGCGGGCCGCGGCGGCACGGGCGGCGGCGGAGAAGGAGCGGCAGCGCCGCATCGCCGAGGCCAAGGCGAGGATGCTCAACATCGCCAAGGCCCTGGGGAAGATCGCGATGGAGGAGCTGGGCATCACCGATGCCCTGGACTGCTTCCTCAAGGGCGACATGGACGGCTGCATAGCCACGGCGGTCAACGTGGTGTCGTCGGCCTTCGGTGGTGCGCTCGGCAAGCTGGCCGCCAGGTACGGCGCGCCATGGAAGTGGGAGAAGGCCGCCGCGCTGGCCAGCCGCGTCAAGGGCCTGCTCGTCGATCTGGTCGACAAGGCGAAGGCATTCATCAAGTGCAAGAACAGCTTCGTGCCGGGCACGTTGGTGGTGATGGCCGACGGGTCGCGCAAGCCGATCGAGGACGTCAAGACCGGTGACGTCGTGCTGGTGACCGATCCGGTGACCGGCAAGACGACGACCAAACCGGTGGTGGCGACCATCATCGGCCAGGGCACCAAGCACCTGGTCGAGGTCACCATCGACCCCGACGGCGACGAGGGCGACGCCACCGGAACTGTCGTCGCCACTGGTAACCACCCGTTCTGGGTGCCCGAACTCCGTGAGTGGGTTGAGGCCGCCGATCTGAAGGCTGGTCAGTGGCTGCGCACCTCGGCCGGTACCCACGTGCAGATCAGCGCGACCCGGCAGTGGACGGAGCCGGCACAGGTCCACAACCTGACTGTCGACGACATCCACACGTACTATGTGCTCGCTGGTGAGAAGTCGCTCCTTGTGCACAACTCGTCTTGTGCGGTGCACGGAGGCCCCACTGGCCTGCCGAGTGGTGACCTGCGTGACCGCAGCAGTGCACCTGTCCGGACGGGGCGCCCGGAACTGATGGGGCGCCGGGGCTTGACGAGGGCGCTCCCGAGGAGGCAAACCGGCGCATCACCTTCGCGGATGAGTTGCGCACGCAAGAAACCACCCGTACCTCGATCGCCCGCGGTATCAACGCCGAGATGAATGCGATCAAAAACGTCAAGGGTCAAACGGCTCCAGTGGGCGGAGCTATTATTCTCGTGCTCGGCGTCTGGGCCAAGTGGAAAAACAGGGGTCGCTAGGTGGCGTCGACATCGAGTACCATGACCCGGTCGTCGATCGAACGAGGATGTCGTGGGTAGGTCGATCTGGCTGATGCTCGCTGTGCTCCTGTGCGGAGGGGCGTTGGCGGGAGGTCTACTACTTCTCAGACGAAGGCGCAGAGTCCGCGTCGAGGACGATCCTGAAGCTCGTAGGGAGGCTGCTCGACGTGCCATACGACAGATGTCGAGCGAGCGTCGTGGCAAAAAGGGCACCATTCGCGGCAAGGGTGGTGGCGGTAACGAGCGCACAGCACAGGATGCATCTTCGGGTACGGACTTCTCGGGAGGAATCTGATTCCGGTCCGTCGTGCGGGGCGCCCGAGTGGTGTTCCCGCCAAAGAGCTGACCGAATAGCACCTGTCTGAGTGCCTTGAATAATTAGATAAGCGGCAAGTGAAAGAGGGAGACGTGGCCGAGTCCACGTCTCCCTCTTTCTTTTCGAAAGCCCGCCGGGTTGGCCCGGACGGATAGACGCTAGAGATCACCCCACGGGTGCTGCTCGTGGGCGGGAGGGGTGGGCGTGCCGTCAGAGGGTTGGGAGTGGCTCAAGGATCAGCCTCCGAAGTGGGAGGCTCCCGACGATCTGCATGCTCCGACTGTCTCACCTGCGCTGAACCTCGGTGTCCAGGTGATCGGCAGCAACATCGCCGGTAACGACATCGTGGAGGTCGCGGCGGAGTTCCTCGCGGCGGAGGCCCGGCTCGAGTTGTGGATGGGCCGCCTTGATCCGCCCCTGCCGCTACGTCGGCGGTTCGAGGTGGGGCGGGAGACCGGCGAGGCCGTCCGGACCACGTACGAGGCGTGGATCGACTTCCAGAAGGCGCACCGGGCGGCGGGCGGACGGGTGGCGATGGTCGGCCGGGAGAGATCGAGGCTGATCGCGGCCTTCCGGGAGGCGACCGCCGTGCTGAAACGTGCGGTGGACCGGGGAACGGGCGAGGGGGCGTGACCGGCGGCCGGTCACGCCCTCTCGATCACGCTGTCAGGACCGGGAGCAGGCCACGCCGTTGAGGGTGAAGCTGGTCGGCGAGGAGTACGCGCCGCTCAGCGTGCCCTGGTAGCCGAAGCTGGCCGTGCCGCCCGGGGCGAGCGAACCGTTCCAGCTGATGTTCCGCGCGGTCACCGCCGAACCGCTCTGGCTCACCGTGGCGTTCCACGAGCTGGTGATCTGCTGCCCGGCGGGCAGGTTGTAGGCCAGCGTCCAGCCGTTGATCGGGCTCGACCCGGTGTTGGTGATCTGCACGTCGGCGGTGAAGCCGTTGCTCCACGAGTTCGGCGTGTACTTCACCGCGCACCCGGCGCCGCCCGGCGGGGGAGTGCTCGGCGGGGGCGTGGTGGGCGGCGCGGTCGTGGGCGGCGGGTTGCCGCCACCGTTGACCGCCGCCGAGAACGAGGTCACCGCGAGGCCGGCGCCGCCCTGCCACGGCTCGAAGCCGGCCTGGATGCTGGTCAGGTACCAGGAGTTGGTGATCGCGCCCCGGTTGCGGGTGTCGTTGATGAACGCCAGCAGGTTGAGGTTCGCGCTGCTGATCGCCGACGGCGCCAGGTAGGAGATGACGTTGTTGGAGCCGTTGCTGCCGCGCCAGACCTCCCAGCTCCGCCCGTCGATGGTGGCGGTGCCGACCGGGGAGCCGATGGGCTGGATCGGCCCCTGCCGGTTGAGCCAGATCATGATCTCCATCTGGTTCACCCCGTCGCGCTTCGGCGACGGGTCCAGCCAGATGTCGTACGAGGCGTTGTAGATCGCGTTGCTGACGTACCGGTAGGCGATGTTGCTGGTGGCGCTGCTGATCTGGCTGACCTGGATCGGCAGGTTGGTGCCCGGGGAGCAGTTGGTGTAGTGGCAGCCGAGGAAGATCGACGGGTACGCGGTCGGCGCGCCGTTGGTCGGGTTGCTGCCGTTCTGGGTGGTGATCTCGAAGCCGCTGCTGGTGACGTTGATGCACTGCTGGGCGGTGGTGCCCCAGCGGTTGTTCTGCACCACGTAGCGGCCCTGGACGGTGGTGGAGCCGTACTGCTCGCAGATCTGCGTGTCGGCGCTGGCGGTGCCGCCGAGGGCCACGGCGACGATCGAGCCGGCGGCGAGCAGCGCGGCTGCCGCGAGGGCCCGGAGTGGACGTTTCATGATGCTCCTTCGGCTTCGGCGCGGAACGCCGGACGGAGTCGGTCGGCGGGCGCGGGAGCGCTCCCACAACCCTTCGACACATTTACATCTCTGAAACCGCAGCGCAACGGGCCTGGGGTATTGGAGAGGTAAGTGAGGTTTGTCACGCCCGAGTCGCTCGGCGGCAGGTCGTCCTCCGAAGCGGGCGCGGCGGGCGCCGAGGAGTGTTTCGCCTGGGACGATTGACTCTGGTGTGTGCCGATTGCGCCGAGTAGTGTCTTGCCTCCAACGCGTGCCGAACCCCTCCGGAGGCGTACACCACCATGGGTGGCTCTCCCCTGCGCATCCTCGTCGTCGGCGCGGGCATCGCCGGCCTGGCCGTGGCCCGGGCGCTGCGGATGGCGGGCTTCCGCCCCGACGTCACCGAGAGGCTGCCCCCGGGCGAGAACGCCGAGACCGGTCTCTACCTACCCGGCAACGCGGCCCGGGCGCTGTGCCGCCTCGACCTCGACGGGCCCGTACGCCCGCTCGGGCACGTCATCCACCGGCAGCGGTTCCTCGACGCGGCCGGGGCGCCGCTGTGCGAGGTGGATCTCGACGCGCTCTGGTCCGGGGTCGGCGAGTGCCGGGCGCTGCCCCGGACGGAACTGCACCGGGTGCTGCTCACCGGCGCTGGCGGCGCCGTGCGGCACGGCACCGAGGTGCGCGCCGTCGACCTGCTGCCGCACTCCGTCGGCGTCACCTTCGTCGACGGCACCGCCGCCGAGTACGACCTCGTGGTCGGCGCCGACGGGCCGCGCTCCTCGATCCGGGCCCTGGCCGCGCTCGGCGGTCCGCCCCGACCCGCCGGCCAGGTCGTCTACCGCAGCGTGGTGCGCGACGGGCCCCCGGTTGCCGAGTGGACCGCCCTGCTCGGCCAGCGCGCCGGCTTCCTGGTCGTGCCGATCGGCGCCGGACGGCTGCACTGCTACGCCGACGAGGCCGGCACCGTCGCGCCGGCCGACCCGACGGCCCGGCTGCGCGAGCTCTTCGGCGACTACGGCGGACCGGTGCCCGCCGTGCTGGAGGCGCTGGACCGGGTGCACGTCGCGGTCACCGAGGAGGTGGAGCTGGGCTGCTGGTCCCGGGGACGGGTGCTGCTCGTCGGGGACGCCGCGCACGCCACCGCACCGACGCTGTCCCAGGGCGCCGCGATGGCGCTGGAGGACGCCGTGGTGCTCGCCGACTCCCTCCACGCGACCGGAGGCGACGTCGAGGCGGCCCTGGCGGCGTACGAGAGTCGTCGTCGCCCGCGTACGCGATGGGTGCGGGACCGGACCCGGGACCGCAACCGGACCCGGGACGTGCCGCCGGCGCTGCGTGACCCGCTGCTGCGCGGGCGCGGCGAACGGATCTTCGGCGAGCACTACCGGCTGCTGCTCGGCCCGCTGTAGCGGCCGGCGGCCGAGGGCCCGGTGCGCCGGGGCCGTGCAGGCTACCCGACCACCCCACGCGGCGTAGCCACCTGCCGGGGACTATCCTCCTTGCGGATGACGGCCCGCAGATAACCAGCGCGTGCCGAGCGGGACAACCCAGAACCGGAGGCCACTCGTGACCACCGTCGCACCCAAGCCGGTCGTGACCCGGCCCTGGCCGGTCCGAGCGCCGGTCAAGGGGTCGGCCATCGCGCGGCTGCTGCGTACCACGGACGCGAAGCAGATCGGGATCATGTACATGGTCACCGCGTTCGCGTTCTTCATGATCGGTGGCCTGATGGCCCTGATCATGCGGGCCGAGCTGGCCCGACCCGGGCTGCAGTTCCTGTCGCCCGAGCAGTACAACCAGCTGTTCACCATGCACGGCACGATCATGCTGCTGTTCTTCGCGACGCCGATCGTGTTCGCCTTCGCGAACTACGTGGTGCCGCTGCAGATCGGCGCGCCCGACGTGGCGTTCCCCCGGCTGAACAGCTTCGCCTACTGGCTGTTCCTCTTCGGCGGCACGATGACCATGGTCGGCTTCCTCACCCCGGGTGGCGCGGCCGACTTCGGCTGGACCGCGTACGCGCCGCTGAGCTCCGTCGAGCACTCGCCCGGCGTGGGCGCGAACCTGTGGGTCGTCGGCCTGGTCATCTCGGGTCTGGGCTCGATCCTCGGCGCGGTCAACGTGATCACCACGATCCTGACCCTGCGCGCGCCCGGCATGACGATGTTCCGGATGCCGATCTTCACCTGGAACATCCTGGTCACCGGTCTCCTGGTGATCCTGGTCTTCCCGCTGCTGGCCGCCGCGCTGATGGCGCTCGCCGCCGACCGGCTCCTGGGCGCCCACGTCTACGACCCCGCGACCGGCGGGCCGATGCTCTACCAGCACCTCTTCTGGTTCTTCGGCCACCCCGAGGTGTACATCATCGCGCTGCCGTTCTTCGGCATCATCTCCGAGATCATCCCGGTCTTCTCCCGTAAGCCGATCTTCGGCTACAAGGGCCTGGTCGCCGCGACCATCGCCATCGCCGGCCTGTCGATGAGCGTCTGGGCGCACCACATGTTCTCCACCGGCCAGGTGCTGCTGCCGTTCTTCAGCTTCCTGAGCTACCTGATCGCCGTGCCGACCGGTATGAAGTTCTTCAACTGGATCGGCACCATGTGGCGCGGCCAGATCAGCTTCGAGACGCCGATGCTCTTCTCGATCGGCTTCCTGGTCACCTTCCTCTTCGGTGGTCTCACCGGCGTGCTGCTGGCCAGCCCGCCGATCGACTTCCACCTGCACGACTCGTACTTCGTGGTGGCCCACTTCCACTACGTGCTCTTCGGCACGATCGTGTTCGCCGTCTTCGCCGGCATCTACTTCTGGTTCCCGAAGATGTTCGGCCGGATGCTCGACGAGCGGCTGGGCAAGGTGCACTTCTGGCTGACCATGATCGGCTTCCACACCACGTTCCTGGTGCAGCACTGGCTGGGCAACGAGGGCATGCCGCGCCGGTACGCCGACTACCTGCCCGGCGACGGCTTCACCACGCTGAACATGGTCTCCACCATCGGCGCGTTCATCACCGGCATCTCGACCCTGCCGTTCATCTGGAACTGCTGGAAGTCGTACAAGGCCGGCCCGGTGGTCGAGGTCGACGACCCGTGGGGTCACGGCAACTCGCTGGAGTGGGCGACCAGCTCCCCGCCCCCGCTGCGGAACTTCGACCGGATGCCGCGGATCCGCTCCGAGCGGCCGGCGTTCGACCTCAAGTTCCCCGAGCTGGCGGCCGGCGGCCAGAGCCTGGCCGGCCCGCCGGAGGGCGGCGCCAAGCCGCTGACCAGCGAGTCCGACGGCGGCGCCAGCTACCGCGAGGACACCGCGAGCGACGCCGACCGGCGCTGACGCTCCGCACCACGTACGACGGGCGCCACCCCACCCGGGGCGGCGCCCGTCGGCGTTGCGAGGGGTACGCGCCCCGTGGCGGGCGCGGCGCTGACGACTCGGACGGGTCGCCCTGACCCCTCCGCTGCCGCCCACCCCGGCGGCCCCGCCCAGCGCCACAGCCTGAGCGCGGGCCTCCTGATCAGTTGATGGAGAACCGGGCCACACGGCGCATGGACACCGGCTGGGCATCAACCGATCTTGTCGCCTGCCCGGTGCCCCGCCGGACTGCCGGGACCGGCCCAGGGCCGCTCAGCCAGGGCCGTCGGGCCGGGGGCGCCGGGTCAGGTGGCGGGGGTCGGGACGAGTTCGGGGGTGGGCGCGAGGGTGGCGGCGGTGCGGCGGCGGCGCAGCTCGATCGGGAGCACGGCCAGCGCCACCAGCGCCCCGACCGCGCCGGTGACCGCGAAGCCCCAGGCCGGTGCGGAGGCGTCGATGACGGCGCCCGCGAGGGGTGCGCCGATCGCCATGCCGATCGTGACCGCCGAGCCGTGCAGGCCCATCGCCTCGCCGCGTACGGAGGCGGGGACCAGCCGGCTGACCGCGTCCGAGGTGGCCGCGATGGTCGGCGCGCAGAGCGCCCCGGCGGGGATCAGCGCCAGGCAGAGCAGCCACCAGTGCGCCCCGCCCAGCCCGACCGGGATGGTGCAGAGGCTGAGGGCGGCCATCAGGACCAGCGGCGGGAAGGAGCGGGTGACCGCCCCGTACGCGAAGCCGCCGACCAGCGACGCGACCGCCCAGACGGCGAGGACGACGCCCGTCCACCCGACGTCGCCGTTCTCCCGCAGCACGGCGACCACCGCCACGTCGGTGCCGCCGAGCACCAGCATGCCGGCGGCGCTGACCGCCAGCACGGCGAGCAGGCGCGGGGTGAGCCACGACCGGCGGGGCACCCGCGGCTGCGGGCCGGCCGGCTCGCCGCCGCCGCGGATGGGCGGGTTCAGCACCCAGAACGCGATGCCGGCGGCGACGATGCCGGCGCCCACCAGGTGGAGCGTGGTGCGCGGGGAGATCGCGGTGGCCGCCGCAACGGCCAGCGCGGGGCCGACCATGAACGACAGTTCCACCGACATCGAGTCCAGCGCGTACGCGGGGCGGCGCCGCTCCGGCGGCACCATCGCGGCGATGGACTGCCGGATCACCGAGAAGATCGGCAGGGCGAGCGAGCCGGCCAGGAACGCGGCGGGCAGCAGCACCGGGTACGGAAGCATCGGTGCGGTGGACCAGAAGACCGCCTCGGCGATCCCGGTCAGCACGAGCACCGGCCGCAGGCCGCGCCGGTCGACCAGGCGGCCGAGCAGCGGGCCGCCGATCGCGGCTCCCACGGTGATCGCCGCGCCGACGAGCCCGGCCGCTCCGTAGCCGCGCCCGAGGTCGAGCACGACGTAGAACGTCAGGGTCACCCCGGTGGCGGTGAGCGGGACGCGGGCGAGCACCGACACCAGCAGCAACGACCGGAGACCGGGCAGGGCGAGCGCCTCCCGGTAAGGCTTCAGGTTCATGTCGGTGCGTACCTCCGCCGGACATCCTCGGCCGGAGGTACGACACCCGCCAACGAATTACGGCCTCATGCGGCCCTGATCACAGGCTCCCCGCGCAGGGTCACCCCGGCGCCGTCCATCGCCCGCAGCGCGACGTCCGTGGTGGGCGGGGCGACGGCGGCGGTGAGGTCCAGCAGGACGGTGGTGGCGAAGCCCTCCCGGGCGGCGTCCAGGGCGGTTGCCCGTACGCAGTGGTCGGTGGCGATCCCCACCACGTCGACCCGGTCCACGCCACGCTGGCGCAGCCAGTCGGCCAGGCTCTCGCCGCCCTCGGCGTGCCCCTCGAAGCCGGAGTACGCGGCCGCGTACTCGCCCTTGTGGAAGATCGCCTCGATCCGGTCGGTGGCCAGGTCGGGGTGGAACTCCGCGCCCGGGGTGCCCACCACGCAGTGCCGCGGCCAGCACTCCACGAAGTCCGGCGGGTCGCCGAAGTGGGCGCCCGGGTCGACGTGGTGGTCCTTCGTCGCGACGACGTGGTCCCAGCGGTCCGGCTCGGCGGCGAGGAGCCGGGTGATCCCGGCCGCCACGCCGGCCCCGCCGCCCACGGCCAGCGAGCCGCCCTCGCAGAAGTCGTTCTGCACGTCCACGATGATCAGCGCGTTGCTCACCTGCTGCTCCTTCGTCAGTCGGCCGGGACGACCGTGACCGGGATGGCCGGGTCGCCGGCGGAGAGCTTGAGGCCCTCCCAGGGGATGGAGATCAGGCACTGTCGCAGGTGTTCCCGCGACTCGTCCAGGGTTGGCCGGTCAACCGGTTCGCCGCCGGCCAGGAACGAGTGCTGGAGCAGCCGGTCGTTGGGCCGGGGGTCCGGCACGCCCTGCGGCACGACGATCTCCTCGGTGGCGGTGCCGGTCGGCTTGTGCCGGCGTACGGCCACCTTCCGGCCGCCGATGGTGGCCTTGTGCTCGGAGCGCTTGACCACCGGGCGGCCCTCGACCTCGACGAGCTTGTAGACCAGCCCGGCGGTGGGCGCGCCGGAGCCGGTGACCACGGCGGTGCCTGCGCCGTACATGTCGACAGGCTCGGCGGCGAGCGAGGCGATGGCGTGCTCGTCGAGGTCACCGGAGACGATGATCTTGGTTTCGGTGGCGCCCAGGGAGTCGAGCAGCTCGCGGGACTGCTGCGCGATCACCGCCAGGTCGCCCGAGTCGATCCGCACCGCCCGCAGGTCGGGCCCGGCCACCGCGATCGCGTTGCGGATGCCCTGGCTGATGTCGTACGTGTCGACCAGCAGCGTGGTGTCCTTGCCCAGCGTGGCGACCTGCGAGGCGAACGCGGCCCGCTCGTCGGAGTGCAGCAGGGTGAACGCGTGCGCGGCCGTGCCGGCGGTCGGGATGCCGTAGCGCAGCCCGGCGGCGAGGTTCGAGGTGAACCGGAAACCGGCCAGGTACGCGGCCCGCGCCGCGGCCACCGCCGCCTCCTCGTGCGCGCGCCGGGAGCCCATCTCGATGAGCGTCCGTCCGCGTGCCGCGGTGACCATCCGCGCGGCGGCTGCGGCCACGGCGCTGTCGTGGTTGAGCACGGAGAGGATGAGCGTCTCCAGCACCACGCACTCGGCGAAGCCGCCGGAGACGGTGAGGATCGGCGAGCTGGGGAAGAACAGCTCGCCCTCGGCGTAGCCCTCGATGTCGCCAGTGAAGCGGTAGTCGCGCAGCCAGGCGGCGGCCTGCTCGTCGACCACCCCGGTACGCCGCAGGAAGTCGACCTCGTCGGCGTCGAAGCGGAAGTCGCGGATCAGCTCGATCAGCCGGCCGGTGCCGGCCACCACCCCGTAGCGACGACCTGCGGGCAGCCGGCGGCTGAACACCTCGAAGACGCAGCGGCGGTCGGCGGAGCCGTCGCGGAGGGCGGCACTGACCATGGTCAGCTCGTAGTGGTCGGTCAGCAGCGCGGGGCGAAGGGTGCTCACCGCCCCAGCCTAGGGTTCACCCGCCATCGCCGCCGTCGTGGCCCGGGATCGCCCGCAGGGCGGCCCGCAGCTCGGCCCGGCCGGCGACGCCGAGCTTGCCGTAGATCCGCTGGAGGTGGTTCTCCACCGTGCGGGCCGAGAGGTAGAGCCGCTCGGCGATGACCCGGCTGGTCACCCCGTCGGCGGCGAGCCGGGCCACCTGCCACTCGCGTTCGCTCAGCGCCGGGAGGCCGGCCTGCAACGCCGGGGTACGGACCAGGTCGCAGCGGCCGAGCAGGGCGGCGAGGTGTTCCCGGGCCGCGGCCGTCGCCGGGGACCGCTGCCGGCGCAGCCGGTCCAGGGCGGTGGCGGTGGCCTCCGCCGCGTAGACGGTCAGCTCGAGCGCGTCGAAGCCGTCGGCGACCGCCAGCAGTTCGTCGGCGGAGCCGCCCGCGGTGGCCCGGGCGTGCCGGGCGAGCAGCGGGGGCAGCAGCCCGTCGACCCGCTCGGAGAGCTCGGCGAGCCGCTGCGCGACGGTGCGCCGGCCGCCGTCGGAGCAGGTCGGGCCGAGCGGCGCGGTCGCCTGGCCCAGCCGGACCAGGTCGTGCAGCACGTGCACCTCGTGGCCGGCGAAGCCGTCCGCGCGCAGCCGGTCGGCCAGCCCGCTCAGGTGCTTGACGGCGCCGGACACGTCGCCACCGGCGGCGAGCACCGCGCCCCGGGCCTGCTCCAGCCACGGGTACAGCACGATCATGCCCGGGGCGTGGGTGCGGTCGGCCTCCGCCATCGCCTCGGCCGCCTGCGCGGCGTCGCCCCGCAGCGCCGCCGCCTGGGCCCGCTCGGCCTGGGCCAGTCCCGCGTAGACCCGGCTGGTGGCGAGCACCGCGCAGGCGCCGAGGCTGGTCCGCAGCGCCGCGTCGCTCTGGCCGCGCAGCCGGGCCGCGTACGCCTGGAGGATGGCCAGGTAGCCGGTGCCGAGCCGGAAGTCGCCGGCCCCGGCCAGGTCGGCGAACTCGTCGGCCACGATCGCGTCGATGCCGGCCAGGTCGCCCGCGAGCGCCAGCCGGGTGCCCCGGGCCAGCTCCAGGGCCAGTTGCAGGTACGGCATGTCCGCCCGCCACCGGCCCGCCTCGGCCTGCACCCGGTTGATCGCGGTGGCGCTGCGGTGCAGCTGTCCCTGCGCGGCCTGGAGGTGGGCGATCGTGCTGCGCGCCAGCTCCCGGGCGGCGACGCTCGCGGCCGGCCGGTCCAGCACCGTCTGCCCGAGCCGCAGCGCGATGCCGGTGTCCAGCCGGTGCAGCCGCATGATGCCCTCGAAGGCCAGCACCCGGGCCTGGTCGGCGGAGTCGGTCAGGGTCGACCGGCGGGCGGCGATCTCCTCCACCGTGGACTCCCGGCTCAGCCCCCAGTAGCTGACCATGCCCCGCACGGTCAGCCAGCGGCTCAGCCGCCGGTCGCCCTCGATGTCGGTGGCGACCGCGTCCAGCACCCCGATCGCCTCGTCCGGCCGGTCGGCGAACATCAGGATGGTGGCCAGCAGCTCCGCCGCGTCGAAACCGCCGCCCGCGTCGAGCGCCGCGCGGGCCAGCCGGGTCGCCAGCGGTACGTCGTAGCGGGCGAACGCCTGCCGGGCCGCGTCGAGCAGCAGGGCCGGATCCTGCGCGGTGCCCGAGTCGAGCCGCCACACGGCCACCCGGAGCAGGTCGTCGCGGCGTCGCTTGCCGACCAGCTCCAGCAGCTCGGCGAGGCGGGCCTGCAACCGTCGCGTCCGGCTGACGGGGCAGCGGCGGCGCATCACCTCGCCGTAGAGCGGGTGGGCCAGCCGCACGTTCGCCCGGCGGTCGTCGTGTTCCACGGCGATCAGCCCGCGTTCCTCGGCGGTCTCCACGTCCACCGGGTCGGCGGCCTGGTTGAGCAGGTGCAGGCCGAGCGGTTCACCGAAGGCGACCAGCTCCACCACCCCGCGTACGCCCGAGGTGAGCTGGCCGATCCGCACGTCGATCAGGTCGGTCAGGTTGGGCGCCAGCTCCAGCCGGCCGGTCCACTTCCAGATCCCGTACGTGCGGGTCAGCTCCCCGCGGTCGGCGGCGAACACCAGCTCGCGCAGCAGCAGCGGGTTGCCCTCGGAGAGCCGGCCGAGCCGGTCGGCGGAGGTGGCGTCGACCGGTCCCTCCAGGATCGCGGAGAGCAGCCGTGTGGTCTCGGCCGGCGGCAGCGGCCTCAGCTCGACGTGGTCGACCAGGCCGTCGGTCCACAGGGCGCGGATCGGCAGCGGGAGCTGCTCGCCGTCGCGTGACGTGCCGACGACCGTGGCGTTGTCGGAGCGGGCCACCAGGTGCACCAGCGCCGCCGACGGCGGGTCGAGCAGGTGCGCGTCGTCGACCGCGAGCACGATCCGGCGGCCGGCCGCCTGCTGCTGCAGCACGTCCACCGCCCAACGCAGGATGCCGGCGGGGGAGAGGCCCTGTGGCTGCTCCGTCGGGAGCACCTGGACGAGACCGCCGAAGGGGAGCGCGGCCGTGGTGGCGCTGGCCGCGATCGTCCAGACGGCGTACCCGTCGCGGGGGAGGGCCGCCATCCCCTCGCGCAGCAGGCGGCTCTTGCCGATGCCCGCGTTGCCGCTGAAGAAGATGCCCCGCCGCTCCGCGCCGGTCACCGCCGACAGCAGACGGTTGAGCTCATCCGTTCGGCCGACGAACCCCCACCGACTCATCGGGGCAGCATATCGATCGGAATCCGTCCGCGTGCACATCGTCACGCACCGAAGTTGAGTAGTCTCGTGATTACCTCTGAGTATTCGAAGTGTTCGGTCCCGGGACCTGGCCGCCCGTACTCTTCCGGCATCCGGGTGCCGTCACCGGACGATTCCATGCGGCCGGCCGCTGCCGGTCGCCTGCCACGGGAGGCCGCTTTCGATGAAGCCCGGTCCTCTCCCCGCCGTCGACAGGCCCGACGACATGGCCGGAGCCGAACTGCCCCGTCGGGACCGGCTGCCCGTCCGGCTGGGGGTGACCGAGCCCCGCCCGGAGGAGCCGCTGGCCGTGATCGGCGTCGGCCCGGCCGCCGCGGGGCGGCGCGAGGTGCTCGCCCACCTGCTCCAGCTCGATCCCGCCATGCTCGCCGTGCCCGCCGGCAGTTGGCTCGTGGTGCGCCACTCCCAGGTGCCGACGCGGGCCGCGTACGTGCCCGGCTACCGCCAGCCCCACTCCTACGGCGCCGACCGGCTGGCCGCCGGGCCGGCGCTCGCGCGCCCGCCGCGCCGGGTCGAGCTGAGCCTGCCCGAGCCCCTGCTGCGGCACTTCAGCCTCGTCGACACGCCGGACACGGGTGCCCTCGGGGCGGCCGGCGGCCGGCTGCTGCTCGACGCGGCGGGCCGGTCCGGGGCGGTGCTCTTCGTGATCGCCGCCGACCAGGCCTTCACCGCGGTCGAACTCCACCTGCTCGCCGACCTGGCCCGTGCCGGCGTCGGGGTCGTCTTCGCGGTCACCCCGGGCGCCGGCGGCTGGGCCCCGGTGCCGGAGGGCGCGGCCACGACGGAGGGCACGGGGGCGTCCGTCGGGTCGGCCCCCGCACCGGTGGACCCGGTCGCGGTCACCGTCGAGGCGCACCGGGCGGCCCTGCTGGCCGCCGTGCCCGGGCTCGCCGACGCCCGCTGGTTCCCGATCGACGCCGCGGCTGACGGGGCGGACCTGCGCCGGGCGCTGGTCGGCTGGGCCGCCGACGAGGGGCTGCGACGGGCGAGCGCCGAGCCGCCGGTGCTGCCGGGGTCGCAGGGCCGGGTGCCGGTGGTGGCCGACCCGGGTGGCTGGTCGGAGCAGCTCGACCGGCAGGCCCGGTCCTCCTCCCGGCGCATCCGCCAGCACCTCGCCCTGGAGGTGGCGAACATCCACCTCCGCGTGGTGCAGGAGATCGTCTTCGGGGTCGGTTGCGCCGGCCTGCCGCAGCTGCTCGACCGCGAGATGGAGGCGCTGTCGCTGCTGGCCACCGCCCAGTGCGACGAGGCGGTGCGCGGGCTCGTCGAGGAGGCCGCCGGTCGGGTCTTCGGCGCGCCGCTGCCGGCGGGTGTCCGGCGGCGCCTCGACGCCCCGCTGCGCTGGGGCCTGACGGAGCACCGGGGCGAGCACGAGCTGGACCGCGTGCTGCTCGTCACCAGCACCGGCGGCGTGGCGGGACTGGCCGGGACCGGCGCGACCGACACGCTGGCGAGCTACCCGGGCGTGGCGCGCGTGGAGGTGCTCCCGCCGGTGGCCGTGGCCCTCTCGGGCGGCTGCTGGCAGCACTGGCGCAGCCCCGGCAACCACGACCCCAACGCCGCCCGGGCCTGGGCGCAGCGCGCGCTGCGGGAGGTCGAACTGGAACTGTGCCGGGAGGTGTCCCGGCGGTTCGAGGTGGTCCGCCTCTCGCTGGACGGGGTGCTCTCCGATGCTGTCGACCACGGCATCCTGCTCGCCTGAGGGCGATCTGGTCGCCTGCGGCGTCGGTGCCGGGCGGCCGTCGCCCGCTGCCGCCCACGCCCTTGACCAGGCAGGACGCGGCGATCCGCGCCGGGCCGGCGTTCCGGTTCCTCGGTTCGCCGACTCCGGTGGCACGATGGGGGGCATGGCGGCTCCGCAGGTTGCACCTGTCGAGACGCCGGACACCGATGAGGTGCCGGCGTCCGACCGGCCGTGGGTGACGATCGTGTGGGACGACCCGGTCAACCTCATGACGTACGTGACCTGGGTCTTTCAGAAGCTCTTCGGCTACAGCCGGGAAAAGGCGGAAGAGCTCATGCTCGACGTGCACCACAAGGGCCGCGCCGTGGTCTCCAGCGGCGCCCGGGAGCGGATGGAGCACGACGCGTCGCAGCTGCACGCGTACGGGCTGTGGGCGACGGTGGACCGGTCGTGAGCATGTTCCGTCGCCAGGGCGACCGCTACGTCGTCACCTTCGCCGTCGACGAGGTGCGGGTGCTGCGGAAGGTGGCATCCGAGGTGGTCGGGCTGCTCACCGACGGCTTCGACCACACCGACCCGGTGGTGGGCCGGCTCTTCCCCGAGGTCTACCCGGAGGACCCGTCCGGCACGGCCGAGTTCCGCCGCTACACCGAGGGCGACCTCAAGACCGCCAAGATCGACCAGGCTGGCGCGATCCTCGCGTCGCTGCCCGACGAGGCCGGCGGCGAGGTGCGTCTCGACGCGGAGGCGGCCGAGGCGTGGCTGCGGGCGCTCAACGACGCCCGGCTGGCGATGGGCGTCCGGCTGGAGATCAAGGACGGCACCGATCTCGGCGAGGAGCTCGACGACGCGGTCGCCGAGGACCCGACCTCCAGCCGGGTGTTCCAACTGTCGGTCTACGCGTACCTCGGCTATCTCCAGGAATCCCTGCTCAACGCCTTGATCGACTAGGCGTGACCGGCACCACCTCAACGTCGCGGCAGGTACGCGTTAGGCTGGACCACGTGCTGAGCATCGACCGGTCGATCATCGACGCGATCGTCGCCCACGCCCGGCGGGACCATCCCGACGAGGCGTGCGGCGTGGTCGCCGGTCCCGCCGGCAGCGACACCCCCACCCGGCACATTCCGATGGACAACGCGGCCCGTTCCATGACGTTCTACGAGTTCGACTCGATGGAGCAGCTGCGGGTGTGGCGCGAGATGGACGACCGGGACGAGGAGCCCGTCGTCATCTACCACTCGCACACCGCCACGGAGGCCTACCCGTCCCGCACGGACATCTCGTTCGCCGGTGAGCCTGGCGCGCACTACCTGCTGGTCTCCACCCGCGACGCCGACACGGAGGAGATCCGCTCCTTCCGGATCGTCGACGGCGTGGTGACCGAGGAGCCGGTCCGGATCGTGGACGCGGGGGTGGACCCGCACGCCGTGCAGTCCTACATGTTCGGGCAGAGCCCGGCGACGGTCGACTACGAGTGTTCCGGCCGCTGATCCAGCGCCGTCACACCCGTTTACGTCCCGTCACCCTTCGGCACGCCCGACCATCATCGAGGAGCACGACACCATGGCCATCGAGGTTCGCATCCCCACCATCCTGCGCAGCTACACCGGCGGCGCGAAGGTCGTCGAGGGCGCCGGCGACACGCTGGGCGACCTGCTCGCCGACCTGGACTCCCGGCACGCCGGCCTGAAGGCCCGGCTGGTCACCGACGCCGGTGCGCTGCACCGCTTCGTCAACGTCTACGTCAACGACGAGGACGTCCGTTTCCTCGGCGCGCTGGACGCCAAGCTCAACGACGGCGACAGCGTGACCATCCTGCCGGCCGTCGCCGGTGGCGCGTTCGGCTTCGCCGCGGCTGCCGCGATCGCCCAGCACGGCGCCGCGGTCGCCGCGCGGTCGGCCGCCGCCGCCCGCTGACGGGGGCGGTCGCCATGGCGCGGTACGACAGCCTTCTCGACGCCTGCGGAGGAACTCCCCTGGTCGGGCTGCCCCGGCTCTCGCCGACGGTGCCCGACGGGGCGCCGCCGGTGCGGCTCTGGGCGAAGCTGGAGGACCGGAACCCGACCGGCAGCATCAAGGACCGGGCGGCCACGTTCATGGTCCGGGCGGCCGAGGAGTCCGGCCGGCTCCGGCCGGGCGACACGATCCTCGAACCGACCAGCGGCAACACCGGCATCTCGCTGGCGATGGTGGCCAAGCTGCGCGGCTACCGGCTGGTCTGCGTGATGCCGGAGAACGTCTCGACCGAGCGGGTGCAGCTGCTCCGGATGTACGGCGCGGAGATCATCTTCTCGCCGGCGGCGGGCGGCTCCAACCAGGCGGTCGCCACCGCCAAGCAGATCTCGGCCGAGCACCCCGACTGGGTCATGCTCTACCAGTACGGCAACGAGGGGAACGCCCGGGCGCACTACGAGACCACCGGCCCGGAGCTGCTGCACGACCTGCCCACGATCACGCACTTCGTGGCGGGCCTCGGCACCACCGGGACGCTGATGGGCACCGGGCGCTACCTGCGCGAGAAGGTCGACGGCATCCAGGTCGTCGCGGCCGAGCCGCGCTACGGCGAGCTGGTCTACGGGCTGCGCAACATCGACGAGGGCTACGTCCCCGAGCTCTACGACGCGTCGGTGCTGTCCCGGCGCTTCTCCGTCGGCACCCGCGACGCGGTGCTGCGGACCCGGCAGCTCGTCGAGGTGGAGGGCATCTTCGCCGGCTTCTCCACGGGCGCGATCCTGCACGCCGCCCTGGCGGTGGCGCACGAGGCCGTCCGCGCCGGCCAGCGGGCCGACGTGGCCTTCGTGGTCTGCGACGGCGGCTGGAAGTACCTCTCCACCGGGGCGTACGGCGGCACCCTCGCCGACGCGGAGGAAGCCCTGGAGGGCCAGCTCTGGGCGTGACGTCCCGTGGCCGGGCGGCCGACCCACGTCGGTGGCCCGGCCGCCCGTCACGGCCCCCGCGACGTGGCCGGCCCGCTCACCCAGCGCTACCGTCGGACGCCGTCTCGTCACGGGATCCGGGCGGGCGGCCCGGACGGGTGTCACGTTGGTGACAACTTCCTGTGGATGACTCTTGTCGTCGCGCGGGCGCGCGTAGGCTGCCCTGCGTGGTGTACGCGCCGGTAGAGATCATCCACAGCGGGACCGTCGACGCGGAAACTACGCATAGTTACAGTGAGAAGACTCGATGCGACTGACCGTCCTGGGCTGCGCGGGCAGTTTCCCCGGTCCCGAGTCCCCCTGCTCGGCCTACCTCGTCGAGGCGGACGGCTTCCGGCTGCTCGTCGACTTCGGCTCCGGGTCGCTGTCCAACCTCCAGCGCTACGCGGGGCTGCACGCCCCCGACGCCATCATCCTCACCCACCTGCACTGCGACCACATCCTCGACGCGGTGACGTACGTGGTGGTCCGCCGCTACGCCCCGGACGGCCCCTACCCGTCGCTGCCCGTCTACGCCCCCGCCGGCGCACCCGACCGGTTGGCCGCCGCGTACGGGCAGGAGGACGGCACGGTCGAGGACGTCTACCAGTTCTACGCCCTCGAACCCGGCACCTTCCCGATCGGCCCGTTCGCGGTCACCGTCGACCGGGTGAACCACCCCGTCGAGACGTACGGCGTCCGGCTGGAGCACGGCGGCCGGGTGCTCTGCTACTCCTCGGACACCGCGCCCTGCGACGCCCTGTTGCGGCTGGCCCAGGACGCCGACACGTTCCTCTGCGAGGCGAGCTACCTCGACGGCGTGGAGAACCCGCCGGACCTGCACCTGACCGGCGGGGAAGCCGGCGAGGTGGCGACCAAGGCGGGGGTGGGCCGGCTGCTGCTCACCCACCTCGTGCCCGCCTGGGGCAGCGAGGCGCACACCGTGGCGTCGGCCGGCGCCGCCTTCGACGGGCCGCTCGAGGTGGTCCGGCCCGGCGCCAGCTACGAGATCTGACCGGGCAATCCGACGTCCGGCCGCTCCGTGCCTCGCGCGGGGCCTCGAAAACCGGGTCGTCCGCCTAATATCTCGCCGGTGAGCGACTCCCCCTCCGGGTCGGCCGGCTGGCAGCCCCACCCGCCAACTCCTCCCACGGGCCCGCCCGGCCCGACTGGTCCGCTGTTCCCGCCGGCCCCGGCCGGGACCTGGCCAGGCCACCCGCCGCCGCACCCGCCGTCGGCCGCCGGGCCCTACCCGCCGCCCGGACAACGTGTCGCGTACCCGCCGGTGGCCGGCCTTCCGCCGGCCGGGTCCGGCTCGGCACCGCCGCGCCGGTCCACGGGGCTGCGGGTGCTTTTCGTGCTGCTCGCCGGGCTGCTCGCGACCGGGCTCTGCGCCGGTGGCGGCATCGCGGGCTACCTGGGTTGGTGGGAGCCCCGGCAGGACATGGCCGAGCGGCGCGCGATCTTCGCGGACTGGGGGCGGCCGCACAGCTTCACCTCCGACGGGCTCGTCGAGGGCGACGACGCGTCGTCGCAGGTGTACCGGTTCACCTGCCCGCAGGGGCGGTGCCCGGTGGACCTCGGCGAACGGGTGCACGACTGGCTCGTCACCGCCGGAGCGCAGGACGCCAGGATCGAGGACGTGACGCGTTGCGTGGCCCACGGCTTCCAGTACGGCGGCCCCACCTGCACCTGGACGTGGCGGGCGAACGGTTGCCGGGCGACCGTGACGACGACGGGCCTGGACAAGGTGCCGAGCGGCTGGGACCGGCCGCTCGTGCTCAACGTCCGCATCCGTGAGTGCGACTGATCCGGGCGGCGGACGCGCCGTCGACCGGGCCGGGGCACCCCGGAACGGCACGACCACCGCACCGCATAGGGTGCAGGGATGGCGCGACCTGACGGGCGGCGACCCGACGAACTCCGACCTGTGACGTTGACCCGGGGCTGGAGCACCCATCCGGAGGGCTCGGTGCTCGTGGAGTTCGGCGGCACCCGGGTGCTCTGCACCGCCAGCGTGACCGAGGGCGTGCCCCGCTGGCGCAAGGGCTCCGGGCTCGGCTGGGTCACCGCCGAGTACGCGATGCTGCCACGGGCCACCAACACCCGCTCCGACCGGGAGAGCGTGAAGGGCCGCGTCGGTGGGCGTACGCACGAGATCTCCCGGCTGATCGGGCGGAGCCTGCGGGCGTCCATCGACCTGAAGGCCCTCGGCGAGAACTCGATCGTGCTCGACTGCGACGTGCTCCAGGCCGACGGCGGCACCCGTACCGCCGCGATCACCGGCGCGTACGTGGCGCTGCACGACGCGGTGACCTGGCTGGCCGGGCGCAAGTCGCTGGCCGGCAAGCCGGAGAAGGTGATGCACCGCTCGGTGGCCGCGATCAGCGTCGGCATCATCGACGGCGAGCCCCGGCTGGACCTCGACTACACCGAGGACGTTGCCGCCGAGGTCGACATGAACGTGGTGTGCACCGGCACCGGCGAGTTCGTCGAGGTGCAGGGCACCGGGGAGGCGGGCGTGTTCGCCCGCGAGCAGCTCGACGCCCTGCTCGACCTGGCCGTCGCCGGCTGCGTGGAACTGGCCGAAGCCCAGCGGAAGGCGCTCTCCCTCCCGTGAGCGCGAGGAGTGAGCTTGCGAGCCCCGCAGTCGCGAACAAAGGTGGATTCTGATGAACAAGGTGCTGCTCGCCACCCGTAACCGCAAGAAGCTCGTCGAGCTCCAGCGGATCCTCGACGGCGCGCTCGGCGCGCACCGCGTCGCCCTGATCGGGCTGGACGACGTCGAGGAATACCCGGAGCTGCCCGAGAGCGGCCTGACCTTCGGCGAGAACGCGCTGATCAAGGCGCGGGAGGGCTGCCGGCGCACCGGCCTGCCGACGATCGCCGACGACTCCGGGCTGGCCGTCGAGGCCCTCAACGGCATGCCGGGGGTGTTCAGCGCCCGCTGGGCCGGCCGGCACGGCAACGACCAGGCCAACCTCCAGCTCGTGCTGGACCAGATCGCGGACCTGCCCGACGAGAACCGGGCCGCGTCCTTCGTCTGCACGGTGGCCCTGGTGCTGCCCGGCGGCAAGGAGCACCTGGTCGATGGCCGGCAGAGCGGCCGGCTGCTCCGGTCGCCGCGCGGCGACGGCGGGTTCGGCTACGACCCGATCTTCCTCGGCGACGGTCAGGACCGCACCAACGCGGAGCTGACGCCGCAGGAGAAGGACGCGGTCAGCCACCGGGGCAAGGCGCTGCGCGAGCTGGCCAAGCTGGTCGCCAAGGTGCTGCCGCCCGCGAGCTGACGGACCCGCCCCGGTGGGAGGGGTGCTGACGGGGTTCGCCGTCATCGTCACCGTCATCGCCGTCGGCTACGCGCTCGGCCGCGGCGGGGTGCTGGGGCCGGAGGCGGCCACCGTCCTCTCCCGTGTCGCGTTCTTCGTCGCGACTCCGGCGCTGCTGTTCGAGACGGTGGCCCGGGCGGACGTGCCCGCGGTCGTCTCGTCCGCCCTCGTCGTCACGGTGGTCAGCACCACCGCCGTGGCGTCGGTGTTCGTCGCCGTCGCGCGGCTCTGCTGGCGTCGCTCCGTCGCGGACGCGACGATCGGCGCGCTGGCCTCGTCGTACGTCAACGCGGCGAACATCGGCATCCCCGTCGCGGTCTACGTCCTCGGGGACGCCTCGTTCGTCGCGCCCGTGCTGATGTTCCAACTGGTCGTCATGACGCCCGTCGCGTTCGCCTTCCTCGAGGCGGCCACGGCGGGAAGCAGGCCGTCGCTCGGCACGGTGGTGCTCCAGCCGCTGACCAACCCGGTCACCATCGCGTGCGCGCTGGGCGTCGCGGCCAGCCTGACCGGCTGGCTGCCGCCGGAGCCGGTCCTGCGGCCGATCGAGCTCGTCGCGGCGATGGCGGTGCCCGCCACGCTGATCGCGTACGGCCTCTCCCTGCACGGCGCACCACGGCCCGGCTCCGGCGACACCGGACGCGACGTCCGGCTCGCGGTCGTCCTCAAGACGGTGGTCCAGCCGGCCGTCGCCTACCTCGTCGCCCGCTTCGCGATGGGGCTGCCGCCCAACCTCGTGCTGGCCTGCACGGTCACCGCCGCACTGCCGACGGCGCAGAACGTCTTCGTCTACGCGATCCGCTACGGCCGGGGCACGGTCCTGGCGCGCGACTCGATCCTGCTGTCGACGGTGGCCGCCGTGCCCGTGCTGATCGGGGTGGCGGTGCTGGCGGGCTGACACCCGGCCGGCGCCCGGGCCACCGTGGCGCCACGGCGGCCCGGCGCGGGCCGTCAGTCGAGGGGGCCGATCTCGCGCTCGATGGCGGCGCGCAGCTCGGGCCCGGCCAGCACGGCCCGGGCGGCCTCCATCAGCGGGGCCAGGAAGACGTCCGGCCCGGGTTCCCCGGCGATCCCGCCGAGCGCCGCGACGGCCGCCCGCCCGGCCGGCGACGGGGTGAGCGGGGCGCGCAGCTGGAGCCCGCGTACCCCGGCGAGCAGTTCGACGGCGAGCAGGCTGGTCAGGTTGTCCAGCACGGTGCGTAGCTTCTTGGCCGCCGCCCAGCCCATGGAGACGTGGTCCTCCTGCATGCCGCTGGTGGGCAGCGAGTCGACCGACGCCGGCGCGGCGAGCCGCCGGTTCTCCGCGACGATCCCGGCCGCCGTGTACTGGGCGATCATCAGCCCGGAGTTGACTCCGGCGTCGGGGGAGAGGAACGCCGGCAGCTCCCGGGACCGGGTGACGTCGAGCAGCCGGTCCACCCGGCGCTCGGCGATCGCGCCCACCTCGGCGGCGGCGATGGCCAGGAAGTCCGCGGCGAAGCCGAGCGGCGCGCCGTGGAAGTTGCCGGTCGACTCGACGCGGCCGTCGGGCAGCACCACCGGGTTGTCCACCACCGAGACCAGCTCCCGCCCGGCCACCGTCCGGACGAAGTCCAGGGTGTCCCGGGCCGCCCCGGCGACCTGCGGCGCGCACCGCATCGAGTACGCGTCCTGCACCGCGTGCGCGAGGTCGTCGCGGTGCGAGTCCATCACCCGGGAGTCCTGGAGCAGCCGGTGGATGTTCGCCGCCGAGGCCGACTGCCCGGGGTGCGGCCGGATGGCGTGCAGCTCCGGCAGGAACGGCCGCTCCGAGCCGAGCATCGCCTCGATGGCGAGGGCGGCGGTGACGTCGGCCATCGTGAACAGGTGCGCGGCGTCGTGGATCGCCAGCAGCAGCATGCCGAGCATGCCGTCGGTGCCGTTGATCAGCGCCAGCCCCTCCTTGGCGGCCAGCCCGACCGGCGACAGCCCGGCCCGGCGCAGCGCGTCGGCGGCGGGCAGCCGCTCGCCGGCCGGGCCGAGCACCCAGCCCTCGCCGAGCAGCACCAGCGCGCAGTGCGCCAGCGGCGCCAGGTCGCCGGAGGCGCCCAGCGAGCCGTGCTCCGGCACCCACGGCGTCACGTCGTGGTTGAGCAGGTCGACAAGCGCCTCGGCGAGCAGGGGCCGGACCCCGGAGCGGCCGAGCGCCAGCGAGCGGACCCGCAGCAGCATCATGGCCCGGACCACCTCGCGCGGCATCGGCGCGCCCACCCCGGCCGCATGGGAGCGGATCAGCGCGTGCTGGAGCTCGGCCCGCCGCTCGGGCGCGACGAAGGTGTTCGCCAGCGCGCCGAAGCCGGTGGAGACGCCGTAGACCGGCCGGCCGGCGGCCTCGATGCCGTCGACGATGGACCGGCTGACGGTCATGGCGTCGACGGTGGCCGGGTCGAGGACGACCTTGGCGGTGCCGCGCGCGACGGCGAGCACGTCGGCGGGGGAGATCCCGGTGGGCAGGACGGTGACGGTCATTGGGGCACTCCGTTGCGCAGAACCTGGCGGATCAGTGGCACACCGGGCCGGTAGGCCAGGTGCAGGTGGGACGGGGCGTCGAGGATCATCAGGTCGGCCCGGGCCCCGGGCCGCAGCACCCCGACGTCGTCGCGGCGCAGCGCCCGGGCGCCGCCGGCGGTCGCGGCCCAGACGGCCTCCGCCGGGGTCATCCGCATCTCGCGTACGGCGAGCGCGACGCAGAACGGCATCGACGAGGTGTACGACGAACCGGGGTTGCAGTCGGTCGCCAGCGCCACGATCACGCCGGCGTCCAGCAGTCGGCGGGCGTCCGGGTAGGGCGAGCGGGTGGAGAACTCGGCGCCGGGCAGCAGGGTCGCGACGGTGGTCGGCTCGAATCCGGAGACCCACGTCTCGCCGGCCGAGGCCAGCGCGTCGACGTCGGCGTCGGTCAGGTGGGTGCAGTGGTCGACGCTCGCCGCGCCCAGCTCGACGCCGAGCTGGACGCCCGGCCCGGGGCCGAGCTGGTTGGCGTGCACCCGCACGCCCAGCCCGACGGCCTGCCCGCAGGCGAGGATGGCGCGGGCGTGGTCGACGTCGAACGCGCCCCGCTCGCAGAAGACGTCGATCCAGCGGGCGTGCGGCGCGGCGGCGGCCAGCATCGGCCCGCAGACCAGGCCCACGTAGTCGTCGGGGCGGTCGGCGTACTCGGCGGGGACCACGTGCGCGCCGAGGAAGGTGGTCTCCTCGCTGACCTCGGCGGCGATCGCCAACGAGCGGGCCTCGTCGGCGACGGTGAGGCCGTACCCGCTCTTGATCTCCATGGTGGTGGTGCCCTGCCGCATCGCCTCGCCGCGCAGCCGGCGCACGGTGGCCCGCAGCTCGTCGTCGGTGGCCGCCCGGGTCGCGCCGACGGTGGTCCGGATGCCGCCGCCGGTGTACGGCTGCCCGGCCATCCGGGCGGCGAACTCGGCGGCCCGGTCCCCGGCGAAGACCAGGTGGGCGTGGCTGTCCACGAAGCCGGGGAGCACGGCGGCGCCCCGGGCGTCCAGTCGCCGGTCGGCGGCCGGCGCGTCGCGGGACGGCCCGATCCAGGCCACCCGCCCCTCCTCGACCAGCAGGGCGGCGTCGCGCCGGATGCCCAGCGGGCCGCCCTCGTCGCCGGGCGGGTCGTTGGTCACCAGCTCGCCGATGTCGTCGACCAGCAGACTGCTCACGAGGTCACCTCCTCGATCGTCGCGGTCAGTTCGGCCGGCACGTCGACGGTCAGGTGCCGGCCGTCGCGCACCACCGTCCGGCCGTCCACCACGACCTGCGCGACGTCGGCGGCGCCCGCCGCGAACCAGACCCCCACCGGCGGTACGCCGGCCGTGCGCGGGCTGTCCAGCCGTACGGTCACCAGGTCGGCGCGCGCCCCCACGGCGATCCGCCCGGCGTCGCGCCAGCCCAGCGCGGCGTGACCGCCGACGGTGGCCGCGTCGCGCAGCTCGGCGGGGGAGAAGTGGCCGCGCCGGCGGGTGCGCAGCCGCTCGTCCAGTTCGACCGCGCGCGCCTCCTCGAAGAGGTCGATCACGGCGTGGCTGTCGCTGCCCAGGCTGAGCGGCAGGCCGACGTCGGCCATCCGCCGGGCCGGGCCGATCCCGTCGGCCAGGTCCCGCTCGGTGGTGGGGCAGAGGCAGACGCCCGTGCCGGCGTCCCCGAGCAGCGTGAGGTCGCCGCCGGTCAGGTGGGTGGCGTGCACGGCCGTGGTGTTCGGGCCGAGCGCCCCCCGGTCGGCGAGCAGCCGGGCCGGGGTGCAGCCGTGCGCGGCCCGGCAGGCGTCGTTCTCGGCGGGCTGCTCGGAGAGGTGCACGTGCAGGGGTGCGCCGCGCCGGTCCGCCCAGCCGGCCACGGTGGCGAGCTGTCCGGCGGGCACCGCGCGCACCGAGTGGATCGCCGCACCGACCCGGGCGTGGTCGTCGGCGGGCCGGAACGCGTCGACCCGCTCCGCCCAGCGCAGCGCGTCGCCGTCGCCGAAGCGCCGCTGCGGTCCGGCGAGCGGCTCCCCGTCGACGGTGGCGGTGAGGTAGCAGGTGTCCAGCAGGGTGATCCGGATCCCGGCGTGCGCGGCGGCCTCGACCAGCGCCGCGCCCATCGCGTTCGGGTCCGCGTACGGGGTGCCGTCCGGGTCGTGGTGCACGTAGTGGAACTCGCCGACACAGGTGATGCCGGCCAGCGCCATCTCGGCGTAGACCGCCCGGGCCAGGGCCAGGTACGAGTCCGGGTCCAGCCGCTGCGCCACCGCGTACATCCGGTCGCGCCAGGTCCAGAAGTCGCCGCGCCCGCCGTGGGTGCGCCCGCGCAGTGCCCGGTGGAACGCGTGCGAGTGCGCGTTGGCGAGCCCGGGCAGGGTCAGCCCGGGCAGCCGCTCGGCATCGGTCATGACCTCGACCCCGGCGGGCGGCGTGCTCCCGGCCGTCAGCGGCGTCACCCCGGTGATCCGCCCGTCGGTCGTCTCGATCAGCACGTCGGGGGTCGGCTCGGCGTGGTCGGGCAGCCAGGCGTACTCGGCCAGCCAGCGGGTCCCGGTCATGTCGTGTGCCCCCTGTCGAGCTGAATCGTCTGCGACATCAGTCGATCACGGTGGGGCCGGGTCGGCTGTGGTGCCGGCCGATCGCCGCCGGGCTGAGTCGTCTGCGACATCAGCTCGAAAGGGCCGCAACAGCGACCCCGGCCCCGCAGACGGGAAGGAGAACGTCGCCCGATCGTGGTCAGCGGCGGCATGCCAGCTCCTCCAGCACCCGGGCCAGGGCGGTGACCCCGGCCGCGCAGTCGGCGTCGCTGGCCGACTCCGCCGGCGAGTGCGACACCCCCGTCGGGTTGCGCACGAAGAGCATCGCCGTGGGCAGGTGCGCGGCGAGCACCCCGGCGTCGTGCCCGGCTCCGGTGGGCAGCACCGGCGCGTCGAGCAGGGTCGCCAGCCGGTCGGCCAGGCCGCCGTCGAAGGAGACCAGCGGGGTGGCCGACTCCTCCGTCAGCGCCAGCTCCGTACCGTCGCGGCGGGCCCGCTCGGCGGCCTTCGCGCGTACCGCGTCGACCAGCCCCGTCAGCGTCTCCGGCTCGGCGGCCCGGGCGTCCAGCCAGCCGGTCACCCTCGACGGGATCGCGTTGGTGGCGTTCGGCTCGACCGCCACCCGGCCGACGGTGGCGTGGGCGCCGCGCAGCCGCGCCTCCTTGTTGGCCGCCAGCACCGTGAAGGCGTACGTCAGCATGGGGTCGCGGCGGTCGGCCATCCGGGTCGTACCGGCGTGGTTGCCCTCGCCGGTGAACTCGAAGCGCCAGCGGCCGTGCGGCCAGATCGCGCTGGCCACCCCGACCGGCGCGCCGGCGTCCACCATCGCGCGGCCCTGCTCGACGTGCAGCTCGACGAAGGCGGCGAAGCCGCCGAGCAGCTCGGGCCGGGCGCCCGCCGGCCGGGCGCCCAGCGCCTCGGCGAAGCTCACCCCGCCGGCGTCGCGCAACCCGGCCGCGCGCTCCACCGCGATCTCCCCGGCGAGCAGCCGCGACCCCAGGCACGGTACGCCGAACCGCGCGCCCTCCTCCTCCACGAACGCGCCGACCACCACGGGTCGGGTCGGCGCGACGCCGGCCGCGCGCAGCTCGTCGACGGCGAGGAACGCGCTGACGATGCCGAGCGGCCCGTCGTACGCCCCGCCGTGCGGCACCGAGTCGAAGTGACTGCCCGTCAGCACCGCGTCGCCGGCCTCCGGGTCACCCCACCGGGCGAACAGGTTGCCGTTGCCGTCGTCGGTGACCGGCATGCCCCGGCGGTCGGCCTGCGCGCGGAACCACTCCCGCAGCCGCAGCTCCGGCCCGGTCAGCGCGTACCGCAGGTAGCCGCCGCTGCCCTCGTCGCGCCCGACCGGCGCGATCTCGTCCCACAGCGCCCGGAACCGGGCGGCGAGGCCGCTCATGCGGTACCTCCGTTGTTCGCGACTGCGGGGCTCCGCTGCGCTGCACTCCTCGCGCTCACGGGTTGTCCCCCTCCGCCATCGGCACCCGCACGCCGGTGGCCTCCGCGACCTCGCGGGCGGCGTCGTAGCCGGCGTCGACGTGCCGGATGACGCCCATCGCCGGGTCGTTGGTCAGCACCCGCTCGATCTTCTGCCCGGCCAGCGCCGTGCCGTCGGCCACGCAGACCTGCCCGGCGTGGATGGACCGGCCGATGCCGACCCCGCCGCCGTGGTGGATCGACACCCAGGACGCCCCGCTGGCGGTGTTGACCAGCGCGTTGAGCAGCGGCCAGTCGGCGACCGCGTCGGAGCCGTCGGCCATCGCCTCGGTCTCCCGGTAGGGACTCGCCACGCTGCCGCAGTCCAGGTGGTCCCGGCCGATCACCACCGGCGCGGAGAGCTCGCCGGAGGCGACCATCTCGTTGAACCGGACGCCCGCCTTGTCGCGCTCGCCGTAGCCGAGCCAGCAGATCCGCGCCGGCAGGCCCTGGAACGCGACCCGCTCGCCGGCCATCCGGATCCACCGCGCGAGGGACTCGTTCTCCGGGAACAGCTCCAGGATCGCGCGGTCGGTCGCGGCGATGTCGGCCGGGTCCCCGGAGAGCGCCGCCCACCGGAACGGGCCCTTGCCCTCGCAGAACAGCGGCCGGATGTACGCGGGCACGAAGCCGGGGAAGTCGAAGGCCCGCTCGAAGCCGCCGAGCTTCGCCTCGCCCCGGATCGAGTTGCCGTAGTCGAAGACCTCCGCGCCGGCGTCCAGGAACCCGACCATCGCCTCGACGTGCTTCGCCATCGACGCCCGCGCCCGGTCGGTGAACTCGGCCGGCTTCGCCTTCGCGAGGTCCGGCGCGTCGGTCAACTCCACCCCCTCCGGCACGTACGACAGCGGGTCGTGCGCGCTGGTCTGGTCGGTGACGATGTCGATGTCGGCACCCCGGCGCAGCAGTTCCGGGAAGACCGTGGCCGCGTTGCCGACCACGCCGACACTCAGCGCCCGCCGGTCCCGCTTCGCGGCGAGCACCCGCTCGACGGCGTCGTCCAGGGAGTCGGCGACCTCGTCGAGGTAGCGGTCGTGCACCCGCCGGTCCAGGCGGGTCCGGTCCACGTCGACGATCAGGCAGACGCCGCCGTTCATGGTGACCGCGAGGGGCTGCGCCCCGCCCATCCCGCCGCAGCCGGCGGTCAGCGTCAGCGTGCCCGCCAGGGTTCCCCCGAACCGTTTCGCGGCGACGGCGGCGAACGTCTCGTAGGTGCCCTGGAGGATGCCCTGGGTGCCGATGTAGATCCACGAGCCGGCGGTCATCTGCCCGTACATGGTGAGGCCGAGCTGTTCGAGGCGACGGAACTCCGGCCAGGTGGCCCAGTCGCCCACCAGGTTCGAGTTGGCCAGCAGCACCCGGGGCGCCCACTCGTGCGTACGCATGACGCCCACCGGCCGGCCCGACTGCACCAGCATGGTCTCGTCGTCGCGCAGGTCGGTCAGGGTACGCACCAGCGCGTGGTACGACGGCCAGTCCCGCGCCGCCTTCCCGGTGCCGCCGTAGACCACCAGGTCGTCGGGGCGCTCGGCCACCTGCGGGTCGAGGTTGTTCATCAGCATCCGCAGCGCGGCCTCCTGGGGCCACCCACGGGCGGTGCGTTCGGTGCCGCGTGCGGCGCGGACGGGCTGGGTCATCTCGGCTCTCCTCCGGGTCATCCGAGGAACAACTGGCGGCGGGCGGCGGAGGCTTCGAAGGCCTCCAGCCGGCGCTGGGTGTCGGTCGGGGTGGCGTCGCAGATGGCCTGGAGCAGCACCATGGCCAGGGTCATCGGCGCGGTGTGCAGGTCGAAGACGAGCTGCGCGCCGACCGCGGCGGGCAGCACCACGTCGGCGTGCTCGGTGGCCGGGCTGACCGGCGAGTCGGTGATGGCCACCACGGTGAGGCCGGCAGCCCGCGCCTCGCGCAGCGCGTCCAGGGTCTCCCGGGGATAGCGGGGCAGGACGAAGGCGAGCAGGGCGCCCGCCCCGGCCTCGGCGGCCTGTTCGAGGCGGTCGGTGAGCAGGCTGCCGCCGTCGTCGAGCACCCGTACGTCGGGGTGCACCTTCGCGGCGAAGTAGGCGAAGTAGGCGGCCAGCGGGGCGGCGGCGCGCAGGCCCAGCACCGGCAGGGGGCGGCTGGCGGCCAGCAGCCTCCCGGTCTCGGCGATCCGGTCCCGGTCGGCGAGCTGCCCGGCGAGGCGGTCGAGGTTGCCGATCTCGGCGCGTACCGCCTGCTGGAGCTCGTTGTCGGCGCCGGTCGCGTCGCCCGGGGCACCGGCGGACAGCTCGCGCAGCCGGCGGCGCAGCGCGGGGTAGCCGTCGTGGCCTAGCGCGACCGCGAACCGGGTGACCGACGGCTGGCTGACCCCCGCCAGCTCGGCGACCTCGGCCGCCGACAGGTACGCGGCGGCCGGCGCGTGCTGCACGAGGCAGTGCGCGATGCGGCGCTGGGTGGGGGTGAGCCGGACCCCCTGGAACAGGTCCAGCACCCGCTCGGTGGGCGCCACGACAGCTCCCTCATTCATGCCGCGACTCTATGCATGAAAACTTTCACAAAGCAACCGTCCGTTGCGGAGTTCCCCCGGGGAACTGCCCGTCCCGCTGAGTGTCGGGCCAGCGACCGGCAGGGGGAGAGCTGGCCCTGCCTCGGTACTATCCCCACGGCGTTGAGCGGAGGAGTGCGCATGCAGCCGGAAGGCCCCTACAGGTTCACCCACATGTTGGGCGGATCTCCGGTCGGAAAGGCCTGGGCTGCCATCGACGGACAGGGCCGCCTGGTCACCGTGGCGGTCCTGGACGCCGCAGTGGCCGCAGCCCCCGGGTGGCGGGAGGCGTTCGCGGGAATCGTCAACTCCCTCGCGCAGGCGCAGGCGCCGAACGCGCTGCCCTACACGTACGCGGACTTCTCGGCCGCCTCGCCCTGGGTGGCGTACTCCTCCGAGGTGGGCCCGGGGGCCGAGAAGCTCTTCCGGGCGCTCGGCGTCGAGTACGAGCCCGCGCCGGCCGCCGCGCCCCCCGTCTCGGCCCCTCCCCAGCAGGTCTCCGGGATCCCGCAGTCGGTCTCCGGGGTCCCGCACCCGGTCTCCGGGATGCCGCATCCGGTGTCCGGGATGCCGCATGTGCCGTGGGCGATGCACACCAGCCCGGTCTCCGCCCAGCCGGCGTCGGCGACCCCGTACCCCGTTTCGGCCGCTCCGGCCTCGCCCGCCGCCTCCCAGGGCGTCCCCGCGCCGGTGGCCGGCGAGACGGTCCAGATGCCGGTCGTGCAGCCCCGTCCGCCCGCCGAGCCGCCGCCGGGCGACCCGTTCGCCGCGCCGGCCCGCCGGATCCAGTCCTCCACCCCGCCACCGCGCCGCACCGGGCGTTGGGTCGCCGTCGCCGCGCTGCTGCTGGTGGCGGCCCTGGGCGGCGGGGTCGGCGGCTGGGCGGTCACGACGGGCGGCTCGGGCGAGCCGGCGGCTGCGCCCGCGCCCACCTCCACCGCCTTCCCGACCGCCACCCCGGTCAACCCGGGCCTCAAGCCCTGGGCGCAGGCAGCCCTCTACAGCCCGGAGGAGCGGGCGCTCGCGACAGCGGCCCCGTCCATGGTCTTCGTGGAGGTCATCTTCACCGGCTACGTGCGGAACAAGCAGGGCGACGCCCCGCTGCGGGAGGCGCCCGTCACATTCAGCCGGCGATGCAGCGGGTTCGTGGTAAACCACGACGGACACGTCCTCACCAATGGTCAGTGCGTGCAGCCGACCGAGGACATCGTGCTCGCCGGCGCCCTCTCCGCCCTGGCCAACGTCCTCGTCAGCGAGAAGAAGCTCGACGCGAAGGACGTCTCCGCCTACACCCGGGCCAGGATGAGGACGACCCGCTTCACCGGCGCGGAGGCCACGACGGCACCCGAGGTCAAGCTCTTCGGACAGTTGAACGCGGCCAAGGGCGACGTCACGGACAGCCCGGCGATCCCCGGCACCATCGTCCGGGCACTCACGCTGGAAGAGGGCAACCTCGCGCTGGTCAAGCTCGCCCAGCAGAACCTTCCCGCCGCCGAGCTGAACCCCTCCGCCGCCGTCAGCCCGGAGACCCCGCTGCTGATCCTGGGCTACGGCACCACCGATGCCAGCTTCCGGTCCGCCACCTACACGGTGCTGTCCAAGCCCGTGCGGGTGACCGGGGTGGACACCCAGTCCACGGTCGGCGCGTACCGCATCAGCGAGGACGTCGGCCTCTACTCCCGGGGCGGGATCGCGATCGACCCGCAGGGCCGCGTCGTCGGGTTGCTCGACAACGACCTCCTCCGGCCCGACAAGGCCAACCGGCTGGTCGCGCCGGTGTCCACGATGACCGGCCTGCTCGGCGCGGCGGGAGTGCAGAACAGCCTCGGTGAGCCCGACAAGCTCTACCGCTCCGGCCTGGACGCGTACTTCGCCGGCGACGAGCCGGTCGCGATCTCCCGCTTCTCCGGTGTGCTGGAGCAGTCCCCGGCCAACCTGCTGGCCCAGGCGTACCGTCAGGCGGCCGTCGACAGCGGTGGAGGCGAGGGCGGCTCGTCGGCCCGGCCGGGCTGGGCGGTGCCGCTGCTCGTCGCCTCCGGTGTCGTGCTCCTGATCGGGCTCGTCGCGCTGACCGCGATGTTGTTCAGCCGGCGGGGGAACCGGGCGTAGGGCGGGCCTGGCGCGTGTCCCGGGGGCGGCGCCCGTCCGGCGCCTACGGCCGGCGTCCGCCCGTACCGGTGAGGTAAGGGCCGAGGCGTGTGCCCAGCACGACCAGCGCGAAGGCCCAGGGCAGCACGAGGGCGGCCGCCAGGTCGGGCCACCCGCCGTCCGGGCCCGTGCGCAGGACCCAGAGCACCGCCGCATGGCTCAGCACGACGGCGATGCCGCAGGCGGCGAGCCGGCCGACGATGTGCGCCGCGGGCGCGCCGACGCGCCCGTCGAGAGCCTCGGCCAGCAGGATGAATCCGCAGCTGAGCAGGATCGCGGTCAGCACACCGAACACCGGGTTGCCGAAGTCGCCGGCCTTGATGTCCAGCGAGCCACTCGCACCGATCAGCACCAGGCCCGCACCGGCCGAGACCATGCCGGCACCCATGCCGGCCGACAACCGCGACCGCAGCTCACGCAGGTGGCGACCGCAGAGCACGAACAGCAGGCAGGCCGGGACGAGGAACACGCCGAGCGGCCCGGCCGTGACCACGTCCGGAGCGAGGTGGGCGGCCAGCAGCCCTGCCAGGGCCATCCCCCAGGTGACGGCCGTCCCGAACCGCTCCAGCCAGCGGTACGCGACCGCGATCAGGAACAGCACCGAGACGAACCAGAACGCCGAGAACGGCCGGACGGCGGCCGTGCCCCCGTACAGCGCTCCGCTGAAGGTGTCCGATCCCACGCCGCCCTTCACCGCCGCCGCGGCCGCGAGCATCGCGAGCAGGATCACCAGCCAGGCCAGGTACGGCACGCCGAGGGTCTGCCACCGCTTCCGCAACTCGCCGCCGATAGGTCGGCCGGGCGTCCAGAAGTAGCCGGTGAGGACGAAGAACAACGGGACGTGCCAGGTGTAGATGACCGCCCTGGTGGTGTCGTCGATCCAGACGTGGCCGACGACGACGGCCGCGATTCCGATGATCCGGAGGGTGTCGATCCCGACGGACCGGGTGCCCACCGCGGGCGTCGTGGTGGTAGCGGCCATGGCGGGCATCATCGCAGACAATGACGACGGGTCATGTCCCGCCCCGCGCCGACCGCCCGCCTCCCGACGGGGGTCGAGGGGCGACGCCGGGAGCGTGGCGTGGTCGCAGGTCCCGGGCGCGCACGATCCGTCGCCGCGCATCGCATAGCCTTGCCGCGACGAACCGTCCGACCAGTGGAGGTCCGAGGGTGCCCGATGCTCTCTCCCCCTTCCAGCGCTTCCGGTCCGTGCCCCGGAAGGTCTGGATCGCCGTGGGGACGGTCGGGCTGCTCGTCTTCTCACTGGCGGTGCTCGCCTGGCCCTCGTCGCCAGTGGGGGAGCCGCAGGCGGCATGGTCGACGCCCGGCGGCGACGGGACACGACCGACGGTTGCCCCGGTCGACGGCACGACGTGCGCGGCGAACGTCACCGGCATGGCCGACTTCACGCCGGTCGCGGCGGTGGACCTGCCCGACCGCGTCGACTGGACCAACCGCAACCCGGCGTACGCGTTCGACCGCACCGCCGAGGTGGCTCGCGGCTTCGACCGGGTCGGCTACTGCCTCGAACTGACCGGCCCGGCCGGCCGGCAGTGGGTGTGGACCGCGATGGCGCCGTTCACCACCGACGCCCGCCGCCTCGGTCTGCCGACCCGGGGCGGTCAGATCGTGCGACAGCGGGTCAGTGACCTGGAGATCGCCTCCAACGTGGCGGGCCTGACGACCGGCACGGGGCTTCCCGGTTACCTGGAGATGTGGCCCAACTCGTACAACGCCGGGGCGTCCGGTCAGGTGCCCGGCGCCTCCGCCGCCCGTTTCGACGCCGACGACGACCTGCGCGGCGCCCTCGGGTACGGCTCGTTCCAGGTCCACCTGGTCGCCCCCACCCGCCCCTCCACCGTCGCACCGCAGACGGTGCTCGCGGTCAACGGGTTCACCTCGAAGAAGAACACGCTGTCGCTCGGCATCGGTACCGCCCCTGACGGCCACCCCGACTGGACGCTGGCCGACAACGCGGGCGCCTTCACCGAGCGCCGGTTGACGGTGTACGCGAGGCCGTCGGTGCTCACCCTCGCCCAGCACCCCCGCGACCGGCAGCTGTACCCGAGGGACGCCGAGAGCGGGGCCGTGGTCCCCGTGACCGGCAAGGTGCGCGACGCCCGAGTCAGGGCCGTACGCCTCAAGATCACCAGCGGGGCCGAGGGATGGGAGGAGACCCTGCCGGTCACCGGTACCGGTGACTTCACCTTCCGCCGGCGCATCCTGGCGGCGCTGCGGGAGTACCGCTTCGAGCTGCACGTGCTGGGCGATGGTCTGAGCCGCCGGGTCGGCCTCTGGGACGGGGTGGTCGCGGGTGACGTCTACGTCATCCAGGGCCAGTCCAACGCCGTCTCGGCGAAGTACCGGGGATCGTCCGCGGGGGAGGAGTCACCCTTCGTCCGCAGCTACGGCTCGTCCACCGTGGACCGTACGCTCTCGGCGTCCGACCGGGAATGGAACTACGCGGTCAGCGAGGCGATCCGGCAGCCCGGCTCGGTCGGCCAGTGGGGGATCCGGATGGCCCACCGGCTCTCGGACACCTACCAGGTGCCGGTGGCCGTCCTCAACGGCGCCGAGAACGGCAGGCCCGTCTCGTTCTTCCAGCGCAACGACGCCAGCCCGGGCGACCTCGCCACCAACTACGGTCGCCTGCGGCAACGTCTGGTGGCCGCCGGGGTGGTCGGGCGGGTCAGGGCCGTGCTCTGGTTCCAGGGCGAGTCGGACGACAACGACGCCGCGCGGCACGTGGCCGGGTTCACCGCCCTGCTCGGCGACTGGCGGCGGGAGATCGGCACCGACATTCCCGGCGGAAGCCGGTACTACGTCTTCCAGGTGCGCACCTCGCCCTGCGGTGACAGCGGTACCGGCCAACTGCGGGAGGCCCAGCGGCGGATGCGCGACACCCTCGGCGTGACGGTGCTGTCCACCAACGGCCTGTCCGGCCACGAGGGCTGCCACTTCGCGTGGGAGCAGGGCTACCGCGAGCTGGGCGACCGGGTCTTCCGCGTGCTGGCGCACGACCTGTACGGCGGCCCGGGGGACGGGGTGGCCTCCCCCGACCCGCGGTCGGCGGCCTTTGCCGACGCCCGACGCACCGAGGTGGTCGTCCAACTGCGCGACGACGATCCGCTCACGGTCCAGCCCGGGGCGCAGGCGGACTTCCGCATCCATGGCGGCACCGTCACCGTCACCGGCGTCGCGTACCGCGACGGCGGCCGGCTGGTGCTGACCCTGTCCGGCCCGGCCGACGGCGTCTCGGGGGTGAGCTACCTGGGCCACGCCGGGGCGGGGCCGTGGATCGTCAACGCGACGGGCGCCGGGCTGCTGGCCTTCCACAACCTGACGATCGCCGCCGGCGGCTCGTGATCCACCCGGGCCGGCTGGCCACCGCCTGGTCGCCGCTGCGTGCCGCGCTTCGGCAGGCCCGCGGGCTCACCGATCGGTCAGCGCGCCGGTCCGGCCCTGCGCGTGCCACGGCGTCAGCTTCCGCAGCGCCGCCCACCGTCCGTCCGGCCGGTCGGCGGCGTCCACCGGCCCGGTGGCCGGTACCGGGTCCGCCGTGGCGGACGCCGAGGAGGTCAGCATGAGCGTGATGAAGATCCACGACAGCCCGTCGACCGAGAGCGGGTTCCAGGTGACCTCGGTGAACGAGTAGATGACGAGCAGCACGACGGGCGCCTTCGCGGAGAAGGCCCGACCGTCGGTGACGCTCCCGTGCAGCAGGGTCGCCGCCCACAGGCCCCACAGCGTCAGCGCGACCAGGCCGCCGGCGAAGATGACCAGGACGTACCCCGAGTGGAAGAAGTGGGTGGGCGCCTCGCCGACGTCGCGCAGGTAGTACCACTTGGAGACCCCGACGCCGGTCGCCTCCGTGCCGGCGATGTACTCGCGGGCGGCCATCCAGATGTTGCCGCGATTGCTCAGGGTGGTCTTCGACGCCGTCCACGTCAGGTAGGTGGCCAGCCCGAGGGCGGCCACCACCAGGGCCACGCAGAGCGGGAAGCTGATCCGGAGGAACTGCCGCCACCGTTCGAGGACGAGGCTGCCCAGCAGCCAGAGGCCGGCGGCGGCGAGGGCCAGGTAGCTGGTTCGCGAGCCCGTGGCGACGATGATCAGCAGGCAGAAGGACGCCGATGCCAGCAGTTCCAGCCTCCGCATCGCGCAGAGGCTGGCGACCAGCGTGAACGACGCGAGCATGGCGATGTAGTTCTCGGAGTCGTAGAAGCTCTTGAACAGTGCCCCCGCCATCGAGCACTTCTCCAGCTTTCCGGCGGTGCACGCCCGCCACGACTGCCCGGAGAAGAGGGTCGGGATCGTCATCACCGACAGGACGGCCAGCCCCGTCCAGGCCATCGCCCGGTTGGTGAGGGCGGTGTCCCGGGACAGCAGGGCCACGGCGAGCAGCAGCAGCGCGGACGCCCCGTACGCCGCGAGTCTCGAGCCGTAGAGCCCGGCACCACTGAGGCTGTCCACGGCGAAACACCAGGCGAGCAGCGCACCGGCCATCAGCAGGCTGATCCGGCGCCAGATGTCGGTGGAGCCGCGCAGGCTGCGGCGGCCGGACACGACCAGCCAGACCAGCATGCACAGCACCAGCAGCCCGATGAGCGCGGAACTGCGGTCGCCGGCGAGCACGGGCGCGGCGTTGGTGAGCACCGCGAACCCGATGAGGGCGACCGCCGGTGCGCCGCCGCCGAAGGACGCGGTGACCTGCCGCCGGGCACGGACCAGCCAGACGGCAACCGTGAGACCACTCACCGTCAGCAGGAAACCGAAGAGGCCGACCAACTCAGGCCCTTTCTCTCGACGACGTCGGACCGGCGGCCGGCACGGCGTCACCGGGCGGCTGCCGGCGGAGGGCGGCGGCGAGGCAGCCCCACAGCAGTACGCAGAGGAGCGCGTCGCAGACCAGGCTGGAGACGACGGCTCCCTGCCAACCGTAGGCGGGGATGAGCCAGACGTTCAGCAACGCGTTGACGACCCCGACCGCGATCTGACACACCGTACGGCGGCCCTGCATCCGGCTGCCCGAGAGGGTGTCGGCCGCGAGGTAGTGCAGCGCCTTCAGCACGAGCAGCGCACTCAGCCCCTGCAGCGCCGTCTCGGCCGCCGCGAACTCGGCCCCGAAGACGTACGGCATCGTCCACGCGAATGCGACGAGCGCCAGGCTGGCCGGCGCGCTGAACATCAGGTAGCGCGGCAGCAGCCGTCGGGTGAGGGCGAAGGCGGCCCGGGTCCCGTCCCGGCCGGCCTCGAAGAACTTGGGGTACGCGACCGCCGCCATGGAACGGCCGGGGGTGTACGCGAAGTCGACCACCCGGTACGCCGCCGCGTAGATGGCGGCGCTCTCGGGGGTGCTCAGTCGCGACAGCATGACCTTGTCGAGGTCGTTGTAGACGGTCTGGGCCGACAGCCCCACGGCGAACAGCATCCCGGTCCGGGCCTGCCCCAGCGCTCCGCGGATGTCGAAGCCGAACCCGCCCGCGCCGCGCAGCCCGAACCCGATCACGAGCACGCTGATGACGGCGGAGATGACGGCCGACAGGGTCGCCCAGCCGTACAGCGTCATCGGTTCCGCAGCCGCGATGCCCAGGGCCAGCGCCCCGGCCAACCGACACACGTGCAGGAGTGCGGGGATGACCGAGGCGAGGAAGACCTGGCCCCGGGCCTGCACCGAGGCGGCCACGACCTCGACGAGGCGCCACGCCACCAGGTCGGCGAAGGCGAGGCAGGCGACCGCGACCACGCTCACCTGGGCGCCCCAGATGGCCACCCCCGCGGCGGTCACCAGGACCGTCGCGCCCGCGCCGAAGACGAGGGTGAGCAGCAGGCCCCGGGCGAGATGGCGGGGCCAGTCGGACGGCGAGTCGGCGTAGCTCTGGAAGATCAGGCTCGGCGCCCCGGCCGACGCGAACGGCGACACCACGGCGATGAGCGCGGTGATGCCGACGAACAACCCGTAGGTGTCGATCGGCATCTCCCGCGCGAGCAGAACGAAGAGCGCGCCCTGCGCGATGGTGCGTAGCAGGGTCCCCGTGAAGAACTTCCCGGACTTGCGCAGGAAGCCGTCGCCCCGGCCGGACAGGGAGGACCTCCGCCGGTGCGATCGCGGGCGGGCACCTTCGGGGGCCGCCACGGACCCGGCCGTGCCCCGGGCGAGCGTCACCGCTGCAACGCCTCCACCCACTGGCGGCTGACCACGGCGGGATCGAGGGCCGCGCAGCGTGCGTGCCAGGCCTTCTCGAAGTCGGCGTGGGTGGGACGCCCCTCCTGCGTCATCCTCCGCACCGCCTCCGCGAGCGCCACGGGGGTGGGCTCCGCCGCCAGCGTCCCCGGCACCAGCGTCGGGATCAACTCGTCCAGCGCGGGCACCGGCAGCGTGGCGACGGGCAGGCCGGCCTCGGCCGCCTCGACCAGGCTGAACCCGAACGTCTCGGCTCGGGAGGGGTGCACCAGCAGATCGGCCTCGGCGAGGAGCCCACCGACGCCGGGAACCCGGCCCAGGAACGTCACGCGGCCCTCCAGGCCCAGGTCACGCGCCTGGTTCTGGAGCAGTTCGCGTTCTTCGCCGTCGCCGGCCAGCGTCAGGTGGTAGGTCTCGGGCAGGAGGGCGAGGGCGGACAGGGCGCAGGAGTGGTTCTTGTACGGACGGAAGGCCGCGGTGGTGAGGAGTTGGATCCTGCGCGGGTCGACGACGGCCCGGGGCGCGACGAACGGGGTGAGTGGCATCGGGTTGGTGATGGTGACGACGGGCTGCTCCGGTGCGAGGTGCCGTAGGGTCCTCGCGACGCCCCCCGAGACGGCGACGACGAGCCGGGGCCGCAGCACACCGACCCGGGTGACCCGGGCGAGCGTCCGCACCCTGCGGTCGATGCGCAGCCGCTCCGGGAGCAGGGAGTGTTCCCATGCCACGAAGCTCCTGCCGGAGCCGGTGAGCGCCGCGCCCGCCGGCACGCTTCCCCACAGGCCGCTGGCCACGATCTCGACGTCCTTGGGAAGGGCCTGCAACCGTCGGCGCAGCGGCGGCACCGCCTCCATCAGGCGGGTGATCCGGGACCCCAGGTTGAGGGTGTCGATCGGCAGATCGCCGAGGCCGGCCGGGATCCCCCGCGACATCACGGTCGCCGAGACCTCCACGCCCTGCGCCCGGAGGCCCTGCATGAGCAGCGCGGCCGCCCGCTCCATGCCGTAGAAGGGCTCCAGTTGGGGCAGCACGAAGTGCAGACGCATCAGCGTTCTCCGTCGGTCGGGCGGGCACCGGCGGCGACGCGGGACTTGCGCATCGCCACCCGTTCCAGGGTGGCCCGCGGCACGAGGCCGAGAGCGGCCAGCACCGCGTTACGGGCCGACAGCGGCGAGTTCCGGCGAATGGCGCGCACCATCTCCCGTACGCCCTGCCCGTCGCGGGACTGGAGGGCGTAGCGGAGGGTCTGCGCGGCGATGAAGTCGGAGAAGGTCTCGGGGGACCACACGCCCTCCCACCGCTTGGCCCACTCCCACGACTGGCGCCAGTCGGCACGGGCGGAGATGGAGCCGGGGCTGCCCACGGTGTAGACGGCGGTGGCCTCCTCCACCTGCACGATCCTGGCGCGGGGCAGGCGAGCCGCCCGCACCAGCCAGTCCCAGTCCTGGTGCCGGGGCAGCGTCTCGTCCCACGGGCACCGGGTGGCCAGTTCGTGGGTGGTCACCAGGGTGGAGGTGGGCAGCGACTGGCGGCCGACGCCGAGGTGCCGGCGGCGGAAGAGGTAGTCCTCGGGAAGCATGCCGTCGCTGATCAGCGTTTCCGGGGCGGCGGTCGGGAGGGGAACGGCGCCGGCCTTGCGTTGCAGGATCCGGGACGACACGACGGGCAGCCAGCCCTCGGCGGCCAGCCGGTCGACCACCGGTACCTGGATCGCCAGCTTCGTCGGGAGCCAGGTGTCGTCGTCGTCCAGGAACGCCACGTGGCTGCCCGGGGCGGCGTGCGCGACCCCGAGGTTGCGCGCGTGCGAGCCCCGCCGGCCCCCGCCGGTGCACACGATCTCGTCCACGTGGCCCCGCAGTTCCTGCACGGACGCGGGAATCTCGGCCAGGTCGCACACGACCACGATGTGTACGGACACCCCCTGCTGCCCGCGCGCCGCCAGCACCGCCTCCGCGATGCTGGGCCTGCCCGTGGTCGGGATCACGACCGAAACGTCCGGCAATTGACTCTCCAAGCACTCGGCGCGCGGTGGACGGCGAGCGCGCACAGGAAACAGCAGACTGTGGGGGCCGGGGCCAGGGTGCCCGCGGAGTCCCCGGTCGGGGTGGCCGTCGAGGGGACGGCCCCCGCTCAACGGCTCAGCGACCACCGCCGCGGAAGACTTCGGACACCGTCCGGATCAGCACCTTGGCGTCGAGCCACAGCGACCAGTTCTCGATGTAGTAGTTGTCGAACCGTGCCCGGTCGGAGATCGGGGTGTCGCCGCGTAGGCCACTGACCTGCGCCAGCCCGGTGAGCCCCACCGCGACCCGGTGACGCATGGCGTAGTTGGGGTACTCGGCCGAGAACTTCTCGACGAAGAACGGCCGCTCGGGCCGGGGCCCGACGACGCTCATGTCGCCCCGCAGGATGTTCCAGAGCTGCGGCAGTTCGTCCAGCGACGTGCGGCGCATGAAGCGGCCGATCGGTCCGACGCGCTGGTCGTGCGCGATCGACCAGTTCGTCTGTGACTCGTGCTCGTCGACGGGACGCATCGAGCGGAACTTGATGATGTGGAACGGCTTGCCGTGGCGGCCGATCCGTTCCTGGTAGAAGAAGATGCCGGGACCGCCGTCGAGGAGCGTCGCGATCGCGCAGAGCAGCAGCACGGGGCTCAGCAGGAGCAACGCGGTGGCGGCGAAGGCGATGTCCGATGCGCGCTTGAGCGCCCAGCGGGGCCCGGACAGAGTGATGTCGCCGACCTTGACGATGGGGATCGCACCGATGTGGTCGCCGTGCGAGCGGGAGCCCCAGAGCCGCGGCACGGCCCACAGGTCGCAGCTCGCGCTGCGGGGCTGGCGGAGGACCTCCATCAGGGTCAGCTCCGGGCAGATCGGGTCGGCGATGATGAGCACGTCGCACTCGACCATCCGGACGAGCGGTTCCAGCTGGTCCAGGGTGCCGATCAGTGGGAGCGCCGTCGGCGTCTGCGGGGGCGTGGAGTCGACGCAGCCGACGAAGCGCAGCCCGTACTGGGGGTAGCGGCGCAGCAGCCGGGCGAGTTCCACGGCGATCGGGCCGCTGCCGATGATGATGGCGTTGTGCTCCACCCACCGACGCTTGCGCGCGATGGTGGCGAACTCCCGCGAGAAGGCGCGACCGACGAGGACCAGCCCGGCCGCGATGATCACCCCGCGCGCGAACCCGCCCACGTAGTCGGCGGAGTCGTGACGCAGCGCCGCGATGATGGTGACCACGGCCGCGGACGCGAGCAGCCGTCCGCAGAGGCTGGGCAGCTCGTCGAGGATGCTCACGTGGCGGCGGGCCCGGTAGAGCCCGCCCGCCGCGAAGATGGCCACCGTCAGGCCGGCCATGCCCAGCGTCCCGCGCCAGTACTGGTGGCTGAACAGCAGGGGCGCCAGCAGGGCGGCCACGTCGACGGGGGCCGTCATCATCCAGGCCCGCAGCCCCCGGGTGCGCGTGGACGCGCGGGAACTGGCGTACGGCAGCACCGCCGTCACGTCGAGGCCGGGTCGGGGCGCTCCGCTCGCCTGACCGCCTGCCGGTGGCGTGGAGGTGGGCAGCGAACCGGTGGCACCGCCTGCGGCGTCGGCCTCGTCGCTCACCCCCACTGCCATGTCTCGTGCCGCCACCTCATCGCGCTGCGGTGTCGTGGCGTGGTGGCCCATCGCCTGTTGCCTGGACATGGTTGGTCCTTCCCCGTTGACTGCCTCGGGGCGGCACACGGCGGCTTCGAGGCGAACGAAGGATACGACCAGGGCGGGCGGCCCACCAGAGCCGCATCGGGCAGTCCAACCTCCTACTTTCCGGCGTTGAGGATGTCTGCTACGGCGTCACGCCGGACCGCGTCGTAGAAGGACTTGGCCTTGTCGGTGTTCGCGAACACGACGCTCTCACTACCCACCCGGCCGGTGCCCTTGGTCGGGCTGGTGATGAAGCGCAGGTTGTTGCCGCGCAGGCCGCGCAGGTCGGTCGCCATGCTCAGCAGGGACATGTTCTCGTCCACCGACACGGCATTCGACGTGGCCTTGACGAAGGAGTTCAACCTTCCCGGGTTCGTGACGATGCCCCCGGACACGGCCCGGTCAAGGATGGCCTTGATGACCTGCTGCTGGTGTCGGATGCGGGCGAAGTCCCCGTCGGGGAACTGCTTGCGCTGGCGCGAGTAGTCGAGTGCCGTCTCGCCGTCCATCCGCTGCATCCCCTGCCGGAAGGTACGGAACGGGGGGTGGATCGAGGTGAAGTTCTTCTCCGCGTTGATGTCGATGCCGCCCAGGGCGTCGATGATCTCCTTGAACCCCGCGAAGTCGACCATCATGACGTGGTCGATCCGCACGCTCGTGAACTTCTCGACGGTCTGCACCATCAGCGGCACGCCACCCCACGCGTACGCTGCGTTGATCTTCGCGTCCCGGCCGCCCTGGTTGCCCTCCTTGGACCGGGGCACGGCGACCCAGGTGTCCCGGGGGATCGAGATGAGCTGGGCGCTCGACCGGTCCTTCGGCAGATGGGCCAGGATGATCGTGTCGGTGCGCGAGCCCGACGTGCTCTCCGGGTCGCGGGTGTCGCTGCCCAGGATCAGGATGTTCATCGCGCCCTTGGCCACCGTCTGCGGGCGCCCCGCCTCGGGCACGTCCGCGAATGCGTCGACGCGCTCGATGTCCGACTCCACCGAACGCAGGTAGAGCCCTCCGGCGATCATGCCACCGCCGCCGAGCAGCGCCACCACCAGCAGGCTGATGAGGGCGACGCGTCGCCACCGGCGCCGAGGCTTCGCGTGCTTGCCCGGCTGGGGTTCGGTCTGGTCGGCGACCGCGTCCGGCTCGACGAACTGTTGTGGAACTGGCATGGCGCGATGCTACTTATCCGCGAGGACGTGCGCGTACCCTCATCCGGCTGATGGCCGGCCCCCGTCCGTGCAGACCCGTCCACCTCGTCATGCGACCTCAGGGCCCGGACGGCGAGTCCGTCCGCGGCCAGCGCGGCGGTGGGCCCCCACAGCGACGCGGTGGCTCGCGTGCAGACGTCGAATGTCCTCATTGTCTGCTGGGGCTGCGGTCGGGAGTCGGGTGACTCTACGGTTACGGCGCTTCGCGATCGTCTCGTTGGCCGACGGGGGCACCGACGGTCAGGGCTGTCGGGTGTGGCTATTTCGGGCGACTGGATGGTTTCGGGCACTCCACTTCCAGACAGGAGCGCATGCATGAAACTGTCCATCCGGTCGAGAGGCGTGCTGATCGGCGCCGCGACGGCAGTCGTGGTCCTCGCGGGCGGTGCGGTCGGGGTGGGAGGCGCCCTCGCGGCGGATCCCACCGACGTACCGACCGAGACCAACGGCGGATCGATCGTCGAGGACTTCAAGTACCCGAACGCCGCCGAGATCCTCGCGACGCAGAACGTCAAGTTGATCCGTGGCGACGGGCACATCCTCCTGGTCGACTGCGCCACGCCGCCGGTCGGCGACATCGGCCTGTTGAAGGTCCGGACCACCGACGAGCAGATCGGCGCCGACGGCATCGGACGCGTCTGTTTCAAGGTGACTTCTCCGTCCGGGTGGCTCGAGCTCGAGGTTCCCGGGGTGTACGAGATCCGCGGTGACGGTCAGCGCACGGGCACGGGCCACGAGGTGACCGCCGAGCTCGAGAGCGACGAGGGCGAGGAGATCACCGTCGACGTGGACCCGGACGGCAGCACCCAGGTGGGCCTGGGCGCCGACCCGACCGCTTCGCCCACGATGCTCCTTCGGCTCACGGTGACCGGCTGACGTCAGCCGGTCGCGTCTTCCTTGAACACGAGCACCTCGACGGTCCGAACCGTCGAGGTGCTCCTCGGCTCGTCCCACTGCGGCACGGGCCAGTCCTGCGCATCATCCAACGGGGATCGGAGTGACCGTGAGTACGTCACCTGGTGTTTTCCTATCCAAACCTCCTCTTCCGGGCGCGGTCCGACGCCGAGCGCTCGTCGCAGCGCTCATGGTGCTGGCACTGCTCACCGGCTTCCTGCGAGCCACGCCCGCTCGGGCCGAGGACCCGGCGGTCCCCCCGGACCGCGCGCTGGTCGTCAACGCCTGGAAGTCGGGGGGAATGCAGGTCCGGGCGGCGGCCGAGATCGCGCTGCTCGGCACCGACGCGCAGGTCAGTGAGTTCCTCAACGGTGGTCTGGAGAAGGCCCAGCGATTCGACGAACTCGACGCGGTGGCCGGCGTGGTCGGCGAAGGCGGGCCCTCCGTGCGGGCCGCCGCCAAACAGGCACTGGACGCCGCCGACGCCGGCGACCTGGAGGCGGTCTCGGCGTTCCTCTCGCATGGCTGGCAGGGGCCTTCCGACATCGACACTCGGCTGTCGGTCAACCAGGTGATGGCTGTCGGGGGCGATCAGGTCCGCGAGGCGGCGCAGCAGGCCCTCGACTCCGAGAACCCGGCGGTGATGCGGGCGTTCCTCGACTCCGGCTGGCAGTTGCAGTGGCAGACCGATCAGCGGCTGCGGATCAACCAGGCGATGGCCACGGGAGGACCGCAGGTCCGCGCGGCCGGGCAGAAGGCGCTCGACGCCGGGACGCCGGAGGCGCTCGAGACCTTCCTGGCGTACGGCTGGTCGGTGGCGGCGGCCCAGGACGAGGAGGTCGCCACCCTTACCGGTCTGCTGGCCCAGGCGCAGGCCGCGGGCGAGGTGGCCGCCAGGGAGACGAAGCACGCCACGCAGGAGGCGGACCGGGCGAAGGCCGCGTCCGCTGCCGCCCGGCGGGCCGCAGCGGACGCTGCGCGGGCCACCGAGGCCGCGAGGTCGAACATGAAGGAGGCTGCCGCACAGGCCAGGCGAGCCGCAGTCGCGGCGCAGAAGGCGGCGCAGGCGGCGAAGGTCGCCGTGCAGGCGGCCGCCGCCGCGAGCCGTGCGGCACGGGCCGCCTCGACCGCCGCCGCGCGAGCGGCGTCCGCGGCCTCGAAGGCCGGTCAGGCGGCGACCAAGGCATACAAGGCAGCCGCCGACGCGGCGACGGACAGGACGAAGGCGGCGGACGCCCGCGCGAAGGCGGAGCAGGCCAACGCGGCGGCCCGGGACGCGGAGGAATTCGCCAAGAAGGCCGACGCGGCCGGTAAGGCGATCGAGGCGGGCCGGGACGCCGTGGCAGCGGCAAAATCGGCCGCCGCCCACGCGAGGTCGGCCGCGGCCGCGAACGACGACGCCGCCAGGCACGCCAACAGCGCCGGCGCGGACGCCCGGGAGGCGGTGGCCGCAGCCAACCAGGCCCGGGCCAACGCCGACCGGGCCACCAGGGCGGCAGCCGCCGCGGAGAAGTACCTCCAGGTGGCGATCAATGCCGCCTACGCGGCCCGCGACGCCGCGAAGCGTGCGGCGGTGAACGCCCGGGCTGCGGCGCAGGCCGCGATCTTCGCGGCCGACCATGCCGGAGAGGCGGCAGAGGCGGCGAGGCGCGCCACCGAGTACGCCAACGCGGCGACGCAGGCTGCCACGGACGCGGTGAACGCCGGCGTGCAGGCGGCGGCGGTCTACGAGGCGGCCCGCGAGGCCGACGTGGAGCGGCTGGCGGTCTCCCGGGACCAGGGGCTGGAGGCCGCGCAGGCGGCGAACACCGAGTACGAGTCCCAGCAGCGCGCGGGCGACTGGGACGTCGAGCAGGCGGCGAAGCGGGATGCGGAGACCAGGAGCCTGATCGCCGAGGTCCAGAACCCCGCCACTGCGCCGGCCAGGGCCGTCGCCGCCAGCCGCCAGGTTGCGCTGAACCTCACGTCGTCGCGGGGTGCCTGGACGCAGCAGGCTGCCATGGCGGCCCTGGCAGGCAGCGATGAGCAGGCGGTCGCGTTCGTCCGGACGGGGCTCGCCGCCACCGAGGCCCGGGACAACCGCCAGGCGGTCATGGACCTGGCGATCACCGAGAACACCGCACTGCGGGACGCGGCGCTGGCCGCGCTGGCCGGCAGCGACGCGGTGGTCGCGCAGTTCCTGCGCACCCAGAACTACCCGGGGCGCTACACGCAGGATCGGCTGAAGGTCAACCAGATCCTCGCTGCCGCCCGCACCGCTGGTGATGTCGTGCTCGAGCAGAAGGCACAGGAGGCGCTGGACGCCGACACCCTGCAGGCTCTGCGCGACTTCCTGGACACCGGCCAGTACACGGCTGCCGCCATCGGTGAGCGTGTGCGGGTCAACCAGGTCATCGCCGACCCGGCCAGTGGACCGGAGCTCAAGGCCGCAGCCCAGATCGCTCTGGACGGGCCCGCGCCCGGCCTGCGGGAATTCCTCGAGAGCGGCCGGTACATCGCCGCCGAGCGGGACTACGACAACGCCATTCACCTCACGGTCGTCGGCAGCCTCCTCGAGCGGATCAACGAGGTCGCAGAGACCGCCGTGACGAACTCGTTCGAGGCGCAGGCCGTCGCGGCACGGGCGCGTAACGACGCCGCTCTGGCCGAGCAGCACGCCCGGGACGCGCTTCTCTCGGCGGACAAGGCGGAGGGTTACGCGAACAAGGCGAGGGGCTACGCGAGCCAGGCCGCTCAGTCGGTGCAGAAGGCCGCAGCCGCTGTCGCGACCGCCAAGGACGCGTCCACCCGGGCCAACGCCTCGGCCCGCAGCGCCATCCGGTCCGCCGCCTGGGCGGTCGCCTCGCACAAGAAGGCGATCAAGGCTGCTGCCGAGGCCAACGCCGCCGCCAAGCGTGCGTACGACTCGGCCAGGGCCGCCGGGGAGGACGCCAACGCCGCCGTCGCCGCCGCCAAGCAGGCGTACGACACGTACTCCCACGCCCAGGGCCTCGAGATCGCGAAGTGCCACACGGAGTATGCGGCCGATCCCATCGTCGAGCTCGAGAGGATTCTGAGCGGCACGCAGCACGAGTGGTACCGCAACTGCGTCGCCAACGTCGTTCCCGACCCTGCGGAGCTGGCCAACCGGGCCTACACCAACGCCGCCCTGTGCGACATCTATCCCCAGGGCAGCCAGCTCTACCAGAACTGCATCCACTCCACCCTCGACCCCGAGTTCAAGGGGATGCAGCCGCTGATCTTCTTCGTCGAGTTGGTGAAGGGGCTCGTCGCCACTCTCGCTCCGGTCGGGGCGCTCGCCATCGTGCTCTGCGTCGCCACCGTCGTCTGCGGAGCCGTCGCGGGGACTCTGCTCACCGTCGGCGAGGTCGGGCTCAACGTCTACAAGCTGATCAACGGGGATCAGACCCTCGCGCAGACCCTGCTCAAACTCGGCCAGACAGCGCTCGAAACCCTGGTGTTCCTCGGTGCCGCGAAGCTCATCAGCGCTGGCTTCCAGAGCGCCCGTGCTCTCTACATCGCCAACCAGAACGCCAAGAAGGCGCAGGCGGAGCTGAAGGCGGTGAACGCCATCCGGCTGAAGATGGTGGAGGTCACCTCCTGCCTGTGGCGTGGCAGTGCCGTCACCCTCGCAGGTGTCGCGCTTCTCGCCCCAGTCGGTGCCTCCACGGCCACCGCCCCTGCCCCGTCGGTCGTTCACGACGCACGGCAGATCTCTCTGGCGGCACCGCAATCCGCGCCAGGGTGTGGCGTCGAAACGGTACGGGAGGCCGAATACGAGTGGCGGCATCCGGAGAGCAGGAGCCTGTTCGACGCCTATCTCGACGACAAGGGCGGTCTCTGGATGCTGGTCGAGGTCACAGAGGGGTCCCCCGTCCGAGGCAGAGACATCTTCATTCGGATCATGTCGCTGTTCGGGAGCCGCGTGAAGACGGTTGAAGGTAACCTCGTGGACTCCAACAAGGATTCCTTCGCCGCCGCGCTTGCCGCCGGAAAGACTCCTACAGAGGCGGCATGGGCGACCTGGACCGGAAAGATGGCGCGTGAGCACGGCTACACGAAGATTCTCCACGTCGATCAGGAGGTTCTTCCGGACAAGCCGGTGCGGATCACCTTCGGGAGGCCATAAGTGATCGTATGGGACGAGTGGCATCCGTTCCTTCGCCGGATCGTGAACGAGGGCGGCGACATCGGCGACGTGGCGCGTGCCATCAGAGATCACGGCGAAGGCCGGTACATCCAGGCGGGGCGCGCGGCGCGAGAGGAGTTCGGCCTGCCCCTGCCCGACGTCCTGAAGATCATTGCCTGGGCCGAGGCGAAGGGTGGCGACGAGGGCCTGGCTGAACTTCGGGCGGAGATCCGCACTCCACTGAAGTGATCGCTGATACCTGTCTCCTCCGAGCGGACGTACGAGTTCGGACGGCCTGGGTGATGTGACCCGCTGAACCGATCGCTGGGCGTCTGTGATGGTGAACCTCCCGAGCGGGAGTGCCTCTGGTTCGAGGCGCTCCCGCTCGGGCGCATCCCGCCCCGCCTTCCGCTCGCCCACTTCACCGGCGCCGGCGCCAGCTTCCACTACACCTGACCGCCTGCGGCTGGTAGAACCCTTGCGTGGACGCAACGAAGCTCCGACGGGCCATCGCCCGCACCCCTCTCGCCCCCGTCGCGGCCTTCCCCAAGCGCCTGGCCCGCGTCGTCCGCCACGACGCCAAGGTGCTGCGCACCTCGGCCCGCTGGCTGGTCACCTCGCGGGAGCACCACAACTACACGTACGAGCTGACCAAGCTGAGCCGGCACCACCTCGCCTGGTTCGTCAGCGTGGTCTGCGACGTGCCCGTCAAGCAGGTCCGCGCTTACTTCGCCGAGATCGAGTCGGACGACGCGCTGCGCCGGCACATCGAGTCCGCCACCGCCGGCGCCGCCCGCCGGGGCCTGGCCGACCGGCAGGTCCGCTACGCCCGCCGCATCGGGTGGTACGCCATCGTGCGCGCCACGAAGCCGACGCACGTGGTCGAGACCGGCGTCGACAAGGGGCTCGGCAGTTGCGTGCTCGCCGCCGCGCTGTTGCGCAACGCCGCCGACGGGCAGCCCGGCCGGGTCACCTCGCTGGACATCAACCCGGAGGCCGGCTACCTCGCCCGCACCGCGCCCTGGTCGGAGGTGGTCGACCTGGTGATCGGGGACTCGATCGCCTCCATCGCCGCGCTGGACCGGCCGGTCGACCTCTTCCTGCACGACAGCGACCACAGCCGGGCCCACGAGAAGCGCGAGTTCGAGGCCGTCGAGACCAAGTTGGCGCCGGGCGCGATCCTGCTCACCGACAACGTCACCGCCACCAACGTCCTCGCCGAGCACGCCGAGCGCACCGGCCGGCGGTTCCTCGCCTACCGGGAGACCCCCGCCAACCACTGGTACCCCGGGGACGGCATCGGCGTCGCCTGGTGATCGCGGTCGTGCGGGCCGGGTCGGCGCGAGGTGCCGGAGGCCCTCGACCAGCCGGGGCACGCTGAACGGGCGTCCCACGCGACGACGCCGGCACGGGAGCAGGCGGGGGCGACGGTCGCGCGCGGGCCGTGGCAGGGTTGCCGGATGCGGTTGAGTGCCATCCACACGTACCCCGTCAAGGGTTGTCGCCGGCTCGACCACGACGTCGCGGGCGTCGAGCCGTGGGGCCTGGCTGGCGACCGGCGCTGGATGATCGTCGACGCGGACGGCGTCGGCGTCACCCAGCGGGAGACCACCCGCCTGGTCGGCCTGCACGCCACGCCCCACGACGGTGGCCTGCTGCTGCGCGCCGAGGGGCACGACGACCTGGCCGTGCCCGAGCCGGTCGGCGGCGAACCCGTCGCGGTGCGAACCTTCCGCAACCGCAAGCTGCCGGTGCCGGCGCTCGCCGCCGGTCCGGCGGCCGACGCCTGGATCGGCGCGCTGCTGGGCCGCGCCGTCCGGCTGGTCTGGCTCGCCCGACCGACCCGGCACATCCCGCCGGGCGACCGGGAGCACGACACCGGTGAGCAGGTCAGCTTCGCCGACGCCTACCCGCTGCTGCTGGCCACCGCCGCCTCGCTCGACGCGCTCAACGGGTGGCTCGCCGAGGCCGGCGAGGAGCCCGTGCCGATGGCGCGGTTCCGCCCCAACCTGGTGGTGGAGGGCGCGCCGGCCTGGGCCGAGGACGACTGGGTCGGCCGCCGGCTGCGCATCGGCGCCGCCCGCTTCCGCGCCGCCGGGCCGTGCGACCGCTGCGTGGTCACCACCACCGACCAGGAGACGGGGGTACGCGGGAAGGAGCCGTTGCGCACCCTCGCCCGGCACCGCAAGGTCCGGCAGAAGCTCCTGTTCGGACTCCACCTCGTTCCCGCGGCCCCGGGCAGCGTCGCGCTCGGCGACGAACTGGTGGTGGAGGACTGACCGGCGGCCCGCCGGCTCGCTTCGCGCGCCGGCGGGCGGACCCTCGCGCGTGGCGGCCCTCGGCGCGGCGCGGCGGCCCGGCGGACTTGTCCGCCCCGGCGGCGGTACGGCAGCATCGACCGGCGTGACCGACGGTACCGCTCCCACGGCAGACCTGCGCGCCCCCGGGCGCCGCCGCGCGCCACGCTCCCGGGCTCCCCGCCGGCTCGCCGTCGGCGGTGTCGCGGTGCTCGCGGCGGTGCTCGGCCTCAGCCTGGCCCTGCGCTCCGGGCCCACCCCCGCCTGCGCCGCGCCGCCGGCCCTCGCCGCGCCGCCCGCCGCCGGCGTCGTCCACAAGGGACAGGCCACCTTCTACGACTCGGAGGGCGCCGGCGGGAACTGCTCCTACCCGGCCGCGCCCGCGAACCGGCTCTACGTCGCGTTGGGCCCCGACGCGTACGCGGCTGGCGCGGCCTGCGGCGGCTACCTCGACGTGACCGGCCCGCAGGGCACCGTGCGCGTACTCGTCATGGACCAGTGCCCGGAGTGCGCCGACGGGCACCTCGACCTCTCCCGGGAGGCGTTCGCCCGGATCGCCAACCCCGCGGAGGGGGTCGTGCGGGTCAGCTACCGCGCGGTGGTCGACCCGCCGCTGACCGGCCCGCTCACCTTCCGGATGAAGGAGGGCTCGTCGCGGTGGTGGTTCGCCGTCCTGGTCGCCGGCCACGGCAACCCGCTGCGCGCCGTCGAGGTGCGGCCGGTAGGCGCCGGTGGCTGGCGCTCGGCGGCGCGGGAGGACTACAACTACTGGCTCGTCCCGTCCGGCGCCGGGCCCGGCCCGTACGAGATCCGGGTCACCGACACCCGGGGTCACCGGGTCACCGCCACCGGCGTCCGGATGGCGCCGGGGCAGGTTCAACGCGGCACGGTCCGGATGTACGGCCGGGGTGGCGCCGCCGCGACCCGCTCACCGTCGCCCACGCGGCCCCCCTCGGCCCGGCCCGGTCCGACCGGCACGGCCCCGGCGACCCCGTCGGCGGTGCGGTCCCCCGACCGGCCGGTGGCGGACGCGGCGGTCGAGCCTTCCGCGCTCGCGTCCACGTCGCCGCGCGCCTGCGGGGGCTGAGGGCGCGCCCGGCTCAGCGCCCGGGTGCCGGCGGGGCGGTCAGGTCCAGCCACATGAGGATCTCGTCGCGGTCGTCGCCGGGGGCGACCCGCAGCGCGCCGGGCAGCCGCCCGATCTCCCGGTAACCGAGCCCCCGGTAGAACCGGTCGAGCCCCAGCCCGTCCCGGACGGTCACGTGCAGCGCCTCCCAGCCCATCCCGCGGCCGAGGCGCTCGGCCTCGCGCATCAGCGCGGCGCCGTACCCGTTGCCCTGGGTGTCCGGGTGGACCATCACCCGCTTCAGCACGCACCAGTGCGCCTTCAGGTCGAACCGGTTGTCGCAGAAGATCAGCGCGGCGACGGGCCGCTCACCCGAGTACCCCACGAGGAGGCGGTCCGGGCCCTCCGCGATGCCGGCGAAGGTGGGATCCGCCGTGTGCCGTACGTCGGCGACGGTGACCGGCGGCACGAAGCCGACCGCCCCGCCGGCGTTGGTGACGTCGACCCAGAGGGCGACGATCCGTTCCCGCAACTCGGGGGTCAGCTCGGGATCGAGGACGAAGCGCAGGCTCACCCGGTAATCCTGACCGCGCGGGCCCCGCGCCGACCCGCGATCGTGACGCGCGCGACAGGGCGCTCGGTGCGGGAGGGGGGACTCGAACCCCCACGTCCTTTCGGACAATAGGACCTAAACCTACCGCGGCTGCCGTTACGCCACTCCCGCCGACCCGCTGAGTCTAGAGTGTCGCGCCGATCCGGTGGTGGGCTCGGTCCCGGCGCGGGCGGCGACCTCAGTCCAGCCCGAGATCCCGGCGCAGCTTGGCGACGTGGCCGGTGGCCTTCACGTTGTAGAGCGCGCGCTCGATCTTGCCGTCCGCGTCGATGACGAAGGTCGAGCGGATCACGCCGGTCACCGTCCTGCCGTACGACTGCTTCTCGCCGTACGCGCCGTAGGCGGTCAGCACGGACCTGTCGGTGTCGGCGACCAGCGGGAAGGTGATGGCGTCGCGCTCGCGGAACTTCGCCAGCTTCTCCGGCTTGTCGGGCGAGATCCCGACGACCTCGTAGCCGGCGGCCTGGAGCGAGGCGAGCGAGTCGCGGAAGTCGCAGGCCTGCTTGGTGCAGCCGGGCGTCATGGCCGCCGGGTAGGCGTACAGCACGACCTTGCGGCCGCGCAGGTCGGTCAGCGAGAGCGTCTCGCCGGTGTCGGTGGGAAGGCTGAACTCGGGCGCGGGGTCACCGGGGGAGAGGCGGTCGGGCGCGGTCATGGCACGACCCTACCGCCGGCCCCGGCCGTCCCCGGACGGCACGCCGACCCCGACGGGAGCGCGTCCTGGCCGCCTCCGGGACGGCGCAACGAGCCGGCCGGGACGCCGCCCCGGCCGGCATGCCGGGTCGGCGGCGGACACGCAATCGGGCGTACGCCAGTTGCCAACTCTTGGCAACAGCCAAGCGGGGGAAATAGGCTGACGTCAACGGCCAGGCCTGGCCGGGCGACGCGTGGGAGGCCGCGTGGAGAACCTGGCGATGCACATCTCGAACGGGATCGTCGACGGTCCCGTCGCGGCGGTGTTCGCGGCGGTGGCGCTGCTCGCGATGACGTTCTGCGTCCTGCGCGGCAGGCGTGACCTGGACGACCGGTTGGCCCCGATGGCCGGGCTCGTCGCGGCCTTCATCTTCGCCGTGCAGATGCTCAACTTCCCGATCTTCACCGCCGGCGTCAGCGGTCACCTGCTCGGCGGGGCGCTCGCCGCGATGCTGGTGGGACCGTGGGTCGGCGCACTCTGCGTGGCCGTGGTGCTGGTCGTGCAGGCGCTCGTCTTCGGCGACGGCGGCGTGGCCATGCTCGGGCTCAACATCACCAACATGGCTGTGCTCGGCACCGCTGCGGCGTACCTGCTGATCGCGCTGCTGCTCCGGGTGCTGCCGCGCACCCCGGCCGGCCTGGGCGTGACCGCCTTCGTCTCCGCGCTGGTCAGCGTGGTGGTCGCGTCGATGGGCTTCGTGCTCCAGTACCAGCTCGGCGGCACCACCGACCTCGGCGGCAACCTGGGCGGTCTGGCCGGCACGATGGCCGGCGTGCACCTGCTGATCGGCATCGGCGAGGGCCTGATCACCGCGACCACGGTGGTCACCGTCGCGAAGGTGCGGCCCGATCTCGTCTACGCGCTGCGCGGGCTGCGCGCGGCGTCCACGCCCGCCGTCCCGGCCGTCGGAGGTGTCCGGTGAGGAAGCGTTCCTGGGGATTCGTCGTCGGCGGGCTGCTGGTGGCCCTGCTCCTCGCCGGGGTGGTCAGCAACTTCGCCTCGTCCCACCCCGACGGGCTGGACTCGTCGCTGCGCGAGGGCTGCACCTTCGACGCCGACGACAACATCACCGGCGGCAACTGCCCCGCCCAGCGGGAGCGCGAACACGAGGTCGGCGGGCCGCTGGCCGACTATGGGGTGGCGGGGATCGACAACGAGTTCCTCTCCACCGGCCTGTCCGGCGTCCTCGGCGTGCTGCTCACCTTCGCGGTGGCCGGCGGGGCGTTCTGGCTGGTCCGCCGCCGCGGCCCCCGGGACGAGGACGCGGCCGGGGGCGCCCGCACCCCCGTCGGGGCGTCGGGTCGGGAGTAGCGACCGGATGGGCGCCGGGCACGCGCACGTGCTGTACCGGGACGCCGCGTCACCGGTGCACCGGCTCCCGCCCGAGGTCAAGATCGCGGCGATGGTGGCGTTCACCCTCGCCGTGGTCGGCACCCCGCGCGAGGCCTTCTGGGCCTTCGGCGCGTACGCCCTGCTGGTCGCGGTGGTGGCGGCGCTGGCCCGGGTCGGGCCCGGCTGGCTGCTGCGCCGGTCGCTGATCGAGCTGCCGTTCGTGCTGTTCGCGGTGGCGCTGCCGTTCCTCGGCGCCGGTGAGCGGGTCGACGTGCTCGGCCTGAGCCTGTCGTCCGACGGGCTGCTCGGGGCGTGGAACATCGTCGCCAAGGGCACCCTGGGCGTGCTCGCCTCGCTGCTGCTCGCCGCGACGACCACGACCCGGGACCTGATCGTCGGCCTGGACCGGCTGCGCTGCCCGCAGATCCTCACCCAGATCGCCACGTTCATGCTGCGCTACCTGGACGTGCTGGTGGGCGAGGCCCGCCGGATGCGGGTGGCGCGGATGTCCCGGGGCGACGATCCGCGTTTCCTGTGGCAGTTGCGCGGCTTCGCGACCGGCGTCGGCGCGCTCTTCCTGCGCGCGTTCGAACGCGGCGAGCGGGTCTACCTGGCGATGCTGTCGCGCGGCTACACCGGGCGGATGCCGGCGGTGTGGCAGGGCGCGGGCGCGGCGACCGCCGGGCAGTGGCTGGTCGCGGCCACCGTGCCGGTCCTGGCGGCCGGCATCGCCGCCACGGCCGTCGTGCTGACATGATCGGTGCCGTGCAGACCGCCCTCTCCCTGGACGTTCGTGGTGTCCGCTACGCGTACCCGGACGGGCACGTCGCCCTGCACGGGGTGGACCTGACCGTGCCGCGCGGCGACCGGGTGGCGCTGCTCGGCCCCAACGGCGCCGGGAAGACCACGCTGGTGCTGCACCTCAACGGCATCCTCACCCCGGCTGAGGGGAGCGTGAGCGTCGGCGGGCTGACCGTCAGCCAGGACCGGGCCACGCTCGCCGAGGTACGCCGCCGGGTGGGCATCGTCTTCCAGGATCCGGACGACCAGCTCTTCCTGCCCACGGTCGCCGAGGACGTGGCGTTCGGGCCGGCCAACCTGGGCCTGCGCGGGGCGGAGCTGTCCGCCCGGGTGGACGAGGCCCTCGCCGCGGTCGGGATGGGCGAGCACCGGGACCGCGCGCCGCACCACCTCTCCTTCGGGCAGCGGCGCCGCGTGGCGGTGGCCACCGTGCTCGCCATGCACCCGGAGATCCTGGTCCTCGACGAACCGTCGTCCAACCTCGACCCGGCGGCCCGCCGCGAGCTGGCCGGGATCCTGCGCGCCCTGCCGGTGACGCTGCTGATGGTCACCCACGACCTGCCGTACGCCCTGGAGCTCTGCGACCGCTCGGTCATCCTGGACGCCGGCCGCGTCGTCGCCGACGCCCCCACGGCCGACCTCCTGGCGGACGCCGACCGCCTCGCTAGCCACCGCCTCGAACTCCCCCGAGGCTTCACCCCCACCCCCACCCCCCGCTGACGCCCCCGCGCCCCACCCCGAGGCGTCGATCATGCACTCATGGTGCCCGATCCGACCTCTTCTGCTCCGGTTCGTCCCCCGCCACAACTCCATGATCGACGCGCGGGGCGGGGGTGGAGGGCGGGGTGGGGGGAGTGGGGGTGGGAGGGGGAGAGGGGGTGGGGCGGGCGGCGTGGAGGCGGAGGGCACCGGCTGCCGTGGCGCCCGCGCCGGCGACGAGGATCAGGGCGACCAGGATCCGGGCCGTCGTCGCCGGCCAGGGCACGGGGGCGACGGCGCGGGCGAAGACGGCGGCGTTGGCCACCCCGGCGAAGAGCGCCAGGCAGGCCCCGGCCAGCGCCAGCGCGAAGTCGGCGGCCGGCCGGCGGGCCAGCGCGAAGACGCCCGCGGCGACGGCGCCGAGCCCGGTCAGCAGCGCCCAGACCTGCCCGCCGAGCAGGCCGGTCAGCACCCCGCCCACGCCCCGCGCACCGGCGTCCACCTCCCGGCCCACGGTGAACACCACCGCGGCCACCCCGCCGACGACCAGCAGCCCGCCGAGCCCGGCCAGCGCCCGCGCGCCCGGCCCGGAGCGGGCCGGCAACAGCCCGAGAGCCCCCACGGCCAGCAGCCCGACCGTGGCGACCACCCACCAGACGTACGCGTCCGGCGGCGGCACCCAGTCGAGGGTGCCGCGGATCTCTCCCGTCCCGGTGTCGGTGCGCAGCGGCACCGTCCAGTCCCGCACCCGGTGCTCCCGGTCCGGGGCGGCGCGCACCTGCGGCGGCGGTGCCGACTCCCGCCAGAGTGCCCGCTGGTCGTGCCAGCGCGCCGTGGCGGAGTCGTCGACGCGTCGCCAGTCCGGTGCGGCGGCGGGGTTCGCCTCGGCGGGCAGCCGCGTGTCCCCGGCGATGGTCCGGTTCAGGTACGTCGCGGGGGAGCGGACGTTCTCGTACACGCCGTCGGGGCCGACCCGCAGGTAGGGCTCGCCGGAGTAGCCGAGCACCTCGACGGCGCGGTCGCCGGTGTTGGTCAGCTCCAGCCGCGCGCCCGCCTCGATCACCCGTACGCTCAGTCCGGGGCGGGCCGGGGCGACGGCGGTCACCTCGGTGCGGTAGTCGGTGCCGTCGGGCGCGTCCGCGCCGTGCGCGGCGGCCGGGGCGGCGAACGTGACCGTCGCCGTCAGCGTGCCGGCGAGCACCAGGCCGGCGCGGGTCACCAGGTCGCGGATCACCTGCCGGCCGCCTCCACCGCCGACTTGATCCCCTCCGGGCTGCGGTCGGCGATCTCCTCGCCGTCGACCAGGATCGTCGGGGTGCCGGTGATGTTGGCCTTGCTGGCCTCCTGCGTCACGTGCTCGGTCCACGGCTTGAAGGTGCCCTCCCGCAGGCAGGAGGCGAAGCCGTCCCGGTCGATGCCGGTGCCCGCCGCGATGTCGGCCAGCTCACCGTCGCTGAGCCCCGCGCCGCCCTCCGGCGGCTGCCGGTCGAACAGCGCCTTGGCGTACTCCCGGTAGCGGCCGCCCTCCGCCGCGCAGCCGGAGGCGGCCGAGGAGCGGGTCGAATACTGGGTGCTGGAGAAGCGGTTCAGGTATGCGACCGGGTGGTAGACGACACGCACCTTGCCCTCGCTGATGAGCTGGTCGATGGTCGGGCCGCTGGCCTGCTCGAACTGCTTGCAGGCCGGGCAGAGGAAGTCCTCGTAGATGTCGATGGTGACCGGGCCCGAGCCGGCGACGACCCCGGTGCCGTCCTCGGTCGAGCCGGTCGGCGCGGTGAAGTCGTCGGAGCGTTGGCTGGAGTAGACGCTCCAGCCGATCAGGCCGGCGACGACCAGGACGGCCACGGCGGCCACGGAGACCCAGAGCGTCCGCTTGCGCCGCCGCTCCCGGGCCAGCTGCTCGCGGACCATCCGGGCGGAGCCCTTCTGCCCCTTGCGACTACTCATCCTCGTCCTCCACGGATGCGTCCCCCGCCAGCCAGCCGTCCACCGAGACGGGGGTGCGGGGCCAGATCAGCAGGAACCCGGCCAGCGCCAGGAATCCCAGGTCCCGGAGGATCTCCGGGAGGTAGCTCGGGGTCTGGCCCTCGGCGAGCTCCCCGCCGGCGCCGAAGCAGCCGCAGTCGATGGCGAGGCCCCGGCTCCAGGCCGAGACGATGCCGACGATGAAGACCACCAGCAGCGCCGCGGACACCCCGGCGGAGAGCCGGGTGGCCAGGCCGAGGAGCAGCAGCAGGCCCAGCGCCAGCTCGACGAAGGGCAGCGCCGCGCCGATCACCGTGGCGAGGTCGTACGGCATGACCTGGTACGCGTTGACGGCGCGGCCGGAGGCGGCCAGGTCACCGACCTTGCTGCCGCCGGCGACGAGCCACACGGCGGCCAGGCCCAGCCGGACGGCGACGCCGAGCCAGGGGCGGACGGCGGGCCAGCGGGCGACCCGGGTGTGCGGTGCGGTCACGATCATTGGTCGTCCCGTTCCCGGCGGAAGTTCCCGGTCATCCGGCGAGGGCGTCGCCGACCGCCTCGACGAGGTCGTTGCGGGCCCGGGCCACCCGCGAGCGGATGGTGCCCACGGGCACCCCCTCCACGGCGGCGGCCTCGGCGTACGACAGGCCGAGCAGTTGGGTGAGCACGAACGCCGCGCGGCGCTCCGCGGGCAGCCGGCGGACCAGGTCGGCGGCGCCGAGCTGGCCGGCGGGGTCCGGGTGCGGCCGGTCGGTCCAGGCGTCGGCGGCGAGCCGCTCGCCGAGCCGGCGGCGACGCACGACCGTGCGCAGGTGGTCGGCGCAGGCCCGGCGGGCGATGCCCAGCAGCCAGGTGCGCGCGCTGGAGCGGCCCTCGAACGCCGGCAGCGCCCGGAACGCCCGCAGGTAGGTGTCCTGGGTCAGGTCGTCGGCGCTGTCCGGATCGACAAGCGCGGCGGTGAAGCGCCACACCTCGGCCTGGGTCAGCCGGACGAAGGCGGCCTGGGCGACGGGGTCCCCGTCACGGGCGGCCAGCGCCCACTCGGTCGCCGACTCCCGCGCAGCGACGCCCGCGTCACCGGTCGGACTGACGGCGGAGGTCTCGCGCGGGGCGGGGATCACGACAGTCCAGGTTACGCGGCGGGGCCGGGCCGGGGAGGGTCCTTCGACCCTTCCATGGCCTGCGCCACCCTGGGAACTAAACCGGTGCGTCGCACGACTATCCCGACATGACATGCGACGACGTACGCGCGGCGTTGTCGGCGCGGCTGGACGGCGAGGACCCGCTGGCGGCGCCGGCGGTGCTGGACGCGCACGCGGAGAGCTGCCCCGGCTGCGGGGCCTGGCTGACCCGCGCCGAGCAGGTCACCCGGCTGGTCCGGGTGCAGGCCGTGGCGGTGCCCGACCTGACCGCGTCGGTGCTGGCGGCGGTCGCCGCCGATTCGCTGGCCGCCGGACGCACCCGGGCGGCGGCCAGGGCGGCCCGCCGTCAGGTGCTGCGGGTGGCGGTCGCGGTGGCCGCGGTCGCCCAACTGGCGATCGCCCTGCCCGTCCTGCTGGCCGGGCTGGGCGTGACCGTCGATCCGCACACCAGCCGCGAGATGGCCTCCTTCGACGTGGCGCTGGCCGTCGGCTTCGCGCTGGCCGCGTGGCGGCCCGAGCGCGCCCGGGCGTTCGTGCCGGTGGCGCTGGTGCTGGCGGTCTGCCTGGCCGGCACCAGCGCGGTGGACATCGCCAACTCGACGACCGCGCTGGTGCACGAGGTCGGGCACCTGGCCGCCGTGGTGCAGGCGGGGCTGCTGTGGGCGCTGGGACGGGTCAGCGACGAGCCGGACCGCCGGCCGTCGACCGCACTCCTGGCCCGTCATGGCTGACGCCGCCCCGGGCGGGCCGGCCCGGCCGGTCCCGGCGGCGCGGGGCATCCCCGGAGTCGCCCCGGGCGGGTGGGTTCCGGCGGCGCGGGGCATGGTCGGAGTCGCGCCGGACCGGTCGGGTTCGAGAGCATTGCCGGCATGAGTGTCGCCATCCGCCGCCCGATCGCCCGGCTGCTCGCCGTCGCCGGCCTGCTGGTCACCGTCGTCGCCCTGCTGATCGCCCCCGCCGGCCCCGCCAGCGCCCACGCGGTGCTGGTGAGCAGCAGCCCCATCGCCTCGGCCGTGGTGTCGAACGCGCCGGCGGAGGTCGTACTCACGTTCAGCGAGTCCGTCCGCAAGGTGTCCGGCAAGATCCGGGTGATCGCACCGGACGGCTCCCGCGCCGACCGCGGCGAACCGACCTTCGAGGGCACCGTGGTCACCGTGCCGGTCGACCCCGCCGGGGCGCGCGGCACCTACCTGGTCAGCTACCGGGTCATCTCCTCCGACAGCCACCCCGTCTCGGGCGCGTTCACCTACTCCGTCGGCGCGCCCTCGACGCCCCCGGTCGACAGCGGGGACGACAGCCGGGCCGACCCGGTCGTCGGCAACGCGGTCAAGGTCGCCAAGTACGCCGGCTACGCCGGCCTGCTGCTGCTCGTCGGACCGACGCTGGTGCTCGCCGCCCTCTGGCCCCGGCGGCTGCCCCGGCGCGGACCGGCCCGCCTGGCCTGGGCCGGTCTCGGCCTGCTGGCGGTCTCCACGGTGGCGAACCTCCTGCTCCAGGTGCCCTACACCGCCGGCGGCGGCGTGTCCGACGTCACCGGCGAGGGGCTGAGCGACGTGCTGGGCAGCTCCTTCGGCGCCGCGCACCTGGTCCGGCTGGGCCTGTTGGCCGCGGCGGCGTTCCTGCTCCGACCCCTGATGGCGGGGCCGGTCGAGCGGAGCGATCTGGTCATCCTCGGCGTGCTCGGGGCGGCGGCGCTGGTGACCTGGCCGCTGGCCGGGCACCCGGCGGCCTCGCCCGCCCCGGCGGTCTCCGTGGTCGTCGACGCCGTCCACCTGGGCGGCATGGCGGTCTGGATGGGCGGGCTGGTGATGCTCGCCGTCTTCCTGCTGACCCGGGCCGACGAGCGGGAGCTGGGCGCGATCCTGCCGATCTGGTCGCGCTGGGCGGCGCTGGCCGTCTCGGCGCTGCTGCTCGCCGGCACCGTCCAGGCGCTGATCGAGGTGGCCACCCCCCGCGCGCTTGTCGACACCACCTACGGCCGGCTGGTGCTGGGCAAGATCGGGCTCTTCGCGCTGGTGATCGCGGTGGCCGCGTACTCCCGGCAGCTGGTGCGCCGGCGCACCGCGGCCGGCCGGCCGACGTCGATGCGGCGGGCGGTCTGGGCGGAGTTGGCGATCACGGCGGTGGTCCTCGGCCTGTCCGCCGTCCTGGTGCAGACCACCCCGGCCCGCACCGCCGGCGCCGACGTGGCCGGTGCGCCGGGCCGCTTCTTCTCCACGACGCTGTCCAGCCCGAACTACGACCTCCAGATCGAGCTGGACCCGGCCGAGCGGGGCAACAACACCGTGCACTTCTACGCGTACACGAAGGACAACCGGCCCCAGCCGGTGGTGGAGTGGCGGGCCACGGTCGCCCTGCCGGCGGCGGGGATCGAAGCGATCCAGGTCCCGCTGCTGCCGCTGACCGACAACCACGCCACCGGCGAGATCAACTTCCCGGCTGCGGGGGAGTGGCAGTTGCGCATCACGGCCCGCACCTCGGACATCGACCAGGCCACGGTGACCACCACCGTGCCGATCAGGTAACAGGAAGGCTCGCACCATGATCCGTCACCGGCGTACCGCAAGCGCCGCCGCCGCCCTGGCGCTCGGCGCCGTCGCCACCGCCGTCCTCGGCTTCGCGGCGCCCGCCTCGGCCCACGTCACGGTCAACCCGCAGGAGGCCACCCAGGGCGGCTACAGCCGGTTCGCCTTCCGGGTGCCGAACGAGAGCGACACGGCCTCCACCACGAAGCTGGAGGTCGTGCTGCCGGAGAACGCGCCCATCGGCTCCGTGTCGACCATGCCGGTGCCCGGCTGGACGGTGGCGGTGGAGACGCGCAAGGTGGACCCGCCGGTCGAGGTGCACGGCAGCCAGCTCAGCGAGGTCGTCTCCAAGCTCACCTGGACGGCCACCGGGAGCGCGGCGGTCAAGCCCGGCCAGTTCCAGGAGTTCCCGGTGTCGATGGGGCCGCTGCCGCAGGTCGAGACGATGGTCTTCAAGACCTTGCAGACCTACTCCGACGGCAACGTGCAGCGGTGGATCGAGGAGCCGCTCCCCGGCGGCGAGGAGCCGGAGAACCCCGCCCCGGTGCTCACCCTCACGGCGGCCTCGCCGTCGACCGCCCCCACCGGCGCCGCCGCGCCGCAGGCCGCCGGCGACGACGACGATGACGACGCCGGGAGCGACGACGTGGCCACCGGGCTCGCGGTCGCCGGCCTGGTCGCCGGCGTGGGTGGCCTGCTGCTGGGCGGGCTCGCGTTCTCGCGTACGCGGCGGGCGCCGACGTCGCAGGAGTGACCCGCCGTACCGCTCGCCGGCCCGTCGGATGATCCGGCGGGCCGGCTGCTTTCCCGGCCCCGTGCCGTGGATATCCGCTGCTGGCTCGCCCCACGTCGGTAAGGTCGGCCGGGTATCCGGCTACGGAGGGGGACGAGGCGAATGCGGATCGTGCGGGTGCTCGCCGCCATGCTGCTGCTGACGGTCGGGATCACGGCGCTGCTCGCCGGTGGGGCGCTCACGCTGCTCGCCCGGCAGGCCGACCCGGGTGGCGCCTTCAGCGCCCGGTTCGAGACCGTGCAGACCCCGGGTCACGCGATGGTCGTCCGGGACGTGGACGAGCTGCTGCGGGCCGAGGCGCCGTTCACCCGCGCCGGGCAGGCCCGGCTCCGGCTGGACGCGCGGACGCCCGACGGCCCGGCCTTCGTCGGGCTGGCGCCCGCCGACGAGGTGCGGCGTTGGCTCGACCCGGTGCCGCATGCCGAGGTGCGCCGGGTGGCGCTGGCCCGGGGGCCGCTGCCGGTCCGGCTGCAGCCCGCCGGTCCCGCGCCGTCCGCCGGTCCCGCGCCGTCCGCCGGTCCCGCGCCGTCGGTCGCGCCGATCGGCCAGCCCTTCTGGGTACGCGAGGGGATCGGCGCGCTGGAGTGGACCCCGGCGGAACTGGCCGACCGGCGGCTGAGCCTGGTGGTGATGCGTCCCGACGGGCGGGCCGACCTGAGCCTGGAACTGCGCGCGGGGCTGCGCGCCGGCTGGACCGCCCCGGCGACTGCCGGACTGCTGGCCGGCGGGGTGCTGGCGGTGGCGCTGGCCCTGCTCCTGCTGCGCCCGGTGCGGCCCCGCGAGGTGGTCTTCGTGGTCGAGCCGGACCAGGTGCCGGTGCTCGCCGGCCGCCTCGGGGTGACCTCGCTCGCCGGCCTCGGCGCGCAGCCGACCCGGGACAGCGACCGGTCGCGCGTCGCCGGGCGTCAGCTCGCCTCGGTCGGCGCCGCTCCCACGGGATCCCGGCCGGCGATCGGGCCGGTGCCCGCCCGCCGCCCCGCGACGCTCGCCGACCTCGCGGGAGGCGACCCGGCGCTCCGGCCGCCCGAGGTGAACCTCACCCTGGCCTGGCCGCCCGCCGCCCCCGAGGAGACGGCCGACCCGGTCGCCGTAGCGGACCGCCCCCGCCCCGCCGCTCTCGCCGCCGCCGCTTCCGATGCCGGCACTCCCGGCGCCGCCGCATCCGACGCTGGCACTCCCGGCGCCGCCACAACCGGCGCCGGCGCTCTCGACGCCGCCGCCGCTTCAAACACCGGCACTTCCGAGGCTGGCGCTTCCGAGGCTGGCGCTGCCGACGCCGGCCGGCAGTCGCCCGACGATCCGCGCTGAGCCGTGTCCGGCCTCCGCCCCGTGCCGGCATCCCACGCGGGCACGGACGGCGAGCGGCCCTCCGCGCTGCCGACGCGGAGGGCCGCCCTCACCGGGGGATCGGTGCTACCCGAGAGACGTCTGAGGTAGTTACGACCAGATTAGCCATGAAGGGCGCTACTTGGGAAGACTGTCCATTTCCCGCGACCTGCGGCCCTCCCGCCGCACCGGGAGGGTCACCAGCAGCAGCAGGCTCAGCAACACGTACGTGTTGCGCACCAGGAACTCGCCCGGCGAGTCCGTACGCACCGGGGCGATGCCCCAGTCGTGGAAGGTCACCACCCCGTACACGATGAGGGCGGAGGTGCCGACGGCGAGTGCCGCCAGCAGACGTCGCCGACGGGCGCCCTCGCCGGTCGTGGCGTCGGCGCTCAGCGCCGCGTCCGTCAGCACGACCACCGCCGGGATGAACCAGTAGATGTGGTGGGTCCAGGTGATGGGGCTGACCAGCGAGCCGACCAGTCCGGTCAGGGCGAGGCCGGTGAGCGTGTCCCCGGCGCGGGCGGCCCGCGCGGCGCGCCACAGCCCGTACCCGGCGATGGCCGCCACCAGCAGCAGCCAGAGCAACTGGTGGGGCTTCTCCGGTGCGGTGATGCGGCTGAGCAGGCCGAACAGCGACTGGTTGCCGGTGTAGTCGGTGCGGCCGACCCGGTCGGTCGCCCACAGCTCGTGGGTCCAGAACCGCCACGAGTCGCGCGGTGCGACCGCGGCGGCGAGCAGGGTCGCGGCGGCGGCCGTCGCGCTCGCCACCGCCGCCGCCCGCCACCGGCGGGTGGCCAGCAGGTAGACGATGAAGATGCCCGGGAAGAGCTTGAGCGCCGTCGCCAGCCCGACGCCCACGCCGGCCCACCGGCTCGCCCGGGGTACGGCGAAGAGCAGGTCCGCCAGGATCAGCACGACCAGCAGCATGTTGATCTGACCGAAGGTGATCGTCTCGCGGGTGCTCTCGACGGCCAGCACCAGCAGGACCGCCACGGTGAGGCTGAACACACGGGGCAGCCCGTGCCGGGCGATCACCGGCGCGAGCAGCCACCGGGTCGTGACCACCACCGCCAGTCCCGTCAGGACCGTGAAGATCGCCACGGTGGCGCCCAGCGGCAGCAGCGCGAACGGGCGCAGCAGCAGCGCACTGAACGGCGGGTAGGTGAAGTAGAGCTCGCCCTGCACCCGGTCGGGCTGCACGTAGTCGTAGAGCGGGTTCCCGGCCGCCCACCAGTCCATCGCCCGCATGTAGATCTTCAGGTCGAAGAAGTCGTGCACCATGCCGGGCAGGTAGAGCGCCGGCAGCACGGCGGCCAGCGCCAGCAGGGTGACGAGCCGACGGACCGTACGGCCACCGGGATCGTCGTCGGTGACGGCGGGCGGTGCGGCGGGTTCGGCTGGCACGGAGGAAACCCTAGCGGTCACCGCGTGCCCCGGTGCGCGGGCGCGCGGCCGGGTGGGCTGCGCGTAGGCTGTCCCGGTGGCTGATCTTCTCGTCTGGATCGACTGTGAGATGACCGGGTTGGACCTCGGCAGGGACAAGCTGATCGAGGTCGCCGCGCTCGTCACGGATCCCGACCTCAACGTGCTCGGGGACGGCGTCGACGTGGTGATCCACGCCGACGAGGCGGCGCTGGAGGCGATGCCCGAGATCGTAACGACGATGCACGCCAAGTCGGGGCTGACCGAGGAGGTCCGGCGCTCGACGGTGACCCTCGCCGAGGCCGAGGACATGGTCCTGGACTACGTGTCCAGCCATGTGAAGGATCCGCGTACGGCACCGCTGTGCGGCAACTCGATCGCCACCGACCGGGGCTTCATCACCCGGGACATGCCCCGCCTCGATGCGCACCTGCACTACCGGATGATCGACGTCTCGTCGATCAAGGAGCTGTGCCGCCGCTGGTACCCGCGGGTGTACTTCGGCCAGCCCCAGAAGGGGCTCGCGCACCGGGCCCTGGCCGACATCCGGGAGAGCATCCGGGAGCTGGAGTACTACCGGCGGACCCTCTTCGTGCCCCTGCCCGGGCCGGACGTGGAGACCGCCAAGGCAATAGCAGCCGGACTCTGAGCCGCCGGGCACAACCCGCTCGGCGGAACCCGCTGGACGCGGCGGGCGGGGGTGGGGCTATTATTGGTCCGCACCCCGCCCGGGGCGATCGACCGGGCGTGGATCCATCGGGTGTGAACGGCATGGTGGCTGTAGCTCAGTTGGCAGAGCACCGGGTTGTGGTCCCGGTTGTCGTGGGTTCAATTCCCATCAGTCACCCGGTGACCGAAGGCCCCCTCCTCGCGGAGGGGGCCTTCGGCGTTTCCGGCTCAGGCGGTCGGGGTGGCCGTGGGCGCGCCGCTCTCCTCCGGGGCGGCCTCGGTCGGCGGCTCGTACGGCAGGGCGCTGCCCTTGACGTACTGCTCCCAGCTCATGTTCCAGTCGGTCCAGCCGTTGCCGTTCTGGAGCTTGCGCTCGGTGCCCTTGACGGTGATCGGGTCGCCGACGCGGGTGTTGGCGAACAGCCAGGCGCCGTTGGCCATCGAGACGTTCACGCAGCCGTGCGAGACGTTCACCCGGCCCTGCTGCCCCTCAGACCAGGGCGCGGCGTGGATGAACTCGCCGCCCCAGGTCAGCCGCTGGGCGTAGTCGATCTTGGTGCGGTAGCCCTCCTCGGGGCCCAGCTCCTCGAAGGTGTCGAAGACCGTCTTGCGCAGCTTCTCGATGACCACCATCGTGCCGCTGGAGGACGGGGTGCTCTTCTTGCCGAGGCTGACCGGGATGGTCTTGATCACAGAGCCGTCCTTCGTGACGGTCATCCGCTTGGTCTTGTTGTCCACCGTCATGACCACCGCCGGGCCGACCTTGATACCGACGCTGAGGTCCGCCCGGCCGTACCAGCCGCCGCCCAGCGGCAGGCCCCCGGCCTGGACCCGGTAGGAGACCGTGCTGTTCGCCTTCCAGAACTCCTTCGGGCGGTAGCGGATCTCGGTCGGGCTGACCCAGTGCCAGATGCCCTCCTGCGCCGGTACGGAGGTGACCGTCATCCGGCTCTGCACGTCGTCGCGGTAGTCCTCCGGGACGGCCCGGCTGAACTTCACGATCAGCGGCATGCCGACGCCGACGACCTGGTCGTCACCCAGGAAGCTGCTGATCCGGACCTGCTTGCCGGGCTTCGCCATGGTGGTGAAGGTGCTGGTCGCCGTCGCCGGTCGGCCGTCGTCGCCGGTCGCGGTCACCGTCGCGGTGTACGTCTCGCCGTACTTCAGCGCGCTGGCGGGCAGCCAACTCTTGCCGTCGGCCGCCAGCTCGCCCTCGACGGCCCCACCGGCGGAGTCCTTCAGCTCGACGCTGGTCTGCTCCGCCTCCGTCGCCGTGAAGGTGATGCCGGTGGACGCGGGTACGTCCTTCGCGTCGGCCTTGGGCTCGACGATGGTGGCCGCAGCCTTCGGCGCGGCGGGCTGGTCGTCGCCGTTCTGCCAGCCGCCCGAGGGCTTGCCCCCGCCGCCGTCGGTGCAGGCGGAGGCCAGCGCGAGCGTCACGGCGAGCACCGCCGCCGCGAATCCACGGCGTCGTCGACCCCGCCGGTCGTCCCCGTGCCGGATCAGCTGGTCCTGGACAGCTCGCATGATTCCCTCACAGTCGTGGTCCCCGGTTGCCCATCGTCCCTCACTGACGCACCGGGGCAGGTACCCGTTCCGCAAGGTGAACCGAAACACGCGGTACGAGATGTCCGAATGTTGATAAGATCCGAGGCTTTACCGAGGCTCGCTCGCCTCTCCCGGCCCGCCGTAGTACGTGCCGGCAGCGGGCTCCCGGGGCGTCGCCGGCGTCGCGGGCCCGGAACGGCGGCGCGGCAGGGCCACGAAGACGGCGACCGGCCCGCGGGTGCGGGCCGGTCGCCGGATCGTCGGTGGGCGTGCCTCAGAAGGCCGATCCCTCGCCGGCCTCCGGCACCGGCACCGCGCTGCCCTTGACGAACTCGGACCAGCTCTGGCTCCACGCCGTCCAGCCGTTGCCGGGCGTCAGCTTGCGCTCGGTGCCCTTGATGGTGATCGGGTCGCCCACCTTGGTCTTCCCGAACAGCCAGCGGGCGTTCGCCATGGAGACGTTGACGCAGCCGTGCGAGACGTTCTGCCGGCCCTGCACGTGCTCCGACCAGGGCGCCGCGTGGATGTACTCGCCGCCCCAGGTGAGCCGCTGGGCGAAGTCGATCTCCGTCACGTAGCGGTTCGCCGGGTCCGGATCGTCGCGGGTGTCGAAGACCGTGGACTCCTTCTTCTCCATCACGACCATCGTGCCGCTGGAGGAGGGGGTCTTCTTCTTGCCCAGGCTCACCGGCAGGGTGCGGACCACCTGGCCGTCCTCGTACACCGTCATCTTCTTGGTGGCGTTGTCCACCTGCATCTCGAACGCCCGGCCGATCTTGGCGGTCGCCGCACGGTCGACGTTGCCGTAGCGGCCGTTGCTCAGCGGGATGCCGGCCAGTGCGATCCGGACGGTGAGCGTGGTGCCGGCCTTCCAGTACTCCGGCGCGCGGTAGTAGGCCTGGGTGCCGTTCTCCACCCAGTGCCAGGCGCCCGGCTGCGGCGGATCGGTCTGCACGAACATGCGCTTCTGCACCGCCGCCCGGTCCTTCTTCGGGATCCCCGGGTGGAACTCGGTGACCACCGGCATCGCCACGCCGTAGGTCTTGTCGTCGAAGAGGTAGAGGCCGGAGCTGATCACCGACTTGGGCTTCGCCATCGTCGTGAAGGTGCTCTTGCCCTGGCTGGTCGTCCCGTCGGAGCCGGTGGCGGTGACCGTGGCCGTGTAACGGGTGCCGTACTTCAGCGGCTTCGACGGCACCCAGGACGAGCCGTCGGCGCGCAGGCGCCCCTCGACCTGGCCGCCGTTGGCGGCGGCCAGCGTGACGCTGGACACCTTCCCGCCGCCGGGCACCTCAGCGCTGATCTCGGAGCTGACCGGCCGGTTCTTCCCCCCGTCGGCTGGGCTGACCGCCAGCGGCGGACCGCTCGGCGCGGCCGGGGTGCCCGGCTCGGCCGCCGTACCCGCCGCACCAGGGGTGGCGGACGTGGCCGGCGCGGTGCCGCCGACGAACTCCGCCTGCTTCTTCTGCTCCGCGCCGCAGCCCGTCAGAGCCAGCGACGCCACCAGGCCGAGGGCGCCCACCATCGCCCCGGCCCGCGCGAACATGCCCATCCCCACCTCTGTTCTCGCGTACCTGGCGCACATCGTGCCGCATGGTCGCCGCTTGTCCGCCCCCTGTCCTCGTCCGCCCGGCCGATTCGTCCACGAATGCCCGGTAAGCTCGGCCGAAGGGGGGAGCCGGGGATCGGATTGGAACCCCCCTCGGGAGGCATGCTAATCTTCTCCCCGTTGCCAACGAGCGCCGCTAGCTCAACTGGCAGAGCAGCGGACTCTTAATCCGCGGGTTCGGGGTTCGAGTCCCTGGCGGCGCACCAACGATCAAGGCCTTGACCTGGTGGTTCACACCGGGTCGGGGCCTTCTTCGCGTACGCCGGTGGTGGGTGGGTGCTCGGGAGCCGTTGACCTGCTCGGCGTCGGTTGGACGTGGTCCAGCCGGCACCTCGTCGGCTGTCTTGAGCCGGGGCGGGGCCCCGGTACGGCGGATGCTCCGCCGGGCGGGGAGCCGTTCGGCTCGGAGGGCCGGAGACGTCGGCGGCTGATCGTCGAAGGGGTGTGAACCGGCGCCCCGGGCTCCGGCACCGTCGGTGTGTTCGGCGGGCGTCATTTCCGGTCACTCGAACAAGTCCCGCATGGCGGAGATGAACCTCTCTTCCCGCTTCCGGCCGCGTTGCCGTTCCCGCTGGATCCATTCCTTGCCCTCAGCGGCGACGCCCTCGAGGACGTGCAGGGTGGTCGTGAGGCCGCTGGCGTCCAGGGCTGCTTCCGACAGGGTTAGCGGGTTCTCACCGTCCTGCAGCCTGTCCGTGCTGGCCTCGGTCACGTTGACCGTGGTGAGTTCGCCGTTGACCAGCGCCAACTCGAAGGTCCGGGCTTGTTTGTCCGACTCGGCGACCCGTACGGCGGCCACGGCCTCGAACCGGTAGTTGGCCCGGCGCAGGTTGTGGAAGGTCGCCTGCTCTAAGTCGAGCTCGGCACTCATCTGCCGCACGCCGTCGGGCGTGAGCAGGAACACCAGCAGTTCGTACCGGCCGTACCGCCAGGGGCCGTTACGGACCCGTCCCCGCTTCATGTAGGGCTTGGCGGGTGCCTCGATGACCGCGTAGGCGATCACGTCGGTCGGGCAGAGCTTGTAGTGCGCCATCGCCTTGTCGATCAGGAGTCGGCAGTCGCAGTCCAGCCAGGCCGCCATCTCCGCGTCCTCGGGCTTGCTGGCAAGTTTGCGCGTCCACCGCTCGTGGGCCGCCCAACTGTCGGCCATCCGCTGGTCGTACTCCGTCTGGTCGGCGGCGAAACGTCGACCTTCGAGCACAATCCGCGACCAGCCCCGCACCGCGGGCCAGGCGGCGACGAGCAGCACGACCGTGGCGGTCGCACCGGTGAGAGGCTTCTGCGGCAGCGCGGTGGCGATCACCAGCAGCCAGCAGGCCGCCGCGACGAGCCCGCCGAGGACGACGAGTGCACGGAAACGGACCGGGGTGCGCAGCTGCTCGCGGTAGGCCCACAGGGCGCCGTTGGCCCACCGGGTCTTGAGGTCGCCGACACGGTGGCGGATCAGCCAGGCGATTTCCTTGTCACTGACCCGGGTCTCCCGGTAGACCTCGACGATCTCGTCCCTGAGGTGGCGGCGAATGCCGGCGGTCAGATTCAGCCACTCGGCCCGGTCGATTCCCTCGGGGACGTACCGTCCGGCGTACTGCTTGAAGAGCCGGTCGACCCGGTTGGCGAAGCCGCCGGACGGAGCCGCCTTCCGCTGCTGGGGAGGCCGGTGCACGGCGTCCTTGGCCCGCCGTCGTTCCACGTTGAAGCGCCACGCGGCACCGTGGACCGCGCAGAGGTAGCCGGCTCCGATCGACAGCAGCAGAGCCGCCATCGGTCCGACCCGGCCGGATGTGAGAACGACCCAACAGAGCCAGCCAGCCGCCGCGGCGGCCACCGCTGTCGTAACGACCGCCAGGGCGACGTCCCGGCCGGTCGTGGTCGCGGGAACAGGCTGCCGGGCGCGGGGGTTCGCGGGCGCCGGGTAGAAGAAGCGCCAGACCCGCTCAGAGCGGCCGTTGGCGCATTGAGCTTTCTTTGCGTCGGCCACGCTGATCGTCCACATCTCGTCCTCGACCGGGCCGCTGAGGAACAGCTGGAGGTGCCGCATGATCTTTTCCCGGAGCAGCGGGTCCAGACCGGCGAGCTCCTTGCGGACGAGCCGGCGCAGCTCCGGTTGCTGGGAGTCCAGGGCGTCCAGTAGCCGGCTGATGACCCGTAGACCGTCCGCCCAGACATCCTGCCTGTGCAGCGGAAGCCGGCTACGGACCGCGCTCAGTTTGGCGATGTCCTCCTCGGACAGCTGACGCAGGGTTCGGCCGCTCATTACGGCCAGCAGCCAGTGGAACCACGCCTCACTGCTGGTGTGTCCGCTCATCAGGACGTCGTAGATGAGCTCTCCCGCCTTATGGGGCATCCCGCCGTTGAGGTAGTTCACGCCGACCCGCAGCTTCTCCTTCGGCCCCGCGCCGGGTGGAAGGAAGTAGACGGTGATGTCGCCGTGTACAGATTCCGCCTGGACGCCCACGTTCGAGGCGTTGTCGTGGACGGCCATGGTGACCTGCCGCGCTGTCACAGCGCGCCCTGGCTTATCGCGATGACGGTGGCGACCTTCGCGGCCAGTTCGGCTACGTCCCCGACCAGCCCGCGGAGCCGCTTGAGTGCCACCACCAGCTTGCTGCCGTCGCGCGGGTCGTCGAGCGCTTTGTCGGCGGCGGTGAGTTCGGTCTCGGCCGCCTCGTAGGTCGGCTGGTCCAGGTGCCCCAACCGGTGCGCCCGCCACAGCTCGTCCCGCAGCTCGGCGAGCTGGCTGGGCAGGTCCGAGGGTGCCGACGGCGATGCGCCACCCACCCAGACGTCGCCGTAGATGTGACCGGCCTGTACACCCACCTGCGCTGCACTGCTGGCGGTATTGTTCACCGTCGGGCTCATCGTCGGGTTCCTCCTCGGCTCGGCCTGGGCTCGGGGTGAACTGGTATGTGCCTCCCGCACCAGTTCGACGGCGAGGGTGGTGGCGAAAGCGGCGGCGTTGGCCGCTGCCTTCGGCTGCCAGCTGGCGCCGTCGGTCTTGGTCTTCGTGCCGTCGGCGCGGTCGCTAATGCCGCGCACCACGACGACCGGCGAGCCGTTGAGGTGGCCGGCCTGGGCGACGCCGGCCGCTTCCATCTCGATGGCCAGCGCGTCGTTGTAGTGTTGCCGCACCCATCGGGCGTGGTCGGACACCGTGGAGTCCTGCACCACCTCACCGGCAGCGATCGGCCCGAAGTGCACCCGGGGAGCCGTACCATCCGAGGCCAGTTGCGCGGTCCAGGTGCCGGTCCGCCTCAGGTGCCGCGCGATCTGGTCCGGGCCGTGGGGGATCTCCCACACCCGGGGCCGCGCCTTGAGGCCGTCGTCCTCGCTCGTGCCACCGTGGTAGGCGTAGACGTGTGTGGCGACGACGACGTCGCCGAGCGCGAGTTTCGGACGCAGCGCACCCGCCACACCGACGAAGAGCACGGCGACCGGATCGAACTCGGCGATCGCCCGTTCGGCCAGCACAGCCGCCGGATGGTTGCCCTTGCCGACGAGGCCGAGGGCCACCCGGTAACGACGGTCGGCCAGCCAGCCGATTTCGAACCGGGTCCCCGCCCGGTGCCGGTGCAGCTGTGGGTCGGTCAGTTTTTCGCGGACCGCCTGGTATTCCAGGTCGAGTGCGGTCAGGATCACCACGACGTCGTCTGTCACCGGTCTTCTCCTCGTTCAGTACGGTCCGGGCGGAGCATGGGCGGATACAGGACAGTGGTCGGGCCGGCACGGAAGAGTCGGGCGGGTCGCCCTCCTTCTGTCTTCCTGATGGGCCCCGCCGGATCCACGAAACCGCGCACTCCCTGCACCTTGCGGTAGAAATTGCGGGCGTCGAGGCGGGTGTCCCACACGGCTTCGTAGACCCGTTGCAGCTCGGAAAGGGTGAAGGTCGGCCCGCAGAAAGCGGTGGCGAGGGCGGTGCTCTCCAACTTGGCGCGGGCGCGGTCCACCCCGTCGATCACGATCCGCAGATGGTCGAAGGCGAGGGGAACTGATGTGTCGAGCACCTTGTCGACGGGTGTCCAGCGGGCGTCTGCGGCATCCGTACCCGCCACCGGTTCCGGAAGCCGGGGAGCGATCGCCAGGTGGGCCACGGAGACAACCCGGCCACGGGGGTCACGGCCCGGGTCGCCGTACACAGCGAGCTGCTCGAGGTGCAGCGTTCCGGCGGCGAGACCGGCCTCCTCGGACAACTCCCTCGCCGCCGCGGCCAGGATGTCCTCCGAGCGGTCGCGGAGGAAACCCCCGGGCAGCGCGAACGCCCCCTCGTATGGCTCGTGACCGCGCTCCACCAGCAGAACATGGAGACGGTCCTCGCGCAGGGTCAGGATCACCAGGTCCACCGTGAGCAGCACGCTTGATGACTGCCATCGATCTCGCATGCCGCTCATGCTATCTTCTTGTCAGATCGACAAGAAGGGTCTGCGTCGGGAAATCTGCTTCGCGTTGCCGGGGCCTGTGTCGAGATCGGGTGCCGAGGCTTGAGGCTGATGGTTTGAAGATCTTGCAGCTTCGGTGGTCGAGAGACAGGGAGACCTCTGGCCCGACCCGCATGATCAAAGGCTCGAACTCCGAAACCAGGCCTGCGGATCGAACATCGACCGCCGCACCTACAGGACTGCCACCAGCATCGACGTCATCACCAACGAACCTTGACCGACCGGCGACCGCCCTAGCTGAAGCGTTGGTATTAGGTGAGTTGCTGCAACACGCCGGTACGGGGATCGGTGAGGGCCTGAAAGTGCGCGACGAGTTTTCGCGCCACCTCCGGATCGTGGAGCACCACGCCGACCTCGATGTTGTGAGACAGCGCCCGGTCGGTGAGGTTGGCGCTGCTGATCAACGCGACCCTGCTGTCGGCGGCGATGAGCTTCGCGTGCAACGCAGCGTGTGAGTTTCCACTGGCGGCTCGTCGTGCGGCCGGCCAGTGCCAGAACGTCGCCTGTTGACGGAGAGCCGCGAAGGTGAGGGCGGCCCCGGCGGATCCCCGAAGGGCACCGCCGTCTTCGGCTGAGCTTTCCAGGATCAGGTCGATGTGTACGCCTCGGAGGGCTGCGGACCGCAATTCGGCGACCACCTCGGCGACCCCGTACGCGGCGAAGCTCGCCACGAGCAGCCTGCTCCGGGCCGCCCGGATGACCTCGACGACCACGGAGCTGGTGAGCCGTACCGGCACGGCTGCGCTGGTCGGCCCGCTGACCGCCAGCTCGGTGCGCCTCGCATCCGCGCGCCCTTGCATTAGGGCGGCGCTGCGCAGAGCGAGACCGACCGCTGAACCGGGAAGGTCGGGCGCCTCCGTCTGCCAGCTTCTCATCAGTCGTTCCACGTGGGTGCCGACCGAGAATCCGGGCCGGGCGCCGACCAGTTTGGCGGCTACGGCGCTGTCGCCGGGCGTGTCCACGTTCGTCAGCGCACCGGCCCAGGCGGCGACATGATCGGCGGGGAGGTTGGTGGCGATGTCGGCTATCACCGCCACGAACCGCTCGTAGCTCATCGGGCGAAGAACCCGGAGCCGGGATCGTTGAGGGTGTCGACCAGCAGGGCCCGGTCGAGGTAGTGATTGCCGCGCTCGCAGGAGGTCTCGGCGGCGAAGAGACAGGCGTGGCAGGCGGCCGCAGAGAGGCGGGCGTGCACGGTCGGGTCGTGTTCCGCGCAGAGCGGGTCCGAGCTGCACAGCCGGGCGGCTTCCAGGGCACGCTCGACGAGCGATCCCAGTCTGTCCTTTCGCCCCAGGGAGACCAGGCCGCCGAGGGTGCCCTCGCTGTCGGGTGCCGAGGTGTAGAGAAGGATCCCGGCGGCGGGAGCCTCGTCCGTCCCGGCGTAGATGCGCTCGCCGATCCCGGCGGCACTGTATCCGCATTCCAGGGCCAGCTCACGGATGAGCACGTGGGCGAGGGTGTGCAGCAGGACGTACCGGAGGCCCGGCCACGGTGCCTGATCCAGCCCGCGTTGGGCCCGCCAGCGGTCGTGGGCGCGGACCAGTAGCTGTTCGCGTCGCTTGACGTCCGGTCGGTGTTCCCACTCGACGAGGCGTTCCTCGTCAAGGCGCAGGAAGATCCCTTCGCCCCGCATCTCGGCGCAGGGCAGCCAGGTCGGCTTGCCGATGGTCAGCGGCGCCCGCCGCACATCCGGTGTGTCGAGCACATCCCATTCGGGTGCGTCAATTCGGGTGAAGCCGTAGAGGGCAGAGACTTCCCGCAGCCGAGGGGCGAGGATCACCTCCCGGAGCCAGTGCCGGTGCTCAAGCGGAACCGGCTCCGGGCGGATGGTGAAGTCGGGAAGCTCGATGCGGGTGCCGGAGGTGAACGCCAGCCACTCGGGTTTGCGCAGGTCGTCGCTGTCGTCCGGCGTGTCGTCGGGCTCGGCCTTGCTGCGGCGCTGGATCGCTGCCCAGACCCGGTCGACGCCGTAGGGCTTCAGCTCGGACCAGCAACTCTGAGTCTGCATGATCATTTTGGCGGTGGCCGCGTCCAGTCCGGCGAGCATGCTCAGGTTCCGCCAGAGGTCGTCGACCACCTGGTCGACCGGATGCTCGGCCCGGGGAATGCTGAACACCCGTAGCTGCATGGCGAACCAGCTGTTGGTGGCGCCGAGGGCGAGTGTCCGCGCGGGCGCGTCGCAGGGCTCGTAGGTGTTGAGGTGGGGGTGGCGTCCGCGGCAGGCGGGTAGGGTCCGTTCGGCAAGCAGGCCGAGCGCCACCGACATCGGTCGGGAGGCCTTGCACTCGCAGGAGATGAAGATGTTCGCCGCCTCACCGGTGCTGCCGCGCTCGGCGAGCGTGAGCGAGTGACCGGCGCCCGGGTCCGTGCCACCGTGCGCGACGTACGACCAGGGGAAGTCGTCCAGGTGACCGTTGTCGCAGGCCAGCACGAAACGGGCCGGTACGGCGGTGGGCCGGGAGTTTCCGTTGCCCCGGCAGCTGTGCACGTAGCGGGCCCGGTCCGGCTGGTAGGGAGACGACAGAAGTTCGAACAGCCCGGAATCTGCCGGCGCTAGCCGATTGCACCGGGTGTCCGAGCAGCGGAGCCAGGTGGGGAAGAGCGCCACCGGCACCCCCACCCGGGTCCAGTCGGCGAACAGGTCGGACGTCTCCGGCAGGTGCGGGGGAAGCCGAAGGCTTTCCAGTTGGCCACCGAGCCTGCGCCGGAGCGCCGTCAAAAGCCGGTCCTCGGTGACCGGCAGCGAGTGGGTGAGATCCCAGTGCGCCAACCCGAGGGTCAGCACCGACAGGCTGGGCAGATCGGCGACCGAGCCGACGCCGTAGGTGTGCAGCAGCTGGTTGGGGCGCAACGCGCCGACCCGCAGGCTGCGTTGCTGTGGTCGGCTCATGAGGACGCCCCTGCGACGCCGCCCCCGGTGGGCGGAACGAATGGTGGTGGGTCGTCACCGGTGACACCGAGTTGCAGTTGGAGCTGGATGCCGGGCTCCACGTCCCGTAGCGAGGTGGGACAGGTCGTCTGCGCCCACCGGCCCTCCTCCGGTCGATGCAGCAGCCCGGCGATGTCGTCGCTGTGGTACGGCTTGTCGTAGGCCAGCCGTCGGGCGGGCCGGGCCCGTTCCCGCGCCCACAGGTCGAGGCGGGCTTCGAGCTCGTCCTCCACCCGTTGACGGACGGTGTTGTCGGCGGCCACCTCGCTACGGCGCTTGAGGTATCGCACCACGTGGTCGGCGAGTCGACCGTGCCGGTCGAACTCGCGCGCCCGCAGATTGCCGTTGTAGGTGCCGTCCAGATCCCGGACCAGGGCCACCAGGACCCCGGTCAACCCTCGGTCGATGGCCCGCTCGGCGAATGGGGTCACCGACAGGGCCTCGACCTGCCGGTAGACGGTGGCGTGGAAGTGGTCGAAGCGCTCGAAGTGGGACAGGTCGCGCGGCCGGGCCCAGTTGAAGACGGTGAACACCAGGCCCGGTGCCTTCCGCCCGACCCGGCTTGTCGCCTGGATGTATTCGGCGGCGGACTTCGGCTGGTTGGCCACCACCATCACGCCAAGCCGCTCGATGTCGACGCCGACGGCGATCATGCTGGTGGCCAGGAGCACGTCGATCGGCCGGGGCGCACCCTTGGCCCGGGTGCCGTCGAAGCGCAGCGCGAGCCGGTCCAGCAGCGGCCGGATGGCGTCCGACGGCATTCGGGAGGTCAGCTCCTCCAGGTACGGGTCGTACCGCCGGGCGAGCCCGCGCTCGTCGGCGCGGATGAGGCGGCTGGACACGTCGTCCTCGACCAGCCGGCGCATGCCGCCGAGGTCGCGCAGGCTGTTGAAGTAGCCAACCAGCGTCATGTAGGGGTCGGTGACCCGGTTGCGGCCGTACGTCTCGTGGAGCTTCTGCGCCGCGCCGAGCACGGAGACGTAGACCCGGATCAGGGTCGACCGGAGCCGGTTGCCGTGCGCGCAGATGCCGATGTAACGGCGTCCCGGGTGCTCCTCGGTCTTGCGCTGGCGGGCGAAGAAGCTGTCGGAGGCGTCCAAACCCGACGGCGGAAAGACCCGGGTACGCCGGTTGAACAGCGCGCCGATCTGCTGCTCGGCGCGACGCACGGTGGCGGTGGATGCGATCACCTTCGGCCGGGACCAGTGCCCGCGGGCCGGTTCCCAACTGGCCAGGCGGTCCACCGCGGTCTCGTAGAGCCCGACCAGCGAACCGAGCGGCCCGGAGATCAGGTGCAGCTCGTCCTGGATGATGAGGTCGGGCGGACGCAACCCTGCGCAGGGGACGACCCGGTTGCCCGGCCGGTGTCTTTTGCGCTCCCAGTCGGTCGATTCGAGATCCTCGGTGAGATAGCCGTGTTGGTCGCAGCGCTTGCTGACCCGGCCGAAGAGGGCGGCGGTCTCGCCCTTCCAGGGCAGCTGGGCGAACTTGTCGACGGTGGCGATCACCAGCGCGGGCGGGTGCCGGTAGAGCTCCTCGTCGACCAGGATCACCGGCAGACCGACCTGCTCATCAACCAGCGGGTAGCTGCCCACCCTGCTGAACGGGCACTCCACGTCGGGGCAGAGCACCAGGGTCCGCCAGGGCTCCCGCTCCACCACGATGTCCTGGCCCGGGTTGATCCTGCTGCCGCACCACGGGCAACTGGTGAGCTGGTGCGGTGAGCCGATGCCCCGGTGCGACCGGCCCCGCCGCCGCTCGTCCAGCCACTCCTTCGCCTCCTGGGTGCGGTTCGGGGTGACCCGGCCGCCGACCCACAGTCCGATCCGGATTGGCGTCTCGCCCCAGGTCTGCGGGTCGGCGCGGCGCAGCGACTCCGCCGCGCAGATCAGGGTCGCGGCGCGCTCGAACTGCTGGATGGTGAGCAGCCGCAGGGTGTACCGCATCAGCACCGCGAGCCCGGCCTGGCCGGTCAACCCGCCGAGGTCCGGCTGGCGGCGGCGTACCCCGATGGTGAAGGCGGTGAGACCGAGGTACGCCTCGGTCTTGCCGCCACCGGTGGGGAACCAGAGCAGGTCGGTGACGGCGCGCTCGACGTCGTCGCCCCGTTCCGGATGCCGGGGGTCGGCCAGGGCCGGCAGGTTGATCAGGACGAAGGCCAGCTGGAACGGGCGCCACCGGCGGTTCTTCGGCTGATCGGCGTCGAGGACGGCCTGCTCCAGCGGGATGTTCGGGTGTTCCCGTCGCCGGGCGGCGACCACACTGTGCACACGTTGCAGGTACATCGCCCGGTTGGCGAAGCCGAACGCCTCGCGGGCCGTCGGGTCAGACGCGGCGAGCAGCCTGATGCCGGCGGTGATCCGGTCGGCCGCCTCCCGGGCGTCGCGCAGCGCCTCGCGTACCTGCGGGCCGTACTCGTCGAGTCGCCGCTGCGGGTCGGCGGCGGTCGCCTCGTTGCGGTCGATCCACGCCCGGTAGCCGGCGACGAGGGGCTGTAACGCCGCCGTGAGGGACTCGACCGGGCCGGCCGCCAACTCGGCCAGCCGCCGCATGTCCAGCTCCACGTCGGCCAACTCGGGCAGGTCGTCGTCCCGCTCGCTGCTGGGCACGTCGGTGAACGGCAGCTCGTGCGCGGGGACGGTCGTGGTGCGTACCTCATGGGCCCGCAACGGATCGGCGGAGGCCGGCTCGGCGTGGACGGCCGTGCCGTGCCCCACCGCGAACTCGGGGTGGAAACGGTAGGCCATCGCCAGCCGGCGCCGTTCCGCCTGGTCGGCGTCGTCGCCGCCGGTGACCTGCTCCGGCCGGGGCACGAAGACCGGCTCGTCGTCCGTCGGGCCGGTCGCGGTCAACTCGACCTGGAAGATCCACTGCGTCGCTTGGCGCGGCGAATCGCTGGTCTCCCTGTTCTCCAGGAAGAGCGAGACCAGCCAGACGTCGCCCAGCCGACGCACCCGGCCCCGCACCACGACCTTCGGCTGTGCCGCGTCGACCGACTGCGGGTCGATCAGCCCTTCGCGCAGGGTCACGGTGACCGGGCCGCCGCGCTGGTGCCGCCGCCAGACCCTGCTGCCGGCGTGCTCCGCCCGCTCGTCGATCCCGGTGTCGTAACTGCCCCAGGCGGCGGTGACCCGCAGCGCGGGGACCGACGGCGGCACGCTGGTGGTGAAGCCGAGCGCGGACGGCGCCAGGCTGGGCACGCTCGGCGCGGTCGGCTCGGGGCCTCCCTCCGCGGCGTCCGACGCGGTGGCCTCGGCGAAGGTGTCCTCCGTGGCCGGATCGACGGACACGCCGTTGGGGGCGAGCCGCCCGAGAATGTAGCGGTCCAGCGGATTTTCCTTGGTGGGAAAGACCTCCGCGGTCCCACCAAGCGGCCCGTGCAGGTCGTCAATGACCATCTCTTGCAGCTTGTCGCGGATCACCCGCTCATCCGGTACGGCGAGCACGCTCTCCCCAGTCATGACAGCGACCGTAGCGTTCCTCTACGACATCGTGGGGGCGGGCGGTGCGGCACGGCTGGTCACCCTCCTGAGTGAGGTCAAGGCGCAATTGGCCTCGGATGAATCTGCCCCTGATCGGTCAGCCCTATGAGAGTCGCGAGGCGGGTGAAGTCGGCGGAGGACTGCCCGTCGCGGAGGATGGCGGTCAGGGCGGCTCTGGCGGCGGGGCGGGTGCGGACTTCGGCGGGAGCGATGTGGTCGGCGGCGATCAGAGCCCGGCCGGCGGCTGCGGGATCGCCGAGGTCGAGGTGGGTGTGGGCGATGTCGATGAGATGGGCGGCGCGGTGTTCGGCGGGAAGTAGCTGCCAGCCAGGGGTGGCGACGACCCGCCGATGGATGGTGACGGCATGGTGGTGGTCGCCGAAGCGGGTTGCGGTGAGGGCGCGGGCCAGTTCAACGGCGGTGGGGCCGAAGGTGCTGCCCTCGCGGTCGTGGTGTCGCTCGTCCTGGGCGCCTGCGAGGTGGGCGGCGCGTTCGGTGAGGTCGCGGGCTGCGGTGGCGTCCCGGTGGGTGGCGGCGGCGAGGGCGGCTTCGAGGAGCAGGGTCCCGGTCAGCCCGGGTTCGTCGGGCAGGAAGGCGCGCGACGGCGTCAGGTCGAGCTGGTGTACGGCGGTGAGCGCGGCGGCCGTGGCGAGGCACCCCCGGCGCAGGGCGCGCAGGGCCTGGGCGAGGGAGATGGAGGCGAGACCGGTGTGGTACGGGTCGCCAGCGGCGGCGGTCATGGCGCGGTCGGCGGCGAGCCAGGCGAGGTGGGGCTTGCCGAGCTTGACCAGCGTCTGGGCGGTGAGTCGGTAGACGCGGACGGGCAGGTCCACGGTGGACGCCTCCGTCGCCCGGGTGCGCCGGGTGGCGGCGAGCAGTTCGGGCAGGGTCCGTAGGACCTGCGGGTGGTTGCCGTTGCGGTAGGCGGTCCAGGCGTATCCGGCCTGGTCGTCGAGTTGCCGCGTCGTCGGGTCGTCGGCGTCGGGATCGGGATCGGGTGGGTCGTGGCGGGCCAGCGCTGCCTGGATGCGTTCCACGGCGGCGTCGGTGTCGGTGACAGGTTCGCGGTGGGTCCTGCCGGTGAGCAGGATGGTCGGGGTGACGCCGAGGGCCGTGGCGACGGTCTGGATGACGGAGAGCCGGTCGAGGGTGCGTACGCCTCGTTCGACCTTGTCGACCCAGCTCTTCGACTTGCCGATCCGGTCGGCGAAGACCTGCTGACTCATGCCCCGCCGGGCCCGCAGCTCGGCCATCCGCCGCCCGATCGGCAGCTCGTCGCGGCGGTGTCGAACTGGCCCGGTCACCGGCCCCGACCCGCTGGTGGGATGGCGTCGGTGGTCTCTCCGCAGCGGGGACACCACCGCGACTTGACCCGAAAGGCGAGCAACCCGAGCAGGAAGCCCGGCACCAGCCCAGCGAACACGATTGACACGACTTCGGACATCACGAGGGTCCTCGCTTTCGGGCAGCGCAGTGGATCGGGGCAGCGGTTGTGGGTGTGTCCGAGGCTGAACTCGTCCGAGCTGTGGTGCTTGCCGAGCGCCGACAGATGAAGCTTGCAGAAGCAGCATCACCGAACATGGCGTTGATATCAAGAGGATGGTGTTCAGCGTGTCGATGACCTATCGTCAGCGCGGTAAGCGCGACAACGACTGGACGGGGTTGAGATGACGTCGAACGCCGCAAGAACGCGCCGCAAGTCGCCACCCCCACTCGCGTCGCCCACCGTGCAGGCATGGGAGCTCGGCCTGCGCCTGCGGGAGCGCCGCGAGGAGGTGGGGATGACGGCGGTCGCGGCGGGCCGCGCCAGTGGCATCACGCAGGCGTACATCTCGGGGGTGGAAGCCGGCCGGGTCAAACTGCCGAGCGACAGGCTCGCGCAACTCGTCAAGGTCTACGAGATCGACGCGTCGGATGCCGTCGAGCTGGAGGGCCTGCGGGTCGCGGCCATGCAGCGGGCCTGGTGGCACCAGTATTCGCAGCTCTTCCCGGCCGACTTCCTCCGCTTCCTCGGCTACGAGGCGGGTGCCGAGCACGTCCGCAGCTACCACAACGAGCTGCTCCACGGGCTGTTGCAGACCGAGGAGTACGCCCGTGCGGTCATCCGGGGCGGCAACACCTACGTCCGGCTGACCGAGATGGACCGGCGGGTCGCGGTGCGGATGGCGAGGCAGCGGCGGCTCGACGGCGACCACCCGCTGCGGCTGACCACCGTGATCGCCGAGGGTGCGCTGCGGCAGCAGGTGGGCGGCCCGAAGGTGATGCGCGCCCAGCTCGACCACCTTGACCGGCTGCTGACCGAGCGCCCCGAGCAGTTCGAGATCCGGGTGATGCCCTTCGCCGCCGGGGCGCATCCCGCGCTCGGCGGCCCGTTCCAGATTCTGTCGTTCCCGTCGCCCCGGCTGCCTGACCTGGTCTGGCAGGAGGTGCTCACCTCCAGCGACATCATCGACCAGTCGACCCGGGTCGCGGACTACGCCGTGACCTTCGCCGAGGCGCGGGAGCGGGCGTTAGGCTCGGCGGAGTCGCTGGAGCTGATCCGGCGGATCGCCAAGGAGATGACGTGATGGTCGCTCTCGCCACCCCCGACCGCGGCTGGTTCAAGTCCTCCCGCAGCTCCGACAACGCCGCCTGTGTCGAGGTGCGGTTCGTCGGCGGGGCGGTCGACGTCCGCGACACCAAGGACCGCAGCGGCCCGACGCTCGCCTTCGACGGCCGCTCCTGGGCCAGCTTCGTCGCCGGGCTCAAGACCGACGCGGCGAGTTAGGGCACGTCCTCCTCGACCAGCACCCACACCTGCTTGAGGGGCAGCTCTGCACGAATCTCGTCCGGAAGCCGGAGGTAGTTGCGGCACACCGCGTCGATGAGGTCGTCGGCGTCCCACACTCGGATGCGGAAGTGCTGGTTGACGAGCATCGCCTGGGCATTTCCGTTGAGGCCACCCCACGCCACGAGCAGTGCCTGATCCGCCCCGTGGCTGCTCAGCGCGCCCTGAAGCTTCTGCACCACGTCGACGCCGACCGGGTTCGCGTCGCTCTTGACCTGCACCACCAGGCGAGGGCTGTCCAGGCCGAGCGGCCCCCGGCCGGCGAAGACGTCCACGCCTCCGTCGCCGGATGCCTTCGTGACCGTGCAGGCGAAACCCTCGGCGCGCAGCACGGCAGCGACAAGGTGTTCGAGCTTGTGCCCGGCGTAGTGCTCGATCAAGGTGCTCGTGATGCGGTCGCGTGCGTAGCGCTCGACATCGACAGCCGGTGAGGCATCAGCCTCCACGTCGCCCGCCTGTGGCACATCCGCAGCGGCCGGCGTCGCCCTGGCAATGGCGGGCCGAGAACCCGGATCGTGGCCTGATTCCAACACCTGGGCCATTCGCCACGCGCCGTCGTTGCGGCTCACCTCACAGATAGTGAGAAACGCGCCCAGGGTGTAGAGGAGATCCTGCTTGATCGCCGTTCTCGGAACATCGGTGCGCAGCCACTGCACCGGCCTGACGTGGCGTCGCTCCGGGTCCGGGTCGGTCAGATGCCGATAGCCGCCCACCACTTTGCCGATGGCGATCTGTCCGGATGTCTTCATCGGCATCACCACGATGTCGCCCACTGCTATACGCTCCCGCAGCGCCCACAACTGGCCGGTGTAGTTGGATACCAGATTCGCCTTGGCGTCGGGGAAAGCGGCCCGGACGAGGCCGGCCACGGCGTCCCGGGTGGCTGCCCGCGTGAGGTCGTCAACCTCCTTGAACCCGCCTCCGGCTACCTGATTGTCGAGGGCCCAGCTTGCGCGCTCGCCGTGCCTGCCCGCTCGCACGAGCCACACTCGTGGGGTACCCGTAGCCATCGAATGTCCTTACTCTTCGTGTGCTCAGAACAGGGCGTCGGGGAGGGGGAAGAGGCCGCCGTCCAGCGCGGGCCCCAACGACGGCTGAGCCTCTTCCGTTCGAGGACGCGGGATGGCCCTCGTCTGCTTCCGTGGCTTGCGTCGCGTCGAAGCTTGCTGGGGCTTCTCCTGCTCGTGGCGCTGGTGGTTGAGGTCGAGCAGCAGGTCCAGCACGTCGACCTGGACGTTCGGGTCGATGGTGAACCGGACGCCCTGCCGGGTGCGGTGGAAGCCGTGCCCGAGCGCGAGGTTGAATCCGTACGCCTCGGCCACCGCCTCGTCGATCTCGACGTGGATGTCCCGCAGGCGCTGAATATCAGCGCTGGTCACCTGCTCGTCGTGGACCAGCTTGTAGAGCTTCGTCAGCCCCAGATCCCGCCCCAGCATCACCGACCGCCGGTACGAGTCCAACTCCGCCCCGACCCGCGCCATCCGCTCGGTCGGGTCGGGCAGCGGGAAAGTCTCGAACCCATCCGACGGCGTGTAGCGAGGGTCGGACCGGAGGCTCGATTCGCCCTTCGTCGTCCACCACGAGAAGTGAAAGTTGCTGGAGAGGGAGGCGAGGTCCTCCGCCCGGTCGGTAGCGAATACGCCAAGTGCGTGCGAGAAGACCTGCCCGGTCGGGACGAAGACGGGCAAGCCGGTCTTGCTCACAAGGGCAATGACAAGCACGCGATCGAGCCCTTCGATTGCCTGCTCTCGTGCTGTGCCCCGTTCGGCGAATCTCCACCAGCGATCACGGTAAATTGCGCGATTGCTTTTCGAGCGCTGAGGCTTGACTCGCCGCTCGACTATCGTAAAACAATCAAGATAGTTTGTTGCCTTCTCAACCGGCCAATCGTGGAAATTGATGACCCATCGGCTGGCCGAGCAGTCGGGGCGGGAGTTCAGGTCCTCGCCGTTCAGGTACGGGAAGAGGACGTCCCGGTTGCGCGGATCCTTAGCAAGGAGCGCCTGAACCTCCTCCGGCTCCAACACGAAGCCCATGCCAAGCACGACTGCCCCCTGAAAACAGCGGTTGGCGTTCGCGGCGAGGCGGTGGGGGTTGCCGGTGACGCGGGACTCGGCGTCAAGTGACGGAGTGATGGCGCGTACTCGGCGGCCGTCGAGCACCCGTTCCTCATCGGCGGCGGCGTGACCGACCCAGAGTAGGGATACCTCCAGCGAGGCGGTGCCCGGCCAGGGCTGGGATTTGTTCGCCCGGTAGACCGTCCAGCCCATGTCCACGACCTGGTCGAGGCCGACCTCCCGCGTGTCGCCCTGAGCGATCGTGTTGGTGGCGATGATGCCGACCCGCCCCTTACCCGTGACGCTCAGGTTGCGCAGCAGGAAGTAGGAGCAGAGGTCCGCGCTGCCCCGTTTCCCCCGGCCGATCCGCTCGACCAGGTATTCGCGCACGTCTGATCCAACAGCTCCGCTGATTCGCTTACCGCGAATGAACGGCGGGTTGCCGATGACCGCGTCGAAGCCGGCCCGGTTGACCACCTCGGGGAACTCCAGCGGCCAGTGCAGCGGCCGGATCGGCTCCGGCCGGGTGCCACGCAGCCAGCCGGCAACGGTGATGTGGATCCCCTGCTCCAGCTCCGGGTCGTACGGCCCGTCGAGCAGGCGGTGCACGTCATCGCTGATGTCGAGCAGGCGGTCGTCGTACTTCCGCTCAGCGTCGTCCTCGCCGTCCTCCGGGTCCCACGGACGGCGCTGGGCGCGGACAGCCGTGGAGAGCGCCGCGCCGACCACCGCATCGGCGGCCAACCGTAGGTCCCGGCCCAGGTGCTCGACCTCGGTGAGCTTGGCGTTCTTGTCGGCGGCGTCCCGGGTGTCCTCGACCACCGTCGCGCCGATCGACTCGCGCAGGGCGGTCATCTCGTCGACGGTCCGGTGCAGCCGGCCGACCAGGTCGCCGAAGAAGCGGCTGTGCTGGAAGCGCCCCGCCTCCGGGTCGAGGTGGAAGGCGGTGAGCTGGTCGACGGAGGTGATCCCCACCAGCGAGTCGCCGCAGCGCAGCGCGTGGTCGAGGAAGCCGAACGGCTTGCCCTTGGCCAGGGTCACCAGCCACAGCGAGAGCTTCGCCAGCTCCACGGCCATGTCGTCGCGGTCTACCCCGTAGAGGCAGCGGGCGGCGACGAGGCGGCGGGCGGCGAGCAGCAGGTCCTCCTGGTCCGGGTTGCCGTTGGCCAGGTCGGACAGTTCGGCGGGGAGCCCGTCGCGATGCCAGGCCCGCACCACCACCTCGGCGAGGTAGCGGCAGGCCGCCACCAGGAACGCGCCGGAGCCCATCGCCGGGTCGAGCACCTTCAGCCGCAGCAGCTCGTCGGCGGTCTTCGCCCGCCACACGCCCTCGTCGGTGACGCCCTGGGCCGGGCCGGGGGAGAAGCAGAGCGGCGCGAGGGTGTGCCGGACGACCTCCTCGGCCAGTTCCCGGGGGGTGTAGTGGGTGCCGGTGTTGCGCCGGTCGCCGAACTGGGTGAACAGCACCGAGCCGGCGGGGAAGACCGTGGGCAGGTCGCGCAGGTCGGTGCGGAGCAGCCCCCAGTACGGGCGTACCCGATCGGTCAGGTCGGCGTCGTTGTCGCAGGCGGCGTGCAGCGCGGCGAGCTGGTGCGGCGCGGGCGTCGCGGCCCTGGCCTTCTCCACCTGCCGGGCGGTGAGGTCGCAGCGGGCGACCAGCCAGACCCGCAGCTCCGTCTCGCCCCGGGCGGCCGCCGCCTCCAGCTCAGCCAGCGGCAGCTCCGGCTCGCGCTTGCCGAGCAGCCCGACGTACGGCTCCCGCACCCGGGCGCAGGAGAACTCCAGCAGGCCCTCGTAGACGTGGCCGAGCTGCTCGACCCCGAGGCTGGAGTAGCTGAGCTGCTCGGCAGCCCTGCCCCGGTGCCGCAGCACCAGCAGGGCGTCCAGCATCTCGTGCACCACCCGGTCGGTGACCGCCGCGTCGACGAGCCAGGGGAACCGCTCGGAGTCGAACAGGGACCCACCGTGGGCGGGGATGCGCAGGTCGGGATGCTCGCAGCCGCCATGCACGGCGGCGAAGAGGGCGAGCAGCCGGGGCCAGGCGGCGGTGCGCCGGTCGCCGACCTCGTCGCCGTGCAGGTCCCGGACCGCGCCGAGCTGGCCGTGCAGCGTGGACGCCGCGTACGCCTGCGCGTAGAGCGGGTCGGTCACCGGCAGCAGCCGCTGCTCCTCGGCGTAGAGCAGGAAGACCAGGCGCATCAGCACGGTCAGTGCGCCCCGGTAGATCTCCCGGTCGCTGACCTTGCCGAGCAGTTGCCCCTCGGACTCCCGGTCCAGCCGGGCCAGCTCGCCGACGAAGAGCTCCACGGCCCGGCGGACCTGGTCGCCCAGGGTGGTGGTGATCTGGGTGAGCGCCTCCGCGCTGCGGGCGAACAGGCCGGCGAGGCTGGCCGAGGGGCGCCCGTCGGCGCCGGTCGGCGGGATCAGCACCCGGGACGCGGTGAGCAACGTCGCGAAGGCGCGCAGCAGCGTCGGCTCCTCCAGCCAGAGGTCGGCGTCGAAGACACCCACCCCCGTCGGCTCGCCCCGGCGGGCGTGCACCAGCGCCCAGTGCTGCCCGTTGGTCACCAGCGCCAGCGGCACGCCGGTGTCCCGGCACAACTGGGCGGCCTGTTCCACCGGGGACGGCCGGCCACCCCGGGCGACGGTGAGCGACGCGTCGAAGGGCAGGCGGTACACGTGCAGGCGGGCGGCCCGGCCGCCGCCGGGTTGCGGGCCGGACAGCACCGCGTCCGGCCGGAAGTCGCCGCTGCCGGCGACCCCGACCGCGTCGTCGGTACGCGCGCTCGCCGGATAGCCCAGCAGCTCGCCGAGGATCAGCTCGACCCAGGCCGGGCCGAGCAGGTCCGGGGCGTCCTGCACCTCCGCCCAGCCCCGGCGGATCCGGTTCCGCGTGTCGTCCGGCACGGTGTCCAGCCCGTGCGGGAGCGCCTCGACGAGCACCGGCACGGTCAGGAACGGGCCCTCCGGGCGCAGCAGGCCGAGCCACTCGGCGTGCTGCTCGTCGATCTTCTGTACGGGGGGCCGGGGTGCGCGGCGACCCGCGCCGGCACGGCCGGACGCGCCTCGGGACTGGCGGGGGACGGCGGGCATCAGCGGGCACCTCGGGCCAGGGACGCGGGGACCAGGAAGGTGACGGCGGCCGGGAACCATCGGGCCGTCGGGTCGGCGTAGCGGCGGCGCAGCGCGTCGCTCTCCCGTTCGCGCTGCGCCGGGATGTCGCGCAGCCGGGCGTGCAGCGCGTCCCGGTCGGCGTGCAACTGCTCGCGTTCGACGGTGAACAGGGTCGGCTGCTCCCAGTGCGGCTCGTCGGCGAGCTTGCTGCGGATCGAGGTCTCCAGCTCGGTCAGGACCGCGCCGATCGCGGTGACCTCCTCCTCGCAGCGGCGGGCGAGCAGCCCGTGCAGGCTGCGGGCGCGCTGGTCGGCGCGGGTGCCGAGGGCGCGACCCAGCGGCCCGGCCAGCGCCGGCCACAGCTCGGTCAGGCTCTGCCGGACCTGCTCGGCGGGGACCTGGTCGGTCGCGGCGGCCAGCAGGGCCTCCAGCTCCTCCTGGCGGGCCCGGGTGAGTTTCCCGCCCTCGATCGGGCCACCGGCGGTGACGATCTCCTCGTGCAGCCGGGTGCCCTCCGCGCCGGTGACCACCACCCGGCCGTGCGCGACGAGCGCCGGAGTGCGCAGCAGATCGCCGGGCACCACCCGGGCGGTGACCCGGCTGAGCTTCGCGCCGGCGGACCCGGCCTCGCCCCGGGCCTGGGCCCACAGCTCGGCCCGCAGCAGGCGCAGGCACATCTGCACCAACTGGTGCCCGAGGTGCAGCAGCACCACGTCCGTGCGCCCCGTCGCCGCGTCCGGATCGAACGTGATCGGCCGTTCCCGGCCCGTCACCGGATGCAGCAGCCCGTCGTTGCGGGCGGACGCCCACGCGCCGGGCAGCTCGGGCAGCCGGAACCAGGGGCCCGACGCGTCCGCAGGGGTCGCCGCGTCGATCAGGTCCCGGCGGTGGGCCAGCCGCAGCCCGGTGCGGACCACCCGTTCCACGGTGGCCGGGGTGAGATTCAGCTCCGCCCGGCTGCCTTTCAGCGTCTCGGTGAGCCGGTGCAGGTCCCGGGCCAGGTCACGTTCCACCCGGAGCCGGGCGCGGCTCGCCCGCCGGTCGATCTCGACGTCGGTGACCTGCCAGTCGGTCCGCTTGCCGGTCATCTTCTGCTCGACCTGGGCGGCGATCACCTCACCGGCGCTGCCCAGGTCGGTGCGGATCGCCTCGACCTTCTCCACCGCCAGCCGCAGGAACGCCAGCTCGTCCTCCAGCGAACCGGTGGTGTAGTCGACGTGCTGCCAGCCGGCGGGCACGAAGTGCAGCACCTCCACCCGGGCGGCGCGCTGGCCGTGCCGGTCGATCCGGCCGTTGCGCTGCTCCAGGCGGTTGGGGTTCCACGGGATCTCCCAGTGCAGCAGCCGGTGGCAGTGCCGTTGCAGGTTGATGCCCTCGCTGGCGGCGTCGGTGGCGAGCAGGACCCGGACGTCGTCGAGGTCGGGGTGCTCCGTGAAGACGTTCTTGACGTGCTCGCGCTCGTCCGGATCCTGGCCGCCGTAGAGCAGGGCGATCCGTTCCGGCGGGTAGCCGGCGCTGAGGAGCCGCTCGTGCAACCAGCGCTGGGTGTCGCGGTACTCGGTGAAGATGATCACCCGCTCGGGCTGCCACTCGCCGTCGGGCCGCACGATCGGATCCAGCCAGCGGTGCAACGCGGCGAGTTTGGCGTCCGGCCGGTCCTGCGCCGAGCGGGCCCAGGTGCGCAGCTCACCGAGGAGCACCCGCTCCTCGGCCGACAGCGGGGCCGCGTAGTGCCGGACGGCGGTCAGGGCGTCGGCCTCGGCGCTGCCGTAGGCGGCATCGTCCTCGGCCGTCTCGGCCAGCCGGTCGATCACCGGTTGCAGGACCTTCTCGCCGGCCAGCCGTTCCGCCCCGCGCGCCGGCTCACCGGAGGCGGCGTGGTCCCGGGCGGTCATCGTCGCCAGGTGGGTCTCCACGGTCTCGGCGAACGCCTTCGGCGACGAGAAGAGCCGGCGCTTGAGCAGGGTGGTGACGAAGTCGGCGGCGATCTCGCCGGCCCGACCGTCGGCGTTCGCCCGGCGGCTCGCCGCGTACCGGCTGAGCAGCTCGTGGGCGTGGCTCTCGGCATCCGGGTAGTCGACCTCCAGATAGGCCAGGTGCCGTGCCGGGAAGCGGGGAGAGCCGTCCCACCTGGGCGGCAGCTCGCTCTTGAGCCGTCGCACCATCACCCGGGCCAACTGCTCGTCGGTCGGCTTGACGCCCCGGGCGAACCGCTGGTCGTCGAGGAGCTCCAGCAGCGCCGTGAACGACTCGGTGAAACCGTTGTGCGGGGTGGCGGAGAGAAAGAGCCGGTGCTCGCAGTGCGGGGCGAGGGCACGGATCGCCTTCGTACGGTGCGAATCCACCGCGTACCGCCCCCGGCCGGACGGCGCGCAGGTGTGCACCTCGTCCACCACCAGCAGGTCGAAGGCGCGCGGATAGCGCGGCGTCGCCGGCAGCACCTCGCGGAGCAACCGCAGCGGCCGTTCCCGCTTCAGCCAGTCCACGCTGACGATCAACCGTGGGTAGTGCGTCCACGGGTTGGTGTAGAGACCCCGGGTGCGGCGCAATTCCCGCAGCAGGGCCGTGTCGACGATCCGGAAGTCGAGGCCGAACTTGTCGCGCATCTCGTCGCGCCACTGCCGTGTCAGGCCGGCTGGGCAGACGATCATCATGGTGCGGGCCCGGTGGCGGAGCATCAGCTCCTGCATCACCAGCCCGGCCTCGATGGTCTTGCCGAGACCGACGTCATCGGCGATCAACAAGTTTGTCCGTGGCATCGACAGCGCCCGGACCACCGGGTCGAGCTGGTAGTCCTCGATTTCGATGCCGGAGCGGAAGGGAGCCTGCAACGCGGTCCGGTCGGCCGAGGCGATGGCACCCCAGCGCACGGCGTCCAGGAACGCGTCCAACTGCTCGGGGTCGTCGAACCCGTGCCGAGGGTCCGGCAGCGTCGCGCTGCCGTGCACCCGCCGGCCCGGCTCCAGCTCCCAGACCACCCGCAACTCCTCGTCGCGGGCGTCGTCCTCGATGCTGACCAGAGTGGCCAGGTGCGGTGTCCGACCGGTGAAGACGTGCGGATCACCGCTGGCCACGTCGCTGCGGAGCACCTCGGCGACGATCCACCGCCGGTTGCGTACCGTGACGAGCTGGCCCGGAGCCGGAGGATCGTCGATCGCCATGGTCATCCGGCTCGAACCATCGGTGTGCTCCTTCAGCCCGTGGACGTCGCCCGTAGTTCATCGAGCACTCCGCGTGAATGTGGTGCTCGAACGCAGGCATGAAGGCTATTACAAAGCTCCACATCGGATGAACCCACGCTCCATAGAGGAGGCGGGTGGCCTGCCAACGGGCGGGCAAGGATCCCGACTACCTGATCGAGGGACACGTCTTCGACTGCTACTCGCCGACGCCAGCGAAGAGTGTGCGAGGCGTGTGGAGCGGGGTAGCCGACAAGATCGCCAGCGAGCAGACCCAACGGGTGGTGGTTAACCTCCACGACTGGCGTGGCGATCTCACAGCGTTGCAGAAGCAGTTCGACGACTGGCCGATTCCGGGGTTGAAGGAACTGGTGGCGGTGACACGCAGCGGGGCGATAATCCAGATCCTGCGACGAGACTGAAGGGCTACCCATGGCGACCGAGTACCGCTTGACGCTGGCGGGCGACATTCCTCTCGATGTGCTGGCCGGCGTCGTTACTCCGGACGGTGCCGAGGAGTTGGCGACAGATGGCAGGCCCCGGGTGTTGAGTACGGACCTCAGCGATCGGTGCGGCTACACGGTGAGCATCTACGCGGGTTCCCACGGCTACTTCGAGGCCGAGGACGGTGACGGCTCGGTGTGGGAGTGGGAACCGGAGCGGTACGTCAACATTGGCTTCCGGCTGCGTAAGGACGAATCATCCGACCGGGCGACGCGGGAAATGTTGGCGTCTGTGGCCCGGGTGTTGGGCGAGCGGGCGGAGGACGCCGCGCTGATCCTCGACGCCGACTGGCTGCTGCTGACCCGTGTCTCGGGAACGCTGCGCAGGCACGCACCGAGTTGGTGGGGCATTCACGGCGGGGGAGACCTTGTTGGCGGGTGAGTGGCTCGGAGCCGGTCGTCGGCGATGACGCTGCTGGCGTTGGGGACATCGGCGGTTCGCGTGCAGGGGGACCTCTTTCTCCCGGCCGATATCTGCCTGACGGTTCCGCGCAGCCTATGGTGGCCTCATGATCACCTGCGTGGTGCATTACACCATCGACCCGACCAAGCTGGAGGCGTTCGAGCGCTTCGCCCGCGAGTGGATGCGACTTGTGGCACGGCACGGCGGTCTCCATCATGGCTACTTTCTGCCGGCCGAGGGTGCCAGCGACCGCGCGGAGGCCCTGTTCAGTTTCGATAGCCTCGCCGCCTACGAGCGCTACCGCTCACGGTTCGGCGAGGATCCGGAGTTTGTCGCCGCGGACCGGATCCGCGACGAGTCAGGATGCGTCCTGCGCTACGAGAGGACGTTCATGCGCCCGCTACTGCCGGACTGAACGCAAGTCAGAAGCAGGTCGCGAACCAGGTGCTGCCGTCCGTCGACCAGGCCTGCACCTCGCCCGTCCCCGGCGTTACGCCTTGGCCGGCGGGTCGGCCGGGGCACCCGGTCTGGTGCCTGGGCCGACCCGCCCTGGTGCAGCGTTACTGTCACATGACGTGCAGGAAGGTCGCCCAGCCGTTCCCGATCTTGATGGGGTTGCCGAGGCCGGTTCGGTTGTGTGGGTAGTACCAGAGGTTTCCGTTGGCGTCGACTCCCAGGATGTCGGCGGCGCCGTCTCCGCTCCAGTCCGCGGCCATGACGTGCTTGAAGGTCGCCCAGCCGTATCCGATTTTGACGGGGTTGCCGAGGCCGGCTCCGTTGTGTGGGTAGTACCAGAGGTTTCCGTTGGCGTCGACTCCCAGGACGTCGGCGGCGCCGTCTCCGCTCCAGTCCGCGGCCATCACGTGCTTGAAGGCCGCCCAGCCATTCCCGATCTGCGTGTAGCCAGACAGTTTGTAGCTGTTGTTCGGGTAGTACAACAGCCTTCCTGAGGAATCGACTCCCAGGACGTCGGCGGCGCCGTCTCCGCTCCAGTCGGCGGCCATGACGTGCCTGAAGGCCGCCCAACCGATCCCGATCTTCACCGGGGTGCTGAGACCGGAAAGGTTGTGCGGGTAGTACCAGAAGTCGCCGTTGGCGGCGACGCCCAGGACATCGGCGGCACCGTCACCACTGAAGTCGGACACCCGTTCGCCGTCGGCTCCCGGCAGGTTGGTGGAAAGGGAGTTCTGGCTCACGGGCGCGGTGCCGGTGGGATAGTTGGTGCCGTTCTCCACCGTGTTGGGGATCTCGCGGCTGAGCTGAGAGTCGCAGTAGACGACGTTCCAGTGGAGATGTGGACCGGTCACATTTCCGGTGGCACCGGACGCGCCGATGTGCTGACCCTGTGCCACCCATTGCCCTCTGTCGACGATGGTGCTGCTGAGGTGGGCGTACTGGGAGCATCGATTGTTGCCGTGGTCGATCAGGGCGATTATGCCTCCGCCGCTGCTCCATCCCTCGTAGCGGACGGTGCCGGCGGCCGAGGCGACGATCGGGGTGCCCTGCGGCATCGCGAAGTCGACGGCATGTCGGTTGTAGCCGTCGTTGTGGGAGTAGCCGCTCCCGGGGGTCTGGGTGATGGTGTACGCGTGTCCAGCCCGGTAGGGCAGCTTGAATGGTGCGCCACTGCCGGCGAGCGCGGACCCCTGAGGAACCAGGATTCCGAGCACGGCGACAAGCGCAGCCATGCTGACTGCGATATTCCGACGCAAGTGAGCCTCCATGTATCTATGTGGAATATCGACCTTGCGGCTGCCCGCCCGCGAGCCACGGACCTTCGGGTGCGATCTGGCCCAGAGGGTGTCCCAACGAGGCTGAGACTGTCAAGATCGCCAATGGCTCTATGCGTCGTCGCCGCCCGGGGCCGGACCATACGCAACGACCAGACCGCGAGGGGGCACCATGGACGCCGACGCCGACGCCGACGCCGACGCCGACGCCGACGCCGTTCCGACCGGCAGCGCGGACACGATCCTCGTCTGCGTCCGGGGCAACTCCGGCTCGGGCAAGAGCAGCATCGCCCGGGAGTTGCGGCGTCGGCACGGCCGGGGCTGCGCGCTGGTCGAACAGGACTACCTGCGCCGCATCGTGTTGCGCGAGCGCGACAAGCCCGGTGGCGTGGCCCCGGCGTTGATCGAACAGACCGTACGGTTCGCGCTCGACCACGGTTACCACGTCGTGCTGGAGGGCATCCTGCACACCGGCCGCCACCGGGCCGTCCTGACGGCCCTGCGGGACGGTCATCGGGGGCGGTCGCTGTTCGTCTACCTCGACGTGTCCCTGCCCGAGACCCTGCGCCGGCACCTGACGCGCCCGCAGGCCACCGAGTTCACCGCCGAGCACATGAGCGGCTGGTACGCCGCCCACGACGTCCTCGGCTGGCCCGACGAACTAGTCCTCCCGGAGGCCACCACGCTGGAGGACGCCGTCCAAGTCATCGCCGCAGCCGCCGGGCTGGCCCAGACCGGGGACGACGCCGACGTGCTCCCGATCGTCCCGTAGCCCACGCGAGGCGTTCTCGCTGTAGCCCACGCGAGACGTTCTCGCTGCCCTGCGGACGGGCCACTGGCGACCTCGCGATCCGCCCGGGGCGGACCCCGGTGAGCTGTGACTCTCCGCTGCGGTCGAGCAGGTCGGTCATCCGGGTGGGGCGCCCACGCTCCGGCGGCTCGCGCCGCACCGCTCGGCGCGCTGCTGCCAGCCCTGGCGACCGTCCGTGGCGAGGCTGGCGATGATCAGCTCGTCGGGTCGGCTGAGCCGGGACGACGCCCGAGGGGAACACCCTCGACGTGGCGGCCAGGATCCTCGACCGGCTCGGGCACTGACCGGCGGCGGCCCGGCGCGGCCGCCCGCCGGACCCGGCGCGCGGATCGCCGCAGGGGACGGGGCGCCGGTCGTTCGGTGCGCGTGCGCGACGTTGCCATAATCGAGCGGTGTCTGTCCCGAGGCGCCTCCGCTCGTCCAATCCCGCGATCGTCGGGGCGGTCATCGCCGCCGTGGCCACGGTCGTCGCGGCGGCCATTCCCGTCGCGCTGGAGCTGACCCGCGACGCTGGCGGCGGTGGTGCCGCGGCACCCGTGCAGGGCACACCGTCCGCCGCCCGGCCCCAGCCCGCCACGCCCTCGGCAACGACCGGGACCGGCCCTCCGCCGACCTCCGCGACGCCCACGGTCGTCGCGTCGCCGTCGACCCCGGTCGACGTGCTGTCGCTGGTCGAGATGCCCGAGGTGGACGACTTCGAGGGCTGGGAGCAGGAGCCGCTGACCGTCGCCGGCAAGCTGCAGGAGGTGGTGCTGACCGCGTCTCCGTGCTGGTTGAACGACCACTTCATGGTCACGTTCGTGGTCAGCCGGCAGTTCCGCCTCCTGGAGTCGACGGTCGGCATCGCCGACGAGTCCCCGGGCGGCGGGGCGCTCCGGTTCACCGTGCTCGCCGACCGCAAGGAAGTCTTCACCACCACGGTCGGCCTCGGACGGACCCGACCGGTCAACGTGGACATCAGCGACGCCACGCAGGTCTCCCTGCGAATCAGCACCACCAACCTCGACCAGTGCCACGGCGACAGCATCGGCGCCTGGATCGCTCCGCGGGTCCGCCGGTGACGGCGGCGTGGCCACTGGGTAGTCACTGGTCGTGGACTTCAGGGACTGGTGGCACGTGTTGTCGGGCCTCGCGGGGCTGGCCCTGGCCGGCTATGGTGCGCGCCTGCTGGTGACCGGCCGCCTGCCGGGCTTCGCGCGGCGAAGGTGGGAACGACCTCGCGACGCCGGGATGTGGTTCCTCTGCGGCGGGGTCTGCTTCGTGTCGCTGGCGGTGGGCTATCTCGGCCGGCTCGTCGGCGTGCTCGGTGCCACGGCGCTCTGGGCGTTGCTCGCCCTCGGGACGGCCTCGCTCGCGCTGGGGCTCGTCAGGTACCGGCCACGCCACGACGGGGCTCGCGGCGGGTCGCGCCGGGACCGGGACCGGTCGTAGCGGCCACCGCGCCGGCAGTGGCGGCGCGAGGTCCGGCGCCGGCAGGGACGGAGCGCGCGGCAGGCCGGGCGTACGGTCGGCGTGGAGTGTCCGACCCGGCGGCCGGTGGGCGGGCCCCCACCGGCCACCGGGTCGGTGCTCAGTGGGTCGGCCGGGGGGTGATGACGAAGGCCAGGACGGCGGCGGCGACGGCGATGACGGCGCCGGTGGTGAAGCCGCGGGAGAAGCCTTCGGTGCTGGTGCCCGCGATGCTCGCCGCGGCCATGCTCGACACGACGGCGGCGCCGAGCGAGGCGCCGAACTCGTGGAAGGTGCTGACGATGCCGGACGCCAGACCGGCCTCCTGCGGCGCGACCTGACCGAGCGCGACGGCGGACGCCACGACGAAGAGGACGCCCGTGCCGGAGGCGGCGACGCTCACCCCGATGACGAGGGCCGCGGTCCCGTCGACCACGGCGGGGACCGCCATGCCGGCCGCCGCGACGAGCAGGCCGAGGACGCCGAGCGTGCGCGCCCCGATCCGGCCGATGACGCGGCCGGCGGCGTTCGCGCCGAGCATGGTCGTGATCGCCACGGGCAGGAAGAGCAGCCCGGTGCGCAGGGCGCCGTAGCCCTGGTGGTTCTGGAGGTAGAACGTGCCCAGGAAGAAGACGGTGATCATCAGCGCGGTCGCGACGAGGATCAGCAGCGCCCCGGTCGCCACCGGCCGGCGGAGCAGCAGCCGTACGTCCATCAGCGGGCTCGCGGCGCGGCGCTGCCGGACGACGAACGCGGCGTAGAGGAGCACGGCGGCCAGCAGCAGCGCCAGGATCGTCGGGTTGGCCCAGCCGACGTCGCCGGCGCGGATCAGCGCGTAGATCAGCGATCCGGTGGCGGCCGTCACCAGCACCGCGCCGGGCACGTCGAGCTTGGCCGTCGCGCCGGTGGGCGCCTGGGGCGGGAGCTGCATCCGGAGGGCCAGCAGCAGGATGATCCCGACCGGCACGTTGATGAAGAACACCCAGGGCCAGCCCGGCCCGGCGGTGAGCAGGCCGCCGAGGAGGACGCCCAGGGCGGCGCCGCCGCCACCGAGCGCCGACCAGATGCCGAGCGCCTTGTTGCGCTCGTCGCCGTCGAAGATCGTGACGACCAGGGACAGGGCGGCGGGGGAGAGGAGCGCCGCCGCGAGGCCCTGCCCGACGCGACCGCCCAGCAGCATGGGGCCGCTGGTCGCCAGCCCCGCCGTCAGGGACGCGGCGCTGAACAGCAGGAGCCCGGCGAGGACGAGGCGCCGGGCGCCGAACAGGTCCGCGGCGCGCCCGCCGAGCAGCAGCAGGCCGCCGAAGGTGAGGGTGTATCCACTCACCACCCACGTGAGGGCTTCCCGATCCATCCCCAGGTCCGACCCCATGTGCGGCAGGGCGATCGCGACGACGGTGACGTCCAGGATCAGCATCAGTTGGGCGATGCCGACGAGGCCCAGGATCCGCCAGCGCTGCGGATGCGGACTCGCGGGTGTGGGAGTTTCGGTTGCGGTCACAGGTTCCGCCATGGCTGCCAGGCTCCTCCGCCAAGTTGAACGGTAGTGTTCAAGTTACGGAGACACGTTAACTCATGCACGTCTGTTCGACTTAGGGGAAGTTCCATGACTCGCCCACTCGCCAAGCCGACCCGCCGGGCCGACGCCCAGCAGAACGTGGAGAGGATCCTGGAGGCGGCGGTGAGCTGCCTGAGTCGCGACCCCGACGCCAGCGTCAGCGACATCGCGCAGGCGGCGCGGGTGGGCCGGGTGACCCTCTACGGTCACTTCCCGTCCCGGGACGCCCTGGTCGAGGCCGCGCTGACCCGGGTGCTGGCCGAGGGGGAGGAACTCCTGGCGGGCCTCGACCTGACCGGCGACCCGCGGGACGCCCTGCGTGTGCTGATCCGATCGAGCTGGCTGCTGATCGCCCAGTCGAGCGCCGTGCTGGAGGCGGCGCAGGCGTCGCTGCCGCCCGAACGCGTGCACGAGCTGCACGCCGAGCCGGCGCGACGCGTCGACCAGTTGATCCGCCGGGGTCAGGACGAGGGGGTGTTCCGGGTCGACCTGCCGGCCAGCTGGCTGACCAGCGTGCTGCACCACATCATGAAGGGCGCCGCCGCCGACGTGGCCAGCGGGAAGGTGGACCGGGCGGACGCCCCCCGCCTCATCTCCGAGACGGTCCTCGCCGCCTACCAGGTGCACGGATAGCGGGCGTCCCGGCGCGGGGCGTCGTTGCTGGTGCTCCATCGGAACCCCACCGGATTGCGAGGACACGGCTCGATACTGCGGAGATGCGTGGGAAGGAGTGCGCGATGTCCGTAGCCGAGTCCGTAACGGTACTGCTCGCGGCACCGCGTGCGTTCTGCGCCGGTGTCGAGCGTGCGATCGAGATCGTCGAGCGTGCGCTCGCCAGCCGGGGCAGCCCGGTGTACGTCCGCAAACAGATCGTCCACAACGCGCACGTCGTCGCCGACCTGGAGTCGCGCGGCGCCGTGTTCGTCGAGGAACTCGCCGAGGTGCCCGCCGGCGCGACTGTGGTGTTCTCGGCGCACGGGGTGTCGCCCGTGGTGCGCGCCGAGGCCGACCGGCTCGGCCTGGAGGTGTTCGACGCGACGTGTCCGCTGGTGGCGAAGGTGCACACGGAGGCGCGCCGGTACGCCGACCGTGGGGACACCGTCCTGCTCGTGGGGCACGCGGGGCACGAGGAGACCGAGGGCACCCTGGGTGAGGCGCCGGAGCGGATGCTGCTCGTGCAGTCGCTGGAGGACGCGCACACGGTCCAGGTGCCCGACCCGGACCGGGTGTCGTACCTGACCCAGACCACGCTCGCCGTGGACGAGACCGCCGAGGTGCTCGACGTGCTGCGCCAGCGGTTCCCCGCGCTGCGCGGGCCGTCCTCGGCCGACATCTGCTACGCCTCGACCAACCGGCAGGCGGCGTTGCGTACGGTCGCCGAGGAGTCCGACCTCGTGCTCGTGGTCGGCTCGACCAACTCGGCGAACACGCAACGGCTCGTCGAGCTGGCCCGCCGCGCCGGCCGCCCGGCCCACCTCATCGAGGACGCGGCGGAGATCCTGCCGGAGTGGCTGGCGGGTGTCACCACGGTCGGGGTCACCGCGGGCGCGTCCGCCCCGCCGCGCCTGGTCGAGGGCGTGGTCGAGGCTCTGCGGGCGCGCGGGCCGGTGACGGTGGTGGAGCGCGAGGTCGCCCGCGAGACCATCGAGTTCACCGTGCCGGGTGCGGTGCGTTCCCTCTGACACCGGACCGCCGCCCGGCGGAGCGCCCGTCGCCGATGCGCCGCGCGCCCGGAGCGCCCGGCGGCCCGCCCACCGCGCGGCGCCCGGCGGACCGCGTCTGCGGGGCGGTCCGGCGGGCGCCGCGGGGTCGGCTACGCGGAAGCCTGGTACGTCGACTGCATCTTGTGCGAGAACCACTCGCCGACGGTCACCCGGTCGAGCCCGGCCTCGGCGCTCTCCTGGGCCAGTGGGCGCATGGGCTCGATGGTGGTGTCGTGGTTGGGCAGGTAGAAGAAGGGGATGGAGACGCGCGACGGCGCGTCGGTCCCCTCCGGGTTGACCACCCGGTGCACGGTCGACGCCCAGCGGCCGCCGGTCCAGAACGCCATCAGGTCGCCGATGTTGACCACGAAGCTGCCGGGGATGGCGGGCACGTCCAGCCAGTCGTCGTCGCCGCGCCGCACCTGGAGCCCGCCCAGCTCGTCCTCCACGTAGAGCACCGTCAGGCTGCCCCAGTCGGTGTGCATCTCCCGCCGCAGCACGCCGTCGTCGGGCGTCGGGTAGTAGTAGTTGGCGATGATTAGGGACACGTGCTCGTCGAACTTGCTGTCGAAGAAGTCCTCCGGCAGCCCGAGGGCGAGCGCGAACAGCCGCATGATGTCCGCCGACAGCTCGGTCATGGCGGCGATGTACTCGTACCAGACCGCCTTGAAGTCGTCGTCCGGCCAGATGTTCGCCGCCTTCCAGGTGGCCGGGTGCGTGCCGAGCCGCGCGCGCTCCTCGTCGCTCAGGTCGCCCGTCACGTGCGCGGCGAACGCCTCGTACGGGCCGCCCGGGCGGCGCAGGCCCGACACCCCGGAGCCGCGGTTCGCGCTCCGGTCCTTCTCCTCCTCCGGTCGGGTGAAGAAGGTCTTCGTGGTGGTGTACATGCGGTTCACCAGTTCCCGGGGCACGCCGTGCCCCACGACGGTGAAGAACCCCGAACCCTCGCACGCCTTGCCGATGGCTGCCGCGATGGCCGCGCGCCCCTCGGCGGTGGTGCGGCCCGACAGGTCGATCGCCGGTACGAAATCCTGGACCACAACGGGTTCCACAACTGCCCGCCTCTCTCGCGACGTCATTACATTGATCGAAGCAATCCCGGGTCACCCGCCGGCAAGCCGCTGCGGTGTCGCTTCCCCCACGTGCGGGTAATTGCTCGGCGTACCTGGTGGTAAGGCAATGTTGAGACCGGCAGACATTCACGTGCACGATTGCGTCGTGGCATACGAGGACGAGCAGTTGTCGCAGAGGGGCGGGGCGCTCGCCGAGGCGGGCCGCCCGCTGGCCGGGGACACCGTGGGTCGGCTCGTCGCCGATCCGCCCGGTGTCGTGGCGGATCCTGCCATGCGCCTGCTCGTCGCCGCCGCGGCGGGGGACCCGCTGCTGCTGGCCGCGCTGCGCGAGGGGATCCGCGTCGAGGGCGTCACCGACGGGCCCGGCCGGGCGCGGACGCCGAAGCGGGTCCAGGAGCTGGTCCGTGCCACGTTGCGCGGCGCGCCGACCGGAGCGTGGCAGCTGCTGCGGGTGGCCGCCGTGCTCGGTCGGTCCTGCCAGCTCGCGGAGCTGACGGCGATGACCCGGCGGAACACCGCCCAGCTGCTGCCGGACCTGGATGCGCTGCTCGACGCCGGTCTGCTCGACTGGGTGGGCGACGACCTCGCCTTCCGGCACGAACTGGTGTGGTGGGCGGTGCTCGACGCCCTGCCGCCCGCCGTGCGGCAGGCGCTCCGCGCCGACCGCGACCGCCTGCGCCGGCGCCGGGCCGTGACCGGTGCGTCCCGCGCCGCCGACCCGTCGGCGGAGCCCGTGGCCCCCGCCGACCTGCGGCGCAGGATCGGGCTGCGCTCCACGCCCGCCGCCCGCGAGCACCGCCCGGACACCGGTGGCGCGTGGGAGTCGTTCAGCGGCGTCGAGCGGGCCATCGCGCGGCTCGTCGCCGAGGGCATGACCAACCGGCAGATCGCGACCCGGGTACGGCTGTCGCCGCACACGGTCAACTACCACCTGCGTAGCCTGTTCCGCCGGCTGGGCATCTCCTCGCGGGCGGAACTCGTCCGCCACGTGCCGGTCTCCTCCGCGGCGTAGCGGGCGGTCCGGACCTTCCGGGCACCACTGCCACATAGCGATTTCCGGCGTCCTCCACGTTGAATTCGACGAAGGGTGGACCGCGCCTAAAGGACTACCCTGATGAGTAGTGTCAATTCTGGTTCCATGCTCATTCTGGTAGTCGGGGGAACCGCCGGCAGGCAGTAGTGTCGCCCGTATCGAATTTCGTTGGGTCAGCGGCAGGTAAATCCACGGGTACGACCGTGCTCACACCCGAGGGAAAACATGAACATCCGTACGCAACCGCGTGTCCACGAACTCATCGCCGTCCGCGCGGCGTCGCAGCCCGACCGGACCGCGGTCGTGCAGGGCGACGCGCACATCAGCTACGCGGACCTGGAGCGCCGGGCGAACGGCCTGGCCCGCCACCTCGTCGACGAGGGCGTCGGCGCGGACTCCGTGGTCATGGTCCACCTGGAACGCTCCATCGACGCCATCGTCGGCCTGCTCGCCATCTGGAAGGCGGGCGCGGCCTACCTGCCGGTGGATCCGGGGCTGCCGGACAGCCGGGTCGAGGCGTTCGTGAAGGAGACCGACTGCACCACCGTCGTCACCCACGGGCGCGACCTGGCGCGCTTCGCCGACCTGCCGGTCAGGGCGCTCACCGCGAGCGTCGCGGACGGCGCCGCGACCGCCCCGGCCGTGGCGGAGGGCGGCGGGGACGCCGCCTACATCATCTACACGTCGGGATCCACGGGTACGCCGAAGGGCGTCGTGGTCAACCACGACTCGCTGAGCTACCTGTGCGGGGAGCTGGCCGGCCGCTACGGCGTCATCCCCGACGACCGGGTGCTGCAGTTCGGCGCGCTCTCCTTCGACACCTCCATCGAGCAGATCACGGTCGCGCTGCTGGGCGGGGCGACGCTGGTGCTGCCCGAGCTGAGTTGGGCGCCCAGCGAGCTGCCGGAGCGGCTGCGCCACCACGGGGTCACCGTGATGGACCTGACCCCCGCGTACTGGCGCCGCTTCCTCGCCGAGGCCGGCGCGGGGGCCGGTGACCTGCCGGTCCGGCTGGTGATCGTGGGTGGCGAGGCGGTCAACGCGGAGGACTGCCGCACGGCGCTGGACCTGATGCCGGGGGTACGGCTGGTCAACGCCTACGGGCTCACCGAGACCACGATCACCTCCTGCCTGATGGACCTGACCGCCGACGTGCTGCCCGCCCGCGGCGCGGCTCCCGTCGGCCGGCCGCTGCCCGGCACCGTCGTGTACGTCCTCGACGAGCACGGCCGGCCGGTCGGCCCCGGCGAGCGCGGTGAGATCCACATCGGCGGTCGCGGTGTGGCGCGCGGCTACCTGACCGAGGACGACGCCGGCCGCTTCCGCGCGGACCCGTTCGCGTCCGAGCCCGGCGCGCGGATGTACCGGACCGGTGACCTGGGCGCCTGGACCGCCGAGGGCAACCTCGAGGTGATCGGGCGCATCGACCGGCAGGTCAAGATCCGTGGATTCCGGGTGGAGCCCGGCGAGATCGAGGCGGCGCTGGCGGCGCACGAGGGCGTCGACACGGTCGCCGTCACCACGTACGAGCACGACGGCCAGCGGCGCCTGGCCGCGTACCACACCGGCCCACGGCCCCTGGACGTCGCGGAACTGCGCGAGTTCGTCGGCCGCCACCTGCCCGACTACATGGTGCCGACGGCGTTCGTCGCCCTCGACGAGCTGCCGCTGAAGACCAACGGCAAGGTCGACCTGGCCGCGCTGCCCGCGCCGGGCACCGCGACGGTCGCTGCCGAGGCGGCGGACGACACGCCCGTCGACCTCGTGGAGCGCGGCGTGACCCGGCTGTGGGGGCAGGTGCTCGGCGTGCCCCGGGTGCTGCCGGACGACAACTTCTTCGCGCAGGGCGGCAACTCGATCCTCGCCGCCGAGCTGCTCGCGAAGATCCGTGGCTCCTTCGGCGTGCTCATCACCCAGGTACGTCCGCTGATCCGGCTGCTGCTGGAGGACGCGACGCCGCGTGGCCTGGCGCGGGCGGTGCGCGAGGCCCGGGAAGGCACGCTCGCTGGCGACGACACCCGCAAGCGGGTGGACTTCGCCGCCGAGACGGAGCTGGACGTGCAGGTCCGGCGCGACGTGTCCGACGAGCCGCGCTGGCAGGACCCCCGCCACGTGTTCCTCACCGGCGCCACCGGCTTCCTGGGCATCTACCTGCTGCGGGAGCTGCTGACGAGCACGGACGCCGTGGTGCACTGCCTCGTGCGCGCCGACGGGCCGGAGCAGGGCCTGGCCCGCATCCAGGCCAACGCGCGGCACTACTTCGGCGAGGACCTCGCCGGTCACCAGGCTGCGGGCCGGATCGTCGCCGTCCCCGGTGATCTCGCGGCACCCGGGCTCGGCCTGTCCGAGGCGGCCTTCGACGAGCTGGCGCGCACGGTCGACGTCATCCACCATCCCGGCGGGGCGGTCAACTTCATCTACCCGTACGCGCACATGCGGCCGGCGAACGTCGACGGCACCCGCGAGATCATCCGGATGGCCGCGCGGCACCGCAACGTCCCGGTCCACTACACGTCGACCATGGCCGTCGTCGCGGGCTTCGGCACCGCCGGCGTCCGGCACGTCGACGAGGACACCCCGCTGGCGTACGCCGACCACCTCTCCGTCGGCTACGTGGAGAGCAAGTGGGTGGCCGAGGCGCTGCTGCACCGGGCGGCGGAGCAGGGGCTGCCGGTGGCGATCTACCGGGCCGCCGACATCTCCGGCGACCGGGTCAACGGCGCGTGGAACATCGCCACGGAGATGTGCGCGATGAAGAAGTTCGTGGTGGACACCGGCACCGCCCCCGTCGCGGAGCTGCCGCTGGACTACACGCCGGTCGACGTGTTCGCCGCCGCGGTCGCGCACATCGCCCGGGCGTCCCGGCCCGCCGGCGAGGTCTACCACCTCACCAACCCCGGGAAGGTCAACATCTCGGTGCTGGTCGAGCGCCTGCGGGCGCACGGGCACGACATCCGCGAGGTGACCTGGGCCGAGTGGCTCGACGAGATGGTGCGGGTCGCGGTCGAACAGCCCGACCATCCGATGACCCCCTTCGCGCCGCTGTTCATCGACCGCTGCGCGACGGGCCAGATGAGCGTCGCGGAGATGTACCTGGAGACGACGTTCCCCGTCTTCTCCCGCACCAACGTGGAGCACGCGTTGCGCGGCAGCGGCATCGAGATCCCGACGGTGGACGCGGAGATGCTCGACCGCTACATCGGCTACCTCACCCGCACCGAGTTCCTGCGGGCCGCGTGATGGGCTGGGAGACGCTCGACCTCACCCACGCCCCCACCGAGGGCCCGGTCGCGTTCGGCGACGACCTGTCCGCGACGACGCTCCTCGGCGCCTACCGGCACGGGCTGTTCCCGTTCCCGGCCGACACCGAGGAGCGGAAGATCGTCAGCGAGTTCACCTACGAGGCGGACGTCGCCGCCGGCCGGATCGCGGTGCTCGCCGGGAGCGCGGACCCGTACGCCGTCGCCTGGTGCTCGCCCGACCCGCGCCCGGTGATCCACGTCGACCAGGCCCGCATCCAGCGCAGCCTGCGGCGGCAGTTGCGCAACAAGGTCGAGTGGACGACGACGCTCGACGTCTGCTTCGACCGGGTGGTCCAGCACTGCCGCGTGGGCCGCGAGCCCCGGTGGCTGACCGACCGGCTCGTGTCGGCGCTGCGCGAGCTGCACGCGGCGGGGCACGCCCACAGCGTCGAGGTGTGGGAGGGCGACGAGCTGGTCGGCGGCACGTTCGGCGTACGGGTCGGTGGCGTGTTCAGCGCCGACTCCCAGTTCGCGCTGCGCAGCGGCGCCGCGAAGGTCGCGGTCGCGTGCCTGGTGCGGCGCGTCGCGGAGAGCGGCGGCGTGGCGGTCGACGTCCAGCACGACGGCGACCACGCGAAGCTCATCGGCGCGGTCGCGGTGCCCCGTACCGAATACCTGGCGCTGCTGCGCAGGCACGCCGACGACCACTGCGCCATGCCCGCGGACCCGCTGCCCGCGCGCAGCCTGGCCGCCTGACCGAGGGAGGTGACCCCGTGCGCGTGTTGACGCTCGCCGAGCGACCGGACCTGCGGGACGCGATGCTCCACATGGAGGCCTCGTGGCCCGAGTACATCCCGCCCGAGCCGATGGTGATCGGCTGGGCCTTCGACCGGTACCCGGAGCACCAGCTCGTCGTCGTCGAATCCGACGACAAGGTGGTGGCCCGCGCGGCCGGCGTGCCGTTCGCCTGGGACGGTGACCCGGCGAGCCTGCCCGACACCGGTTGGGACGCGGTGCTGGGGATGAGCATGCTCGACACCTCCGCCGGCCGCGACCTCACCGCGCTGTGCGCGCTGGAGATCGCCGTGGTGCCCGGCATGCAGGCCCGGAACATGTCGGGGCGCGTCCTGGCGGCGGTCAAGGACAACGCCCGCCGGCACGGCTACCGCGACGTCGTCGGGCCGGTCCGGCCCAGCGGCAAGCACGCCGAGCCGCACGAGCCGATGCCGGGGTACGCGGCCCGGACCCGCGACGACGGGCTGCCGGCCGACCCGTGGCTGCGCGTGCACGTCCGGGCGGGCGGGCAGGTGCTCCAGGTCTGCCCGGCCTCCATGACGATCTCCGGCAGCCTCGCGCAGTGGCGCGACTGGACCGGGTTGCCCTTCGACACCAGCGGACCGGTCGTCGTGCCGGGTGCCCTGACCCCGGTCGCGGTGAACGTCGACCACGACCACGCCGTCTACGTCGAGCCCAACGTGTGGGTTCGACACCCCCTCGCGGAAAGGCATGCCTCATGACCAGCACCGTTCCGGCCACCCTGGCCTCCAAGATCCGCAACCGTGCCGCCCTGATCGAGATCATCGGCGGCTACATGGCCTCGCAGTCGCTCGCGCTCGCCGCCGAGCTGAAGCTCGCCGACCACATCCACGACGGCCGGGTCACGAGCGCGCAGCTCGCCGAGGCGACGGGCACCCACGCGCCGTCGCTGCACCGGCTGCTGCGGACCCTCGTGGCCATCGGCGTGCTGGTCGAGCCGGCGCCGGGCGAGTTCCGGCTGACCGAGGTGGGCGAGCAGCTGCGCACCGACTCGCCGAACACGCTGTGGGCGTTCACCCGGTTCTTCACCAACCCCACGCTGTTCGCGTCCTGGCAGCAGGTGCGGCACACCATCGAGACCGGCGAGTGCGCCTTCGACCACGTGCACGGCAAGAACGCCTACGTGCACCTCGCCGAGAACCCCGAGCTGTCCGCGCTGTTCAACGTGGCGATGGGGCAGGAGTCGAGGGCGTCCGCCCAGCTCGTCGCCGACGGGTACGACTACTCCGGCGTCCGTACCGTCGTGGATGTCGGCGGCGGCGACGGGACGCTGCTCGCCGCGATCCTCGGCACCCACGCCCACCTGCGGGGGGTGTGCTTCGACAGCGCCGCGGGCGTGGCCGAGGCCGCCGGCGTGCTCGCCACCGCCGGTGTCGCCGACCGGTGCGAGATCGTGGCGGGCGACTTCTTCTCGTCGGTCCCCGAGGGCGGCGACCTGTACATCATCAAGAGCGTCTTCCAGGACTGGGACGACGAGAACGCCCGGAAGCTGCTGGCCACGGTGCGTGCCCACATCCCCGCCGACGCCACGCTGCTGATCGTCGGATCCGTGCTGCCGGACACCGCGAACACCGACAACCCGGTGATGTTCTACACGGACATCAACATGCTGGTGACCGCCGGCGGCCGGGAGCGGACCGAGAGCGAGTTCCGGTCCCTGCTCGCCGAGACCGGCTTCACCGTCGAGTCCTGCGGCCACGGCGCCGCGGGCCCGCTCTCGCTGATCAAGGCCGTGCCGGCGAGCTGACCCACGTCGAGGACCGGGCCACGGGCGCACCCGCTCACGCGAGTCGAACGTGGCCCGGCCCGTGTCCCGATCCAGACCCACCCGCGCAACGGGGAGGCAACGATGACCAGACCGAGTTTCGGCAGCGAACTCCTGCGCGGCAGGCTGCGGGTCGACCTGCTCGACCCGCTGCCCGACGCCGGGCTCGACGCCGACGCCGAGGCGTTCCTCGCGCGGCTGCGCGCGTTCTGCACCGACAAGGTGGACGGCCGGCTCATCGAGCGCGAGGACCGGATCCCCGACGAGGTGGTCGACGGCCTGCGCGACCTCGGCGCGTTCGCCATCAAGCTCCCCAGGGAGTACGGCGGGCTCGGCCTGTCGGGGGTCTGCTACCACCGGGCGCTGATGATCGTCAGCACGGCGCACTCCTCGCTCGGTGAGCTGCTCGGCGCGCACCAGGCGATCGGCCTCATCCAGCCGCTGCGGCTGTTCGGCACCGACGCGCAGAAGCGTGAGCTGCTGCCGAGGTGCGTACGCGAGATCTCCGCCTTCGCCCTCACCGAGCCCGACATCGGCAACGACCCCTTCCGGATGCGGACCACCGCCACCCCCACCGACGACGGCGGTTACCGCCTCGACGGGGTGAAGCTGTGGACGACCAACGGCACCATCGCCCACCTGATCGTGGTGATGGCCCTGGTCCCGCCCACGGAGAGCGGCCCGGGAGGCATGTCCGCGTTCGTGGTGGAGGCCGACGCGCCGGGGGTCACGGTGGAGCACCGCAGCTCCTTCCTGGGGCTGCGCGGCCTGGAGAACGGGGTCGTCCGGCTGCACCGGGTCGTGGTGCCCGCGAGCCGCCGGATCGGGCCGGAGGGGCAGGGGCTCCAGGTGGCGCTCGCCGCGCAGGACACCGGCCGGCTGTCGATGCCCGCCGTCTGCGCCGCCGCCGCCAAGTGGAGCCTGAAGATCGCCCGCGAGTGGTCCGGCGTACGCGTGCAGTGGGACCGGCCGATCGGCGAGCACGAGGCGGTGGCGAGCAAGATCGCCTACATCGCGGCGACCGCCTTCGCGCTGGAGGCCATGGTCGAGGTGTCCGGCCGGCACGCCGACGCCGGCGTGCTGGACACGCACACCGAGGCCGAGCTCGCGAAGCTGTTCGCGTCGGAGCAGGCGTGGCGGATCGTCGACGAGCTGATGCAGATCCGGGGCGGCCGCGGGTACGAGACCGCCGAGTCGGCCGCCGCGCGCGGTGAGCGCGGCGTCCCCGTCGAGCAGCTGTTCCGGGACCTGCGCATCGGCCGGATCTTCGACGGCTCCAGCGAGGCGCTGCGCGTCTTCGTCGGGACCGACGCGCTGGCGGACGAGGAGGGCCCCGCCGAGGGGTCCACGCCGTTCACGCCGCCGCCCGGCTTCGGCGACCTGGCCGGGCACCTGTCGTTCGCCGACGCGACGAGCGCCGAGCTGGCCCGGCACCTCGCCGACGGCCGGGAGCGGTGGGGCGAGGCGGTCGCCGAGCGGCAGCTGTTCCTCGGGCGCGTCGTGGACATCGCCGCCGAGCTGTACGCCATGACCGCCGCCTGCGTGTACGCCAGGGCGCTCGGCGGCACCGCGGTCGAGCTGGCCGACGCGTTCTGCCGCCAGTCCCGCCAGCGGGTGGCGGAGCTGCGCCGGCGGCTGCGGGACGACACCGACGGCGACGACGTCGCGGTCGCCCGGCGGGTGCTGGGCGGCAGCTTCACCTGGTTGGAAGAGGGCGTGCTCGACGCGTCCATCGAGGGGCCGTGGATCGCCGAGCCCGTACCGGGACCGGCGAGCGGCCCGAACCTGCACCGCACGATTCGGAGGTGACTAGTGGACGAGCACGTGGCAGAGCTGGTGGCACAGGGCCGGCGGTCGCTGGAGCTGGCGCCCAACCGGTTCCTGGAGCTGCTGGAGCGCGGTGAGGTGTCGGCCGACCGGCTGCGCGCCCTGGCCGGCGAGCTGCACCACCTGGTGTCCAGCGACCGGAGCAGCTTCGCGTTCCTGGCGGCCCGCTTCCCCGAGCCGCTGTTCCTGGCCATGGCGGGCGCCGAGGAGGAGGCGCTGGGCCTGCTGCCGGCCTTCGCCGCCGCGGTGGGCCTGGGGGAGAAGGAGCTGCGGGCGCACGAGCCGCGACCGCTGGCCCAGGCGTACCCCTCCTTCATCGTCCGGACCGCCGTGTTCGGGCCGCGGTCGGCGATCCCGCTGGCCCTGCTGGTCAACGTCGAGGAGTCGGGCGGCTTCTACGCCCGGATGGCCGATGCCCTCCAGGCGCGCTACGGGTTCTCCGACGAGGCGGTCGCGCACTTCCGCTACTTCGCCGAGACGCCGGACGAGGTGCTGGAGCAGGCGGCCGGGGTGGTGTCGACCGGCCTCGCGGCGGGCGACGACCCGGTGGAGGCCCTGCGCGCGGCGCGGATGGTGCACGCCTACGAGGCGGTGTTCTGGGCGACGATGGCCGAGTGACCCCGGGACCGGGGTGGACCCGCCCCGCTCAGGGCAGGTCCACCTCGATCCGGCGGTCGATCCGGTCCTCGATCCAGGTGCTGGTGTCGACGAGCCACACGCGGTCCACCGAGATCTGGTAGATCCGGTGCTCCGCCGGCGGCAGCAGCGCCGACACGGGCAGGGTGTACTCCGCCCTGCTCGCGTCGTCCGGCAGCAGGGCGTCGTAGAACGTCGCGTGGTGTGCGCGTACCTCGTCGGCGGTCAGCTCCCGGCAGGTGCCGGTGAACTGGGCGCCGTCGACCTCGGTGAGCCCGCCGTCGCCGGTGACGAAGAGGGCCCCGCTCACCGTCGGGCGGGCCGCCACGTGCCTGCTGTGCCGGGACTGGGTGGCGGAGCCGAACAGGAAGCGCAGCGGGTCGGGCAGCCACGCGTACTGGAGCACCGCCGTCCACGGCCGGCGGTCGGGGGAGACGGTGGACAGGGACAGGTACTTCGCGTCGGCGACGACGCGGTGCAGACGGTCGACGAGGTCCATGGTTCAGCCCACCTCCGCGGGGGACGTTGCGGCGGCGTACGCGCTCATCGCCCGTACTCGTAGAAGCCCCGGCCGCACTTCTTGCCGAGCATGCCGCCGGCCACCATGCGGGCGAGCAGCGGCGGCGGCGAGTAGTGCGGCTCCCGGAACTCCCGGTACAGCGACTCGCTGATCGCGGCCACGATGTCGAGCCCGATCAGGTCGACGAGGCGCAGCGGACCCATCGGGTGCGCGCAGCCGAGCGTCATCGCCTTGTCGATGTCGGCCACCGACGCCATCCCGGACTCCACCATCCGCACGGCGGAGAGCAGGTACGGGATCAGCAGCGCGTTCACCACGAAGCCCGCGCGGTCCTTGGCGCGGACGACCTGCTTGCCGAGCACCTCGGTGACGAACGCGTCGACGGTCTCGACGGTCCGCGGGTCCGTACGCACCGAGCCGACGACCTCCACGAGGGGGAGCACCGGCGCGGGGTTGAAGAAGTGGATGCCCACCACCTGCTCGGGCCGGGCGGTGACGCCGCCGAGCTTCACGATGGGCAGTGAGGACGTGTTCGAGCCGAGGATCGCGTCCTCGTCCTCGACGACCTTGTCGAGGGTGGCGAACACGTCGAGCTTGATCGACTCCTGCTCCGAGGCGGCCTCGACCACCAGCTGCCGGTCGGCGAAGTCCGTGAGGTCGGCGGTGAAGGACACCCGACCCAGCGTCGCGTCCCGATCCGCCTCGCTGAGCTTGCCCCGGCCCACCGCGCGATCCAGCGACGCGGTCAGCCGCGCCCGGCCCGGTACGAGGGAAGCCGGCCGCGACACCGCGACGAGCACGTCCAAGCCGGCCCTCGCGCACGTCTCGGCGATCCCGGCGCCCATGACCCCGCACCCGACGACGCCGACCCGGCGAATCCTGTCCATGTTTGTGCCTCCGCACACGCGTTAACAAATGGGGTTGCCGCAGAATTCGGTGAGTAGGGCGGGATCGCCGCTCCCTGACACGTGTCGTGGTAGGACGATAGGTTGGTAGGCCGGCACGACGCAATGATCTGCGCCTTTGTCCAGGCGAATTCGCGGCGGGTGCGAGAAAGCGGTTACCCGACAGTTCCCGATCGACAGTTACCTTTCTCTGCGTTCCCTCATCATCGTAGGAGGCGCACTATGGTCGACTTCAGCGCTGCCCCCACCACCCAGATCGACAGTCGCGGCGGCAAGTGCCTGTACGCGCAGATCGACGAGTTCCGTGCGGCCGGCCCCGCAGTGGCCGTCGAGCTGCCGGAAGGCATGTTGGCCTGGTCGATCACCCGCGGCGACGTGGTCCGGCGCCTGCTGACCCACCCCGGGGTCTCCCGCAACGTCAAGAAGAACGTGCCCAGCTACACCCCCGGCGAGATCAAGTGGCTGTCGCCGTGGGTGGACGTCGAGTCCATGTCCACGGCGGAGGGCCGCGAGCACCAGCGCCTGCGGCAGCTCGTGGCGCCGGCGCTGACCCCGAAGCGGATCGACGCGATGCGCCCGCACGTGGAGCTCGTCGCCCGGCGGCTGCTCGACGACCTGGCGACGCACCCGGCGGACGAGCCGGTCGACCTGCACACCATCTACTCCCAGCAGTTGCCGACCAGGGTGATCTGCGACCTGTTCGGGGTGCCGGACGACCTGCGGCCCGAGGTGCTGCGGATCCTGCGCGTGGTGCTGAACACCGACAACGTGCCGGAGGAGGAGTCGGCCGCGGTCTACGTCGACATGAACGTCGCCATGCGTACGCTGATCGACCTCAAGCGCCGCGAGCCGTCCGACGACCTGACGAGCTTCCTGATGGCGGCCCGGGTGGAGGGCGAGGAGCCGCTCAGCGAGCAGGAGCTGGTCGACATGCTGCTGCTGCTCATCGGCGGCGGCAGCCAGACGACGGTGACGCTGATCGACCACACGGTCCGCGAGCTGCTCGCCAACCCGGACCAGCTGGCGACCCTGCTGGCCGACCCGGCCCGCTGGCCGGACGCCATCGAGGAGGCGCTGCGGGCGCACTGCCCGGTGGCGGCACTGCCGATGCGCTGGGCGAAGGAGGACATCGACCTCGGCGAGGGGGTCGTCATCCGGGCGGGCGACGCCATCCTCATCAGCTACCTGGCGCACGGCCGCGACCCGGCCGTCCACGAGAACCCGGACGTGTTCGACATCGACCGGGAGAACAAGGACCACCTCGCGTTCGGGGCGGGTCCGCACTTCTGCCCCGGGGCCCGCCTGGCGCGCCTGGAGGCGGTCGTGGCGGTGCCGGCGCTGTTCGCCCGCTTCCCGCACCTCGCGCTGGCCGTGGCACCGGATGAGATCCAGCCGCTGCGCTCGTTCATGGCGAACGACGTGGCGTCGCTGCCGGTGCTGCTGAACCACCGGTAGGCGGACACCACGCCGCCCGGCCCGCGCGTCGCGGGCCGGGCAGCGGTGCGGACCGCATCAGGCGCAGTGGCTCCCGACGGTCTCGCCGACCGTCAGGGGCCACTGCGCCTGATCGTGTCCTGGGCCGTCGGCGCGGTGCCGGCAGGCGGTCACGGCCGTGGTCAGTGGGTGAGTGCGGGGATTTGGATTTTGGCGTCGTGTTCGAGGATGCGTTGTTGGAGTTCTTGGAGGCTGCGGCCG